>JAGLTS010000072.1 GCA_023135165.1 Phycisphaerales bacterium | reverse complement strand
GCGCCTGCCGACGGTAAGCCCGATGACTGGCACTAAGTCGTAACAAGGTAGCCGTAGGGGAACCTGCGGCTGGATCACCTCCTTTCTAAGGGATACACTTAGACCGGCGATAAGAGCGATCTTTTCGTCGCGATAAGTCAGCATAGTCTCGTCCCGATTCCCATCGGGAGAACAGCGCGGCGACGTGCTGTGATGGCAACCCAACTGTTCACGGGCCAAACAGGCCCTCCAGCCGACAGGCTGGGAGTGATTCACGCAAGCCCCGTTCATTTCGATGAGCGGGGTTTTTGTGTGCGCAGAGGAGCGCTGCAGCAGGAGCGGGGTGCGCCCGAGCCGCCCGCCGCCATCGGATACAATCGTCTCTCGTGAGCAGGCCACATCCATGTTCTGGCCGGGGCGGTGGATCGGCTGCCTGCGGTGCAATCACCTCGACCGGAAAGCGATGCGATTCGGCGCGGAAATACACCCGGCAGGACTCGAACCTGCGACCTCCGCTTTAGGAAAGCGATGCTCGATTCTGCAAGTGCCGACAGCACCGAGACTTGTGAGCCGTCCGAGCCGAGCGCCCGCAGTAGACTACGCAGTAGCACGCGGGAATCGGCTCCCGATGACGAGCTGCGCCGGGTCATCGACGCTTGGCCGGACCTGCCCGCTCCGATCCGTGTGGGCATCTTGGCGATGGTCGGCGCGATCGGCTGAAGCGATGCCTCCGTGGTCCGGCATGGGGTTGCGCTTTTTAGGTACTACCCCCGGAAAGATTTCCAGAACAGGGCCGCAAGATGAGTCCCCGACTTGGACACAGTTTCTTTCTTGCGCGGGGGACGGGGAATAGCGGGCGTGCGGCTGGGCGGTGACGGGCTGGCGGCGCGGGAGTTTTCCACGTCGCGCGCGTGATTGGGGGGTCTACGGCGTTGGGAAGTTGCGGGGGTAGAATGGGGCGTCGGGTTGACGATTGATCGTCGTCGCCACGACTGGCCCGGACGGGTTGCACCTCGTTGCCCGCCCTGGCCGGTCGGCCCGGCTTGCGAAACGAGGTTCCGATGCACAAGCAACCTGAATCCGAATCATCCGGCCGTGACCCGATCGACGATGCGGCGGACGACGAAGTCCCGTTCCGCAAAGCGGTCGCGGAGCAGCAGGCCGAGATTGACGCGATCAAACAGGTGCTCGGCCCGCAGGCCGATCTCATCAAGCTGGCGCGCGTCCCGTCCGCAGCCTTGCACAAGCTGGGGGCGGAGGTCCAGGCCCTAAGCAAGCTGGCAGGACTTGGCCCGTTCGGCGCTGCCAGTACTGCGCACGTTCCCCCCTCACCCCTGCGCAATTTGGAAGCGGACTTGGCGGCGGAGCGGGAGGCGGAGCGCGTGGTGAGAGTGCGATCGGATGCTCGGATACTCGCCGAAGAACAGCAGCGGGCCGGTGTCCTACTCCAAGTTGAAGCGAGTGAGCGCGCAGACGACTCGCCAGTGGTCGCGGTTGGCGAAACGGCGGAGGCAGCCGAAACGCTGGCCCTGGACGGCGACGACGTTGCCATTCTTCGCGCGCTGGACAAGGCGGGCGTGCTATGCACCCAGCCCACGATTGAAGCCGACACTCGTATTAGCCGTCGCAGCCTGGGCGACCGACTTCGCAGACTTCGGGACGCGGGTTTGACGAAGCGGCCCAAGGGACCGCGCGGGGGCGAAGGTATCACCGACAAGGGCCGCGCCGCGCTTGCCCGCTATGGCAAGTAGGTGCGCACTGTTTGCCTCTAGTTTGCCCCATAACTTCCCGCTAACGGTCAAGCGTCGGCGGATACTCGGGGCATGGATGATACGAATGAACTACGGCCATTAGACCAGGTTGCACGGGCGCTACGTGTTCCGACGCGGTGGTTGCGCAGCGAAGCCGAAGCTGGGTGCGTCCCGTGCCTGAAGGCTGGCAACCGCTACCTCTTCGACCTTCCAAGCGTCGAAGCCGTCCTACTCGAACGAGCACGTAAGGGCAAGGGGGCGCGCGATGCCTGAGCACACGACCGACGCGCAAACGACCGACACGCCCGCGACCGAACCCGTCCCGCGATTGGCGCTCCGCCCGATCGAGGCGGCGGCGGCGCTCGGACTATCGCCCCGGAAGTTGTGGGAAATCACAGCCGACGCGCGATCGGGCATACCCGTCGTGCGATTCGGCAAGGCGATCCTCTACCCGACCCGCGAACTGGCCGATTGGCTGTGCGAACAGTGCAAGCAAGGGGCGCGGCGGTGACGGCATCACCGACCAAGCCGACGCCGGGCGTGTTCTCGGCTACGTGGCTTCGCTCGCTGATCTTCGGCGGCGCGCTGGCTTCGCTGTCGCCCACGGTGACGAGCGTGCTGCTGGCGTTGTGGGCGCACAGCGACGCGGATGGTCGATGCTGGCCCGCGATGACTCGCTTGGCGAAACTGAGCGGCTGCACAGAGCGGACCGCAAGCCGAGCGATCCGCGAACTCGAAACGGCTGGCCTTGTGACGGTCGAGCGATCGGCTGGACGGCATCCGAATCAGTATCGAATCCACACGCCAACCCCGACAGAATCGACAGGGTTGAACCCCGACAGGGCGCGTACTCCAACCCCGACAGGGAGCGTCGCCAACCCTGACAGGGCGCGTCGTCAACCCCGTCGAAAAGGGGGGGCCAACACATGTATGAACACCCCATTGAACACACCAGCAACACAAGCCCGGAATGATGATGGTGGTTTCACTCTCAGAGAAGCGGAACTGCAACGCAAGGGCGTCATGGGCAAGGCGGTCGCGGAACTGGCGGCGCGGGCCGACTTGTCGCCCGCGCTGATCCGCCTGATCGGCATGCGCGCGGCGGCGGACGAAGCGACAGAAAATCCCGGCGGACTGACCGCGTGGAAGTTGCGAAACCTCACTCCGGCCGACCGCATGGCGAGCCGGGAGGAAGTGCTCAGCCTTGCCCGCAACGGCGAGATTAAGACGCTGTGCGGCTACGCGGTCGATGGTCAGCCGCTGAAGTGGCACCCCGACAACGGTGTGACGCTTGACGGCTATTCGATCGCGCCGCTGGAAGTTGACAGCGATGACATCGTTCTCATGCCGAGCACGAACGGACAACGGGAGGGCGGCGAATGACTGACGACGTTCAGCAGTGTGTTCTCGTCATCGAAGCTGACAGCGACACGCAGATTCAGGCGGCTGCGGCTGCGCTGGCAGAGGTTTCCGGCGTGAAGTGCCTTGCAGCCCAGCCAGTCCCGCAAAGCAAGGGCGAACTGGACAAGGCGGACGCGATGCTGATCGCGCCGGTCGGCGTGGTCGCTCAGATTCGCGCGGAACTGCGGGTTTTGATGGCGGCGAAGTACTTCGCTCAGTACCAGGTTGCCCAACCCCCGCACGAACTAGAGCGCGATGTCGAAGCGAACTTGCCCGCGCGCGTGCGCTACGTCGTGCGGCCGCCCAAGGCGGACGACGATGAGGACGCGCGCAAAGGCAAGGGCAAGAATGGACGCAAGGCGAAAGGGCGACGATCGTGACCGGACCGCGCCGCATCATGGTCGAGCTTCTACTTCCCGACGGTGACGACGTGCGCGGGTTGCGGGCGGTCCTGAAGCGCCTGCTGCGTTCGCATCGCATCCGGTGCGTGTCGATCGGCCCGACATCGACGGACGGCACACGCGGCGACGACGACGGCTCTGGCGACATCACAGACGAGCGCCCCGTTGCGGCCCGGTCCGCCTTGTATCACACACAGCACGGGTCCTCCCGGCCGGGTGGGAGGGGAGGGCGGCCCGCCGGTGATTGACGCAGATTTATGTGCACGGCGCTTTGTTTTTGTGTCCGCCCGCTCTGTGTGCGCGCTCGCCCATTCGTGGCGAGTGTGGCCAGAGGTGATACGGTGTGGGCGACTCGATCGACAGAAAGGTAAGTGAGGCACGATGGCAAAACAACGACAGCGCGGCAACGGCTCGGGCAGCTTGTTCCAGCGAAAGACGGGCGGCCCGTGGATTGCAAGCTGGTACAACGACAGCGGCAAGCGCGTCGAACGATCGACCTTCTGCCGCGACAAGGCCAAGGCGGCGCGCGTTCTCGGCAAGCGCACCGACGATGCGATGCTGCGGCGCGCCGGCGTGATCGACGGGCGGGCTGAGGCGATGGCCCAGCAAGCGCGCCGACCGATCGACGAACACCTGACGGATTGGGAAACGTCGCTCAGGGCCAAGAGCATCACCGACAAGCGCATCGGCATGGTGCTCGCCCGCGTCCGGCGCATGCTGGATGCCTGCGGCTTCGAGACCTTGGCTGACATCGAACCGGGGCCGGTGACTCAGGCGGTCCAGCAAATGCAATCCGACGGCGCTGCCCCCAGGACGATCAACGGCCACCTGCAAGCGCTCCGGCAGTTTCTCCGGTGGGCAGTGGCCGAGCGGCGCTTGGCGCTGGACCCGTTGCCGGGCGTCAGCATGGTCAAAGTCGTCGGACAGACCCGGAATCGTCGCCCGCTGGACGTTGCGGAGTTGAGTCGGCTGATCGACGCAGCCGAGCGCGGCCCGGCATATCGGGGACTCAGCGGGCCGGATCGGGCCATTGCGTACCGCGTTGCGACCGGCTCCGGCTTGCGCCGGAATGAACTGCGAACGCTGCGGCCCCAGGACTTCGACCTGGACGATGACAACCCGGCAATCGTGGTGCAAGCGGCCCACAGCAAGCGGAAACGCCGGGACCGGCAACCGATCCGTCCCGACCTTGCGGACCTACTGCGGCCCTGGATGGCGCACAAGCCCGCTGGACGGCCCGTGTTCGCCCTGCCCGACCGGACGGCTGACATGATGCGGCTCGACCTGCGGCGGGCAAGGGCGTGGTGGATACGGGCGACGGTGGACCCTGACGAACGGCGCGAACGTCGGCGGTCGGACTTCCTGACCTACCACGACGGCAATGGGGCGGTCTGCGACTTCCACAGCTTGCGCGGAACGTTCATCACGGCGCTGATCCGGAGCGGGGCAAGCGTGCGAGAGGCCCAAGAGTTGGCGCGCCACAGTGACCCGAAGCTGACGATGAACACCTACACCCGGTTGGGCGTTCACGACTTGGCCGGGGCGCTGGATCGGTTGCCTGCGGTGCAATCGCCTCGACCGGAAAGCGAAACGATGCGAGCGACCGGGACGGATGATGCGTCCGCAACACGTGACGAAAAGCGCCCGCAGTACACTACGCAACGCGAGCGCGAAACGCTGCGAATCAACACAAAGCTACGCGATGAGAGTGCGCAGTGCGCCGATGAGCGCAGCGCTCAAAAACCCCTACAAAACAAGGCTCAAAGCGACACTGTGCAAATGGATGCTATGCAATGCGGAAATACACCCGGCAGGACTCGAACCTGCGACCTCCGCTTTAGGAAAGCGATGCTCTATCCAACTGAGCTACGGGTGCGCCGGTATGTAGTCTACCGTCTCACGATCCAATGAGAGGCTCATCCGCTGGGATGCTCACGCCTGGGAAACGGGAATCCGTACCGCGCGAAGCCGCGAGCGGCTTATTCCGCCTGCATCTTCTCGGCCTTGGCGCGGGCGTCGTCGAGCGTGCCGACGTACATGAAGGCCGCTTCGGGCAGGTCGTCGCCTTCGCCTGCCACGATGCGCTCGAATGAGTCGATCGTCTCCTCGAGCGGCGAATCGACACCGGGCAGTCCCGTGAAGACCTCCGCGACGTGGAAGGGCTGGCTGAGGAAGCGTTCGATCTTGCGTGCTCGGGCGACGATGAGCTTGTCCTCTTCGGAGAGTTCATCGACGCCGAGGATGGCGATGATGTCCTGCAGGTCGCGGTAGCGTTGAAGGATCTGCTGGATGCGTTTGGCGATGTCGTAGTGACGTTCGCCGATGATCTGCGGATCGAGGATGCGCGACGTCGAGGCGAGTGGATCGACGGCAGGGTAGATGCCCTTCTCAGTGATGCTGCGTTCGAGGACGACGAAGGCATCGAGGTGGGCGAACGTCGTCGCCGGGGCTGGGTCGGTCAGGTCGTCGGCCGGGACGTAGATGGCCTGCACGGATGTGATCGCGCCCTTGCTGGTCGAGGTGATGCGTTCCTGCAGTTCGCCCATTTCCGTGCCGAGCGTCGGCTGGTATCCCACTGCGGAGGGCATTCGGCCGAGCAGCGCGGAGACTTCCGAGCCTGCCTGTGTGAAGCGGAAGATGTTGTCGATGAACAGCAGCGTTTCTTTTCCGGAGGAATCGCGGAACTCCTCCGCCATCGTGAGTGCGGACAGGCCGACGCGCAGGCGTGACCCGGGCGGCTCGTTCATTTGGCCGAAGACCATGGCGACCTTGTCGAGCACGTACGCCGTCTGGCCGGTCTCATCGGTGTACTCGGCTTCCGCCATTTCGAGCCACAGGTCGTTGCCTTCACGTGTGCGTTCACCGACGCCGGCGAAGACGGAGTACCCGCCGAAGTTTTTGGCGACGCGTGCGATGAGTTCCTGGATGATGACGGTTTTGCCGACGCCCGCCCCGCCGAACAGGCCGATTTTGCCGCCTCGGACGTACGGGCAGAGCAGGTCGATGACCTTGATGCCGGTCGGCAGCATCTCGGTCTTGGGGTCGAGTTCGACGAACTCGGGCGGCTCTCGGTGGATCGGGCTGCGTTTCTCGACGGTGACGGGGCCTTTTTCGTCGACGGGGTCGCCGAGCAGGTTGAAGACTCGGCCGAGCACGCACTCGCCGACGGGTACGGTGACGGCATCGCCGGTGTCCCGGCAGGCCATGCCCCGTGTGAGACCATCCGTCGAGCCGAGCGCCACGGCGCGGACCATGCCGCCGCCGAGGTGCTTGGCGACTTCCCCTGTGAGGTTGATCGTGTTGCCCTTGTGTTCGGTCTCGATCTTCAGGGCGTTGTAGATCTCCGGCAGGTCATCCTCGGGAAACTGAGCGTCGAACGTGGACCCGATGACCTGAGCGATCGTACCGGTGCTAGCCATGGTGTGTGCTTCCTGAATGGGGTGCGTTGCGGCACGGCAAGCGCGCGGGGCGAGGATAACGGCCCAGTGTGATGCATGCCAGCGGCCGGGCCTACCGTGAGTTTGGTCCCGTCGGCCTCCCACGCCGACACGAGGGCGGGTTCGGCGAGGTGGCGGATGTTGTCACGGTGGCGGAAGTTTTGGCCAGTCGGCTGCAACAAAACCCTTACACGCGATGTTCGCCGAGATTGTGCTTGTCTCGGACCCATCCATGAGGTATTGCATATGTGAGAACCTGTATACGCCCGTCCTCAGACACGGGAGCTGCGAGCAAGACAGCCGACGCAGGCGACGGCGGGATGGTGATGAAGGCGATTCGTTCAACTGCGCGAAGGGATGAGTACCGACCTCGGGGGAGTGTGCGCCCGCTGCGCGCAGGTTTCACACTGGTCGAGATCCTCATCACGTTAGGGATCATCTCGCTGCTGCTCACACTGACGCTTCCCATGATGGCTGGGGCGCTCAGTTCGGCTCGGGCTTTTCAATGTCAGATGGGTCTGCGCAGCATCGCCTTCGACTTCTCCATCTTCGCTGACGATGAACTGCACGGCGACCGCGGCGATGATGACCGTGAACCGGTGGGGCGCTTCCGCCTGATGACGTTTGTTGAATCACAGTACGGCATCGACGAGTTCTGGCGGTTCGGAGCGGAGCAGACCGAGGGCAAGGCGCCGGATGAAGCGGGGAACGACCCGATGCGATGCAGCGAAGTGTCCGGCGACCTGTTTTTCACCCGTGGCAACTGCGAGACCATGCGCACGATCGACCCGCCTGAGCATGTTTCTTACGGCTTCAACATCAGACTGCATCGCGTTGAGCGCATCGTCGGCGGGTTTCACCGGCTGGATTGGATCTGGCTCAAGTCCGCAGTGCTTGAGACGAGCAACGTGCCGCTCGTCTGGGATGTCGACGGTGCCGCCGCGCGCGCCAAGAACCGCCCGCCGACCTTCACCGGCCCATCGCTTGGCAGCACCGGGCCGCTCGGCGGTGACAGATACTGGTTCCCGGCATATCGGCATCTCGGCGAGTGCAACATCGCGTTCATGGACGGCCACGTCGACGCGAGCGCCGACCTGCTCGCCAATCACGATTGGGACTGGGCGTATCAAGGCGCGCGGTAGACTGCCAGGATCATGCGGCTCCAAACCAAGTTCGCGGTTCTTCTCGGGTTGCTCGCCGTGATGGTCTGTACGACGATCGGCGTGTCCGTCTGGGCGGTCCTGATGCTTCAGCGTGAGGTCTCCGCACCGTTCGCCTCCACGACCGTCGCGCTCGATGTGTTCGGCACGATCAAGAGCGAACTCGCGGTGCAAGCGTCGATTCTCTCCGCAGGCGATGCGCCAGGCAACGATCGACTGGCGGCGTCACGTGACCGCATCACGCACGACATGACTCGGCTCACCGCGATTGCGACGCTTCACCGTCAGTCGGGAATCAGCACCTCGCGCAACCTCGCAGCGCGCCTGGAGCAGTCGCAACGGCTCGTGGGCGACGTGCTCGCCGGTTCGGCGGATGCGCAGGCGTGTGAGGAGGCGATGGTGTCGCTTGCATCGGTTGACATGCTGATCCGGCTCATCGAGGCGCGGGTTCTCGCTGATGCCGAGATCGCGATTGCATACGGTGAGCGGCTTCGCGCGCGGCTCGTGCGGATCGTCGCTGCGGCGGTCGGCGGGACGCTCCTGATCGGTCTGCTCGGGCTGCTCCTGCTCCGGCGGTGGGTGATTCTGCCGGTCGCCAGACTTCGCACCGCTGCAGCGGAAATCGGGTCGGGCAACCTCAGCTACCGCCTCCCCGCAGCCGGTCGAGATGAGATCAGCGCCCTGTCCCGTGAGATCAACCACATGTCCGAGACCATCGCCCACATGCAGCGCGAGCGCCTCGAGCAGGAGCGCGTGACTGCCACGGGCGAGATGCTTCGACGCGTAGCCCACAATCTGCGGAATCCATTGGCGGGAATTCGCAGCCTAGCTGAACTCACCAAGGTCGATATCCCCGGTGAGGCTGAATTGCGGGAGACTCAGCAGCGGATCATCGCGTCAGTTGATCGGCTGGAGCAATGGCTGGCGGAACTGCTCGAAGCGAGCAGTCCTCTGTCGATCGAACCTGCGGAACATGCCGTCCAGAGCTGGCTTGAGGGCATCGTCGCCAGTCACGAACCGCTCGCCCGGGGCAAGCGGGTTCAGCTCGTCCTGGCACCGGATGCAGCGCCCCATCGGGCGACATTCGACCGGATGCACCTGGAACACGCGGTCGTCGCGGTGGTGACAAACGCCATCCAGGTCTCACCGGCGGGTGGAATCGTGGAATTGGCTGCTCAGGCGAGTCAAGATGGGGGGAATGGGGGTTGGTGGGAGGTCCGAGTCAGTGATCAGGGCCCAGGTGTCGATGAGAAATTGCGTGAGCGGATCTTTGCGCCATACTTCACTACGAAAAGGCAGGGTAATGGCATCGGTCTTGCCGTTGCGCAAAAGGTCGTGCGAGGCCACGGCGGCGAAATCAGCGTCCGCTGTCCGTCTCGCGGTGGTGCGGAGTTCGTGATTCGGCTCCCCGTCGAGCCGTCAGCCCAAGTTTTGGACCTCGAAACGATGGAGTGACCATTGGCGCACGTATTGGTCGTCGAAGATGAGGAGAACCTCCGGTTCTCGGTGAAACGGGCTTTGCAGAAGGCCGGCCACGAGGTCGCCGACTGCGCGACGCTCCACGAGGCCGCTGCGCTGCTGCGCGATGCCCATCCCGATCTGCTCCTCACCGATGTCAACCTGAGCGGCGAGGATGGCATCGAACTGGTCCGGAGCCTCCGTGCGGACGGCTTTGACGGCCCGATCATCGTCATGACCGCCTACGGCAGCATCGACAACGCCGTCACCGCGATGAAGGATGGCGCTGATGAGTACCTGCAAAAACCCATCAGCCTCGAAGCGCTGACCGTCATCATCGAGCGGGCGCTCGATCGGCGGCGTGAGGCCGGTCGGCTCGTGGTCTTCCAGCGGATGCAGCGTTCGCGCGCCGACCACCGGAAACTGCTCGGCGACGACCCGAAGTGGCGCAAGTGCCTGGATCTGGCGCGACGTATGGCAGCGATCCCACCGGGGTGCGGCAACGGCGCGGGCGAGCTGACCACCATTCTGCTCGTCGGCGAAACGGGTGTCGGCAAGGGCATTCTGGCGCGCTACATCCACGACAACTGTGCCGAGCGCGATGCGCCCTTCGTGCAGCTCAACTGCGCTGCGCTCCCCGCGACGCTCGTCGAGAGCGAGCTGTTCGGCCACGAGAAGGGCGCGTTCACCGACGCCAGGCAGGTCAGGCGAGGCTTCTTCGAGATGGCTGATGGGGGAACGATCTTCCTCGATGAAATCGGCGAGATGCCGATCGAGTTACAGGCCAAGCTCCTGTCCATTCTCGAGCGAGGCGTCTTTCGGCGGATCGGTGGGACCAAGGAGCACCGCGTCAAGGTGCGGGTTATCGCAGCGACGAATCACGACCTGGAAGTACTCACGGCCGAGGGCAAGTTCCGACGCGATCTCTACTACCGGCTCAACGCGCTGACGATAGCGATTTCACCGCTGCGCGAACGAGGTGACGACGCCCTTGTGATGGCTGATGCGTTGCTTGACGGATTACGCCGTAAGTTCGGCCGGGCGGATGTGCAGCTCGGCCAGGCGGCGAGAGCGGCGCTTCGCACCCACACTTGGCCCGGCAACGTGCGAGAACTGAGGAATGCGCTGCAGCGCGCGGTCATGCTCAGCGACGCCAAAACGATTGAGCCTGCTGATCTTGGGCTGCGATTCCAGGCGACCAAGGCGACGCCCAAGGAGGTCGCATCCGGCGAACTGCGATTCGACTTTCAGAACGGCGTGCATTCCGTCGAGGAAGTCGAAAAGACGCTCATCCGCCAGGCGCTCGCCGAGGCGCGCGGCAACGTCTCGCGCGCCGCCAAGCTCATCGGCATGAACCGAAGCAGCCTGCGCTACCGCATCGAACGCTACGGCATGGAGCCTGAAGTGCTGGAGATGGCATCACGATGAAACGGACGACAGATGGTCGCATTCCGGTACTGTCGGCGTTTGCCGTGCTCACGGCGTGTGGGATTGTCGTCTGCTCCGTCGCTGCGCAGACGGAATTCGATTCGGACCCTGCTCCCGGGCAGATCATCGTCATTGTCGACGAGGAGGGCGATGCGGAAATCCATCGGATGGATACAGGCAACGACGGAGAGGTCAACCCGGACGGCACGCTCCCCGATCTGTTGTATGTATCCATCGGCGGTTGGGTTCCGGTAGCTGCGGATGTGGACCCGTTCGCCGGTGGATGGACGGACGCGGCGGCACCGGACCTGTTGCGCCTGGACATGGTCTTCAGCGGGCTTGTGAACCCATGCGGACCGCTCGGCGTCGGCTATGACGACTACATCCCGTTCATGTACGGCGACAGCCCGCTGCTTGGGTACCTCGAAATCGACGTGGATGGCAATATCGACACGGGCGGCACGATCGGCGGCGCCGCGATCAATCGGTACCTCGGAACCGTTGGACGTTTCGGCGGCTTGCCCGCCCAGCCGATGACGGACCGCGCCGCGATGAGCGGGATCGACCACGACCATGATTTCTTCACCCCTCCCTTTGTCGAACGTAGCGGTGAGGACTTCGCGCTCGCCTTGTGCAGTTGTTTCGAGCAGACCGTCATCGAACTCGACATGGAAGACGATGGCAGCTTTGATCCGGGAAATCAGTGGCTCGTACACAGCAGGTTCTTCCCGCGCGCAAGCGGGTACATCGGCGCAAGCGGCGTGGACGGCGGCAGCGTCGCCGGCGCGTATGACCCGCACATCGACATCCTCTTCTCACACGACATCGACAGGAACTGGACAACCGTCTCCCTCGTGTATCCGCTCACGCAGCAGGGTGCAGCGGACATGATGGGTGCCGACACCGCGGAATCGATCGACACAATCGTGGACAACCAGTTCAGCATGCAGGAAGCGATCGTCGACCTGATCGTCTCATCCCAACGCACAGATCTTCCGCCTGCGGAGGAAACGCTCATCATCGGCTGGGCGGACTACGTACCCGACGACGCCGTGCTCTTCCTGAACCCCGACGGCTGGCGAGTCACTGCGGTCTTCGGCATGCCGTACGTCGAGGAAGGTGAGGGGTTTCTCGTCTGGACGGATGTCGGGGGCGACTGGCTCCGCGGCGATCTGAACGGGGACCGAATCGCCGGCCAATTGGATCGCACGCTCGTCGAGGGCTACATCGCCGCTCTGGATGGGACGGAGGCGGATGCCGATGCGGTCGTCAACGGACAAGTCGTCGTTCCAGACTTCAGCGCGAACTTCGCTGCGCACGACATCGGCGGCGACGGCGTTGTCGGGCAAGAAGATGTCGGTTACTACGGCCAGGGACCGTCAGGTCTGCTCGGCGATGCGGACAACGATGGCGACGTCGATCAGGCGGATCTGGGCATCCTCCTCGCTGCGTACGGCACGGTCGAGGGTGACGCGTTCTTCAATTCCGACGCCGACTTCGACCGCGACGGCCAAGTCAACCAAACCGACTTGGGCATCCTGCTCGCCAACTACGGCATATCCGGCTGACCATCGGTTGCACATTCTCGGGGTTGTTCCGATGCTGGAAGGGCGATGGACTCGACCGCACCGAGCGTGATGTGTGCGCGCCAGGGTCATCGGGGCTGCTTGCCGGGAGCAAACCATGACCAAACACGAGATCGCCAAGCTCAGTTGCCGGATTGTCGCGCTCTGCGTTTTCGCGCTGGTGTTGCCCTATTTCTCGCAGTTGCCTTTCCTGGTTGCATTGATGGTCGAGATGTTCCGCGGGGAACAAAGTTGGTATGGAATCCCCCAGATGCTTGGATTTGGAGGGATGGTGGCGGTGCAGATCGGCTTCGCGCTGCTGCTGTGGTTTAAGGCTGCAACCGTAGCGCGCTGGATGGCTGGAGATGATCCGCAGGATGATCCGGCCGATGCGGGCGCGGTGGTCGACCGGCCGGTCATGTGCGAGGTGCAGGCGGTCGCGTTTACCGTTCTCGGCCTATTGATACTCGCACAGGCTGCGCCGAAATTGATGCACTTCAGCCTGCGGATCACCTGGAAACCCGAGTATGACCAGTTCTGGGACACGTCGTTCCTTTCCGCTGAGGCCGCTGCGGGACTCGCGGCGATCATCACGGAAATGGTCTTCGGCCTGTGCCTGCTCTTCGGCGGGCGGCGCTTGGCGAAGTGGCTTTTCAGCCTCCGCAAAGTCGGTCTGAAGGACAAACAGCGACCGGACTCATGATGACGTATGCGCATCGCTGCGCAGATCGCTCAGGCCGTCGGGCCTGCTCGGTGATGCGGACAACGACGGCGATGTCGATCAGGCGGACCTGGGCATCCTCCTCGCTGCGTACGGCACGGTCGAGGGCGACGCGTTCTTCAATTCCGACGCCGACTTCGACCGCGACGGCCAAGTCAACCAAACCGACTTGGGCATCCTGCTCGCCAACTACGGCATATCCGGCTGACCAACGGTTGCACATTCTCGGGGTTGTTCCGATGCTGGAAGGGCGATGGACTCGACCGCACCGAGCGTGATGTGTGCGCATGTGGGTCATCGGGGCTGCTTGCCGGGAGCAAATCATGACCAAACACGAGATCGCCAAGCTCAGTTGCCGGATTGTCGCGCTCTGCATAGTCGCGCTGGCACTGCCCTATGTCTGGCAGTTGCCTCTACTGGTCGTGTCGCTGATCGTCGCTGTGGTCCGTGGGGACATGGATTGGTATGAAGTCCTTGGGATGCTCGGATTTGGAGGGACGGTGGCGGTGCAGGTCGGCTTCGCGCTGCTGCTGTGGTTCAAGGCTGCCATGGTGTCTCGATGGATGGTCGGAGATGGTCCGCAGGACGACCCAGCCGATGCGGACGCCGTGGTCGGCTGGCCGGCCATGTGCGAGGTGCAAGCGGTCGCGTTTGCTGTGCTCGGCCTGTGGATACTCACACGGGTTGCGCCGAAACTGATGCACTTCGGACTGCTGATCATCTGGAAAACCGAGGCCGACCGGTTCGCAAACAGACCGTTTTTTTCCGGTGAGGACGCTGGACAACTCGCGTCGATCATCCTGGAAATCGTCCTCGGCCTATGCTTGCTCTTCGGCGGACGGCGCTTGGCGATGTGGCTCTTCAGCCTCCGCAAAGTCGGTCTGAAGGACAAACAGCGATCGGACTCATGATGACGCATGCGCATCGCTGCGCAGATCGCTCAGGCTGTCGGGCTTGATTTGCTGATTTGCGAGCCGCGCCTTGACCGGTGCACCCGCTTATGTTCGCAGCTCGGCGTCCACAGCATCCTTGAGCGCCGCGACCACTGTTGCCGCCTGCGGATCAACCTGTTCGTGACGCAATGTGCCACCCTCATCGCGGAAACGAAGACGCACCGTGATGCTCTTCTTTCCCGCGCCGATCTGCTTGCCGCGGAACGTCGTGACATACTCAAACCCCTCAAGAAACTCGACGTTCAGCCCGGCGATTGTGGTCTGGATCTTCGACCAAGGCGTCGCCTCAACCACGATCACCGACAGATCGCGCTCGATGTGCGGGTACTGCGGAAGCGGCTTGAGGTCGATGGCCGGAGGATAGCTCGCCATCAACATATCAAGATCAAGCTCAGCCATCACAATCGGCGCAGCAAGATCGTGCGCTGCTGTGACTGATTGATCGGCAAGCCCCAGCCAACCGAACGTCTCGCCGTTCACGATGATCTTGCCGCATGCCTCTTTGTCGAACGCGACAACGTCGGGCGCAGCATGGTCGATGCGCGGTTCCGCACCCGTGCCGCACAACTCGCGCACCAATGCCGCGACGGTCATGCGCATCATTCGCAGCCCGGCCTGCTTGTTCGGCGCATCACACACCATCGCCACGCGGTGATGTTCATCCAACTCGCCATTGATGCGCGCGAACGTCGCGGACAGCTCGAAAAGCTTCACATCGCGCACGCCCGCATCCTGGTTCGACTTGCGGCAGTGCAGAAGCCTGGGCAGGATCGAAGGCCGAAGGTAAGGCTCAGCCTTACGTCGCTCATCCTCGACCTTGAGCAGCTTCGCGCCGTGCGGGAGGAACGGTGTGGCATCCTTCTTCGAGACGAATGAGAACGTGATCGTCTCGTAATACCCCAGCCCGGTCAGGATCGCGCGAACGCGCTCCTTCGCCTGCTCGCTGGGCTGCGGCGAGTGGACGATCACCTCCAGCCGATCGTGGATCGGAATCGCGCTGTACCCGTAGGTGCGCGCGACTTCTTCGATCAAGTCCGCCTCGCGCGACAGATCCGTGCGGTGGGCGGGAATCGTGCATTCGATGACCCCATCCTTGAATACGGGCGACAGTTCCAGGCCGGCGAGAAGCTCTACCTGGCGCTCGTCATGTATGTCCACGCCCAGAAGTTGCCTGCACCGCGCGCAGCGCATCGTTGCGTGCTTGGGTTCGGGGAGTTCCTTGCCCGCGTCGATGAATCCCGTGGCGAGCGTGCCGCCCGTCAGTTCCGCGATCAGATGCGCTGCTCGGCGTGCTGCGTACTCGATCGTCCTCGGCTCAACGATGCGCTCGAAGCGATAGCTTGAATCCGTCGCCGTCTTGAGCCGGCGCGCCGTGATACGCACCGCCAGCGGGTCGAACGTCGCCGCTTCGAGCAGGATGTCCGTTGTCTCGCCATTCACCTCTGTCGCCTGCCCGCCCATCACGCCGGCGAGCGCGACGGGTTGATCCGCATCCGCGATCACGAGTATCCCCGCGGGCAGTGTGTGCTCGTTGCCATCCAGCGTGGTGAGCTGCTCATCTGCCGTCGATCGGCGCACGATGATCGTCGGCTTGCCGTCACGCTTGGCGAGTTTGCTGATGTCGAAGACGTGCGTGGGCTGCCCGAGTTCGTGCAGGACGAAGTTTGTGATGTCCACAGCGTTGTTGATCGGTCGTTGGCCGATTGATTCGAGGCGCTGTGTGAGCCAGTCCGGACTTGGGCCGATCTTCGCACCACGGATGATCCACCCGGTGTACCGCGGGCAGCCGTCCGGATCGTCGATCTGGATCGTCGCCAGTTCATGGGCGGGCGTCGTCCCGGTCTGCTCCGGCACATCCGGAAGCGTCAGCGTGCGCCCCGTCGCCGCAGCCACCTCGCGCGCGAAACCGACGTGACAGGCGCAGTCGCCTCGGTTCGATGTCAACTCGAAGTCGATACAAATGTCGCCGCCCGGCAGCTCCGTGACCCCTTCCACAGGGAACCCAAGTTCGGTGAGAAGAGGCCCGGCCTCATCCGCTGAGATCGGGGCGTCATCCGGGGCGAAGTACGCGTTGAGCCAACCAATGCTGATATCCATGGGGCGATGAGGGTACCACCCTTGCCGCGCTCGGTACACTGCTGCGATGTCGCTGATGCGAACTCCATGCTTGATGTACGCAACTGCCATCCTGTCGATCGCATGGGCGTTATGGGTGATCGGCTGCGCCGAACCCGTTGCGGACCGGCAAGCCTACATCGCCGTCCCGCCGGACTTCGGCCTGAGCGTCACCGTCGTCGGCCCGGACCGCAGCGACGCCTGGCTCGCGCTCACAGCCGACCAACGCAAGGATGTACCCGAATCCTCGCTCTCCGCACGCTTCATCGTCGAAGCCGACGGCACGCTTCGCACAGCGACCGGCCCAGGCGCTACCGATGAACTCTACCCCGGCCAAACACGCACACTCGTCCGATCGCAGATGCTCGAACTCTGGCGCACCGTTCGCAACCACGGCCTGCTCACCGCGGAACAAAGCCACGGCGTCAAGAACCCCGCGATGGTGATGCCCAGCCCTGGCGCCACGACCCACGTCTTCAGCATCTATGCGCTCGGCGACCGCATCACGATCGCCATCCAAGCTGATGAGCCTTCGCGCATCGGTGAAGGCAGCCGTCGCCTGATCCGTTTACTGCGCGACCTCAGTTGGCTCACCACCGACTGATCCGCGCATCATCTAGTTTGGCCCGATACGGTGGCTGTATGCGAATGGACTGGTCGAATCCCGATGCGCCGTGGCACGCGAAGATGCGACACATGCAGCGCGTGCAGATGTGGGCCATCGTCCTCCTTGCCATCATGATGGTCGCCAGCACGCTGCTGGTCGTGTTCATGATGATCTGGTTCACCTCGCGGTTCGCGATATCGTTTGCAATACAGAGGTTCGGCGTCCTGTTGCTCGGCATGGGCGCCGCATGGCTCATGTCCGCTGCGGCCGTCCGACCGATCCTGCGGCGCCGACGCATCATGCGGTTGGTTCCGCAGTTCAGCGCTCGTGTCTGTCCTGCCTGCGTGCGAGCCA
>JAGLTS010000071.1 GCA_023135165.1 Phycisphaerales bacterium | reverse complement strand
CCATCGGCGGTGTGTTTTCTGTGGCACTGTCCCTAACCCGCGACCGAACGGGCCGGTGGGCGTTACCCACCACCGTGTCCTGTCGTGCCCGGACTTTCCTCACCGGGCTGACCGTCAGCCTGGCGCGATCGCCGCATCCGCACATGGTGAGTATAGCCGTGTCCCCAGCCGGTGGTGATGATTCGTGCCCGCCTGGATATGCTATGGCGATGTCGAAGCGCCGCACGATTTGCTGGTTGTCCGCCCGTCAGACGGAGCTGGTCCGTGATGCGGGCAAGCAGGCCGGTCTGACGTTTGTCGCCGCCGGTTCAAGCGTCAAGGGGCAGAGCGCCGCCGTCGCCGAAACGATTGGCGCCGAGGCGGGTGTCGATGATCTGCGCATCGCACTGACCGAGTACGAAGCGGACCTGATCTTCCTTGCATCCATCGACCACATCGACCCGGAGACGAGCGATCAGTTGCGAACCCTCGCGCACCGGGGCGTGAAGGTCATGAGCATGGAGCCGTTGCCCGGCGGGCTGCGCGATCTGACCGGCGCCGATGAACCAAGCCTCGCGGAACTGGTGCCGATGATGCGCCGGTCGCCCGGGTTTCGCGCTGCGGAGTTGTTTCTGCCGAACTTCGGCGAGGTCCGCTGCGTGAATGTGAGCTTCCGCGCGGGGCATGGTGAAGGGTCGCTGGCAGCGCGCTTGTACAGCGCGCTCGACGTTGTGAACCGCCTGTGTGGGCAGGCTGAGCAGATCGACGCAGCGATGGCCGGTCCGGGCGGGTCGCTCCCCGAAACGCTTGCGCTGATGCACGGCCACCTGACGGCGAACCTGCGCTTTCCCGAGAATCGCGCCGCGTGCATCGCCGTGAGCGACCTCGCCGGCCAATGGTCGCGCGGCGTGACGATCCTCGGCGAAGGCGGATGCCTGCGCATCGCCGACACGCGGGTTGAGTGGATCGGCCAAGACGGCCAAGTCATCGACGAAGCATCGGTAGATGACGTTGTATCTTTGGGCGACCTCATCGCCACACACATCGACCGAGCGCTCGACCCGCGCATGCCCATCGATCCGCCTGCCGACCACGCAACGATCCTCGCCGTCTGCGAAGCGGCGCTGCTCAGCGCGCGGACCGGCCAGAGCGAATCCCCCCGCAAGCTCCGCAAGCTCATCGGATCGGCATAAGTAATCCGCTGTCGTATTGTCGCTTCGATGATAGTCATGCGCGTCTGCAACAACATAGTGAACTTCCACCGCCGGCTGGCGCTGCTGTCGAGTGCGAAGCAGTGATCGCTCACGACGCTGCGCGACGAACTCATCAAGATTGGGGCGAAGGTGGTGCAGCATGTCCGGTGCGTCATGTTCCACCTGGCCGAGGTCGCGGCGCCGCGCCGGCTGTACCGGGCGATCCTTGAGCGGATACAACGGTCCGCGTTGTGTCCGCGGAGGGCAGCACCGATATGACAGGTGCGA
Organism: Phycisphaerales bacterium; assembly: GCA_023135165.1. Lineage (GTDB taxonomy): Bacteria > Planctomycetota > Phycisphaerae > Phycisphaerales > JAGLTS01 > JAGLTS01. Next base: position 27,546 of record JAGLTS010000071.1, on the reverse strand, counting down.
ACCGTCAGCCATCAAACGAACGACGAGGGAGCATCGCTGTCAATCTGGGCACACTTGTCCCGATGGCCCTGCCAAACGCTGTTTCGGGCAGAATCACGGCAGAATCGTCGGGGGGGTCGTGATGGTCGTGGGCAGTAACTATCTGGGAAATCACGGTTTATCCAGGCCATTCCGCGCCCACTTGACGGGGAATGCCTCACATTCTGCTGCCCGAACGCGAGTCTCTTCGCAATCGATAATACACGGAATCCTCTAGGAATCTCAGAAATATTCCTGGACAGCGGTTTTTGCGCGGCCATACTTTTGCGTAGATACAACGGGCGTTGTACTTCGTGGTGTTGCGCATTCACCGGCATATCGTCGGTCGAGGAAACACGGTGCCGCTAAGCGGCATGCTTACCAAAGGAGGATTCAGATATGAAAATCGGTTTTAGTTTGTTGAGCGCGGGTGCGCTCGTGTGTTGTGTGGCGACTGCGAACGCCGCCATCGACTTCGAAGGGCTCGGAGACGGGGTTAACGTCCCCGCCGGCTACGCCGGGATGAACTGGGACGGTGGCGCGAGCCCGATCATGTCCCTGAACGGCCCGGCGGCGGGCGGTGGCTACGGCGTCATGGGTACGATGCTTGCGTTCAACCCGTGGGAGGCGACGCCGACCGGGTTCTACGATCCCGAGGGCGATGACTTCCAGTTGGTCTCGTTCGATTTCATCGCGGCGTGGTACACCTCGCTCACGTATGACTTCGAGGGCTACAACAACGGAGCCAGCACGGGGCAGGTGCTCACCGCCAACGTGGGTTGCTTCGCCGTCACGAACTTCGTCACCGGCTGGACCCTGCCGATCGACGAGGTGAAGATCACCTTCGTGGGCAGCGATTACGTCGAGGGCTACCCGGGTATCGGTTCCGGCCTTCACTACGGCCTGGACAACATTGTGATTCCCGCGCCGGCGTCGCTGTCTCTCTTGGCGCTGGGCGCACTCGTGAGGCGCCGTCGCTAACTAGCGACCGCTGAATCGCGCATTGAACGACCGGGGCTGCTTCTTGTGAGCAGCCCCGTTTCTGTGCGCCTGCTGCGTCCCGTGCTCGGGCGTCTCATGACGGATGTCGTGGATGATGCCTGTCAGCCTCGACCTGTCGCACCCTCTCCCGGTCGCAAGCAAGCGACTGCAACTTGGGTTCCCGGGGGAGGGCGTTACACTCGCGGTCGAAAGGCTCGGTCGTGGAGCGGGGCGAAGGTCAGATGGGAGATGTCGGACAATGAGAGTCTTCCAGGTATCATCATTGCGGTATGCATCGCGACTATGATGTGGTTTCGGACACTGTGGCCCGTTGCAGTGCGTGCCCGGACGGCCATGCTCAACCACTCCAGATGCCCACATTGCGGATATGACTTGCAGCGTTTGCCCAATAATCCCACGGACGCGCGTCAGATTGCCCGGATTTCGGCTGCGCGTGGAGCGTCGAATCAGAAGCTGACACGTCACTTGACAACGAAACGACCACCCTTGCAGAGCATCCATCTCAGGAAGGCGAGGATATCAGATGAGACTACGGCGCCTCACAACGAGTGCAATGACCCTTGGAGTGATGTTCGCAGTGTCCGTGCTCGCGCACGCCGCACACGCCGAACCCCCGAACGTCGAAGGGTTCTGGCAAGGAGACCTGAAGGTCAGGGAGAACCTTGAAATAACGATCGTCTTCCACGTGTTCGCCACACCGGACGGCTCGCTCGCAGCCACCATGGACGTCCCCATGCAGCACGTCAAGGACTTCCCTGTTGACACGGTGTCCCTTGACGAGGGTCGTCTTCGGTTTGAGATGACGGCCATTGGTGCCATTTTTGAGGGTCGATTCAACCAGGATGCATCAACCATCGTCGGCCAGTGGACGCAAGGCGGGAACTCACTGCCACTTGAGTTGAAACGCGTCGAGAATGCGCTTGCATTGCCGGGTCGGCCGCAGGAACCAAAGCGTCCCTATCCCTATGACGACGAGGAAGTGACGTACGAGAACAACAAGGCGGACATCCGGCTGTTCGGCACGTTGACTTTGCCGCGCTCTACCGATCCGGCCCCGGCTGTGGTGCTTATCACAGGAGGAGGCGCCCAGGATCGCGACGAGACGATTCTCGGTCACAAGCCCTACCTGGTATTGGCTGACTATCTCACGCGGAGAGGTATCGCTGTTCTTCGAGCCGATGATCGCGGCCTTGAGAAGATGCGGACACGTAGCGACCTTGCCGAGTTCCTCAAGGCGACCAGTGAGGATTTCGCAGGTGACGCGCTGGCTGGTGTGGAATATCTCAAGACTCGTACGGAGATCAATCCGAAGCGGATAGGACTGATCGGTCACAGTGAGGGTGGGCTTGTTGCAGCACTGGCGGCAGTTGAGTCGTCGGATGTTGCCTTCATCGTATTGCTTGCTGCACCGGGCCAGACCACGGAGGAGGCTCATCATGATCAATGCATGTTCATGCTTCAAGGTCAGGGGGCAGGCGACGAGATCATCAACCTCGCCCGGACTCACTACGAACGAGTATTCGATCTGATCAGGCGCGAAAAGGACGACGCAGCCGCAGAGGCTGCCATCCGCAGAATGGAAGAGGAGTCGTTCGCGGATTTGACCAAACAGGAACGGGAGTGGATAGCCTCGCTGGAACAATCAATGGCGGGTAACCCCGCTGTGATGCTGACACCCTGGCTTCGATACCTTCTCGATTACGATCCGAAGCTCACGCTGATGAAAGTGAAATGTCCAGCTCTCGTCCTCGCCGGCAGCAAAGACATACAGGTGCCCGCGAACAGACACCTGCCCCACATAAAGACAGCACTTGAAACCGGCGGTCACGGTAAGTACACGATCACGGAGCTGCCAGACCTGAATCACCTGTTCCAGACATGCACCACAGGCATGCCGTCCGAATACGGCATGATCGAAGAGACGTTCTCACCCGTGGCGATGAAGATCGTGGGTGATTGGATTCTCGAACATATGACGACCCGGTGAACAATGAGTCTCTCCAGGCGTAGCCGCACGTCTGGAGATTAGAGACGGGATCGATGCCACATCGGCTCGCATGATCGTCAGCGTCAGTAGTCCAGCGATGTTGGACAACATGAGCATTTGAGGGCACCATGACTGAGAAGCAGCACGCGTTTTCAAGCCCAACAAGAGGGCGCATCAAGGATGCGCGCGGGCGGAAGGTGCCCCAACTCGACCCGGTAGCCCTCCACGTGCTCCATCGCCACGAACCGATCGAGCGTGACGCCCTGACGAGGATCGTCGGAGAGAAGGGTGTTGGCCTGTCGAAGCTCGACAAGGGCGTGATGATTGCATGCCTGATCCTCATCGTGTTGCTGGCCGGCGTTCTGGTCGGCAAATACATGACGGGCATTCCGTGGGAGACACTCCTCAAGCGATCCGTGCCGGTGTTGTACCTCTTGATCTTGCCGTTCATCATGTGGGGAGGCGCCAGGAAAAAGCGGTTCGGTAAGATCGCAGTGGCCATGCTGAAGCACCTTCGATGCCCACATTGCGGGTATGACCTGCAGGGCTTGCCCGCCGATCCCAGGGACAGTACGACGGTGTGCCCGGAATGCGGTTGTGCATGGCGATTGACTGAGGATACGTGAAGTGAACATGGAAACTGAGTCAATCTCGACAGATACAGCTTCCAGCGACAAGCAATGAAAACGCCATCATGTGCGTGGTGCAGGTGGTAGGTTCCCGCGGGAACAAGTTCCCGTGACTTTGGGGACGCGGCGGAGGGAGATTCCGTGAATCGGGCGCAGGACTCGGCCTGTCACCGCCGATTCCGGGCAGAAGCAAGCGACTGGGATTTGGGTTTTCGGGGGAGGGCGTTACACTCGTGGTCGAAGAGTTCGGCGGCGGAGCCGGGCAAAGGTCAAATGGGAAATGTCGGGTTGACAGGTTGCGCGATTCGGGGGCTTTCTCAATGGGCTGCCAGGTTACCCCCTCCTCAACCCCGGGTGATCCGATATGAAGACGCGATCGATCCTCACTGGCCTCGCCGTGACCGCCACCCTCGCCGCCTGCACCCTCCAGGGCTGCCGCGATACTGTCGATCGACAGCCCCCGCCGCCGCCCACCGTCACCGTCCAGACGCCCACCGTTCGCAGCGTGACCACCTCCATCGAGTTCACCGGCCGCACCGCCGCCGTCGAAACCGTTGAGATCCGCGCCCGCGTCACAGGCTTCCTCAAGTCCGTCGATTTCGAGCCCAGCTTGATCGTCAACGCAGGCGATCTCCTCTTCACCATCGAGCCTGAACCGTTCGAGGCCACCGTCGCCGCCGCCCGCGCCCAACTCGCCTCACGCGAAGCCGAACTCCACCTCGCGGAGGTCACCATCCAAAAGGCCAAGCGCGCTTTCGACAAAGGTGCCGTCACCGATCTCGAAATGGCCGAGTACGAAGCCAAACGGGAAGTCGCCGCCGCTGCCGTCCAGGGCGCCCAGGCCGCCGTCGAAACCGCCGAAATCGACCTCGGCTATACCCAAATCCGCGCCCCCATCACCGGCCGCATCTCCCGCAACCTCGTCAGCGTCGGCAACCTCGTCACTGCCGGCGAATCCACCCTCCTCACCACCATCGTTCTCGACGACCCCATCCACGCCTACTTCGCCGTGGACGAACGCACCGTCCTCCGCGTACTCAAGCAGCGTCCCCACAATCCCGGCGCGCCGAACTCCCCCACCGAAGAACGCCGCACGGTCTTCGTCCAGCTCTCTGACGGCAGCGAATACCCCGAGCCGGGCTTCATCGACTTCGGCGAGAACCGCGTCGATCCCACCACCGGCACCCTCGAGGTTCGAGCCGAGTTCGCAAATCCTAACGGCATCCTCTACCCCGGCATGTTCGCCCGCATCCGCCTGCCGAAGCCCACCGTCGAATCGATCCTCGTTCCCGAAATCGCTCTTCAGCGAGACCTCGGCGGCCCCTTCCTCACGCTCGTCAACGATCAAGACATCGTCGAACGACGTTACGTCGAGCTTGGCGATGCCGTCGGTACCGATCGCGTCATTCTCACCGGCCTTGAACCCGCCGATCGCGTCATCGTCAACGGCCTCCAGAAAGCCCGACCCGGCAAACCCGTCACCGTCCAGTCGCCCTCACCAACATCCTCACCCAACAACGACGCCTGAGCCATCACCCTCATGTTCAGCCGGCTCTTCATCTATAGACCCATCTTCGCCACGGTGATCTCGATCGTCATCGTGATCGTCGGCCTCGTCGCGATGGTCACCCTCCCCATCGCGCGCTATCCCGAGATCGCGCCGCCCACCATCCAGGTTTCCGCCGTCTACCCCGGCGCCAACGCTCAGACCGTCGCCGAGACCGTCGCCACGCCCATCGAGCAGCAGATCAACGGCGTTGAGGGCATGGCCTACCTCTCCTCCACCAGCGCCGCTGACGGTTCCATGAACATCACCGTCACCTTCGACGTCGGCACCGATCTCGACATGGCCAACGTCCTCGTCCAGAACCGCGTCGCCACGGCTGAACCCAAACTCCCCGAAGAGGTCAAACGCCTCGGCGTCACCGTCAAAAAGAAATCAGCCGAGATCACACTCTTCGTCTGCATGTTCTCACCGAGCGGCGACTACGACGATCTCTACCTCTCCAACTACGCCACGCTCTACGTTCGCGACGAACTCGCCCGAGTGCCCGGCGTCGGCGACGTCTCCATCTTCGGCGCCGGCGACTTCTCCATGCGCATCTGGCTCGACCCCACGAGGCTCCAGGCGCTCCACCTCACCACCAACGACGTCGTCACCGCCCTCCGTGATCAGAACGTCCAGGTCGCTGCGGGCCAGATCGGCCGCGCCCCCGCCCCCGAAGGCCAGGCCTTCCAATACACCATCAACGCGCTCGGCCGCCTCCAGTCCGTCGAGCAGTTCGAGAACGTCATCGTCCGATCCGGCGCCGACGGCCAACTCGTCCGCGTCAAGGACCTCGCTCGCGTCGAACTCGGCTCCCAAAGCTACGACGTTCAGTCCCGCTTCAACGGTCACCCCAGCTGCGCGCTCGGCGTCTACCAACTCCCCGGCGCGAACGCCCTCGACGTCGCTGATGGCGTGAACGACGCCATGACCCGCCTCGCCGAACGATTTCCCGAGGGCCTCACCTACGAAGTCGCCTACGACTCCACCGACGTCATCCGATCCTCCATCAAGGAAGTCGTCGTCACCCTCTTCATCACCCTCGCCCTCGTCATCCTCACCGTCTATGTCTTCCTCCAGAACTTCCGCGCCACCCTCATCCCCACCATCACCATCCCCGTCTCCCTCATCGGCACCTTCGCCGTCATGGCCGCCCTCGGCTACTCCATCAACCAGCTCACACTCTTCGGCCTCGTGCTTGTCATCGGCATCGTCGTGGACGACGCCATCGTCGTCGTCGAGAACGTCACCCGACACCTCGACGAAGGTGAAACCGACCCCAAGAAGGCCGCCGTCAAGGCGATGAACGAAGTCACCGGCCCCGTCATCGCCACCACCCTCGTCCTCCTCGCCGTCTTCATTCCCACCATCTTCCTCGCCAGCATCACCGGCCAGCTCTTCCGCCAGTTCGCCGTCACCATCTCCGTCGCCACCGTCTTCAGCTCCATCAACGCGCTCACCATGAGCCCCGCACTCTGCGGCGTCCTCCTCCGACCATCCACCGGCAAACCGTTCATTCTCTTCCGCGCCTTCAACTGGGGCCTTGATCGAACCACCAGCGGGTACCTCTTCGTCGTCCGCGGCGCACTCCGCGGCGCCGTCGTCGGCCTCATCCTCTTCCTCGGCCTCACGTCCCTCGCCGTTTTCGGCTTCGCCAAACTCCCCACCGGATTCATCCCCCAGGAAGACGAAGGCTGGGCGATCGCAAACGTCCGGCTCCCCGACGGCGCGGCACTCCAGCGCACCGAAGCCGTCATGGCGAACGTCACCGACACCCTCGTCGCCATGAACGATTCCGGCGTCGAGAACGTCATCTCCATCACCGGCTTCTCCCTCCTCGATGGCGCGGTCGCCTCGAACACCGGCTCCGTCATCTTCACCCTTGACCACTGGGACGATCGCCCCGGACGCGAGCTGCACCAGAACGCCATCCTCAATCGCGTTCGCGATCAGCTCTCACGCCTTCAGGAAGCCGTCGTCATCGCCTTCGCGCCACCTTCCCTCCCGGGCATCGGCATGGCCGGTGGCTTCGCCATGCAGATCCAGGATCGCGCCGGAGGAAGTCTCACCGAGCTTGAACGATCCGCCCAGGCCTTCGCCCGGGCCGCCGGCGACCATCCCGCCATCCGCGCCCCCGTTTACTCCAGCTTCCGCGCCAACGTCCCCCAACTCCACGTCGAGATCGACCGCGAACAGGTTCGATCGCTCGGCATCCCCCTCCAAGACGTCTTCTCCACCCTCGGAGCGTACCTCGGCTCCGCCTACGTCAACGATTTCAACGACTTCGGCCGCATCTTCCAGGTCAAACTCCAGGCCGAGAGCGAGTTCCGCGCAACCCCCGACGACATCCGCCGACTCGAAATCCGCGCCCCCTCCGGCAAAATGGTTCCTCTCGGCTCGCTCCTGGACGTCCGCGAAGTCCTCGGTCCACAGATCGTCTTCCATCACAACCTCTACGCCGCCGCCAAGCTCTCCGGCACGCCCGCGCCCGGCTTCACCTCCGGCGACGCCATGCAGGCCCTCGCCGACGTCGCCGCCAGTGACCTCCCCAACACCATGGGATACGACTGGACCGAGCTTTCGTATCAGGAGAACAAAGCCTCCGGCGGCACAGCGATCATCTTCCTCTTCTCCATCGTCCTGGTGTACCTCGTCCTCGCTGCGCAGTACGAGAGTTGGTCCATCCCCATCTCCGTCTGCATGGCCGTGCCCACCGCCCTCCTTGGTGCCGTCGCCGCCCTGATGATTCGCGACATCGACAACAACGTCTACACCCAGATCGGCGTCGTCCTCCTCATCGGTCTTTCCGCCAAGACCGCCATCCTCATCGTCGAGTTCGCCAAGGTCCAGCGCGATGAAGGCAAGTCCATCGTCGATGCCGCTCTCAAAGCCGCACGACTCCGTTTCCGCGCGGTTCTTATGACCGCTTTTTCATTCATCCTCGGCGTTATCCCCCTCCTCGTCGCCTCCGGCGCCGGAGCCGAAAGCCGCCAGGCCCTTGGCACCACCGTCTTCGGCGGCATGCTCGTCGCCACCGTCGTCTCCGTCGTCTCCGTCCCCATGCTCTACCGCATCATCCAGGCCGTCAGCGAAAAACTCCGCCGTTCCTCATAGTCGAGCGGAAAAGTGGGATAAGTGCATGAGGTGGACGCGCATCATGCAAACGGGCGCGTGTTGCGGTTCAGGTGTGCGCTGTTGCGAGTGCTGGGTCGGACCGGTACCCTCCGCCGCATGTTCACAGGAATCGTCGAATATCGTGCCGTCGTCAAGACGATCGAAGAGAGGCCGTTCGGACTGCGACTTGTCGTGGATATCGGTGACTGGGACCATCGGCCGGCGCAGGGCGAGTCCATCGCGGTCAGCGGTGTCTGCCTCACCGCCGTCGCCGAATCGCTCTCCGAGGATACGGTCGCGTTCGATGTCATCACCGAGACGCTGAACTTCACAACGCTGGGCGACCTCACGGTCGGCGGCGCGGTCAATCTTGAGCACTCCATGCGGTCCGATACGCTCATGGGCGGCCACGTCGTGCAGGGGCATGTGGACGGTGTGGGCGTCTACACCGAGATCCAGAAGGATGCGGAGGATTACCGCATCACGATCCGCCCGCCCGCTGAACTCATGGAGTACATCATCCCCAAGGGTTCGGTCTCGACGGATGGCGTCTCCATGACGGTGGCGGCGGTGACGCGCGACACGTTCACGCTCGCACTGATCCCCACCACGCTCGATCTGACGACGCTCGGCCTGGCGAAGGTCGGCGGCAGGTGCAACATCGAGACGGACATCATCAGCCGAACCGTCGTGCACTGGCTCCGCAACTACCGTGATGTGATGAGCGAAGCGCCGCGGTCATAGCGGAGCGTCGGCGGCAACGGCCATCGTCCGTCCCGGGGCGGTGACGTGCGACGGTTTCGCGCCAATGGCCAAGGCAGTCAGATCATCAAGCTGGTGAAGTGAGCCTGCCTGGGCGTCGATCTGCTGATCAAGCGTCCGCATCGCTTCGGAGAGCGAGCCGCAGCAGAGTTGTGAGAAGTGCTGAAGATAGTTCTGTGTGGGGATGCGCCTGCTCTTGGGATCGCTGTCCTTGGGGGGGAAGGCAAGCTCAAAGCCGTCGGAGAAGAGCAACAGGCGCTGTCCCGGTTCGAGCGTGAACGTGGTGTCAGCGTACGTTTCGGCGGGGAACACCCCCAACAGGCTGCCGCCGGTCTTGACCTCACAGAGGCCCGCGTCGTCGATGAGCAGCGGCGGTGGATGCCCGGCACTGGCCATCGACACCTCACGGGTCGTCGTGTTGATGATGCCGCAGACAGCGGTGGCGAATCGTCCGCTGCTGGTGTGCTGGGTGGCCAGGTCGTCATTGAGCCGAGCCAGGGCTTCGCCGGGGCGAAACAGGCGCGTGCCGTCGTCACCGGATAGCGTCAGTTGCAGGCTACGGCTGATGATGACGGTCATGAGCGCCGCCGGCACGCCATGCCCCGTCGCGTCGGCGACGAAGAAGCCGATGTGCTCATCATCGAGTTGCGCGGCGCCGTAGATGTCACCGCTGACGTACGAGCAAGGTCGAAACAGCACGCCGAACTCAAGCCCATCGACCTCCGGGAGCGAGCGAGGCAGGAACTCGCGTTGAACCGATGCAGCAAGCTCCAGTTCTTCGTGCATGCGCGCCATCTCACTGGTGATTCCCCCCTCGAATCGACGGGCGAGCGTCAGTTCCGCGACGAGTCGGTCAATGTGACGCTGCCTGTCAAGCAGCGTTTCGAGCCGTGCGACCAAGCTGTCCGGATCGACGTTGATGGGAACCCAATTGACGTTGCTCAGTCGGTCGGCATCGCGCTCCGGATGTGTTGCGACGACGAGCACCGCCTTGTGGCGCAGGTCCATCAGGTCGAGGATCTGGTACGTGCCCGCATCGGGGCCGCCGTCTTCGAGGATGAGCATGACCACCGCGGCGGCGGAGTCCGGGTCGTCGATGAGTTCGCTGACGGATGAGAAATGGTGCACAGTCGGCGGCGAGCCGCGGCCGGTGGGCCAGTGGGCTTCAATCGTGCGCTGCCAGTCACGCGGACGGTCCGCTGAGGGAGTCGGATCAACGATGGTGATTCTCTGGGCACGCATAGGCAGCCGATTCGCAAGCGGTCCTCCGCCATGCCATCGGCCTACTTGGCCAGCCCCTTGAGGTATGTGCCGTCGAACTCGATCCACTCACCGATCTCAAGCGGCGGCTCAAGCAAATCGAGCGTCCCAGGGGCCAGTTCGATCGCGTACTGGGCGGGGAGCCTGCTCCCGTACTGGCGCAGTCGCGCGTGGTATGCGGTCTCCGATTCACCCTCACGGCGGGCAGGCTCGACAGTCATCCTGTGCATCGCGGTGATCTCTTGGCCCGCATCGAGGAAGATCACATCCATGTCGCTCAGGCAGTAGCCCATCCAGAACCCTAACCCTCGCCGGTCTATCCGTGGGAAGACGAACAGCATCCCGCCGTCGGGCGCGATGTACTCCCGCCCCATCAGGCCGTGCTCTCGCGTCTGGTCGTCGAGCGCCAGTTCAAGGATGTACTGGCTATCTCGGATCTGCACCGTCACCGTGCTCGGTTCGGTCGAATCGCAGCCAGCGAGCGTGGTGATCGCCGCGAATGCAAGCAGTCCGATTGTCAGCCGGAGCGAAGCCATCGGTCATCCTCCGGTCTCATCGTAACGCGGTCCAGCGCGCGTGGGGAGTGGCGCAGTCGATCCGCGAACTGCGTGCCGGTCATCTCCATCGGTTCATCACACACGCCGCACCACCACGCCAGAAGCCCGACGATGCGTTCAGCGGGCACGCCGAGCTGCCTGTAGGTCGAGATTCGCGTGTCGCCGTGCCGTTTCGCCAGACGCCTGCCATCAGGCCCAACGACCAGCGGCAGATGCGTGTACGTCGGGATCGGCCCAAGCGCCAGTGCGCGGTAGAGCAGGATCTGCCTTCCCGTGCTTGAGAGCAGGTCATCGCCTCGCACGACCTGCGTCACGCCTTGGCGCGCGTCATCCACGACGACCGCAAGCTGGTACGCGGGAGCGTTTCGCTTGGTCCAGACGACGAAATCGCCGACCTCCGCCCACGGGTTGGTCTTCACCGGACCGGCGCACGCATCGTCGAACCGGATCATCTCATCGCTTGTCTTGAGCCGCCAGTTCATCTCGTCATCGGTGCCGAATCGCGGGGTTGCGCCCACCGGTCGAAGCGATGGACTGAAGCGCAGCTCGCGCGTGTGCGGTGCGGACATCGCTTCCTCGATCTGCGTGCGAGAGAGTGAACACGGGAAAACCTCGCCGGAACCCGCAAGCTCGGCCATGGCTTGACGATACGGCGCTGCGTCGTCGGTCTGACGGATCGGCCCTTCATCCCAGTCCATGCCCAGCCAGCGCAGATCCTCGACCGCCTGATCCGCAGCCCAGGGCTTGACGCGAGGCCCATCGAGATCGTCGATCCGCAGGATGATCCGCCAGCCTTCCCGCCTAGCCATGGCCCAGTTGACCAGGAACGTCCGCGCGTTACCCAGGTGCAGCGCGCCGGTCGGCGACGGGGCCAGACGTGTGATGTTGACGCGGTCGGTCGGATTTGACATACAATGCCTCGCTGCCAAGATAGCCCCGTCCTTCTCGCCGAGGAAGCAGCGATGACCAAACTCACGGATGGTGAGGTCGAAACACGACTGGCCGACCTGGATGGTTGGTCGGAGATGAACGGCTCAATCCAGCGGACGTACAACTTCGACGACTTCGTCGCGTCGATGTCCTTTGTGAACAAGATTTCCGAGCTTGCTGAGCGGATTGGGCACCACCCTGACATCCTTATTCGTTTTGGCAAAGTCACGCTCACCCTCACAACACATGACGCGACCGGCGTGACGGAGCAGGATTTCCAGTTCGCAGCCGACGCCGATGCGCTCTCGTAATGTGCCCGCTCGAAACGCATGGCTGATCGAAGCAGCACAACCGACCAGATCCTCCAGCACATCGCGCACCTTGCCGCGGACTACCTGAATCGGCACGCCGACCACGACGAGCCTGTCGTCCGTCTGCTGCCACCCGACGAACTGAGGAAGCAGTTCACCCTCGATCCTCCCGTCAAAGGTCGGCCGATTGAGAGCCTCTTTGACGACATCGAGCGCATCCTGCGCTTCAGCGTCCGCACGGGCCACGTCGGGTTCACCAACCAACTCTACGGCGGCTACGACGTGGTCGGCATCATCGGCGAGTGGGTCACGGCGCTGCTCAACGCCTCGATGTACACCTACGAGGTCGTCCCCGTCGCCACGCTCATGGAGATCGCCGTCCTCGACAAGATGTGCGGTCTCGTCGGCTTCAAGCGCGGCGAAGGAACCTTCTTGCCAGGCGGCACGATGTCCAACCTGATGGCGACGCTCATCGCACGCGATCAGGCGATTCCCAATGGAAAAACGGACGGGCTGCGCGATGCCGATCAGCTTGTCATGTTCACATCCGCCGAGGCACACTACTCGTTCCGCCGCGCCGCCGGCGTCCTTGGCATGGGGCTCAGCGCTGTCCGCACGGTCGATGTGGATCAGGCCGGACGCATGTTGCCCGATGCACTTGAGCGCGCGGTAGAGCGCGCGAAGCGCGACGGGTGCAGACCCTTCTTCATCTGCGCGACCTCAGGCACAACCGTCGCCGGTGCGTACGATCCGATCGAGCCGATCGCTGAAATCGCGGGCGCACATGGGATGTGGCTGCACGTCGATGCAGCGTACGGCGGAGGAGCGCTGCTCTCGCGCACGCATCGACATCTGCTCGCTGGATCGCACCTCGCTGATTCACTCACATGGTGCCCGCACAAGATGATGGGCGCGCCGCTGCTCTGCTCGGTGCTTCTCGTGCGTGAACGAGGCCGGCTCGCAGCAAGCACCGCGATTGAAGCGGACTACCTCTTCCACGACGATTGGGCGGAAGGGAGCTGCGACTTGGGGCACCTCAGCCTCCAGTGCGGACGTCGCATCGACGCGATCAAACTCTGGCTCGCCTGGCAGGCGCTCGGCGATGAGGGCTTTGAGAAACGCATCGACCGCAAGTTCGAGCTTGCGCGGATGTTCCGCAGCATGATCGAATCTCGCGACGACTTCACGCTGGTTCGTGAGCCGCACGGTTGCAACGTCTGCTTCCACTACCTGCCGGCGATCGTTCGCAACATGCCCGCCGGGGCGGAGCGGGATCGGATGCTCGACCGCACGACGACGATGCTGCGTGAGCAGCTCAAGCAGGACGGCCGCATCCTCATGAACTACGCGCCGGTTGACGGCATCGCGACATTCCGCATCGTGATGAACAACGCGGACGCTGCGCGCGACGATCTCGCGTTCATCCTCGACGAGATGCAACGCCTCGGCGAGAAGCTGCCGCTCGACTGAGCGAGCACGTGCGCGATGCGCGTCCACTTGATGAAGCGCTCCCCTTTGGGTCGCGGCTCAACGTGTCACGCACACCGCTTCGAGTTTAGCCGCGACCCGAAGGGGAGCGCTTATGGCGCACGCTACGAATCGTGGAACAGATGCTCGCTGCCGCAGCGTGCGCCACCCGTTCACCCGCGCTGTCGCCCGTGCAGGACACGCGAAACACCCGGCGCTCGCGTGGTTGCGGTAGCATCTTGTGTGTGGATCGACGTCGAGCGGCTCACATCGCGTTTCTTTTGGCAGCCGGTGCACTGGTGACGGGGATATACCCGACCGGATGCGCCGATGATGCCGATGCGCCGCGGAGCACCACGACAGCCGTCGCGCCGCAGCCCGGCGCACCGGGTGAACGCGCCATCACGTTCCCCGATGAGCCGGTGATCGGCGCACTGGCGGTTCGACTGTGGGGATCGCCGCTTGACGCACCTTGGCATGATCTGGGACAGGCGCGCGGGGTTGTGACCGTGCCGACTGGACAGGAAGTGATGCTCGTCTGTTTCGACGGGATCGGCGATCAAGATCTTGCCGCACTCGACGGACTTCATGCGGACGATGTGCAGGCGATCTACATCAACCACTCAGCGGTCACCGATGCCGGGCTTGCGACACTCATACGACTGTCCGGCCTGCGCATCATCGGTCTGCGCGGCACAAACATCACCGATGCGGGTCTCGCTCATCTGGCGATGCTGCCTGATCTACGCCGGCTCGTACTCAGCGACACGAGGATCACCGACGCTGGACTCACCTCAATCGCAGCGATGCCTGCCGTTGAGAATCTGGATCTCTCGCGGACGCGGATCACGGATGATGGACTGGCGACGCTCGACGGGGTGCGGACGTTGCGGACACTGCGATTACCCGCTCAGATCACCGATGCAGGACTCACGCACCTTGCCGGGCTTGGGCCATTGGAGCATCTGGATCTCAGCGGAACGGGGCTGACGGATGCCGGGCTGGCGCAGTTGGCTGGCCTAACAGCCCTGCATCGGCTGAATCTGTCGGGGACGGACATCACCGGCGCCGGGATGGTCCACCTGCGGAACATGCTGCTGCTTGAGGACTTACTGCTGCGCGACACGGCTGTGGATGATGCCGGCCTCATGCAGCTTGTCGACCTGCCCAAGCTGTACCGCGTGTTCGTATCGGGCACACGGATCACTGCGGAGGGCGGGCAGGCGTTCCGCGAGGCTCGGCCGGATTGCCGACTCGCGCGATGATAGCGGCTGGCTTGCGATCCCCGCCGCACCGATGACGAGCCGGGTATGCTGATGTGGTTCCAAGGACGGCCCGGAGCGTGACAAGGAGAGCCCCATGCGGAAAGGCAACCTGCTGGCACTGCTGATCCTCATCGGACTCGTGGCCGGCGTCTTGGTGGGTGAGTTTGTCCTCTTCGACCCCGCGCCCACAGATCCCGCACAGCACGACGCGACGCTTTCGCTTTGGCAATCGCTCGGCGACATTATTCTCATGCGGCCGCTGAAGATGATCGTCATCCCCCTGATCTTCATCAGCGTCGTCGTGGGCATCACGTCGCTCGGCGACCCGGCCCGGCTGGGCCTGGTGGGCAGCGCAACCGTTGTGTACTACCTCTCCACGATGCTCATTGCCGTCGTCATAGGCGTCACGCTCGTCTCACGGATTGAGCCCGGCGTCGGCCTGGACCAGGGCTTTCGCGATGAGAAGGTCGCGCAGTTCGAGACGCACGCCAAGAGCGAGACGATCCAGACGGCTGAACGAGAACTCGGGTCGGCATGGATGGGGCTTGTGCGCCAGATCATCCCGAGCAACCCGCTCCGCGCCGCTGTGGAAGGTCGCGTGCTGTCGATCATCACGTTCGCGATCCTGCTCGGGCTGGGGATCAGCGCCGCGGGCCCGCGCGGCGACCCGGCGAAGCGCGTGTTCGACAGCCTCTTCCGCGCGATGATGGCCATGATCCATTGGATACTCTGGCTCACGCCGCCGGGCGTCTTCTTCCTTACCGCGTGGAGCGTGGGCAACCTCGGCCTGGGGGAGATGGCAGGGCCCGTCGGTCTGTACATGCTCACCGTGGTGATCGGGCTGGCGATCCACGCCTTTGTCATCCTGCCGCTCGTCCTCGCGATCTTCGGCCGATGCAACCCGTACCGCTTCATGTGGAAGATGCGACGCGCCCTGATGACAGCGTTCGGCACGGATTCATCCAGCGCGACACTCCCCGTCACGCTTGAAGTCGCAGAGGAGGAGGCAGGCTGCTCCAAGAAGGCGGCGAACTTCGTCCTCCCGCTCGGTGCGACGGTCAACATGGATGGGACCGCCTTGTACGAGGCTGTCGCGGTGGTCTTCCTGTTTCAGGCGTTCGGGATTCAGCTTGCGTTCCCCGAGCTTCTGATCGTCGTCATCACCGCGACGCTCGCAGCCGTCGGCGCGGCGGGCATCCCATCCGCGGGACTGGTCACGATGGTGATCGTCATCACGGCGGTGAACACAGCGCTGGGCGACCCGACCAAGGAACTGCCCCTTGCGGCGATCGGCATCATCCTCGGCGTGGACCGCATCCTGGACATGTGCAGGACGACGGTCAACGTCTGGGGCGACGCGACCGGCGCGAAGATCATCACACGCCTCGCGCCGGATGAGCCTGTCGTAGCGCGCAAACAACCCAAAGCGGCGGCGTAGCGCGACGGGGGAATCTCGCGCCCGCACAAATCACCAAGAATCCGCTCGCGTGGACGCGGCGGCTCGCTACTGCGCCCGCCTACGATCAGGTCGAAGGCGAGCCGCGGCGTCCTCGCCAGCGGACCCTCACGAACAACGCAAACGCGCTGCTGCGCCCCTGTCAGCGTACGCGGATCGCCAGGAGCGTCACGTCGTCCGGCCGGGCGGCGAGGCCTGCGAAGCGGCGCATCTCCCACAACGCATGTGTCAGGACTCGCTCGGCGCTCGCCTGGCGATCGTCGTTGAGGACATCGAGGACCGCCTGTCGGATGCGATGCTTTCCGAACCATTCGTCGTCGAAGTTCACCGCCTCGGCCAGCCCGTCCGTGTAGCAGAGCACGACATCGCCCGGCTCAAGATGGATGATCCCGCACTCGTACGATTCGGATGCGTCAATGCCGACCGGAATCCCGCCCGTCGTGAGTTCGACAAGGTCATCGGCGCTCACCGCGCGGCCCGGCCTGGGCTGAACAATGATCGGCCAATCATGTCCGGCGTTCACATACGTCAGTCGAAGCGAGACCGGGTCGATCACGCCGTAGAAGAGCGTGACAAACTCGTTGGCGAGCGTGTCGCGCACGAGCGCGCGGTTGGTTCGATCAACGATCTCGTCGATGTTGTAGATGTTCTGCGCATGCGCGCGAATCGTCGCGCGCACGGACGCCATGAGCAGCGCCGCGGCGGCGCCCTTGCCGACCACGTCGCCGATCACAAAGCCGATGTTGCCGCCGATCTCGAAGACGTCGTAGAAGTCGCCCGCAAGTTCACGGCATGGGATGTAGCGCGCCTCGATGTCGAGGGCGTCGCAGGCCGGCGCCGCTTGCGGGAGCATCCGGTGCTGCACATCCGCCGCGAGCCGAACCTGACGTTGAACTTCGCGCGCCTGGCGCTGCTCCTTCACCAAACCCGCATGCGCGATCGCCGCCGATGACAGCCGTGTGACCGCCGCCAGCAGGTTTCGCTGGTGATCTGTGAACTCCCATCTCTGGTCGCTGTACAGGCGAATCGTCCCCAGGTCGCGCCCCTGATACGACAGCCCGGCGATCAGGCACGCCGCCAGCCCTTCCTCACGGCAGCGGGCACAACCGACGAACGTCGCATCCTCCGCAATCTCACGCACACAGCAGAACCCCGCATCGAGTGCTTCGCGATCATGCGCCGAGTCGCGCAGCATCACGCGCGTCTTTTCGCAGAACCGATCGCTCAGGCATCGGCTGACCCACACGCGCAGCTCACCCGTGTCTTCGTCGAGCAGTCGAATCGACCCGGCCTTACCCTCGCCTGCTTGCATCGCGGCGTCGAGCGTGACATCAAGCAGCGCTTCGAGATCATGGGTCGTCGCCAAACGTGAGGACAAGGTGGAGAGAAAATCGAGGTCAGCCACGCGCCCGCGCAGCGTCAACTGCCGGCTGCAACTTTCGCCGACGAGTAGGGCAAGCAGTTCGACGGCTCGCTCCGCCGCCGCCCGGTTCGCAAGGCTGTCCGCTGTTGACTCCGGCAGACAGATGGAGCCGATCCGTTGCCGCCCATCGTCGGAAGCGACCGTGATCGGCGCGATGAACGAATCCTCCCGCACCGCTACGGCGCCCTCACGCCTGTCATCTCGGTCCACCAGCCCCTCGGGTGTCGTTGGAATCACACGGCCGGCTGCGTCACGAAGGAACGGCTCGGAACCGATCACACCCGCCAAGGCGGCGCACATGCTCGCCAGCGAGCCGTCGTTGATGTACTCGGTCAGATCCAAAGCGAAGGCCTCGGCGGCATGAGCCAGCCCGGATGCGCCGGCGACAGTGATTGTTTTTCCACATCAGTCCGACTGCGGCTCTTGGGCTGGTCTCCCCAGCCAGAGTCGCTCGAGCAGGTCCGCCAGACCGTCCGGATCACCGATCTCCCGGGTCACAGCAAGGCCGGTCGCGACAAGTTCCACATCGCCCGTGACGTGTCCGAGATACGCCAGCAGAAGGGCTGCGGTCGGCGCGAACGCGCCGCCCTGGTCCATCTGCTCCCTGAGATGGTCGACAATGTGGCCGACGCGCTCGGGTCTGGGCAGCAGGCTTTGGTCGTACTCAGGCGCGAGCACTTCGGGATGCGTCACCGCGAGCGTGCGCAGCGTCGTCGCCGCGGAGAGGAACAGGCCGGCGCCGAGCTGCGCGTTGAGCCGACCAATCCTCGCGAGCGGATGCCCAGGCTGAATCCGAAGCGCCGTTGCGAAGTGCGTCTCCGCGTCGAAGTACCGTTCATCGGCCAGGAACGCCTGGGCGCGGCGCATCTGCTCGGAGAACAGATCCTTCGCCGTGCCCGCCAGATCCGAGATTGGACCGAGATCGCGCCTCGCCGACTCGGGCAACAGCCGATCCATCAACTCATCGAACGTCGCCGGCCGGCCGATCCACTCACCATGTTCGCCTGACGCCGACCCGGTTGCGGAATCATCCGCAGCGCCGTCATCCTCCGTTTGATCGTCTTCCGCAGCGCGCTTCTCAAGCACCTCCGTCAGCAGGCGGAACTGCTCTTCATACGACATCAGCCGTGTCATCCGGTCAGCGACCGACTCGAGGCCCGCATCCGTCGGCTCGCGGCCAGCCTGCTCCGCCTCGGCAGCGCGCGAGAGACGATCAAGCAGATCAGCATACGGGTCAGCGCCGACCTCTAATCTGGAGATATCGAGTCGGCTGGAGATCCGCGGGTCCTGCCGTGACTGGTCCGTCTCACCGGCATCCTCTCGCCCGGCAGGCGTGGGCGGAATGATCGACTGCGGCACAATGCCTCGCAACGGTGACGCGGTGAGCTCGACTATGCCGCCATCCTGTGTTTCACTGTATCCCAGCACTGTGCCGCGAAGGCCCTCGCTCGCCTCCGCAAGCGAGGACAAACGGATGAACTCCGCGCCGCGCAGGACATCCGCCGCTGCGGGAGCGCCGATCGGCGCAAACAGACGCCTGCCTTGACCGCGCTGCACATCCGCCGTCGTCACACTCTGCGCCGACCGCGCCACCGTGAACCGAGTGAACTGGTAGTTCGGGTCCGTCATCCGGAACGCCGACTGCACCGACCTGATGCCGCGAACACCCTGGACAGCCAGGCCCGACATGTACGAGTCACGCTGGAAGCGGAAGATGTCGTCGCTGCCGAGCGTGTCGCGGAAATCGTTGGGCGCGGCGTAGCCGAGGTTGCCGCGAAAGCTGCGGTTCGGCACGTTGCCAGTGAGAATCGCGTTTCGATAGCGGTAGACCAAGCGGGGATCGACCCAGGGGGAGTTGATCCCGCCGCTGCCGACACGTAGGTTGTTGTCCAGTGCGTGGCCCGTACCGAGCGCATGCTGGCCGAGCGCCGTCCCGGCCGTCAGCCCCACGCAGGCCGGTCCCAGGCATGCCAGAACCGCGATCATGCGGGTCACGCGCTGCCGGGCCGGGGATACCGCCGTCGATGTGAAGATGGGTTCCATGTCAGCATTGTAGTCGGTCACACCGAGCGGGCGCGGACGCTGTTGCGGGGACAGGCGCCAAAGTCACAGGGGTTTCGCGTCGGAACCCAAGGGGATACACTCATCCGTGGTTGGCTCGCAGGAGTTGCTCGGGGTCGAACCGGACCGTGACCGTTCGACTGCATCAAGGCAGCGACGCCGAGGCACGGACATGCACCGCTTGAGCGAGCGTTTTTTTTGTGGATCGCAATGGAATCGAAATCGACCCCGCGTGTCTGAAAGCAGCCGTCGCACGACGCGGTGGTGATGCTGATTTCACTCACGCAACAAGAAAAGGGAGAGAGTCATGCTGAAAACGACTCTAAGAACAATCGTCGGACTACTGGCTGTGGTCATCACGGTGCAGACAACACAGGCAGGACCACGCAATGTCGGGGACTGGCTGGTCCTCCCGCAGTGCGAGCACCGCTCCACGGAGAACGGCAAGCCGTACGACGCCAAGATCTACGCAGGGATGAACGGGGATCTGGTCCTCTACTTCATTCGGCACCACGACAAGAATATCTGCATCGAGGCGACGACCGGGTTCATCGGCTACACGCCCGCCCGTGAGATCGTCTTCAAGCAGAAGGGCATGCTCGTGGACCCGGAATCCGTGCCGCCCGCCGCGGAGGATCTGACGCTCGACATCAAAGAGAAGGGCAAGGGTTACACGCTGACGATCACCAGGGGCGGGGATGTGTGGGTGTGCGATGTGCCCAAGCCGAGCGATCCGTATCAGGAACTGCTCGACATGCCCAGGAACACAGGCAAGCGGGGCAAGCTCCACCGCAACGTCTTTGACAGCTTCGATGAGATGTGGGGCGCGATGGAGGAAAGGGCTGACAAGGAGGGTGGCGAAGACCCACCGCCCGACGACAACAAGGGGGGGAGCGGCGGGCTTCCTTCGGAGCTTCCCTCAGCCGTCCAGCAGGCGCAGGAGCACTTCCGCAACACCATCCGCGAGATCGTCATAGGGGCGTTTGAGGATGAAAAGCCCACGCCGCGCACTGAGCCGCAGCACATTCCCGGCCAGCACTGCTGGCGGCCGCCGTACGACGGGGCGGGTGTGGATGCGGAAGACCACAGCACATGGCTTGCCGCGGGTATTGCCGATCCGTTCAGCGGCGAGATGATCGCCACGTGCAGCGGCTTCGGGCCCACCGACTCGAAGACGCGAGCGGAGATGATCGTCTGGGTCGGCTGGAGCTGGAATGCCACAGGGACGGGAGAACTCAGCATCCGCGCCACCTTCATGGAAGTCATCGCCTGCGGCGTCGTCTACGATCCCATCAGCCAAGGTACGAGCGGCAAGTACTGTGTTGACACGGGTTATATCTGGATCGGCGCGCGAAACGAACGCACCGGCGAAGACATCTGGCACAACAAGGAGATCGGCCGGGCGCCCATGTCGTTCATCGAGCTTCGGCCTTTGGTGAACTTCACAGCCAGCGGCCTGGATGTTCAGTTCGGTGACGAGATCACCATTCTCGTCGGCATCTGCAACTACTCAAGCGGGAAGTACGGCGGAACATCGCACGGCGAGATCGCAGCCCGTGTGCATGAGGTCAAGGCTGAGATCGACTGACGTTCCGCGACATCACATCCGCGAATCAGACAAAGCCCCGCGCCATCGCGGGGCTTTTTTCGAGCTTCAGGATGTCGTATGGGACAACGGGGAGTTGCAGCGCGAGACTGCGTAGCTTCGACAGGCGCAGGCGCAGGCGCTGGGGTTGGGGAGCATGGCTCGGCTGTAGAGGCAGCCGCCGGTGGCCGCGCTGATTGAGTGATTCGACGAGCGGAGGATCGCATCTCGGCGGATCCAAACATACCACCCACATTCGGGGGCCTCCTGGCCCAGGAATCGCCGCCCTTTGTCAAAACCGAGCACATCAAGCAAACTGAGAGATCGCCTCACTGATTTGTCCCTCGCCAACCAGGCTCTCTGGTATTCTGACTGCTGTCCAATGACTGTAGCCTCGCGTGCTCAATGCTTGGAGGGAACCATGCACCCAGCCACATTCGCGATACTGTGCTTGCTATCCGGGCTGGGGTTCTTGGTCACTCTGAGCAAGATCGGTCGCGGCGACCTGGAGGGGCATGGATTTCGGGCGTGGGAACTCTTTAACTTCGTGGCATTCCCAATTCTCGTCCTTGCCCTGCTCGTGGCGAGCTGCGGACACGGCTTTTGACACGTTCCACTCACGAACTGACGCTGAGTAGCAATCATGTCGCGGACGACAGGTTGGTTGCGCATATCAACCCTGAGGTTCTAGGTGTGGTCGGTATTGCCGCCAAGAGTGAAGACAAGCTGGGTGTCAGTGGGGTGTTTGTGCGCGAGTGCGTGCCCAATGTAGAGCAGAAGAGAATACTGTTATCGAGATCAGACGAAGGAGGCTTTGATAATGGGCTTACTCGGAAGTGCCTTGACAAAGAAAATGAAATGCCCCGGCTGCAGAACGGTTGGTGCAACACCCCGGTTCGGCGGGGAGAGCCCCTTCGAGCCCCGAGGCTTCCTACACGGCGGCATATTCAAATGCACGCAGTGCGGAGCATTGTTTCGGATGACTGCCTTCAGTACAACGGAAATAAGAGGCGAAGAGAAGCGTCGCATGGAAGAGGTATGGATGCGGGAATTTGGAGGTTAGTAACATTGGGGGAAGACACGGGGATAAGTATATGTTCTTCCCCATTTTCTTCCCCGATCGTTGCCATCGCGTGTCAATCCAGCCTCATCCAGTTGTCCCAGACGCACGCCCCCAGCAGCGTGTGATTGGCGACCCATGACCACGCCTTCTGCAGATCGCTTCGTACTGGATCAGCAGCGTCAAACGAGTATACGAACAGCGTTGCGACGCAGAGCATTGAGACGTAACTCGTAGCGAGTGCGTCGTCGATGAGGTCCTCCTGATATTGACGCGTGTGCCCATCTGGATCTTCACCGGTGGCCTCAACATGCTTCTGTCTGAATGCCTCAAGAAGGGAGCGGAGGTCACTGTGGCTGGAATCGGAGTAACTGTCGTAGAACGGGTATAAGATTGCTGCAAGTCGCACGCGGTGCCCGGCAGACAGCAGAGGGCGCTTATTCCCATCCTTGTGTGTCCAATTGCCGTTCGAAGCGATGTTGCCGCACGTAGGGAACTTGCAGATGGACGGCATATCCAATTCGGGTTGGTCAATTTGGCCGAGGATCTTCTTCTCTTCGTCTTCTGAGATGCCGAGATCCTCTCTTAGCTTGGAGTTCACTTTCTCGACCGCAGAAAGCACTTCTTCAATGACGTCCGCGCCATTGCTTGCGCCAGATCCGCCCAGAATTGGCTGAGCAGCGTGCCTGATGCGATGCTCGACCAACAGGTGGTTTCGATAGAAGCGCTTGAGGTAACGGTCACAGTACTCGTCCGGATTGTCTACGAAGAGAATCGCGTGAAACACCCTTTCCAGTTGCACGCGAACAAGTGGCCCCGCATCCACGGCGGATGCAGCGATACCGTCATCGTCGTTCTCGCTGTCACTCTGAAACCCACACAGCATCTTGATGGACGCGTGGGTGTTCTGGAGGGCAACGAGAAGAAACCGACCAAGCTGCAGCATCCTTTCTCTCATGCGAATGCGGCGAACGAGATCCTTCAACTCATCCTCTGTGAGACTGTTCAACTGGTCGGCACTCGTGATGTCCCGCCGGATCTGCAATGCGTGCCACAACAGAGAATCCGCGTCCGGCTGGTTGACGTGTTCTCTTTCCAGTTGGATTGCGGCAATTACTCTTCCGACCGCGCTGAGAATCGCTCCATCAAGATGAGCCGGGTCCGGTGAGCGAGCGTCCAACTCCTCCCGTTTCACAGGAGGTGGCAAAAGCGGGGGCTTTGATTTCTTGCCTGCCATGGACTTTGCTCCGAGGGTGTTCCTCTGGTAGTTGGAAGCTGAGCAGGGCGGGGCAACTCAGCGTGGATGGTGACTCCCAAGGGTGCTCGGTCGGACGGGCTTGCTGGACACCCCCAGTCAAAGGGGCCACTCAATGAAACAGAATCCATCGTACCGTGTCGTGGGCCGAGGACGAAAACCGGGTAGAGCACGAATCGCAGTCGCTCTTGCTCAGCCGTCGATGAGTTGGCGGCGCGTCGGTGCGTTCATCGCGGCTGCGATGTCATCCGCTGATTGACCGGGCGGCGGGACGAGATAGTACAGCAGCCCGCCATCACACCAGCAGAGGATGACCGTCTCCACGCCTTGCGACGCCATCTCATAGAGAACACCTTCAACCATCGGGAGATCGCGGCGATCCTGCTGCACGAAGATGCTCAACGTCTCCGCGGCGCTCGGCCCACACTTGGTCAGGTGCAGCGCCGCACGACGATCTCCGCGTCGCGGCGGCACAGCACCGGGCCGGCAGGGTGGAGGGCAGGGGGGGTCCGGTTGGGCCTGTCCGCCGCCCGCGCAGTATAGTCGGGGCTGGCTGAACGCTCTGCCCCGCAAGGAACCCCGCCATGCCGCCGTATTACATCACCACGCCCATCTACTACGTCAACGATCAGCCGCACATCGGCCACATCTACACGACGACCGTTGCGGACATCATCGCCCGCTACCACCGCATGACAGGCGATGACACGTTCTTCCTGACCGGGACGGATGAGCACGCCGCCAAGGTTGTGGATGCCGCTGCCGAGCGCGGGCTGACCGCCCAAGAGTGGGCGGATGAGAACGCCGCCGCCTTCGAGACGACCTTCGCCAAGCTCGACATGTCGCACGACGACTTCATCCGCACCAGCCAGGATCGGCACAAGCGCAAGGTCGAGCAGTACGTCCGGATGCTCATCGACTCCGGCGATGTCTACCTCGGCGAGTACGAGGGCTGGTACGACGCCGGTGAGGAGGAGTACGTCCCTGAGAAGCGGGCGGCTGAGCATGAGTACAAGTCCCCGATCTCAGGCAGGGCACTCGTCCGCAGGAGCGAGAAGAACTACTTCTTCAGGCTCAGCGCGTATCGCAACGAACTGCTCACGCTGCTGGAGCAGGGCGGCGAAGTCGACGGCTGCACGTTCAAGGTCGAGCCTCAGGCTCGCAGGAACGAGATCATCGCCCGCATCAAGGAGGCGGAGGATGTCCCCATCAGCCGAAAGGGTCGAACCGACTGGGGTATTGCCGTGCCCGGCGATCCGGATCACACGATCTACGTCTGGATTGATGCGCTCTTCAACTACCTGACGACCGTGGACACGGATGAGCGCAGGCACTACTGGCAAGGCGGTGCTGTCCATCTGATCGCCAAGGACATCCTCTGGTTCCACGCAGCGATTTGGCCTGCCGTGCTGCTCGCCCTGCGCAAGTGCGCCGGTTACGAGTGGGTGAACCTACCTCGCGTCGTCTACGCACACAGCTTCTGGATCAGCGAAGGCCAGAAGATGAGCAAGTCGCTGGGCAACTTCATCGACCTGGAGAAGATCGACCACTACGTCGAGACGTTCGGCCTGGATGCGCTGCGGTACTTCCTCGCGGTGCGAGGCCCGATGGGCACGACCGACAGCGATTTCTCCGAGCATGCGTTCATCGAGACGTACAACAGCGACCTGGCCAACACCTTCGGCAACTGCGTCAGCCGTGTGACGAAGATGATCGGGAAGTACTTCGACGGCGTGCTGCCCAGAGCAGTCGACCTGCCTTGGCCAGTCGTGAAGTACAAGACCTACGAAATCGATGTGCCCGACGAGATCATTGCTTCTGGTCAGGCAGAGCACACCAGTGAAGGGGTCATGGAACTGAACCTTCAGCGGCTGACTAGCGATTTGCGCGAAACGTCATCTGAGCGATTGCTGCATCTTCAGTTGAGCGATGCCCAAGAGTCCGCTATGAGCATTGTGCGAGAAGTCGACGGATACATAGACAAGACACAACCGTTCAAGCTCGTGAAGGATGAAACCAAACTACCCGAAGTCGGGACAATTCTCTACAACTGCATCGAGGCTTTGCGCATCGCGTCCGTTCTCCTTTGGCCGTTCATCCCAAACGCATGTGAGGCGTTCTGGCAGCGCATGGGTCTTGACTACGCTGCACAAATGCGGGCGAACGACGAGCATGACAACAAGTTCAGTGAGTGGACGCGATGGGGTCAGTTCAAGCCCGGCACGCCCATCGAGAAGGGCGCCTCGCTCTTCCCGAGATATCAGCCGCCCAAGACGTGAACGCATCGTCCCTGCCCGCACCATGAGGTGATAGCCATGCCATCGGATCAGCCAACCCAGCCGCCCGACGATCCGCAGCCCGCGGACATGGATCATGCGATCGCCATGTATCGCGGCACCGTCCAGGGTGTTCTGCTGTTCGATGAAAGCGTCATGAACCTGAAGTACATCATCGCGGCGGATGGACACATCGTCGCGCCTTTGATGGTTGCAGCGCTCGGCGCGATGAACACCGTCATCTTCGCACCCGAAGAGAGCGACGATGCTCTGCAGCTTCTTGTCACGCCCGAGCAGCTCGGCGCGATGGACTTCGAATCGCCCGACACGGATCGCTGGCGCGTCTACCACGGCGAGCCGGAAGATGTCAGGTGGGCGAAGCTCTGGGTCGAGTCCGCCAAGCTCGGCCCGGTCGTCTTCGACGGTGATTCGCTGACTGCGCCCAACCCGCTCGCCGACGCTGAACCGGCGCTTTGCGCGAAAATGAACAGCGATCCCGCGCTGCTCCGGTCGCTCGGCAAGGTCGGCGCGGGGGTCGAGATCGCCCAGCCCGTGATGGTCGGCGTCGATCCATACGGCATCGACATCCGCGCACGCTTCGGCATCGTTCGCATCCCGTTCCCAACGATCATCGAGGCTGCGGAGCAGGTCGAACCCGTGGTTACATCCATGTTGTCATAGGATCCATCATCGCAAGGGAAGGAAGGGATCATCCATGCTGATCGCGCTCACGTACAAGACGCCTGGCGGCGAGCCTGACGTTCCCGGCGCGCAGTTCCGTCATAACGACGGCGAGCGCTTCACGCGGGAGCAGCTTCAAGAACACACCAAAGGTTGTGATGCGCTCGTCAGCAACTTCTGGGATCGCGTGGACGATGCGCTGCTCGACGCGACGACGCCCGAACTGCGCATCATCTGCAACTTCGCGGTGGGCTACGACAACATCGACGTGCCCGCCTGTACGAGCCGAGGCGTCCTCGTCTGCAACACGCCCGACGCGGTGACGGAACCGACCGCCGACCTTGCGTGGATGCTGCTGCTCGGCGCGGCGCGTGGTGCGGCGAAGCTCGACCGCTTCGCGCGCAGCTCGTGGTACGCCGAGCAGGGGCCGCTTGGCATGTGCGAGTTCTGGGGGCGCGACATCACCGGACGGAACCTCTTGATCGTCGGCGGCGGGCGCATCGGGTTCGCCGTCGCCATGCGTTCGATCGGCTGGGGGATGCCCGTTCGCTACGTCGATCAAGTCCGCCGGGCTGAGTTCGAGCACGCACCGCTGCACGCGGAGCGCATCGGACTTGACGAAGGATTGGCGTGGGCTGACTTCGTGAGCATCCACGTACCACTAACGGACGAAACACGACATCTGATCGACGGCCGCAGACTCTCACTGATGAAAGAGACCGCGGTGCTCATCAACACATCGCGAGGCCCGGTCGTCGATGAGGCCGCACTCGCGGTGGCGTTGCGCGAGCACCGCATTCACGCAGCGGGTCTGGATGTGTACGAGCACGAGCCGAACCTCACACCGGATCTGGCTGTGCTTGACAACGTGATGCTCACGCCCCACGTCGGCAGCGCGACC
>JAGLTS010000070.1 GCA_023135165.1 Phycisphaerales bacterium | reverse complement strand
TCGGCCATCGCGCGCGTCGCGGACTCGACACAGTCGCAGAGCATGAGGATTGCGGCTTCCTTCGTGCGCGGCCTGGGGCCGGGATAGCGGTATTCGACCTCAGCCGGGGCGTCCGTCTCGGGATTCTCCGCCGCCTTCTCCTTGGCTGCGTGATAGAAGAACTCGACGAGCGTCGTGCCGTGATGCGACTCGATGAAGTGCAGCACCTGCCGAGGCAGCCCGAACTCCTTGGCCACCTCCAGACCGTCCTTGACGTGCCCGACGATCACGAGCAGCGACATGGCGGGGCTGAGCTTGCTGTGCCGATTGAAGCCCGAGCCTTGGTTCTCAATGAAGTAATCAGGTTTGTTGATTTTTCCGATATCGTGGTACAGCCCGCCGACGTAGGTGAGTAGCGGGTCAGCCCCGATGGCCTCCGCCGCGGCGTCGCCCATGCTCGCGAGCGTGAGCGAATGGTTGAACGTCCCAGGCGCGCGCTGCTGCAGCTCACGCAGAAGCGGCTGCTTGCTGTCGCGCAGGTCCACAAGCTTCAGGCCGGTCGTGATGTCGAAGATGCGCTCGATCGTGGGCAGGATGCCGAGGACGAAGAGGCCCACAAGCAGGCCCCCGATCGCAGCCAGCGCCGCATCGACCGTGATCTGGCCCGTGATCCCCGGAACGATCGGACGTTCCAGGAAGCCGATGACGAACGTCCCGATCCCGAGCGTCGCAGCGGTGAGGATGCCAGCGCGCATGATCGTGTTGCGCTGACGAATCTCACGAAGCTGCCAGGTCGCCACGCCTGCGCCGAGGACGATCAGCGTGAAGAAGCCGATCGACTGCGACAGCGACACGGTGACAAGCAGCGCGAACAGGCTTGTCAGCGCGACCGCCAATCGCTGCTCGTATACGATCGCAAGGACCATCGCAAGCAGCAGCGCCGGCGAGATCGCTGTGAGATGGATCGGATGCGGGTCGGACTTGGCCAGCAAGCAGGCAAGCAGCAGCATCAGGAACATCAGCGTCGCAATCGCGCCGATGCGCATCGGGTTGCGGAAGATCCGCAGGTGGAAGTACGCGATGTATCCGCCCATTGCCGCGGTAATCAGCAGGATCAACCCGACCATACCCGCCCGTTTTCCGACCCGCTCCGCCTGACTCAACTGCGCTTCGTACGCCTGCTGCTCACGCTCAGCGATGAGCAGTCTGGGCTCGTCAACCACATCGCCTCGCCGATAGATGATCTCGTCGATGTGATGTTCCCTGAACCGATCATCCACAGCATCGGCTGCGGCCTTCTGCGCAGCGCGCGTGGCGGCCTCGTCAGATTTGAACGTCGGCGCGGCGTTGTAGGCCAGCCGATGCACGATCAGTGCGACCGTATCACTGGGGAAACGCGCATCACGGACAAACGATGTAAGCATGTCATCCTGCACATTCGCCAGGGCGGTCAACTCGGTGCGGTACAGATCACGCATCCGGCCGTCCCGACCGTACAAGTTCACCTTCTCCGTGCCGTTTTCACCCATCGCGTAGCTGTAGTCGTCATCGCTGAGGATCGGTTCCTGAGCAAGCCGGTTCAGCAATCGCTCCACCGACGCCGCCCAAGCCTGGGAGTTTCCCGCATGCGCCTTGAGCGCTTGGAACCCCTGCTCGTCGAAGCCGAACGCGGCGCGCGTCTCGGCATCAAGCAGGTCGTCGAGCGACTCGAACCCAGCCATGCGCTCGGGCAGGTCCTTGAGTGCGTCTCTGATGTCATCCAGCCGCCCAGTAACCAGGAAACACAGCGGGACTCCCCGACGGGCATCGCCTCGGGCGTTCTCGGTCGCTTCCTTGTCGGGGATTTTGAAATCCAGCCGAACCAGGCGCGTATGCTCGGCGATCTCACCTGCCGCTTCCCAGATCTGCCGCTGCGTCGAGATCACCAACGCCGAACATGCGATGACAAAAACCAGCGCGATGGCGACCGCATACGCGTAGGCAGGTTCGAGGAGCAGCGCTCGCCACAGGTTTCTGCGCCGTCCCATTGTCCGGCGGACGTCGGTCCGTCGGGTCTTGGCTGTCGTCTTGGTCGCGCCGGCGCGGTGCGGCAACAGCCCGGTCGCCTTGCCGACGATACCGCGTGTACTGCCCGATTTGGATGGTCCGCTCTTGCTCATGCCTTGCTGTGCTCTCCCGCCCGATCAGGCGTTCGATCCGCCCGATGCCGGTTCATCGGACCGATACGCGTCGACGATTCGCTGGACGAGGTCGTGTCTGACGATATCCGACTTGTGCAGACGAACGATGGCGACACCTTCGACGCCGGCCAGCCGATCGACTGCGTCCAATAACCCCGAGTCCGCCGGCGAAGCCAAGTCGATCTGGCTCGTGTCGCCCATGACGATCATTTTCGACTGCTCGCCCAGGCGGGTCAGGAACATCTTCATCTGTCCCTTGGTCGTATTCTGCGCTTCGTCCAGAATCACCGCAGCGTCGTTGAGCGTTCGGCCTCGCATGAAAGCGAGCGGGATGATCTCGACGACGTCGTTGGCCATGAACCGCGTGATCGTGGCGAAGTCCATCATGTCGTGAAGGGCGTCAAAGAGCGGACGCAGGTATGGATTGACCTTCTGCTGAAGATCGCCCGGCAGGTAGCCGAGCTTCTCACCCGCCTCGACCGCCGGCCTGACGAGCACGATGCGTCGCACTCGCTCGCGCTTGAGCATGTGGACCGCTGCGGCGATGGCCAGGTACGTCTTGCCCGTTCCCGCAGGCCCTGTGGTGAAGACCAAATCGTGATCGCGAATGGCGTCCAGGTACTCGTGCTGCCCGTGCGTCTTCGGGCCGACGCGCCGCCCGGCTGCGTAGACATCCAGCCGATCATCCATATCCCGATGCCGCGGCTCGTGGGACGTTGCCGGAGCATCCTCGCCCCGTGCTGAACGACCCGCTCCTGCTGGCTGACCATCGCCGTTCGCCACAGGCAACGTCCCGACCGACTCGAGCGCCTGCTGCAACTGCTCGGAGGTGAGCGCGATGTTCCGGTCGGCAGCAGCACCGAGTTGGCTGAGCACCATCGACGCACCGTACACCGCGGGTTCATCACCGCGGATGCGAATGACATCGCCTCGTGCGGTGATGCTGACGCCGAGCGAGGTGCGAATCATCTTCAGGTTGCCCTCACCCGGGCCGAGCATGAGCACACGCTCGACCCCGGGCGGGATCTCAATGGTGATGTCCACGCTCGCTCGTCTCCACAATGCCGATCGGATGCAAGCCACTTGGCCTGCCCGCCGACCACGCTATCATTCTACCACACACGCCATGCCCGCCACCCGACCAGCCATCTTCTTTGCCCTGTTTGTTAGCACGCTATGCGGGTGCGCTGGCGAGAATGCCCCCACAGCCCGGAATATCGCCGACCACGCTGACGCGCCGAAACCTGCCGAGGCGTTCGATGCTTCGGTCAACGCCGTCGGCCGATGGGAGCACGTCACAGCCGCAGCCATCCGAGCGGCACGTCTCGGCGAGATGACGATCGAGTGGGTCGAGCAGACATCCGAAACGACGACGATCTACCACCTGCTCACGATTCGCAATGAGCCGGCTCGACTCGTCGTGCAAGACCGCGGTGACCACATCCAAGCCTCCGCCCGCATCGGGCACTTCGGCGACGCCCCGCGCGAAGCGCGATTGCTCGATGTGTTCAAGACCCGGCTCGAAGCGCTGCGCAGCGGCAAGGCTGTGCCGTGACCCGGTGGGGCCAGCGTCATCTCAGATCTGGGATTTGAGATCTGACATCTCCGAAGGAAGGTATCGCCCCGGCGCGATGATGTGCTGCGGGTCGAACGCGGTCTTCACGTTGAGCATCAGATCCCGCAAGGTCGTCGGCCAGCGCGCCGACTGCGCCGCCATGCCCCAGGTCGGCAGCCGATATGGTTCGCAGCCGAGTCGCCGTGCAGCATCAGTCAGTTTATCCACGCACTCAATCGCCCGCTGCTCTTCCGCCTCATTCTCGCGGTCATAGGTGATGCTGACCACACAGATGCCGTGGCGCGGAACGAGGTTGGTGATCGTCAAAGCGAATTCGAATCCAAACTTCTTGCAAATCGCCTCACATGCCTGGTCGAACGCAACGACATCTTCGCCTGTGAAGGGGATGACCGGCGAAATGCCGCGATAACCCACACGATCGGAGAGCGGATCGCCGCCATCCGCTGCACACCGCGTCCGATGTCGCCAGTATGCAGCCTGCATGGGGCCGGCCACCGGATCACCGCTGAGCATCTGGAGCATCTCACTCGCCGATTCAAGATCGGCATGCAAACGTGCGGGCAGCATGGGCACAAAGCGCGCCACCCACTGCGCCTTGTTGAGCAGATCCTCGTTGATCGTCAGCACCTTGCCGACGCCGCGCAGTAATGTCCGTGCTCGGCGGATGTTGGCGCGGACCTGCACCTTCGGGCCATAGATCCCAGCCAAGAGTGTCCAGCGTGCGACGCCGTGTTGGCGTCGAAACGCAGCCCGCTGCTCGTCGGTCAGCCCCGTTGTCGGGTCGGCTGTGTCGTATGGAAAGCGATCGCGCAACCCGAGGACGCGGTAGTCGTTGGCAAGATGCGGCGCGCCCGTGAGGACGCCTTCAAATCGCAGCTTGCGCATCGCTTCGACAAGCGCGGGCAGTTTCGCCTCGTCGTTCACCTTGCACACGAACACGGTGCACGCCTCCGGCCGAGGGTAGAGCCAAACCGCCATCCGCGTCACGACGGCGAGGTTGGACTGGATCAGCATCGTGTCGATGCCCGCGCCGGGGCCGCCGCGCGCGATCTTGCCGATACGGTTGGCACCGAGCGATGCGTATCCCGTCCGGATGAGTTCACCGTTGCCGAGCACCGCCTCGATGCCCGCAAATTGGTTCTGATGGTCCGCAGCGGGTGTGTGGCCGAAGCCGCGATCCAGGAAGTTGCCGACGATGCTCGCATTCGGCCCGGCTCCTGTCGCATCAGGCCAAACGTCCCCGCCGCGAGCTTGCAGCGCTTCGTAGAGCTGACGCTGCGTGACGCCCGGCTCGATCACCGCGTAGGCGAGCTTTTCATCAATCTCGATGATCCGGTTCATACGCGACAGGTCGAGCACGACCGACCCCTCGCGAGACGGAGTAGCCGATCCGTAACCCCAGTTCTGACCACGGCTGATCGGGTAGACCGGCACACGACACTCGCTCGCGATCTGCATGATCCGCTGGACCTGCTCAACACACGTCGGCCGGAGCACTGCGGCGACCTCGACCGTCGGGCAGAATGTCGTTCGGCCTCGGGCCTGGCGAGTCTCGGCATCATCGCGCACGACATCGTCGGGCAGCGCCTCGCGCCACCGCCACAGGGCTGCATCAGCCCCTTGCGTCGTCTCTATGGTCTGTTGCGTGCTCATAACGGATCTATCGGACACCCGGCTCGCCCGGTCCACGCGCGTTCGCCACCGGCCCGCGACGCCGTCGCCCTCCTGTGCCGATTCTGACGGACATCGCCACGGCAAAGCGCCGCAGCGACGGGACTGCTCCTCAAACACGTGCCCGCAGCGTCGATACTGTCAATACCGCCATCGGTAACTTGGCGGTCATGCCAACCACCTCGCATCACAGGAGAGGCTCGTGCCGGACTTGTCTTTGTGCGATAACCGGCTGTGTACGCAGCACCTGCGGATCACGCCTCCCTTCCTCGCTGAGCCGGACCCATCCTCGGGCGTCGCCGGGGTCGATCCAGCTACCGATACGATACCACCGATCCGCGAGCCTGTGGTCGTGCTCTCCGACTTGCATATAGGACATGCAGCATCGCTTATCGACGACCCCGCCTCGCTCGCACCCCTCCTCCAGGATGCCGGCACCGTCATCTTCAACGGCGATACGATCGAGATCGACCTGTCACTGCCCATCGCTGAGGCCTGTCAGCACGTCGATCGGCTGCTGCAAGTGACTGACCGAGCAGGTGTTACGCCGATCTTCGTCGCGGGCAATCACGACCCGTCGCTGGTCACGTGCAGGCACCTGGACCTGTGCGATGGGCACGTTCTGGTAACGCATGGGGACTGCCTTCACCCCTCCATCGCACCGTGGTCGGGGCAAGCCCGCTTCGCGCGTAAACTGTTCCGTGAACTGATGTTACAGGCTGAGTACGGGCAGGTCGGCGAGACCGATCCGATGAATGCTGCCCTCCGCGCAGGCCAACTGACCGCGATCGCGGTGTCGCGGACGTTCGCGCACCCGCAAGGCGGCGGGAGGCTGCTCGCGCAACTCATGCATGTCGCACGGTTTGCGGTCAAACCGCACCGTGTGCTCCAGATTCTGTTGTACTGGCATCAGCTCCCCCACCTGGCAGCACGGTTTGCCCAGCGGTATCGGCCGAACGCGCGGGTCATGCTCATCGGCCATAGCCACCGCCCGGGCGTCTGGCGCATCGGCGGTCGTGTCATCATCAACACCGGCGCGTTCCAACCGCTTGGCAGCCCAGCGCTTGCGCGTATCGCGGACGGCACGGTCGCCTACCATCGCATCGTACACACGCACGGCGAATGGCGTGCCGTCGACAAGCCCACCGCGACGTTTGCGCTGCCTGATGCGTCAGCCGAGCCGATCGAACAAGCAGCGTAATCCACCCCACATCGCAGCGCGCCGCGACGTATCCATGCGCACAGAATCGCGGAAAGTGTGTTATCGGACTAGAGTTTTGAGCGAGTTTCAGCCGGTTTCGGCGAGTTTCGGCGCGTTTTCGATCAGTTTCAGCCCGTTTGGGGTCGGTTTTGAGCGACATTTTGAGGCTCGCTCGGAGTCGCGCGCGCATCGGACGGGATGCGCAGTGAAGACCCACGACACCAGTGGTGGTGCGCATGACGCGTGCGCTGCGCGGCGGCCGTTGGTCCGCCACGGGCGGACTGCGCTCAAGGTCGTGGGGGTCGGAGCGTGTCGCTCCGAGTTCCGCCGAGCACCCGCGAGGCACATCACCTGGTCATCGCGCGAGCCCGGCTCGGCACGAGCCGGCTGGCGCGCCCGTTCCGTCCCCGCCTTGGTCAGCACTTGGCGCGGGGGGGTTCCACGGCTTCGACCCGGCCCGATGGGCCTGTGCGTACAATGCCGGCAAGCCGAGGATCGTCCTCGGCCAGACAACCGACCGAGACAGTGTGCCGTGAAGTGGCTTGACCCCTTTTGTCAAGTCCTGATCAGAAGTTGTTACCTTGAAGGGGTGAATCAAAGGGATGTTCCGCTGCGGAGCGAGGCCGGCGAGCGGAGCGGCGGAACATCACGCGGCTTGAATCGGCACGCAGATCGACGCTCCGTGCACCTGCATCAGGGTACGGTACGACAACCCCTGATGCGGACGATGATAGTGTGTATTACGGGAGGAATGGGAGAATCGAGCCTGCTCGCAGGTTCGATGGGCGGCGAGTAAACTCTGGTCGCCCCAGCACCAGAAGGAGCCCAAAGCGATGGCGTCAAAGCCGTGGACCGAAGCGGGAAAGCGTCTCTTGCAGTCACTAACGGAGTGGCTTCAAGACACGCGGCTCATGAGCGAGGCAATCAAGCGGCTGTACGACGAATATCAGCGAGACGGTACGATCGCGTTTTCGGAAGCATCCTGGCCGAAACCGAAGGCTTCAGAGTTGGAGCTCAAAGCATTCAAGATGAAGTCAGCTCAACTTGCCCAGCGGATAGATGACCTGCTCAAGGGCCTTTGGTCGACACGCTTCGTATTCCTCGAAACGCTATGGGAGGAGTACCTTCAAGAACTCGTCAAGGAACTACGCCACAAGGATGCGTCGCTGTTCGAGCCGTTTTGTGAGCGGGGCTTTATGGCTGATGTTCTCAGAGAGGTGTTGACCGACAGGATCTCATCACTTGATGAAATCAAGGACGAAGTTGCGGCACGGTTCGCAACCGGCATCACGCGGCTCTCGTGGCCGGAGCAATGGAAGCAGCTAGAGCGACTTGAAATAGGCCTTACGAAGAATGACACCGACGAGGATTGGTTTTCAAACCTCGATGTCTATTTCGAGATGCGCAACTGCATCATCCATCGACGCGGCGGCGTGTCTCC
The DNA here is from genome assembly GCA_023135165.1 of Phycisphaerales bacterium. Lineage (GTDB taxonomy): Bacteria > Planctomycetota > Phycisphaerae > Phycisphaerales > JAGLTS01 > JAGLTS01. The sequence continues at coordinate 1,556 of JAGLTS010000070.1, read as the reverse complement.
TTTGCTCCGGAAGAAGTCATCGTACTTCGCGGAAAAGGACCTGGACATCGTCGACGTTTGGCCGCCGCATTTGGACTTCTATCGACACCAGTTTATTGCTTGCTTGCTCTATATCGAGGACAAGATTCGGTCGCGATACATGAAGAGCGAGAACACTCGGGCGGAGACGTTGTGATGGACGAAGGTGGTGCGGCACTCAAAGCCGAAGTGGGTGGCTTCCGACTCGGGTTATCGCGGTTGATTCGATATTCGTATGGTGGTCTGCTTCTCGCGTTTCTGTCGGCACTCTTGGAACCGGCCAAGACCAAGGGGACAATCGATGCTCTTTCCGCACCAGTTGCCTTGGCTGTAGCCGTGGGTCTCGGGGCGGCGATTTACGTTCTTCATCGACATGTGGTCATTCCCCTTCACCACCTCTTGTTGTGTGGGCTTTTTCAACTCGGCTTTCGGGACGCGAGCCCCACGGCCTTCTTGAATAACCTAGGCGTAAAGCCAGGCAGGCGGATGTTGGCGTATACGCTCGTTAGGTGGAGTGATTTCTTTCACGACAAGCAGGCCCGGGATATTGCTCACGCCGAGAATGGGTTGCTCATTCTGACCGCCGAGGGCCTGTTCATCGCGTCCTGGTATGCCTGGTATGCGGAGATCCCGGACAAATGGCTACCCTACTTCGTTCTCGGCCTTGTTTTCTTCATTGCGTCGTACGGACCCGCCATTCGGAATCACTCGTGGGAATGCTTCGTCATGAAGCGTCGCCAAGAGGAGCTTGTAAAGCGACTGCAAGAAATGGGACTTGTCGCGAATAGAACGCCAGAAGCCGAAGCGGGCAAAAGGGGATGAGGGTGGGAAAAGCGGATAAGTACATTATGTAGACCGGGGAAGGGGCAGAGGGGCATAGGCAGAAGGGTGGGAAGGGAAGCGCGCGCGTGCTGTAGTTCGTGGGTCACCGGACTCACAGAGTCCGGCTCTGTTTTGTTGCGAATGCGGGCGCGGGTTGATTGTCTTTGCGCAGGTGAACAGATGGCGCACATTGTGGCAATGAACGGAGCCGGGTTCTGTGAACCCGGAGCATGTGCGTCGTGCAGGTGTGCGCGATTGCAGTTCGAGGGTGCACCGGATTCACAGAGTCCGGCTCTGTTTGTTGCGAGTGCGGGCGCGTGATGACAGGAACGGGCAAGCGCTCCGCTGCGCGTCGCGGCTCAACGTGGGTCGATCAGGCGCTGCCGGGCTTGGCGCCTGTGATGTCGAAGCTGATGCCGACTGCGCCGATGATGCGCGACTGGTCGTCCCGTAATGGGGCGATGCGGCTTTGATACGTTCTGCCGTTCATTTCGCGGCTGTATGTGACCTTCTCGCCTTGGAGTGCTCGCCGATGTGCTGCGATTGATGGGAAGTCCGGGTCGTCCGTCTTGAAGTGTTCCTGTAGCGTGAGGCCGACGGTTTGGCCGGGGACGAGGCCGATCTGCTCAAGAGCGCTTCCGACCGATTCGGTGATTCGCAGGTCACGATCGACGGTCCAGATCATGGCGGGAGCTTGCATCGCCAATCGTTCGAGC
>JAGLTS010000007.1 GCA_023135165.1 Phycisphaerales bacterium | reverse complement strand
CGACGTTTTCTACAGAGCAGGATAAGTACATTCAAGTGGAGGTGCGTCGTGCAAAATGCGGGCGAGGGCCGCTTGTCTTGGCGCAGGTGAGCGGATGGCACGCGTGTGCGGGGCCGGTGGTTTCGCGGGAGCGGATACGGGATGTGCGGGTGGTTGGCGCTGCGGCAAATGCGTACGATGTCGCCATGAACACAGCGACTCAGCCACTTCGCGCGTACGATCGTCTTCGAACCGGTTTGCTTCTTGTCATCGCACTGGCTGGGCTTGTGCTTGCCGGGTGCGCGCCTGCGGGCGGTGTTGACCGACATGGCGGCCGACCAGGGGCTGAGCCTGTGAGTCTCGCCGACCGTCTCGACGACGCGATCAAGCGAGCCGGGGACAACGGCACCGAGATCGAAGCGTTCCTGCTCGATCAGGAGGGAGACCGTCGCACTGCTGCGGAGTTCCTCGTCGCGAACATGCCGACCGTTGACCTTGTGAGCATGTCGCGAGCGGACTTGCAGGAGAACCTGAAGTTCGCATTCGCCGCGCGCGAGGAGTTGCCTTGGGCGAAGGATGTGCCGTTTGAGCTTTTCCTGCATTACGTCCTGCCGCATCGCGTGACGGAGGAGAAGTACCAGTCGTGGCGGCCTCGGTTCTACAACGAACTGAGCGTGAAGCTCGACGGCTGTGAGACGATGGTGGACGCCGCGATCGCGGTCAACCACTGGTGTACTCAGCGTGTGGGATTCAAGCCGACGCAGCGGCGGGATCAGAACGCGATCTCGACGCTCAAGTCGGGCATCGGGCGTTGTGAGGAGATGATGATCGTCGCCATCGACGCGATGCGGTCGGTTGGGATTCCAGCCCGGCCTTGCTCCGCGCCGTGGTGGGTGGTGAACGACAACAACCACGCCTGGGTCGAGATCTGGGCGGATGGCGACTGGTACTACCTGGGTGGGTGCGAGGCGAAGGATACGCTCAACGTCGCTTGGTTCAGCAAGACTTCGCAGCGGGCGGGCGTCGTGGTGAGTTGGATGTACGGCTCGCCCGAGATGCACAGCACGGGTGAGGTCGTGTGCCGAACGTACTACAACAGCGGGCTGATCAACTCGACCGCGGTGTACGCGATGACCGACGAAGTGACCGTTACCGTCGTGGACGAGGCGGGCCTGCCCGTAGCGGACTGCGCGGTGTCGATATCTGGGTTCAACTACGGCGCGCTGCGTTCGCTCTTGCGTCAGAAGACGGACAGTTCCGGCCGAACGACGTTCGTTGTGGGGATGGGCGAGTACTTCGTCTCGGCGGGCAACGACGCCGGCCGGGCGTACGCGATCGTGGCGTCGGCGCCGGATGCGGACAATGATGTGACGCTCACGCTCGTTGCTGACGCCGCGCCGCAGGAGACGTTCTGGCTGCATTATCCGACGGCTGCGGAGGCGGCGCGCATGAAAGCGATACGGCCGAGCGCCAAGAAGCAGGCGAGCGCGGTGTTCAAGCCGGATCTGGGCGAACCTGCCCCGCGTGATCTGTACGATGCCGAGAAAGATCCGTTGCTGGAGAAGGTGCTCGCTGAGACCGAGCGCGTTGATCAATGGCGTGCGATCTTCACAGAGTCGTTCGCCAACTGGCGTCAAGTCGCGGCGGCGCTCAAGGCGATTCGCCCACACCTGCGCGATGATGTGTACGAGTTCATGAGCCGAACGAACCGGGTGGATCGTCTGGAGATCGACAGTGAGACTATTCTCGATCACGTGAACTGGGCGGCGGCGCATCGGCTGGACGGAATGGATGACGAGTTGTACGACGCCTATGTTCTGAGCGGCCGCATCGAGTACGAACACCTCGATCCGTGGCGCGATCGTATCGCAGCGATGCTGGCTGATCTGAAGCGAGATGATCCCGTCGAGACCGCCCAAGCGGTCAACCGGTACATCGCGGAGAACATCATCGACGACAGCGATCGGCGGATGGGTCGGTCGCAGCGCATGAACCCGATTCAAGTGCTCACAGCCGGTCGGGGCAGCAAGAGCGAAGCGACCATCACGGCGGTTGGCGTGCTGCGTGTGTTCGGCATTCCTGCGAGCAAGAGCGCCACGCGGGCGATGGTCGAGTTCCACGACGGGACGCAGTGGCGCGTCTTCGATCCGTTTGACACGGACAGTATGCGAATCGTCGCGGATGAAGCCGGGCAGGATGCTGAGGATGTCGAGGTGCCGGGGACGATCGAGCTGACGTTCACCAAGGATGGAGCTTCGTACACCGACTGGGATGTGATCCAGCGCAGCGTCGATGTCGCCCAGTTCAAAGTCGGTAGTTGGGAGGCGCTGCGGCGCATCGACGGCGGGCCGGAGGACGACCGCCTGGCGTTCACGCTTCCCGCCGATGAGTACCTCGTGACCGCTGGCGTCCGCAACGCGAACGGCGATCCGTACATCCACACCAAGCTCGTCAACCTCGAACCGGGGCAGACCGTGTCGATCGCCTGGGCGATGGATTTGCCGGCGGATGCGGGCGTGTTCCGTTTCGAGAAGGTGCGCGAGCTTGCCGAGCTGCCGCCGCTGATCGTGCCCGATGCGCAAGGCGAGCTTGTGGCGCTGGCGGACTTGGTCGAGGATCAGGCGGTGCTGTTGTACTTCTTCATGCTCGGCGATGAGCCGTCGGTCCGCATGGCGCAGCTCGTGAACGAAGCGGCGGAGGATGACCTTGCAGCGGTCGGCGTGCGGACGATCGGCGTGCTGCTGCCCTGCGACACGGAGATGACAGTGGAGCAGGTGCGGGCTGAGTTCGGCCTGTCGTTCCCGGTTCTTCTCGGGACGGATGTGGACATGACCAGCTGGCAGATGCCTTCGGTGCTGCTGCTGAATCGTGGGGGCGGCGTCGTCCTGTGGATTGAAGGGTATGACATGAAGATCGGCGACCTGCTTCGTCAGGCGCGACGGCAGATCCGCTGATGCGCTGACGGGTTCGGCTGATAGACTGATTCCATGCCGATCGGCTGGGTGATCTCCGTTGTCGGGCTTGCGCTGGTTCTGGCGTGCATGTGGATGCTGACCGGGCGGCGAATCGCGACGGCCTTGACCAAGCTCGACAGGGACAATCAGCGAGCGTGGATCGAGTCGTGGCTGCCGTTGGTGCTGGCGATGCCGGTCGTGGGCATGGCGGCGGCGGCGACGCAGATGGGGGATGCATCCCTGGCGGTCC
>JAGLTS010000069.1 GCA_023135165.1 Phycisphaerales bacterium | reverse complement strand
TTGACAAACCCGACTTCATAGAAGGGCACGGAAGACACGGAGGTGAAGCTGGGTTTGGCCGATCCTCCACTCCACATTTGCTCACTCTTGCCCCGTGAACTCCGTGACCCCCGTGGTAAACAACGACCGGCATTTCACCACGGAGGACACGGCGGGCACGGAGCGTGAACTGGGTTTGGCCGATCCCTCAAATCAACATGCCATACCCAGCACACCATGAGAAAAGACGCACCGAAGCACGTCTCGTCACACCCGGTCACGAGTGGGCGGAAAAGTGGAGCCGGGGGGATTCGAACCCCCGTCCCGTGATAGTCAGCAAGTCGCGTCTCCATGCGTAGTCGCTGGTTTAATCTCGAACACGCAACCCGCCAACGACAGCGTGATGCGTGTCCATACCGCGAAAAAGTCTCGCCTCCTTCCCTCGCGGCGGAGGTTGGAGACCAGCCCGCTAAGTCATCAATCACGCTCCCCTGCGGGCCTGGGAACGTGATTGGACTACCTGATCTCAGGCAGCCAGTGCAAACTGCGGTTCGGCAGTTTTCAAGTGTGCACGTTTTTTTACGAGGCCAACGTGCCCCTCGGCATGCAACAACAAGCCTTCCCTATCCGGTCGATACCATTCGGCCCCAATTGTCAAAGAGCCCGGCCGGCCCACGCCGACCCGTCACCATGATGATACCCGGTTCATCGGGCCGATTCGCGGCTTCGCGCGCCGTTTCGCACGGGAATCGCGCACGATCGGTAGAATTGCCCCGCGGAACAGCCTCACATCCGTCCGCATGCAGGAGATCAGACCATGCGCCTGGCAGTCATCTTTCCCGCAGCAGGCAAGTCCGAACGATTCGGCGAACGTGACAAGCTCAGCGAGGATCTCGGTGGTCGGCCGCTCCTCATGCGAACGATCGACCTCTTCGCCAAACGCGATGAGATGATCTTCGGCGTCGTCGCCGCGCCGCCGGATACGTTCGACCAATTCAAGTTTCGCTACGGCGACGGGCTGGCGCTGCAGGGCGTCACTTGCGTGCCCGGCGGGCGCGTCGATCGTTGGGAGACCGTCAAGAACGCGCTTGATGTGATTCCCGATGACTGCACACACATCGCGGTGCACGACGCGGCTCGGCCTTGCACGCCGCCTGAGCTGATCTCGCACGTGCTGCGCGCGGCGGAGCATCTGCCCGCTGTGGTTCCCGCGATGCGCATCGCGTCAACGCTCAAGCGCGTCGGTGAAGAAACAGAAGTGGACGAAAGCGACGACCCGATCGCTGCGATCCTCGGCGATGCGGATACGCACAAACTCAAGACGAGCACCGTCATCGAAACGGTCGACCGCACCGGTCTCGTCGAGGTACAGACGCCGCAAGTCTTCCATGCGGATGTGCTTCGTCGCGCGTACGCACAGGATGACTTGTCCAGCACGGATGATGCCTCGCTCATCGAACGGCTCGGCGATGTGCCGGTGCATGTCGTGCCCGGCGATCCGCGGAACATCAAGATCACGACCCCGGCTGACATCCCGTTGGCGCGTGCGATCCTCGGCGTCCGAGGGCCGCAGGGCCGGGCTATACACAAACGCTTCTAACGCACGATCACGCAGCGCTGCGCACACACCCTCGCTGCTTACCCAAAGGGGGTTCCCCATGAAGTCCCGCACCTTCCCCGGAACGCTCATTACCGCTGCGCTGCTGCTCGCGATCACGCTTGGCGCCGCGCGTGACAAGCAGGTCGTCATCGAGGGGACCGGACAGATCGCGATCAGTCAGCCGACCGTGCATGTCCAGCTCAAGCGCGATGGCAAGGTGCTTACCGGCGATCCGCTCATCCCGCTTCTTTCCGATGAACGCGAAACGTCACTGCTCGCGTACCTCGACACCGGCTCGAGCGCGACGGTACTCAGCGCCGGCGCGGCTCAGCGCTTCGGTGTCAAGGTTCACGACGGCGCGCTGTATCACGAAGTCGGCCTGCACGGCGAGACCGCGATGCGCATCAGTGAGCCGTACGATCTGAGCCTCATCGGCGCGTCGGGTGGTCTGCTGGACGATGCGCCGACCGACGGGTTCCTGACGATTCAGCGCAACTGTCGGATGCAGATCAACACGGCTGCCGGGCTTGGCGGCCTCATCGAGATGAACATCGTGGGCATGCACGCCATTCGCGGGCTTTTCGTCGAGATCGACACGTCGCCGATGCACGGAGCGGATGGCATATTGAGCGGGCCGGCGGTCACGCTCTCCACCGATGGTCGCATTCCGCGTGATGCCGATCTCGTGATTGAGCTTGTGTACCGCGATTTCAACCGCCGCACGCATCCCGAGAATAAGCCGCCTTTGCCGGATCTGGCGGAGAATCCCGTCATCGTCGGCATCGTCGCAGCGCGCGACGGCCGGGAGTCAACCGGCGACTGGCTGCTCGACACCGGCGCTGCGACGAGCATCATCTCCACACAGCAAGCGCAGCGGCTCGGGCTGTACGACACAGATGGCAGCCCGCGTGTCGAACCTATCTTTACACTCCCCTTGAGCGGCGTCAGCGGGCAGACCGCAATCGCGCCGGGGTATGTCATTGACGAACTGCGCATCCCAACGCGTGACCGGACCATCCTTATCTTTCGCAATGCACACGTCGTCGTGCTCGATATCGCCGCGACGCTGGATGACGGCAGCACCGTGATCCTCGACGGTATCTTCGGCGTGAACCTCCTGCTGCCATCTGTGTCGATGCCTATCTCACTCACCAGCGAGATCGGCGCAGGCCCGTTCGACCATATCTATATCGACGGCAAGCGCTGCCTGCTCGGCCTGGATGTGCGCGATTGAGGCAGCGAAGCGCTCCGCTGCGCGTCGCGGCTACACGTTCAGCGGTGCGGATGCGAGCACCTGCGCGATGATCGTGAACACGACGAAGATGATCGAGAAGACGAGGCCGAAGCGTGTGTCGGGCCGATCGCCGCCCCTCGGAGTGCCGGATGACGGCAGCGTGCCTGCCTTGTATCGGCGATGCACGACGAGCATGAGGGCAAGCAACGTGAGCAAGTTCCACAGCCCCAGCCGCGCGGGCTTCCGCCAGCAGCCGAAGACAGCTAATCCCGCCAGCCCGCCGCTGACATAGGAGAGCACGCCTACAACGAGGATCAACGGGACGACCAACACGCCCTGCCGTGTGATACGCCTCGCCACGATGGCATACGACAGTTGAGGCGACTCGACAGGTTCGAACTCCAGATCGGCTGTGAACGACTCGGCTGCACTTCGGCCCTGTATTGCCGTGTAGTATCGGTACTCCACGACGTCGGGCATGTGGCCGACTGATGCGGGCCGCTGCGCACTGCTCTCGCAGAGGCCCACGCGCAGATCGTCCGCCACCGTTGCGGTGCTGACCGGTTGCACATGACCGTTGACGTACAGCCGAAGGCGGATCGGCCAATCGCCGTAGGCGCTCGTCGGGTACATGGGATAGAACGGGCGATCGGTGGGGAACTCGACAGCAACGCAAGGCCTGCGCCCGCGCAAGAGCGGCGATCGCCATGCATCGGGGAACTCGGCGGCGACCATCTCAGCAGATGCGATCGACACCACAACGAGCGTGTGATCGGCGTTCAGGTAAGGTCCGAAGGTCGCCAGGTGCGCAGGCTCGATGGGTGTTTGTCGTTCCGCGAGCCAGTCGCCGAGCGCCTCGGTTGACTCCGCGGTGACCAGCGCCGCGCGCAGGCCGTAGCGCTCAACTTCTTCGCTGACCGTGACGCGCCGCGACGACCTGCCCAGCGGCATGAGCAGGCACATCTCAAGGAGCATCGGATACGCCTGTGTGGCGCGCGTCAGCGTGAACAGGCCCGCCACCCCTTCCGCTGCTGAGGCGTACACATCCCTGCCTCGCGGCGCTGGGAACGTATCGACCAGATCAACCGTAACATCCTCGGGCGCGCCTCGCACCGGGAAGATCCACAGCGCATTCTCGTCAACGGTCAGCGCATCGCCGATGTCCACCGCGATGACAAGGCGCTCTCGGGTTCCGTCATGCGTGATCGCCGCGACCTGTTCGTGCTCAATGATCGGCAACATCGCCGACGTATCCCGCCCCTTGAAAGCCATGCCGTCGGCGAGTGTGGGTTGGGCCAACCCGCAGACGACTGAGGTGGCGATCAAACACCAAGATGCTCGGCGAGTCATGGTTGTTCCCCTGTCATGCGCCGTCCCACGTTCCTGTTCGCATCGGAATGCTCATCGGTTCAACGCGGTGGTGCACTATGATACGTCGTCTTTGCGGAGACTTTCGGTGATGCTGATTTCGTGCAGGCGAACCGATGCGTGGTCCATCCCCTCTTTGCATGCATAAAACGCATCCGCATCCACCGCCATCGGATCGGTCGTCGCTTGCTCGATGAATCCCTTGAGTTCGTTGATCTGGCCATCGAGCTGCGTGCGATAGGTCGGGTCGATTCTGTCAGCCAGCTTGTCGATGCGTTCGGCGATCCACTTGATGTCGAGCCGGGCGTTGGTGACGAGATCGACGATGCGGTGTCGGTGCATGTCCTCACGCGCGAACTCGTATGATTCGAGTTCCATGCGATCCACTTCGTCCTGCGTCAAGCCGTGGTTCGGCACGATCTGAATCGCGGCGCGCTTCCCGCTTCGCTTTTCGACCGCAGAGACATTGAGAATACCGTTGGCGTCGACGAGCAGCTCGACTTCGAGCTGTGGAATCCCAGCAGGCATCGGCGGCAGACCCGTCAGATCGAAAATGCCAAGCGATCGACAGTCGGCGACCATCTCACGCTCACCCTGCACAACGTGGATCTTCACGCTTCGTTGCCCATCCACGGCGGTCGAGAACTTCTCCGTCGCGCGGGTCGGCACGGTCGTGTTGGCCATGATGAGCTTCGCGACCGCGCCGCCCATCGTCTCGATGCCCAGGCTCAGCGGAATCACATCAAGCAGCAACATGTTGCGATTCGCGCCGGAGAGGATCGAGCCTTGCACCGCCGCCCCGAGTGCGACGACCAGGTCCGGATCGAGTGCCGTATACGGTTCCGTGCCGAACAGTTCGCCGACGCGCTGACGGACGAGCGGGATGCGTGTCGAGCCGCCGACCATCACCACGCGGTCGATCGCCGACGTGTCGAGCCTGGCATCGCGCAGCACTCGTTCGCAGATGCGAAGCGCGCGCTGTGTCCACGGGTTGATCATCTCTTCGAGTTGGCCGCAAGTCAGTGTGCGCTCGTACACGCGGCCCTCACCGATGTCGATGCGCAGCTCAGCTTGTTCGTCGGTGCTGAGCTTGATCTTGACCGCCTCGCTGAAGGATCGGAAGGCCTGTCGTGTGCTGGATGTGAAGTGGACATTCGTGCCGAAGTGCTCGTTGATCTCCCGTTCGATCAGTTCGACGATCATGCGATCCACATCGTCGCCGCCGAGGTGCGTGTCGCCCGCCGTGGCGATGACCTGGAAGAACTGCTCGTCATCGTCACCCTCACCAGGCGTGACGCGCAGGATGGAGATGTCGAACGTGCCGCCGCCGAGGTCGAAGACGGCGATCATCTGGTCCTGAGCGGCGCCGGTCTGTCCCAGGCCGTACGCCAGCGCCGCGGCGGTGGGTTCGTTGACGATGCGAATGACATCCAGCCCGGCGATCCGGCCCGCATCGCGCGTCGCCTGGCGCTGCGCATCGTCAAAATACGCAGGCACCGTGACGACCGCCTTGCGGACCTGTTCCGGATCGACATCAAGGGCCGCCGCCGCGCGCCGCTTCAGGGCGCCCAAGATCGTCGCGGACACCTCTTGCGGGCTATACACCTTGCCGTGGACTGCGATGCGGGCTGTGTTGTGATCGCCCTCGACGATCTCATAGGGCAGGTACTCGACATCGCCGGCGACATCACGGTAGCTCCGGCCCATCAGCCGTTTCGCGGAGAAGATCGTCTGCTCGGGGAACTCGACCGCATGGGCTCGCGCGTCACTGCCGACGATCGCGGAGCCGGCCTGCGTGTATCGCACGACCGACGGAAGCATCGCCTCGCCGGTCGAGTCGATCACAACACGCGGCCCGCGTTCATCGCAGACGGCGACGAGCGAGTTGGTCGTTCCAAGGTCGATGCCGAGTATCGTGTCGCTCATGGTCGGGAATGGTAGGCGATCAAAGGCAGGTCGTTGCGCCGATGTCACCTCGCGGCGGCGCATGAAAAAAGGCCCCGCCTGGGGAGGCGATCCAGTGCGGGGCCCATCCAGGGCTTGGTCGTGCTCAGCCTGTCGGCCGGCGTCGTTGCCTGTGGGGCCTGTTCGCCTCCCACCTCACGGGCAACGTCTCTCGTTCTCGCTCCAACATCAGCATCCAATTCAACCGCCGCACTGCAAGCTGCGGGGTTGTCAATCCGGGTAGATCATTCCGGTTGTAACGATCCGCCCACGTGCCCCGCTGATCGCCTTCGCCCGCTACACTTCTGACATGCCTGGACTACACAAGGCCATCTACGCAGGTTCGTTCGATCCCGCCACGCTCGGGCATCTGGACATCATCAAGCGCGGTCGCCGGCTCTTCGATGAATTGGTCGTCGCGGTCGGTCGCAACCCCGCCAAGGATCAGCTCTTCACGCCGCAGGAACGTGTCGAGATGTGCGAGCAGCTTATTGCCAACATGGCCAACGACGAGCCCAATGCCGGGGGTGTTCGCGTCGAGTCGTATGAAGGCCTGACCGTTGACTTCGCTGCGCGGATCGGCGCACAGGTCATCCTGCGCGGTATCCGCAACCTCTCTGACTTGCAGAACGAGATCCAGCAGGCGATCACCAACCATGAAGTCGGCAACACCGAGACTGTCTTCATCACATCCGGTTTCTTCTTCGCCTACACAAGCTCCAGCCTCATCAAGCAGATCACGGCGCTGGGCGATGATCTCGATCGGCTGTCCGTGATGGTGCCGGCGCTTGTGATCGAAAGGCTCAAGGAGAAGAAAAAGCAAGGCCATCCGCTGCTCAAGAAGATCGCCAGCACGTCCTACGACGAGAACGACAACTAAACCCCCACGACCCCCACGAGGTGCGACCCCGTATCCCCAACCATGCGATACCGCGTCATCAGCATCGGCACACTCGCCTGCAACCACCTGTGGGATGAGACACAGCCCGTCCGGACCGGCCACGCCACGACGACGCTGATCCAGGCGGATGACGCGACGATCCTCGTTGATCCCGGACTGCCCGGTGTTGCCGTCACCGCGCATCTTGCTGAGCGGGCGGGCATCAAAGCGCAGGCCATCACCCACGTATTCCTCACGTCGTTTCAGCCTGACACGTGTCGAGGCATTGTGGCGTTCGAGAATGCGCAGTGGTGGATCAGCGAATCGGAGCGTGAAGCTGTCGGCTCGATGCTCATCGCGCGCATGAGGGAAGCTCATGATGCGGACGACGACGAGCTATGCGATGCGCTCGGCGGAGATATTGCCATTCTCGAACGATGCCGAGCAGCGCCGGACCGCCTCGTCGCGGGTGTGGATCTCTTCCCACTGCCCGGCGTGACGCCCGGATGCACCGGCCTGATCATCTCACAGCCGGCGACCACCACGCTCATCTGCGGTGACGCCATTCCCACGGTCGAGCACCTTGAGAAGGGGTCGGTCCTCAAGCACGCGAGCGATGTCATGCAAGCCCGCGAATCGTTCGGTGAAGCTGTGGAAATCGCGGACCTGCTCATCCTCGGCCGGGACAACATCACCGCCAACCCAGCCCGCCCCTGGTAACAAGCTGCGCCGAGTGTGCGAGTGTGCGAGGGCACGCGTCACGGGCACGGCAACCCATACACAGCGAGCAGGATGCCAAGGTCGTTCTGGTCGGTATCGCCATCGCCATCCAGGTCGCCGCCGTCATCGATGTTGTAGAAAGCGAGGAAGATGCCCAGATCGTTCTGGTCGACATCGCCATCGCCATCGAGATCGCCGGGGCAGGGCGCGCCGCCCGCGTCGAACAGGTACGCCGAGCCGGAACCGGGGCCATTGCCGTCGTCCACGAAGGCCCCGACGATGGCGGTGGTGCCGTTGATCGCGACGGAGACGCCGAAGCCGTCGCCCGCCGCGCCATCGCTGGGGAGGAGCTTGGCGATCTGTTGGCCTGTGGTGCTGTCAAAAAGGTAGGCAGAGCCGGAGGCGCTGCCGTTGTCGTCGTCATAGGATGCCCCGACGATGGCGGTGCCACTGCTGATCGCGACGGAGTGGCCGAAGTAGTCTTCCCTCGCGCCGTCGTTGGGGAGGAGCTTGGCGATCTGCTGGCCCGTGGTGGTCTTGAACAGGTAGGCAGAGCCGGACCAATCGCCGTTGTCGTCGTCGTAGTAGGCGCCGACGATGGTGGTCGTGTCGCCGATCGCCACGGAGTAGCCGAAGTAGTCGTACGCCACCCCGTCGCTGGCGAGGAGCTTGAAGAGTTGTGTGGGGTCTGCGGGATCCGAAACGTCGAAGAGGTACGCAGATCCCGAGTTGTAGCCGTCGTCGTCGCCCCCGTGGGCCCCGACGATGGCGGTGGCCCCATCGATCGCGACGGACCTGCCGAACCAATCGTCCGCCTCGCCGTCGCTGGCGAGGAGCTTGGCGACCTGCGTGGGGTCCGCAGGATCTGAAATGTCAAAGAGGTACGCAGATCCGCAGTTGTAGCCGGTGTCATCGTCATAGCGTGCCCCGACGATGGCGATCGTGCCGCTGACCGCAACGGAGATGCCGAACCTGTCCCCCGCCGCGCCGTCGCTTGGGAGGAGCTTGGCGACCTGTTGCCCTGTGGTCGTGTCGAAGAGGTACGCCGAGCCGGATTTGATGCCGTTGTCGTCGTCCCCCGGGGCTCCGGCGATGGCGGTGGCACCGCTGATCGCGACGGAGTAGCCGAAGTAGTCGTGCATCGCGCCGTCGCCGGGGAGGAGCTTGACGATCTCCGTCGGGTTCACGGGGTCTGAAATATCGAAGAGATAAGCCGAGCCGGACCACTCGCCGTTGTCGTCGTCCGCGTAGACCCCAACGATAGCGGTCGTGCCGCTGATCGCGACGGAGTAGCCGAAGTGGTCGTACTCCGCGCCGTCGCTGGGCAGGAGCTTGAACAGTTCATCGCCGAGGTCGGCATGGGCCGGAGCGGTGCTCAGGACCGATGCAGCCGCAGCAAGAAGCAGCGTGAGATATCGCATGTTCGTCTCCTCCGGTTGAACCGACATTCACCAGATGGCTTCGCCCGGCCCCACGGCCCGGCCATTCAGATACGAGTATAACTCGACCCCCGCGATATCCAAGCCGAGATTCCAAATTCCGCGCCTCAAGTGAACGACCAGCTCCTGCGCGGTGGTGTGCGCGAGCGTTGCGCCGGGAGCGCAGATGGTCAGCGCATCATGGCCCGCAGCCGTAGTCGGCGAGCAGGATGCCAAGGTCGGTCTGGTCGGTATTGCCGTCACCGTTGAGATCGCCGCCACCGCTGATGCCATAGACGGCAAGCAGGATGCCGAGGTCGGACTGGTCCGTGTCATCGTCACCGTCGAGATCCGCGGCGCACCAAGGGCTATCGTCCGACCAGATGTAAAGGTGGAACGGAAAATCATGGCACAGCTCACTCGTCGGGCTGAGCGTGTCATCCACGTAGCTGAGATTCCACAGATCGCCCGTGTTGAGGATGTCGGCATAACTCGTGCCGCTCGAACCATCCCACATCGGATCGACGTTCGTTACCGCATCAGCATTGATCCACGAATCAGCGCACGTCTCACCGAGAACCCAGAGCGTGTCCGGGTGCGGGAAGGCGGGGTCGATCAGATCACCGCCGGCGATCATCATGCCAAGACCGGCATCCGTGCCGACACCGGGCGTATCGAGCCAATCGACGCAGATCAGGCCCGTATCGTGGATTTCAAAGCCGGGGTCATCGGTATGGAGGTTGTACTCGTCAGCGAACCATCCAGCGTAGCCCGCGGGCACTATGTATGTATAACCGGCGCCACCCATGAACTGGTCGCCGTCACTGTTAAAGAACAGGAACTGGATCATGCTCTCTCGCTCAATCCCGTCCTGGTTGACGATGGCGACAATCGCCTCAAGTCTGCCGGTAGTGCGCATGAACTCAGCCCCGCCCCAGACATCCAGATCAGCAGCGTACTCATCCCACCAGATATCGTTGGGAACGCCGTCGCCGCCATCCCACGCCTCCCACAACGCGCCGACGGTGCTGGACATCGGAACGAGGTAGGCCCGCGTGGATGTACTTCCCCCCGTGTACGACGCGGGATTGGTATAGGCAACGCTCAGCCCGGCTGCACTGCCGCCCAGCCACATGTTGCTGAACGCCAACCAATAGTCGCCGGATTCCTCCATCCCATCGTGCGCCAGGTGCGCGCCCTGCTCGATGCTGACGCGCTCGGTCGAACTGCCCGGCTGCGGGTCAGCGCTCACCGCCATCCCCGCAAGAGCAACCAACATCACCACGCCCGCGAAGTTCTTGCTCGTTTTCATCTCTGATCTCCTCACGAACCGTAAGCCCGGGACACACTGCCGAAGCCCGCATCGTTATCTGATATCACCGATGCCGCTCATCAGAAGCGTAATACACAAGGCGAGCCATGCAAGCGTTTTTCCCGAAGGGGCGCAAGGCATGGGCGGTCCCGCACATCAGGAATGTCCGCTCAAAAGGCGAGGGCTGCTTGGTGGAGCAGCCCTCGCGCGTGTTTCACATCTGTTGTGCACACGAAGCACAGTGGAATCACTCAGGAACCCAGCAGTCGTAGTTGCCAAGCAGGATGCCGAGGTCGGATTGGTCGGTGTCGCCATCGCCATCCAGATCACCATCACCGTTGAGCTCATACGCACCGAGCAGAATGCCGAGGTCGGACTGGTCGGTGTCACGATCACCATCCAGGTCACCCTCGCACATGCGGGCGCAGCCGTAGTTCGCAAGCAGGATGTCGAGGTCGTCGATGTCCACATCACCGTCGCCGTCGAGATCGGCATCCGGGTTCCAGTTCGGATCGCCTGGGACTGAGCCGAAGGCATCGAGCAGAAGATCAAGGTCGATCTGGTCGGTTTTGCCGTCGCCGTCAACATCGCCCACGCAGTCGGGGATGCCGCAGCCAATGTCACCGAGAACGATATCAAGGTCGGCGCTGTCCACATCACCGTCGAAGTCGAGGTCGGCATCCGCGTTCCAGTTCGGGTCGCCGTAGACGGAGCCAAACGCATCTTCCACGAGGGCGAGGTCGATCTGGTCGGTGTCGCCGTCGCCATCAACATCGCCGGCGCAGGCAGAGAAGGGGCAACCCGTGTCGGCCAACACCATCCCCAAGTCAGCCGCGCTCACATAATCGTCTCCGTCGAGGTCGGCACATGGGTTCCAGTTCGGGTCACCTGGGCTGGAGTACAGCGCATCCAGTACGAGGGCGTGGTCGTCGTAGTCGGTGTCGCCGTCGCAGTCAATGTCGCCCGGGCACTCGGTGTTGCAGGGGCAGGGGTCGCCGCCGCCGCAGCCGAAGTCAGCCTGGACGATGCCCATGTCGACCTGATCAACATCACCGTCGCCGTCGAGGTCAGCACATGGATTCCAGTTCGGGTCGCCCGGGACGGAACCGAACGCGGCGTAAACAAGGTCGAGGTCGTCCTGATCGGTATCGCCGTCGCAGTCAACGTCGCCCGGGCACTCGGTGTTGCAGGGGCAGCCGCTGCCGCCGCAGCCCATGTCCGCCATCAGAATGGCCAGGTCGGCCATGTCAACATCACCATCCCCGTCGAGGTCGGCATCCGGGTTCCAGTTCGGGTCACCCGGGACGGAACCGAACGCATCCTCCAGGAGGGTGAGATCGTCCTCGTCAGTGTCGCCGTCGCCATCCACATCACCCACGCAGTCTCTCAAGGCGAGTATCGTCCCATCGCCGCCGAGCGGGGAACCTCGATCGATCCCCGAACGGTCAGTTGAGTCGCCCGGCTGTGGGGCCGCGCTCGTAACCGCTCCGGCAAGGGCAACCAACATCGTTCCACAAAGGAGTTTGCGAATGTCGCTCATCTGTCTGATCTCCTCGCGCGTTGAAGTACGCAGCTTCCAAGCTGCACGAACACACCACCGGAGTCCAACGCAACTACGTCGCAGCCGATTCGGCCATCCACTGGGCGCTGAGGAATTGAAGTCCGCGTGTTGCCGTATGGGATCGGGCACTGCACACACCGCCCGCTCAATTCTCTCGGCGGGTCAGACTCCACACTGTTGTTATCAGACAGACTACCACCGAACTCACGACGCACAAGCGGAAATCCGCAGCGGTGGCCATATCGCGTTCACGCACATGAAGGCACATCACCGTATCATCCTGCGCGAACGCAACCTGCGCTGCGCACCCGCATTCGTCGCGGATCGACACAGAAGTGACCGTCATGAATCCAATCTACCTCGACTACAACGCGACCACGCCGCTCGACCCCGCCGTCATCCACGCGATGCAACCGTACCTCGATACGCACTTCGGCAACCCGTCGAGCAGCCACGTCTACGGCGTGCGGACCAAGAAGGCTGTCGAGGACGCCCGCGGGCACGTCGCGGACATGCTCGGCGCTCGCGCTGAAGAGATCGTCTTCACGAGCGGCGGCTCTGAGTCCAACAACCACGCGATACGCGGCATCGCCCACGCACTGCGTAGCAAGGGTAACCACATCATCACATCCGCCGTCGAGCACCCGGCTGTCAGCGAAGTGTGCACACACCTGCGCGACCACGGATTCCGCATCACAACGCTCCCCGTCGATGAGACCGGGCTGATTGATCCAGCCGATGTCAGCGCCGCGATGACGCCCGCCACGATCCTTGTCACGATCATGCACGCAAACAATGAGGTGGGGACGATTCAGCCCATCCGTATAATCGCGAAGATCGCCCATGAACACGGCGCGCTTGTGCATACCGATGCAGCGCAATCCGTTGGGAAGATCGCTGTGGATGTGGATGACCTTGCCGTGGACCTGCTCTCCATCGCAGGGCACAAGCTCTACGCGCCCAAGGGCGTCGGCGCGCTGTACATCAGAACGGGTGTCAAGCCTGACAAGCTCATCTTCGGTGCGGACCACGAACGCGGCTGGCGTGCGGGTACGGAAAATGTGCTCGAAATCGTCGGCCTGGGTGAAGCATGCAAACTCGTTCGCCTCCACCTGAGCGATCGCGCCGAACACATGCGAACATTGCGAAATCGGCTCTGCAACGGCATCACCGATGCGCTACCCAATGTCCGCATCAACGGTCATCCCGACAAACGCCTGCCCAACACGCTCAGCCTCAGCTTTCCGGGCATCGAGGCGAACATGATCCTCTCCGAACTGACGGATGTCGCCGCCTCGGCTGGCGCCGCGTGTCACGCCGATGAAGTCATCATGTCACCCACGCTCGAGGCGATGCACGTTCCCGTTGAATACGCAATGGGCACGATCCGATTCTCCACCGGCGCTTTCTTGACCGAGGCGGAAGTTAACCAAGCGGTTGATGCCGTCGTCGCCGTCGTACAACGGCTCCAGCCCGATGGCGAAGGCGTTGTGTGCAGCGTTGATGCAGATGAAGAGATCAAACTGACGCGATACACGAGCGGCCTGGGATGTGCGTGCAAACTTCGCCCACAAGCGCTCGAGAAGGTTCTCGCATCGCTGCCGCCGATCGGCGACTTCCCCGATGCGCTCGTCGGCGCGGACACCGCCGATGATGCAGCGGTCTATCGCATCGCGGATGATCTGGCGGTCGTCCAGACGGTTGACTTTTTTACACCCGTCGTCGATGACCCGTTCACGTTCGGTGCGATCGCAGCGGCGAACGCGCTGAGCGACATCTATGCGATGGGCGCGACGCCCACGTTCGCGCTGAGCATCGTAGGTTTCCCGTCGAATCGCTTGCCGCTCACTGTGCTGGAGGACATTCTGCGCGGCGGGCGAGATGTCGCCGACCGTGCGGGCATTCCCATCCTCGGCGGGCATACCGTGGACGACCCCGAGCCGAAGTTCGGCCTGGTCGTGACCGGACTGGTCGACCCCCGCAAGATGTGGACCAACATCGGCGCTCGACCCGGCGATGCGCTCATCCTGACCAAACCGCTCGGACTCGGCATCATGACGACCGCGCTCAAAGCGGGCATGCTCGACGAGAACGACACGCAACACATCCAAAGCATCATGACGGCGCTCAACAAGACTGCTGCGGATGTGTTACATGGTTTCGACATCCACGCCTGCACGGATGTGACGGGCTTCGGCCTGCTCGGACACCTGCGCGAGATGCTCTCCGGAAGCAGCGTCAACGCCCGGATCGACTGCGATGCGCTGCCGATCATCCCCCGCGCCGCCGACCTCGCCACGGGCGGGACCGTGCCAGGCGGAACGCTGAACAACCAGGCGTTCGTCGAGCCGCACATCACATGGGATAATCGCGTATCACAGACATCGCGCATTCTCTGCTGCGATGCCCAGACATCCGGCGGCCTGCTCGCAGCCATCCCCGAATCACAAGCTGACGATGTGATCGCCGCTCTACACAACGCGGGCATCGACGCCGCCGCGCGCATCGGCTGCATCACCGACACCGGCCCCGGCCGAATCACTGTGCGGTAGAGCATCGGGGATCGCGTGGCCATAGAGTGACGTCGTCCGTTACTCGGTCGGCAACGCGCACGAGCGACCATGCCTGGCATTGTAATCCTGGTGATATGCCTCCGCTTCATAGAACGGCGAGGCACGTTCGATCTGCGTTGTGATCGTCCGCTGCGCGAATCGCTCAGTCTTCTTCTGCTCCTCGACGAATGCTCGCGCTTGCGCAAGCTGGTCATCGTCGGCAGCGAAGATAGCGCTGCGGTACTGCGTGCCCACATCCGGCCCCTGGCGATTGAGTTGCGTCGGATCATGGAACGTGAAGAACGATTCCAGAAGCTCGCGGTACGTCACGCGCTTCGGATCGAATACAACACGGACCGTCTCCGCGTGACCGCTGTCACCCGAGCACACCTGTTTGTACGTCGGGTCATCCGCATCCCCGCCCTGGTAGCCGCTCACTGCGTCGATCACGCCGGGTACTTGCTGGAACCTGTCCTCAATCCCCCAGAAACACCCGCCAGCGAAGTAGGCGGTGTGCGTTTCGACGGGTTGTGAGCGGGCGGGCAGATCGTCATCCGATACATGGAAGTCAAGCGAGATGGAGTTCAGGCAGTAGCGCAGAGAAGTCGGCTTCGGGCCGTCGTCGAAGACGTGGCCGAGGTGGCCGCCGCATCGCTGACAGACGATCTCGGTGCGCACCATGCCGAGGCTTGCATCCTTGATCTCGCCGATGTGATCCGGGTCAACGGGCTGAAAGAAGCTCGGCCAACCCGTGCCGGATGTGAACTTCGCATCGGAGGCAAAGAGCGGCAGCCCGCAGAGCCGGCAGATGTAGGTGCCCTGCCTCTTACTGTCGACCAAGTTGCCGCAGAACGCAGCCTCCGTGCCCTTGCGCAGGATCACCGCCGCCTCCTCACCGGTGAGCGATTCCGCAAGCGCCGCGACCTGCTCATCAGTGAGTCGCGTGACATCATGCCCACTTCGCGAGTATCGCAAGCCCGTACCTTCCATCACCGTCATGCCAAGCTCCTTGTTCGACGCATGCTGCGCAAAAGCGATCACCGTCAACGTACCGAGACACGCCGTCAGCAGGGCCGCTCCCGAGATTGTTGATAACTGGCTCCACATCATTCGTTCTCCTGCACCGATATCCGCCTCCTTCACAACACCCACCGCGATGAGTCTATTCCTCGCTGCGGTCAACCACCACAACTTGCTGCTGAATGCAAATCACCGGAGGCGCGCTCGGCACCCCCGCGAAGCCGCAAGCGGCGTCACGTCACCGCGATCACGGCGGCGCCTTCGATTCGGCCGTCCATGAGGGCGATGAGGGCATCGTTGGTCTCTTCGAGCGGAAAGACCGTTGTCTTGGTCTTGATCGGAATCGTCACGGCGAGTTCGAGTAGCTCTTCACCATCACGGCGCGTGGCGTTCATGACGCTGCGAAGAACACGCTCATGGTAAAGGTGCCGGGTGTAGTCCATTGGCGGGATCTCGCTCATGTAGATCCCGCCAAGCGCGACGGCGCCGCCGGGCGCGAGGACGCCCAGCGCATCGGGGACGAGCGGGCCTGCGGGGGCGAAAACGACCGCTGCATCGAGTTTGTTCGGCGGCGCATCGGTGCTCGTTCCCGCCCAGACAGCGCCCATGTCGAGACCGAGTTGTTGGCGGGACTTGCCGCGCGTGAAGACGTAGACTTCGCAGCCCCAGTGACGTGCGACTTGAATCGCTATGTGCGCCGCTGCGCCGAAGCCGTATATCCCGAGTCGCCCGCCGGGCTTGATGCCGCTGAGCCGCAGCGTCCGGTAGCCGATGATTCCGGCACAAAGCAGCGGCGCCGCGGCAAGATCGTCAAACCCGTCGGGGAGGCGATACGCGAAATCCTCATGCACTTTCGTGTACTCAGCATATCCGCCGTGTGCATCGTAGCCCGTGAACGTGGCGGTCGGGCAGAGGTTCTCGACACCGCGGTGACAGTACGCACAGTCCCGGCACGTGTGGTGTAACCATGCCATACCCACACGGTCGCCGAGCTTGAAACGCGACGCACCCGGCCCAAGCTTCTCGACGGTGCCGACGACCTGATGCCCGGGCACGACGGGTGTGCGGTGCATGGGCAACTCACCCTCGACCTGGTGCAGATCGGTTCGACACACACCGCACACATGAACCTTGACGAGGATCTCGTCTTCGCCCGGCTCCGGCATCGGAAGATCAATCAACGTGAGCGGCCTATCGTGGACGGGCCTGGGCGTGCTCAGTGTCATCGCGCGCATGATGCACCTCGGTGGTATGCGAATCAATCCAGAACATACGACCGTTGCTTATAGATCGCTTCCATTCGCTCACGCTGCGACGGCGCCGGGCCGAGCGACCGCGCGCACTCGGTGATCAAGTGCACGAAACGATGAAAGTCAGCAACGGAGATGTACTCGTTTGCAGCGGTGGCGGGCTTGACATTCGTACCCATCTCGACGTTCGCCAGATCACCCTGGTTGTGGTAGTTGCCAAGCGGCAGGCAGACGCACGCCGATTCGTAACCATACGCCTGAAACGCGGTCGCCTCGCACATCCCGCCCGCCATGAGCTTGCGCTGCCAAGCGAAGGATCGGTTCCTCGTTCGCAACTCCTCGGCAACCGCCGCGATGGCAGCGGTGAACTGCGGGTCGAACGTGCTGAGCCTGTCACCGATGCGAACGATCGGCCCACCCCCGATCGGCGAATCCGCGAAACTCCTGCTGTTCTCAAGCACGAGGACGCGCGCCGACTTGGGGATCGTCCGATTCTTGCATGCGCCGATCGTGCCGACGAAACCGACCTCCTCCGCGCGTGTCAGAAGCAACCGAACGTCAAGCATCCGCTTGCTGCTTGGCACGGTGCGCAACACATCTAACATGCACAGCGCCGCGGCAACGGATGCCAGGTTGTCACAGGCTGGCGTATGGAGGACCTCGCGCGTGATGCGCTGTTTCCCCATGCGCCACCGCCCGATATCGCCGACTTGGAGGTTCGCATTCCGCGTCAGTCGAAACGTCAGACGATAGAAAAGCGAGCTTCCCTTGCGCGGCTTGCGGACCTCCACGCCGACGGCGTTCACCGGTTGATCGTCAGCGTCAAAGAACGTCGCGCGCGCATCGTCGAAGTACGCAGGCCGGACGCCGCCCCGGAACTCCGCCACGATCTCGCGCGGCGAACGGACCTTGCGGACGACAAAGGCTGGATGGTCCATGTGTGCGACGACGTAGAGCAGCTTGGCGCGGCGCGCGGATCGACCGCGGCGCAGCGAAAGGATGGGATTCCCAACCCCGTCCATGTCGAGGATGACGTTGCGGCGGCTTCGCGCCCACGCTGAGATGTATGCGATGACGCGATGCTCCCGACCGGCTGCGGTGGGGATGTCGGTGATTCGACGGAGTTCATCGAGGTGTCGTCGGCGCTGAGCTGCGGTGATGTTCATACGCCGCACTGTATCATCGGCGGGCGCACGATGAGAGCCCCCCGTCGCCGGGAGGCTCTCGCGTGTTTCACTGCATCAAGTTGTGGTCGCCGACTCACGCAGCCTTGCGGTACTTGCGGGTCTTGGGCTTGACAGTCCTGCCCTTGTACTTCAGGCTCGGGCTCTTGGTCGCCTTGCGGACCTTGGTCTTGGGCTTGCGGGTCTTGGTCGTCGTGGTCTTCTTGTAGGTGCTGAAGTACTTGTTGAACTTCGGCATCAGCCAAGCGTAGATCTGGCGCGGGGTCTTGCCCTTGAAGTCCTCCGGGGTGGCCCAGCCGTTGGTCAGCGCCCAGTTGATCGCGTGCTGGATGAACCAGTACTCGGACTCTTTCGCCCACTTGGTGTTCTGCTTGCCAGCCCAGTTCTGCCAGTAGACCTGATGGCCGTTGAACGACTTGGCCGTGCAGTACTTCTCCTTGGTCAGGACATTGGTCACGCGGGCCGGTGTGGTCTTCCACCGCTTGGCGACGGACTGGACGGCCCAGTATGCGGGCGTGCCGTGGTTCACAGCCGACTTGAAGCTCGTCACGATCTGTTTGGTCGTAGCCATACCTGTATGCTCCTGTTGCAACGGGATCACGCGATGCGCATCGTGCGCTATCCGACGTCCCGGGTCCGGCGCTTCTGTGCGCGCGGACGAGGCGGTGGAACGCCGACCTCGCGAATGAACAGCCCTGCATCGGTCACGACCAACCGACACATCACTCCAAGTGATAAAAAAGGCCGTCGCTTCGTGCAGATTCCCCAAAACAGGGACGCACCGAAGCGCCGTAGCGTAGAATCCGCCCATGACCCAGCTCGCGCCGATCCCTGAAATCCTCGATGAACTCCGTGCCGGACGCATGATCATCCTCGTTGATGACGAACAGCGCGAGAACGAAGGCGACCTCATCTGTGCCGCGGAGTTCATCACGCCGAAGATCATCAACTTCATGGTTCGCAACACGCCGGGGTATCTGTGCATCGCCCTCACCGGTGAGGAGTGCGACCGCCTCGACCTGCACCCTCAGGCGTCGATGAATACCTCCCTGCGAGGCACACCGATGGCCGTCTCGATCGACGGCCATCCGCGACACGGCGTCGACACGGGCATCTCCGCATCCGACCGTGCCAGGACCGTCCGGATTGTCGCCGATCCGGCCTCACGACCCGACGATCTGGTCCGGCCCGGCCACATGGTCCCGCTCCGGGCGCGTGACGGCGGCGTCCTCGCGCGAACAGGCCAGACTGAAGGCTCCGTCGACCTGATGAAGCTCGCCCGCCTACGACCCGCAGCCGTTATCAGCGAGGTCTGCAAGGATGACGGCGAGATGGCGCGAATGCCCGAACTCGAAGCGCTCTGCGCACAGCACAACCTCAAGATGTGCTCCGTCGAGCAGGTCATCGCCTACCGCCTCGAACGCGAGACGCTCGTCAGCAGGCTCGAGCCAACCGCAGGCCTGTCCATCGAGACGGCCGAGGGTACGTTCAACCTCATCACCTACCACAGCACGATCGATCCGCTCCCGCACCTCGCGCTCACGACAGGCGGCGTCGGCGCGCTCGATAGTTCCGGCCACCCGATCGAATCATCCGAACCCACGCTCGTGCGCGTGCATAGCCGAGACGTCCTCGGCGATATCTTCGGCGTCTCCCGTTCAGCAGGCGAACCACCATCCGGCGAACAACTCCGCGCCGCGATGCGCGCCATTCAACGCTCGGGACGAGGCGCGGTCGTCTACCTTCGCCCAAGCGCCCTCTGCGGCGAGGCGGGTTCGGCGCTGTCGGATCAGTTGCACTCCCTGCGCCTCGAAGCAGACTCTGATGCCAATCGACCTGATCTGCTCTCAGCCACCGGCATCGGCGCGAAGACCATCCCAGCGGAGCGACGGGACTTCGGCATCGGCGGCCAAATCCTCCGCGACCTGGGTCTCTCGCGCATTCGCGTGTTGACGAATCACCCCCACCCGATGCACGGCCTGTCCAGCTTCGGCATCGAGATCGTCGAGCACATCCCCCTCACCTGCACCTGACGCCAGACGCACCCGCGACAGATGTGGCGGCGTCGCGCTGCGCCTGCGCGCTCGAACGCACAAGACACACGCGCCTGACCGCCAAGCGCTTTTCTCATGTGATCGAATGGCTCTGACCGACGACATCCCTCTGAACAAGTACATATTGAGCCACCCGTCCACCGACGGATCACGTGCTCATGGGCAAAGGGGTACATCAATGGCAGCAACATGGATGACGAGGGCAGCGGGCCTGTGCGTATTCGCATCACTCCGGCTGGCGAGCGCCGGGGTCGACTGTGGACCGTTCCTCTTCCCGGGACCCCTGCTCCACTCGGAGCAGTGGCTGGATACCATGGCGATCACAGATCTCGATGGCGACGGCAATGCTGATCTGGTCGTTGCAGGCTCGGATGACAGCGTCTGGATCCTACCAGGCCGTGGCGACGGGACGTTTGCGCCACATACAGCCTATGCGGTGGGCACCAACCCCTGCGCCCTTGCGGCTGCTGACCTGGATGGCGATGGCGATCTCGATCTGGCGGTGGCAAACAGGGGGGAGTCCGAGGTGCCCCTTGAGGATGGCAACCTCTCGATCCTCCTGAATGGCGGCGACGGGACATTCGCGACACACATCACCTACCCCGCCGGTGTTCGGCCCGTATCGCTGGCAATCGGCGATCTGGATGGGGATGGGAGCGCCGATCTCGCTGTGGTGGATCTGGACAGCGACGTTGCACTAGTCCTCCTCAACCATGGGGATGGTACCTTTGCGCCTCCCGAAATGTACGCCGTCGAGTCGCTGCCAACCTCGATCGCCGTTGACGATCTCGACGGTGACGGTGATGTCGATCTTGCCGTCACGAATGCGGACAGCAACGACCTCTCGATCCTCTTGAACCTCGGCGACGGGACATTTGAGCCACAGGTGACCTACGAGGCGGGGTGGCAACCATCCTCGGTCGTGATCGCCGATCTGGATGGTGATGGTTGCGTCGACCTCGCCGTTGCCGCCGGCCTCGGTGCCCGCGTCTCAGTACTCATGGGCCAGGGAGACGGGATCTTCTCACCACATGCGACCTATGGCACGGGTGGACTACCAAAGTCGCTCGCGGCGGAGGATCTGGATGGCGACGGCGGCATTGATCTGGCCGTCGCGTGCTGGCACAATGACAGCGTGTCGGTCCTCCTGAACCAGGGCGATGGGACATTTGCCACACATGCGATGTACATCGTGATGGCCAACCCGGAGTTGGTCGCAATGGGCGATCTGGATGGAGACGGCCGCTCTGATCTCGTCGTTGGAGGCGGAAGCCAGAAGATCTCGATCCTCATGAATCAAGGCGATGGGACATTCGCCGCTCGCTCGATCTACGATGTTGGCATATCCCCCTCCTCTGTCGCAGCCGCCGATCTGAATGGTGATGGCAGTGCCGATCTGGCGGTGGCGAACGAGGGGAGCGAGAGTGTCTCCATCCTGCTCAACCAAGGCGACGGCGCATTCGCCCTGCATGCGACCTATGCCGTCGGCGAGAGCCCCACGTCTCTGGTGATCGGTGATCTGGATGGTGACGGGGACGGCGACCTCGCCGTGTCGGGCAAGGAGCTCACAATTCTCTTCAACCAGGGCGACGGCACGTTCGGGGCGTCGGCGACCTATGACCTGGGTTCGTGGGCGTCGTCGGTGGGAATCGGTGACTTGGAGGGCGACGGCGACATCGACTTGGCCGTGCCATGCCGGAGCGATGACAGCGTCACACTTTTCCGCAACCACGGAGACGGCAGCTTCCTCCTGCAGACCATGCCTGATGCGGGCCTCACGCCGCGATCGGCGGCCATCGAGGATCTCGACGGCGATGGTGATGGCGACCTGATCCTCGGAACCGACTTCGGCATCCTGATCTACGTGAACATCGGCAACGGGGCCTTCGCCGAACCGCTGACCTACCATGCGGGGTACGGCGACAGCCTCGCGGCGAATGCGGATCTCGACGGGGATGGCAACATCGACATCGCCCGGGCGAGTCCGTCAAGTGACAACGTCGCAATCCTCTTCGGCCGGGGCGATGGGACGTTCGGCTCGCTCGTGCGCTATGACACGGGCGAGGGACCATGCTCTGTGACGTTTGGCGACCTGGATGGCGATGGCGCCCCGGATCTGGTCACCGCGAACGACGATGGATACAGCGTCTCGGTGCTCATGAACCACGGCGATGGGACGTTCGCACCACACGTAATGTACGACGCTGGTGGACACCCAACTTCTGTGGCGATCGAGGATTTCGACGGCGATGGCGCCGCCGACCTGGCCGTGACGGGCGGCATCTGTGTCTCCATCCTCATGAACCAGTGCACGACCGTCTGCCTCGGCGATCTTGACGGCGACGGCGATGTCGACCAGAACGACCTCGCCATCCTCCTCGCCTGCTACAACATCAATGACGGCGGTGACATCAACGGCGACGGTGACACAGATCAAGTCGACCTCGCCATCCTGCTATCCAACTACAACACGTCGTGTGAGTAAGCATGGACCATGGTCGCCACATGCGGAGCAAGAGGAAACGCCCGCAACGCAAGAGAGCACACCAATGATGCGCATGACAGAAACAGCAGCCCTGCTTGCATTCCTATCACTCGGGCTCTCGAACGCGAACGCTGAGTGCGGTTCGTTCGTGCCCGGACCGATACTCGAGACGGATTCGGGGCCCTACTCCGTGGGGATCGGCGATCTGGACGGTGACGGCGATGCTGACCTGGCCGTCACGACCTTGGACTGGGAAGGCGTCTCAGTGCTCCTGAACCAGGGCAACGGAGCCTTCGCACCACGTGCGACCTACCAGGTCGGTGACCACCCGTTCTCGATCGCGGTTGGCGATCTGGATGGGGATGGCGACGCCGACTTGGCCGTCGCAAACGAACTCGAAGACCCCTATTGGAAGTACACCGTGTCCGTCCTCCTGAACAACGGTGACGGGACGTTTGCGACCCAAACAACATATGAAGTGGGAGGCAGCCCGCAATCCGTGGCGATTGCAGATCTGGATGGGGATGGTGACGCCGATTTGGCTGTCGCGACCAGTGAGGGCGTCTCAGTTCTCCTCAACGGCGGCGATGGGACATTCGCTGACCACGTGACGCACGTTGTGCGAGGTTCCCTCTCCTCGGTGGCGATCGGTGATCTGGACGATGATGGCGATGCCGACCTAGCCGTGGCGGAGGGGAGCGATCGTGTTTTCATCCTCCTCAACCTGGGTGATGCGACGTTTGCCACACCCGTGTCCTACGCCGTGGGATGGGCCCCGCAGTCCGTGGCCATCGCAGACCTGAATGGCGATGGCGTGAGCGATCTCGCTCTGGCGAACCGCTACGGCGCAAACGTCTCGATCCTTCACGGCACAGGTGATGGTACGTTCGCTGACCACACGACATACGATGTCGGTGGCGAGCCGTGGTCGGTCGCAGTCGCTGACCTGGATGGCGACGGTTACCCGGATTTGGCAGTGGCGAATGAGTACAGCGACAGCGTCTCGGTTCTCTGCAACAACGGCGACGGAACATTCCGTCCGCAGGTGATATACAGCGTCGATGCTGGACCCCGTTCAGTGGCTGCCGCCGACCTCGATGGCGACGGCGACACCGACCTCGCTGTCGCGAACACCAACTACTACAACGGCGGCCACACCGTCGCGATCCTCCTGAACCAATGCCCCCCGGATTGCCCCGGTGATCTCGATGGTGACAATGACGTCGACCAGCAGGATCTCGGCATCCTTCTTGCTTCGTACCTAATCGACGACGGCGGTGATCTCGACGACGACAGCGACACCGACCAGAACGACTTGGGCATCCTGCTCGCGTACTACGGGACTGTCTGCGAATGACAGCCGCCGGCGAAGAACTGCTTCGTCGACGAAAACACGGTTTCAACGCACTGCCAGGTAGGCCCGCTGTTACGCAGGCTGACCACGCACGGAAGATGATCGAGAGCTATCGAATGTAGGGGGTTTGCAGGAGCGTTCACAGTTCCGGCAACTGGTGCTATGCGGCTGTCGGCCGATCGTCGTCGTCATCAAACACGAGGGGATATGTCTCCGCCTCGACCTCGGTCGCCAGCTCATTGACTTGCGTTTGAATCCGATCCATCAGATGTTCGATCGCTTCGACATCCGCCTGCCACGTGTCTTCCCGCTCATAGGGCTTGGGGAATGGGAGGACGGCCGGGTCGGTCTCATCGACAGGCGGATTAATCAGTCGCAAGCGGTTCATGCGCCACGCACCTCCTCGGGGGAACTTCAGCAGCACCGACTCCTCCCCATCGACGCCCACTTCAGCCAAGTTGATCACAATGCCCGCCTCACAAGCTACGGACCGTTATGGGCTGAAATGCAGCCAACCGACGTGAAAACTCGGCCCATCTTTCGATGCGCAGTCGTCCGAAAACAATGCGGCAGCAGACATCGGACTTACATCACGTCCCACACCATGCACGAAGCACCCCACAACGCCACACGCTCAAGGCGGCAGAATGCGCACCACGAATAGCGCCGTCTCCGATTCTCCCAGTGCGTCGATGAGATCCCCCTTGGCGGTCCACGCATACAGCGAGTCAATCAGGTCCTCGTCGATCTGCGCATAGCCCGTGGATTGCACAATCTCGACGCGCTTGACCGTCCCATCCCGGCGGAAATACAGGCGAGCGACCGGCGCGCGAGCGCCCACACTCGTCCAGCGCGTCACGACCGAAATGCTCGGCTTCTTCGTTCGAATCTCGACCCCTTCTCGCGCAAGCGGTTGACCGAGTCGAATCTCCAGTACTTCTTCCTCAGTTGCACTCGCCGCATCGGATTCCCGATCCGAGCCGGCACCATCGGCATCCGCTTCGAGCGCATCGCCGCTTAACGACGGCTGGTCCTGACTTGCCGACGTTTGCTCCGTCAGCGTCTCCTCGGCATCCTCATCCGCCTGCTGCGATTCTCGAATCGCTGCCGCCTCCGCTGCGAACTTCACAAGCGCGGGTTCGATCGCCTCAGCCAAGCGTGCGCGGAGCGCCTCCAGCCGCTCCCGTCCCGCTGCGAGTGTCGGCACGAAGCTCAACGTCGCCGCGGCGTTCGCCTGCTCGGTCGGCGTCGCGTCGGCTGCCGCAGCGCCGCCCGGCGGTTGCCGCGCGTCGCCGTCGTCGGTCATCCGCGCCTGATCGACCTTGCTCGGCGGCAGGTATTGCTCGATATACCGGTCGTATCCAATCCAAGTGATCGTCGCGGGCGTCTTTTCGGTGATGCCCGCTGTGATCAACTCATCATCCGCCTGCTCATCGAACGGTTCAGCAACGAGCGAGCTTGGCTCCGGGGCCTCGAACCATGCGTTCCACGGCGTTGTGGTGATGACCGCAAGACCGATCCCGTGCAGCGCCAGACTGATGCACAGGCTGCCGAGCAGGATCAACCGGGATGCCGTGTGCGGAGTCATCGGACAAACCTCATGCCGGCGGCGACGACGTTCATTCCAGAGGCGCGGGCCGACCCATGATCGAGAAGTCGCCGATCCCCGCCATGCGGAGCTTGTCGATCAGCTCGATGGCGAGCGGCAACCGATCCGTTTCGCCGTGCTCATCTGCTGCGAGAATGACCGGCGCATCGGGCTGCTCGCGCTTCAGTTCCGTCAGTTGCGCGATGACATCCGTGATGTCGGCCGCAGACTCGGCATTGACGAAGAGCGCGCCTTCCTGATCGAGCAGGATGACGATCGGCGTGATGCGCTCGGCCGGCTCACCTGCCGCCAGTTCAGGCAGTGCAATAGGCAGCAGGTCGGCCCGCACCATGAGCACCAGCGCGTAGATGAAGAATGTGAGCAGCAGAAAGACAACGTCGATCAGCGGCATCATCTCGAGGCGAGGCTCCATAATGCGTCGTCGCGCGTGCATCATCGCGGTGCATTCTACGGCGCGTCCTGGCCCACAACGAATCCGTCTCCCGCATGTCACTCGTACCGCTGGCGGGGACGCCGCGGCTCGCTGGTCGCGGACGCCTCAGAAGCGAGTGCGAGGCGAAATGTCGGGAGCCCCGCTCAATCCGTCCGATATCTGGGGGCGATGCCAGGATCTCGACGGCGCCTGACGTGGGTCGCGCGGTCGAGGTGATCAGGAACACCCACGACAGGGAGCGGAACGTGGCTGTACACCAACCCCAGCGACGCTGCACACCGGCCGTCACCATCGCCGTCTGCGGACTTGCGATCTCAGCAACACAAGGCCAGCTTCAGTTCGATCCGCCGTTCAGGACGCGACTACTCGTTGGCGCGACGGTCGTGACGACGGCCGACGTAACCGGCGACGGCCGGGCGGATGTCTGCGTCATCTTCGAGGATCCGACCGAGCTTGCCGTCTACTCGCTGAACGAGACAGAGACGTTCTTCGATATGGTGCATTTCCAGTGGCTGCACGAGTTCGAGGATGTCACGGACATGGTCGCAGCCGACCTCGACGGTGACGGCGACACGGACCTCGCGATCGTCGACGCCGCATCTGAACAGGTCATTGTCCTGCAGAACAACGGCGGCGGAGCCTTCACACCGCTCTTCACGGGTGTGCTGGTGGAGGCGCCGCGAAGACTCACAGCAGGCGATGTGGATGGCGATGGCGACATCGAT
>JAGLTS010000068.1 GCA_023135165.1 Phycisphaerales bacterium | reverse complement strand
GTTTTGAGCGACATTTTGAGGCTCGATCGGCATCGCGCGCGCATCGGCGAGGATGTGCGGCAGCGAGGCGGGATCACCGCGGTGATGCGCATGTCACATGTGGTGTGGGGGTCGTGTGGGGGTCGTGTGGGGGTGGCGATGATCCCCGATGGAAGGGTGGGGCAATGTGCGTCGTGGGCATCGATGCGAGTTCCACCGAGCACCTGCGATGCACATCACATGGTCATCGCGCGAGCCCGGCTCGGCACGAGCCGGCTGGCTGGCTGGCCCGATTGAGCGATCGCCTCCCCGACCTACCCCCACCCACCTGGGCATCGCCTGCGGCACGCCCCGTGTGTCAGCGCCAACCTCGCCCATCTTCACAGACGCGCTACGACCCCGTTTCCGCCTTCAGAATAACACTTGACACTGATCGTACGCGCTAGATACTGAATCTTGGCCTCGGCCGGAATCGCCATCGGGATATCTTCATCAGCGGTGTGAAAGGAGATTCGAAATGCGAAGATTCATAGCCGGACTAGGACTCGGTCTTATCTGTTGTGGCAGCGCGCCGGGCTACGACTGGACTGAGACTTTCAATGAGAATGTGGGCGCGCTGAGTCTCACGATTGGGCCTGGCGACACGCGCTTCGTATGGGAGAGTGGCCACATTCACTGCACATTCGTCCGAGGCGCTGATGCCGGGCGGCGATACGCTCTGCTCGGGAAGGAAATCAATGTCCATGAAAGCGTTCTCAACTTCGAGTTCGTGGTGACACCGGTCGATTCGAGCGCCGACGGTACCGCTGGCCTTATTGGATACTTGAACAGCGCGACCGACAACAATGACCAAAGCCGGATCGGCGTGAAAATCGGGGCCTTTCCCCTTCAGTTTGAGATCAACGGCACCTATGACGCTGGAGGTCCGATTGAGAATGGGGTTATCCAGCCCATCCAGATGGGGCACACCTATTTCGTCGCCGTCCATATCGATGGCCCACAGCACACAGTCATCGCTGATGTCTACGAGGGGACCGATGCTGACGGCACCTACATTGGGAGCGCTTCGAACAATATTGACCCGGCCTTTCCACTCAATGTGAACTCGATTGGGTTCACAGCGCCAGCCGGTAGCGGAAACCCGTCGATAACTGCCGACGTCGACGATCTTCATTGGCAAAGCGATCTTCCCATCGGCTCGTTCACAGAGACATTCGACGATGGCGTCGGCCGATTGAACACGACCACGGGCGATGGCGACCAGTTGATCGTTTACGACTCCTCATCTCATCGCCTCCTCGGCACGTTCATCCGGCGCGACTCGGACGACGTAATGGAACATGATGCGCGCCTCTCGCACCTCGGCAACAGCTACGCTCTCGATGGCAGGTTCCAATTCAGCTTCGACTGGACACCGCTATCCCAGGTCGGCGATTACGCGCGCCCCGCTGTTGGCCTCCTCGACAACACTCTATACCCAGCTGCCGAAATCTGGATCGCACATACGGATGCCCCGTTTGTCCGCGGTTACGGGATCGTGGCTCCCGATTATTCCCGACGAGATACGGCCGACCTTGGCTTCCCCGGTTGGGAGTTCGGGGAGACATACCGTGTCATCTGCACGCTCGACGCAACGAACGAAACCGTTGAATTCGAGCACTATCGCCTAGTCGATGAGGAGTTTGCGTTTGAGTATAACTTCGAATTCAGCTACAGCGGTAACGACAGCATCGCACGTGATGTGACATGGTTTGGTACTTACAATTCCCTCGATGAGGATGATCACATCGGCAACCAACTCACGATCGGTCTTGACAACATGCGGTTCAACCAGCCATGCCCATGGGATTTGACCGGTGACTGGATCATCAATCAGGCAGACTTGGGTGTGTTGCTTGCTTGGTACGGGATCGGTGACGGCGGAGACGTTGATGGCGACGGGGATACGGATCAATCGGACCTTGGAGGATTGCTGAGCTACTACGGCGAGCAATGCCCCTGATACAAGAGGTGTTGGCTCACTTCATGGCGAGGCTGAAAAAAGTGTCAGGAACGAATGGCACTTGGATAAGCATCAGCGTAGCAGCTCCTGCCGAGCTTGTTCGCGCGGTAACTGCAGTTGCTTGTGCGGTTTGGGCCGTCGTTTGACGGCGCGTGGCTCAATGCGGCCGGGACGGGTGGGAACCTGCGCCTGCACGATCGCCAGCAACAGGGCGGGTGCGTGGTCATGGTGTAGTAAACCGGCGGCATGGAAAGCCCGCAGTAAATGCAATGTAGCGCTGAAGCTCAGACGCGCCGGATCGCGACCGTGAGGCCCCGGCGGTGTCCTTAGTCGTGTCGTCGGTAGGACTTACGCACTAACCAAGTGCCATTCGTATCCGACACCGTTTCTGCCCTCCACTATGTACGTGCGCGAGCGCAGGCCGAAGTTGGATGTTCAATGGCTCAGGCATGGAGATTGGTACAGATCTGTACCAATCAGCCGTCGAGGCGCCATCCCCAGGGGCAACATTGCAAGATGGATGAAGCAGCGGTACAATTGGGGTGAGCAAGACGCCGATCATGCGATCAGAGAATCGGACAGTAGCAGATCGAGATGCCGATCACCGCAACATATGACGTGACCAACCTGGATCAGAACGACAGAACCAGGATCCGCTCGGCCTTCGAGAGGTTTGGATGGGAGCACATCGGCGGTTCAACGTTCCGATACCCGGCCTTTGAGCATGCGGGCAACTTCGAGGACTGGTTGAACTGCGTTGTCCCAGCGTTGCACTTCTTCCGATCCTTCATCTTGTCCAAGGGGATCACGCTTTCCGCGTTCACCTTGGATACGCATTCGTCGTCGTGCTTCAAGGATGGGGTCGCAGGGACCGCGCCCGAGGATGGAGCAACCCTCCCGTTGACCACGCCAACCAACCCACAGATGGGCGAACAGCCGCTCCGCGATTGGGTGAGCGCAACCACGACCGGGATACCGTGAGCTGCCGGGCCTTGAGCGGGCCATCTGCCCACGGCATCGAGCGGATGGGGCGGATTCAATTCCGAAGCGCAACACGAGGTAGTGCGAAGCCCATTAGTCTCGCGCCACGATTTTCCGTAACCCACACGAAATCCTGAGTACCGTCCCTGGAGACAACCCGTGTGATCGCACCGTGAGCGTCCGCCCTGCTATCGTGTGCGTGTGAAGCTCTTGGCACCCATCGCTGTGTTGCTCTGTGTTCTGGCGGTCTTCATCGCCACGGACCCGCCGCAGGAGCCGGCCGACTTCACCTTCGTCGATCGCGGCAGCATCCAGTCGCTCGATCCACAACGCATGACCTACACGCAGGATCTGCGAATCGGGAGTTGCCTCTACGAAGGACTGCTGCGCATTGACAATTTCGACCCGCAATGGAAGGTCATCCCGGCTGTCGCCACCGAGTGGGAAGTCTCAAACGACGGCCTCACGTACACGTTCCGCCTGCGGGATAACGCGAAATGGAGCAACGGCGAGCCTGTCACCGCGCATGACTTCGCATATTCCTGGATGCGAGCGCTGCTGCCCGACACCGCGGCGGACTACACGGACTTGTTCCAACTCATCGCGGGCGGGTCGGAGTTCTTCCAGTGGCGGCGCGATGCGCTGCGGTCGTTCGCGGCCAGCGATCGCACCGGTCAGCCCGGCGAAGCGATGCGACTATGGGAAGAAACCCAGCAGTGGTTCAA
Source organism: Phycisphaerales bacterium (assembly GCA_023135165.1). Taxonomy (GTDB): domain Bacteria; phylum Planctomycetota; class Phycisphaerae; order Phycisphaerales; family JAGLTS01; genus JAGLTS01. Next base: position 25,960 of record JAGLTS010000068.1, on the reverse strand, counting down.
CGAACACGTCGGCGTGCAGCCCGTCGATGATCACACGCTTGTCGTCACGCTCAAAGCACGCACGCCGTACTTCCTGGAGCTTTGTGCGTTCACACCCTTCTACCCGGTGTACCGGCCTCTCGTCGATCAATACGTCACGATCGATTCGCGGACCGGCAGACTCAACCAGCAGCACGGCTGGACCAAGCCCCCCCACCACGTCGGCAACGGGCCGTTTGTCCTCAAGACATGGCGGTTCAAACGCGACATGCGACTCGAAGTCAATCCGCACTACTGGGACAAGGGCAGTCTCAATGTTCGCTCGATCGCCACGGTTGAGATCGACGATCCGAACACAGCCGTGCTCGCATTCCAGACCGGCGCTGTGGATTGGCTCAGCAGCGTCGGCGTGGACTACAAGGCCGACATGATTGCGGCGAAGCAGCGGTTCTATGATGAGCACCGCGCCGAAGTCGATCGGCTGCGCGCCGAGGGCAAGCAGTGGATCGAGATCGACCAGCTTCTCCCGCCCGACCCGCGCAAGGACATCCACGCCTTCCCCGCGTTCGGCACGTACTTCTACAACTTCAACTGCGGCGAGCATCTGCCCGACGGTCGGCTGAACCCGTTCCACGACGCGCGCGTGCGGCGCGCGTTTGCCCTGGCGGTGGACAAACGGCGCATCGTCGAAGGCGTCACGCGCATGCGCGAGCCGGTGGCGCGGACGTTCATCCCGCCCGGGTCGCTCGGCGGATATGCATCACCCGACGGGCTTGGCTGCGATCCTGCCGCAGCGCTCGCCCTGCTCGCCGAGGCCGGCTGGCGTCGCCAAGGCGGAACGGGCCCGCTCGCAAGCGAAGCCGGTGAACGCTTCATCGTCGTCGAAATCCTCTACAACACCGATGGCACCCACGAAGACATCGCGGTTGACATCAAGAACCAATGGGAGGCGGCACTGGGCGTCCAGGTCGAGCTGCGAGGCAAGGAAGTCAAGGTCTACGGCGACGATCTGGACAACCATAACTTCATGATCGGACGCGGAAGCTGGTACGGCGACTACGGCGACCCGACGACGTTCCTCGATAAGTTCAGAACGGGCAACGGCAACAACGACGCGGCGTTCAGCAACCCTGCCTTCGACGCGCTCATGGACCGCGCCGGCGATGAGCGCGATCCGCAGCGGCGCATGGATCTCTTGAGCGAAGCTGAGCGCATGGTCATGGAAGAGCAGTTGCCGATTCTCCCGCTCTTTCATTACATCGAGCCGTACATGTTCCGGGCCGATCATGTGACGGGCATCACCGACCATCCAAGACAAGTGCATCTGCTCTATCGCATCGACATCCTCGGCGACGGCATCGGCCGGGATGAGCCGCTTGGGAGCGCGCTGCGATGATGACGCTCATCGTAAGACGCCTGATTCAGCTTCCTTTGATCCTGATCGCGATCTATACCATTACGTTCTCGCTGGCGTGGCTGCTTCCGGGTAATCCGTTGCAGAATCCCGAGGGTCGCAAGCCGCCGCCCGAAGTTATCGAGGAGATGAAAAGGCAGTACGATCTGGACAGCCCGTGGCGGTTCTACGTCGGATACGCAACCAAGGCGACGGGGGCAGCGTGGGTGTGGGACCGTTTCTGCGGCGATGAAGAAGCAAAACCCACACTGGCGGAGCGAACCGATGCGCATCGGCAGCCGATTTTCTACTTCGGGCCGTCGCTCGTATACAAAGACTGGAGCGTCAATGAGATCATCGCGTCATCGCTGCCGATCTCTGTTGCATTGGGAGTCACAGCGATCCTGATCGCGCTTCTGATCGGGCTGACGGCGGGGATCATCGGCGCGCTTCGGCCCGGCTCGCTGGCTGATCTGGCAACGTTGTCAGTAGCGCTCGTAGGGGTCAGCCTGCCGACGTTTGTCATCGGGACGATCCTGCTGATGGTCTTCGCGGTCTGGCTGCACATCGCGCCGATCGGAGGATGGGGCACGCTGCGGTCGGTCATCCTGCCTGCCGTCACGCTGAGCCTGCCCTTTGCCGCCTACATCGCTCGGCTCACGCGCCTGGGCATGATCGAAGCGCTCGGCGAGAACTTCATCCGCACCGCGCGCGCCAAGGGTCTGCCCGAGCATCGCGTCGTCCTGAAACACGCGCTGAAGGTCGCGCTGCTCCCCGTGCTGAGCTACCTCGGCCCGGCGATGGCCTTCGCGATGACCGGCAGCTTCGTCGTCGAGCGCGTCTTCGCCGTGCCCGGCATCGGCCAGCACTTCGTCAACGGCGTGCTCAACAAGGACCTCACCCTCATCATGGGCATCGTCCTCGTCTACGCAACGATGCTCATCGTCTTCAACCTGATCGTTGATGTGCTCTACCGCTGGGTCGATCCGCGCATCGAGTTGACCGGCGGTTAACGACCTCCACGCCGGACTGAAGGTCGCCACAGGCAACCACAAGTCCGGGTATCCACACCTACGCTCAGTCAGAGCACACCGCCAGATGCCGAATGACGATCTCGGGCAGTGCCAGCGGACCGGGCGTGAACTCGATCGAACGGATGTTCACCATCGGATGGAAGATCACCACGCCGTCGACTTCGAGCGCCAGCGTGTGTGATTCCATCAGTCGTTCGATCTTGGAGGCGAGGTGGTACTGCGCCGCTTTGTCAGCAGGCAGTTCGTACTTCGCCGTCTCGCCGCTTGCGAACGTGATCGTGAGTATCGATTTCTCGGTTTCCATGATGCTCCCGCACTCCGTACCCACTGTCCTTACTCGACGCCGGCCGCATCGTATCGCCCCGGCCCGAAACGATCAAAAGAACCCCACCCACACCGGGCCGGGTCGCGTACCATGCACGTGCGATGAACGCAGCAATCATCTCAATCGGCGATGAACTGATCTTCGGCGAAACCGTTGATACGAACGCGGCATACATCGCTGATCGCCTGGCGGGTCCGGGCATCACGTGCAGCGAGCACGTCACGATCGGCGATGATCAGCAGCGCCTCTCGGCAACGATTACCCGGCTGTGCGACGATTCGCACGTCGATCTACTCATCATCACAGGCGGGCTTGGGCCAACAGCCGACGACATCACGCGCGAAGCGCTGGCTGACGCGATGGGCGAAACGCTCGTTGAAGATCCCGCGGGCATCGCACATCTGAAAGCATGGTTCGGCAAACGTGGCATCACCATGCCCGCGCAAAATCGCCGTCAGGCGCTTCGGCCGGTGTCGGCGTCGCTGATCGACAACCCGTGCGGCACCGCCCCGGGCATTCGCGCCACGTTCCAAAACACGGTGATCTACGTGATGCCCGGCGTCCCACGCGAAATGCGCGCAATGTTCAAGCGCGACATCCTGCCGAACCTCCCACCCAACGCCGGAAACGTCATCCGAACCACCCTGGTGCATTCGTTCGGCCTGGGCGAGTCGTCCCTCGCTGAACAGCTCGGCAACCTCATGGATCGCGACCGCAACCCGACCGTCGGCACGACTGCTTCGCGCGGCGTCGTGACCTGCCGTATCCGCGCTACGGGTAAGCCGGAGGATGCGGAAAAGCTCACCCGGGAGACGGCCGCGGTTGTGCGGGAGCGCCTCGGACCGTATGTGTTCGGCCGGGATGAGGACACGCTCGCATCGGTCGTGGTCGCGACGCTCGTCAAACGGGGCGAGACGGTGACGACGATCGAGTCCTGCACCGGCGGGCTGCTCGGCTCGATGCTCACATCCATCCCGGGCAGCAGCCGTGCGTTCCTCGGTGGGTGGGTGACGTACACCAACGAGATGAAGATCCGCGAAGTGGGTGTACCTGCCAAACTCTTCGAGGAGGACGCTCCCGGCGCGGTGAGCCGGGAAGTGGCGGCGGCGATGGCGGAGGGTGGACTCCGACGCAGCGGCGCGGGCCATGCCCTCGCGATCACAGGCATCGCAGGCCCAGACGGCGGGACGCCTGAAAAACCGGTCGGCACGGTGCATATCGCACTGGCGTCACAGGATCAGACGACATCGGTTCGACGATTCCACTTCACCGGCGAACGGGAGCTGGTGCGTCATCGCTCCGCCCAATCAGCGCTCGCGATGCTCCTCTGGCGGCTGCGCGGCCGAGAGGACACGTCGATGCTCTGGCAGCGCACAAACGGCGAGCCGATCAGCGGCGGTGCGTAGGGATCGTGCAAGGCCGTTACACTGAACAGCATCACGCCCTTCCTGGAGCCATGAGGCATTATGAAACGACTCGTTTTTGCGATTGCTTGGATCACGGCCATCGGCCTCCTCACTGGCGCGTCGTTCGGCCAGCAGGAGGAAGTCCCGACAGCCCAATCGACCGTCCGGCCGGCGCTCGAAAGCCCGCGCGCGACGATGGCGACGTTCCTCTCAGCCATGGACCGGCCGAGTGCCGGCCCGAACCTTGAACTCGCGGCGCAATGCCTGGATGTCTCGGACATCACCGAGGAGATGATTGACGACCACGCGCGGATGATCTACGGGATTCTGATCCGAATCGCGAAGATCGATGTGCGGAGGTTGCCCGATCGAGCAGCGGCTGCCGAGTTGAGTGAATGCGTGGTGTACCCCGATCGCTTCCCCAACCGGCGTATCGCGAACGCACATCCCGACGGCCGCATCGTGATCGCAAGAGCAGGCTCGGGTGAATGGCGGTTCTCGGCGGAGACGGTGGCAAGCGCGCAGGTGTTCTACACCCATGTGACCGACCTTGACCGTCTGATGGGAGCCGACGAGCGCGCGGGAAGCGCCGGACTTGTCATCCGCAGCATGATGCCCGCGGCACTCATCGAAAACGAGTTCCTCACCATCGAGTACTGGCAGTGGCTGGGCATCGGGCTGGCGGCGCTGCTCGGCATCGTGCTTGATTACTCCGTGCGGTGGCTCGTGCTCCGCCTTGGCAAACGCACGGTGGCAAAGCGGGGCGGTGACGCGGACTCGGAAACGTGGAAGAAGGTCGTCCGTCCGTTCGGCCTGTTCGCCGCGGCGCTTCTCTGGCTCTTCGCACTGAGGGTGCTGCTCCTCCCCGACGCCGCGTTACGCATCCTGCTGCTCGCGGTGCGTTTGTTCTTGATGCTGTCCACCGTGTGGGCTGCGTACCGCTTGACCGACTTGGTCGCCGAAGTGGTGCAGCGACAAGCTGCCAAAACGACCACTCGCTTCGACGATGTGCTCATCCCGATGGTCCGCAAGGCAGCCAAGGTCATCATCACGGTGTTCGGCCTGATCTACATCGCCGACAGCATGAACATCGCGATTACTCCCCTCTTGACCGGCCTGGGTATCGGCGGCCTGGGCTTCGCCTTCGCTGCGAAGGACACAATCGAGAACCTCTTCGGGAGCATCACCGTCATCGCGGATCGCCCGTTCGAGGTCGGCGACTGGATCGTCATCGGCGATGTCGAGGGCACCGTCGAGGAGCTCGGCTTCCGCTCCACACGCGTCCGCACGTTCTACAACTCGCTCGTGTCCGTCCCCAACGCCACGCTCGTCCGTGCGACCGTCGACAACTTCGGCAGGCGCAAGTACCGGCGCGCCAAGACGCACATCGGCATCCAATACGACACGCCGCCCGAGAAGGTGGATGCCTTCTGCGAGGGGATTCGCGAACTCATCCGTGTGCATCCGTTCACGCGCAAGGATTACTACCAGGTCTGGCTGCACGAGTTCGGGCCTTCGAGCCTGGACATCCTGCTGTATGTCTTCCATGAAGTACCCGACTGGCAGACCGAGCTGCGCGAACGGCATCGGCTGTACGTGGACATCATGCGGCTGGCCGACAGGCTCGGCGTGCAGTTCGCGTTCCCGACACAGACCGTGCATCTGTTCCAGGAGCAGACGGGCGCCGAGCATGTCCCAGCCGACGCACCGCCGTCAGGCACCGAGCGGAACGCGATGCTCGCAGGCAGGCGCGCGGTGCGAGAGCTGACCGCCGAGGCCTCCTGGCGCCGCAAGAAGCCCAGGCCGTACGTCTTCACCGGGCCGAGCACAGCCGACGAGGATGAAGAGGACGAGACACAGATCGAGTCCAAAACAGGCGGTGATGGGTGACGCAGAAGATAAAGGGGTCAGGCTACTTTTTCCAACCGCGTTGCCAGGCTCGGCTCGCTTCACCCGCATACGACACACTTGCCCGACACACCTCGCCTTGCCATGTGGGTGGGGTGCTCGCCCATGACGGTTTCGATGTCAGCCTTGGCGCAACACGTCGCCGAGCGCTTCTTTGAGCGGACCCAGGTGCTGTTCATAGTGACGATAGCGCGCAACGGAACTTGAATACATCGGTCGGCGAACCTGTTCGTAGCTCAGCGTCCCAGCCATACGCCGTGTCTCGTGGAAGCGCAGGCACGCATCATCCCAAGGCACACCACAGAACTCCAGAAGCACATGCGTCATGCGATCCTGATCCGCAACAACATCTTCGTAGGCAATGTCGAGGATCGACAGGTCGAGCACATCGTGCCAATGCTGAATGAGCCGATGATACGCGCGATACGTTTGGCCGAGCCGGGCAAGATCCAGCGCGTATGCGTGCGTGACATGATTGAGGTTGTTGAGATAACAGGAGATGCACGTATCCAACGGATGTCGCATGCAGTGGATGACGCGAACATGTGGGAGAATCTGTGCGATCAGGCCGAGGTGATAGACGTTATGCGGCATCTTGTCAGTGACGTGCTGCGCATCGGGCGCGAGCGATTCGAGCCGACTGACGTACCGCTTTGCCAGTTCATCAAGGTGGGCAGGCGATGCAAGCGGAACGCATCGGGGGTAAGGCGTCTTGTCACCCGTGAGGTGGACAAGTCGGCGGGTGAGATGCTGAACATCGGGAAGTTCACCAGCCCCATAAACATCGGGATGACTCGCGAGGATCTGCTCGACGAGGCTCGTACCCGATCGAGGCATACCGACAATCAGAATCGGGCGCGTCGAGTCGATCGCAGTTCGCGGCAGGTCTCGACACGCATTCCGGCTGTATACATCAATAAGATCGTCAACAAGCGCAGGTTCAGCAGCGGCAGCGGCGTCATCCTTCACAAGATCGTGGCCTCGCGTAGCGCACGCGAACGCCTCGTCATACCGACCGGCCGACTCGTGCAGTTGGGCACGCGCGAGCAACGCTTGCCGTCGGGACGGCGCGGCAACCGTCGGCTCCTCGATGATGATGTCGAGGATCTGGTCCGCTTCATCATGCCGTTTGAGTCGCCTGCAAACGGTCGCCAACGTGAGGCAGGCTTGTGGCTCCGACGCCGCATCGGTGACGGCGGGCCGAAGCAGGTCGTACGCCTGCTGGAGTTCACCCTCCAGTTCAAGCAACCGACCTAACCCGGCGAGTGACTGCGCATGATGCTCCTCAAGGCGCAGCGCCTGCTCGAAACAGGCGCGCGCCTCGCCCGTTCGACCGTCGTCGAGCAGGATGCCGCCGAGTTGGAAGTGGCCTCCTGGATGGTTGGGGTCGATATCAATCGCCCGCCGCGCAGCCTCGGATGCTCGCTCGCGCCGGCCGGCACTGCGCGACGCGGCGGCGATGCAAACATACAGGTCCACCCACTTGGGAGCAGCCTGCGCAGCGTGCATCAGATGCGTCAAGGCTTCGTCGGATCGACCACAGATGTGCAGCGCGTTGCCGAGGCAGAAGCGATACCTGGGATCCTGCGGATGAAGCGCCACCGCGCGCTTCGCGCACTCCACCGCGGCAGCGGCGTCACCGTGCGCGACAAGAGCTTCCGCCTTGCCCGCCAGTGCTTGCGCATGGTCCGCATCGACAGCCAGTGCGCCGTCGAACTGAGCTTCCGCCTCATCCACCTTGTGTTGATGCAGCAGCACGCTCCCAAGCATCGCTCGCGCGTGAGCATCATCCGCCCGAAGCTCGACCGCCCTGCACAGCGCCGTCTCCGCTTCGTCGAGCTGCCCCGTCGAAGCGAGGAGCCGACCGAGCGACGCTTGGTACGCCGCGTTGTCCGGCGCAGCATCGGCCGCCCTGCGAGCAAACTCGATCGCCTCCGCAGGCTCACGCTTTCGCTGTGCAACCAGCGACAGGCCGAACAGCGCATCGGCATCACGGGGATGCTTCCGGAGGATCGCGCGCAGCGACGCATCCGCCTGCTTGAGTCGACCGGACTGAAGTTGGCTGCGTGCCTGCGCAAGCAGTTCACTCGGCTTGGGCATCGAGGTCTCTCATCACGGGATTCGCTGCGTCGAATCGGGAGAGCACACTATACCACGCGCACGCAGCGCCATCGGCGCCGCCGTACACTGCAACTCATGCCCGTGCGGGCCGATTCGCCGTCAATCGGGTGGAAGCTCATCGCCCAAGGCCTGCCTGAGCGGGTCCAGATGGGCGCCGTAGCGGCGGTACCGCGCGACGGATCCGGCGTACAGCGGCTGCCGAACCTGGTCGTAGCTTGGGCTGTTGACCAGACGCGTGTTCTTGTGGAATCGCATGCACGCCTCATCCCATTCGAGTCCGCAGAAGTCGAGGAGCCTGGCTGTCATCCCTCGCTGGTCCGCCACCACATCCTCGTAGGCAATGTCGAGGATTGGAAGATCGAGCGTCTTCTTCCAATGGCGCATGAGCCTGCAGTAATGACGATAGTATGTTCCCAGGGCGGTCAAGTCACATGCATAGCTATGGGTGGCGAGGAACTCGTTCATATAGCAAGAGACGCACGTATCCAGTGGATGCCGCATGCAATGAATGATCTTCGCACCGGGCAGGAGCAGTGAGATAAGCCCAAGGTGCAGGAAGTTGTGCGGCGTCTTGTCGGAGATCCGATGCGCCTCGGGAGCAAGCTCGCGGATCTTCGCGATATGCGCATCCGCCGCCGCGTCAAGCTGATCCCCGGAGAGTTGCGTCAGACACGCGGGGTACGTTTCACCCGCGGGGGCATGCTCTGAAAGCGTCTTGCCGAGCAATTCAATGTCCTGCCGTTCACCCGCGCCGTGCGCCTTCGGATGCGTGGCGAAGATTTGCTCGACAAGACTGGTGCCCGAGCGCGGCATCCCGACGATGAAAACGAGCATCGACGCATCGCGCGAGGCTTGGGGCAGATCACGGAGCGCCTCGGACTGGAACACACCGATCTGCTCATCGAACGGCCGACTGAGCGAGTCGAAGCTCCGACCATGTTTGAGCCGCAACTCATTACCATCACGCGCGGCGAGGAAGGCGAGATCGTACCGACCAGCGTCGTTGTGGAGTTCGCTGAGGCGCATGCACAGACCGCTTCGATCCTCATCGGAAATCGAGCCGCTCGCGAGCAGCGCTTCCGTACAGGCGATGCCATCCTCGTGTCGACCGACGCGCCGACACGTCGTCACATAGCCGCTGACAATCGCCGGTTCGTTTGGATGTCGAACAACAGCTTCTCGCAGAATCTCGTGAGCCTTCGTCGCATCACCTCGCAGTCCCAAGATCCGAGCCTGCCCCGCGATTGCCTGCGGCTGGTCCGGCTCGATCTCGATCGCGCGGCGAAAGGCGGCGAGCGCTTCATCAAGCCGGCGCTGGTTCAAGAGCGCGAATCCCAGACTCGCATTCGCCATCGCCCACCCCGGCTTCAGTTCCACAGCCCGGCTGAACACAACAGCCGCTTCATCGAGCCTGCCCAGCGCCTGCAGCGCGGTGGCGAGGCTGTGATGTCCCTCCGGCCAATCCGGTGCAAGGCGCGTCGCCTCGCGCAGCGATGCGGATGCCTCCGCGAACCGCCCGCACGAAAGCAAGACATTGCCAAGGTACAGACGCCAGCGCGGGTTCTTCGGGTCTGCGGCAACGGCTCTTGATGCGAACCGCAGCGCCTCATCCGCCCGATCCGTCATTGTGTACACGCGCGCCAACTCGCCCAACGCGACCGGATGATCGGTATGGGATGCGAGGACGCCGTGGTATTCGCGCGCAGCTTGGTCAAAGCGCCCCTGCGACGCGAGGATGCGCGCGTGGTTGAGTCGGGCGGTTATCCACTGCGGCTTCGCCGACGCAGCCTGTTGGTAGTAATCGCAGGCACGTGACAGTTCGCCCCGCGCCTCGTATGTGCTCCCGAGGTTGTTGAGCGCTTCAGCCCAACCGGGTTGAAGCCGCAGCGCCTCGCCGTACGACGATATGGCCTCGTTCAACTGCCCGGCGGCAAACAGCGCATTGCCGTGATAGAGGTGGTACTTCGCATTGGAGCAATCCAGGCTGACCGCCCTGCGATTGAACTCAACCGCTTCGCGCACTCGCCTGCGCCGAAGGGCGATCGCTCCAAGGCGGTGCATGGTCTCGGCGTGGTCGGGACACAACGCGATGACCTGACGATACAGCGCCTCCGCCTGCTGCAACTCGCCCCGCCTGTGATGGGCGTCGGCGTTCTGAAAAAGGAGCACGAGGGGCTGCATGGGAATCACATTCAGTCCCCCGTCGGCGTACTCACTCAGGCGGGCTGCGCGCACCCATCGCTTGCGCAACACATCGCGGCCCTACTGCGCAACCAGATCAGCAGAATGCGATCTGTGATACGTTGATCGCCTACCTGCGCTTCGTCAGTTCACGTAGTCGTACCCGTTCAACGCTCGCCGGCTTCGGCGATTCCCCGCAAGAGCGTCACATCGACGAGATTCCATCATTCCCCGCGAGACGATGTGCCCATCCACATCACACCCCGGCGCACCCGATGTACCTACCAACCCTCAAGCACACCGCCGAGCGCCTCAGCCAGCGGCGCGAGCTGCCGCTGATAATGACGGTGACGACCCGACGAGCTTTTGTATATCGGCTTGCGAACCTGATCGTAGCTCGCCGTGGCGACCACCCGATCGCTTTCGTGGAACCGAAGACACGCATCGGTCCATGGCAGATCAAGGAACTCAATCATCGCGCGGCTGGTCCGCTCCTGCTGCTCCACCATGTCTTCATAGACGACATCGAATATCGGGATCGGCAACACATGCTTCCAATGTCGCACGAGTCGGTCGTACAGCACGTAGTGCTCACCAAGCGCCTGGAGACTGCGCGTATGCAGCAAGCGCTCGCCGAAATCCTCAAAAAGGCATGATAGACAGGTATCAAGAGGGTGTCGCACGCAATGAATCACGCGCGCATCCGGGAAGAGCCGCAAGATCAGGCCGAGATGATGGACGTTGCCGGGAAGCTTGTCGGTGACGTGCGGCGCATCCGAAGAGATGTCGTCGAGATGTTTCAGATACTCGCGCGCAAGCTCATTCATCTGATCGCCCGAAAGGTCGGGGACGCACAAGGGATATGGGTGGATCAGGCCGAAACGATCACTCAAGGATCTCACCATCCGCGGGATATGCTGAAGCTCGCCGCCTGCTTCGATGGCTGGATGGCAGGAGAGGATCTGTTCGACGAGGCTCGTGCCGGAGCGCGGCATGCCAACGATGAAAATTGGTCTGCGCGTTTCTACCGTAGCGACAGGCAGCACCTCGAAGCGCTCAGGAGCGAAAACCTCTCTCAGAGCATCTGCGAGTTGCGATGCCGCCTTTGCCGCCTGCTCCGACTCCGCGCTGTCGCTGTAGGCCTGTTCAGCATGTCGAAACGCCTGCTCATACCGCCCGACCTTGTCGCAGAGCTTGACCAGCGCGTAGTGGATCTGGCGCTGCGATGCCACAGGGAGATCCGCATCACCAAGACGCTGCTCAAGCACGGCCACGGCCTCGTCACCCTTGCCTAACTGACGCGCGATGCGACCGTAGACAAGCTCAACCGAGACGTTGCTCTTGCCGCTGTGGACAATCGACTCAACCAATGCGAAACCAGCCTCGGATTCGCCGCGGCGCTCATGGATCAACGCCAGGCCGGCAATGATGTCGTTGCTGTGCGGCGCGAGATGATCCGCAGCACGGTATGCCGACTCCGCTTCATCGAGGCGGTCCTCGGAGAGATGCAGTTGTCCATGCAGCGCGTGCGCCTGAGCCGACTCAGGCTCGAAGCGAATCGCCTGCTCGCAGACCGCGATCGCGACGTCGGTCTTGCCCATCAGCCGCAGCGCTTCCGCCAGGCTCAGGTACGCCTCGGTCCATCGCGGGTGAAGGTCGATCGCACGTTTCATGCTGGCGACCGCTGCGTCGTATCGGCCAAGCGATGTCTGGGCGTTGCCGAGGTTCATCAAGTACTCGGGCGCATCCGCGTTGACGGAGACAGCCCGCTGAAACAGCGCGACCGCCAACTCGCCCCGGCCGGTGCGCAGCGAAATCACGCCGAGCAGGTTGATGGCTTGATCGTGTGTTGGATGCTCAGCAAGAAGGGCTGCCAGCGCGCGTCCGGCGTCATCGAGCCGGCCGGCTTCGTAGTGAGCCCGCGCCGCGTCGTACTGTTCATGAGGGTTCACATCTGCCATCGCGTCGGTCGGCTCCTCGCATGCGTCCTGTCAGCCTGAGTATACCGCGTCCCGGAGCGCCGTTCGCCGGTGCGTCGCCGAGCCGACCGACGCAGCACGCTGCGGGGTCATCTACAATCTCCGCTGAACGCGCCGCACGTCCCTGCAATGTTTGTCGCGGAAGGACGCCCAATGAGCAAACGCGTTTCGCACAGTCTGATTGATCCACTTCTCATGCCGGTCGTGCCGAGGCTGTATCGCGCGCTCCACGTTCCGAGGTGGTTTCCACCCGAAGGCATCATCGCCGTCGGGCACGTGCTCGCGATCGCCGCGGCATTCGGGTTCGCGCTCTCGCCGAGGTACTGGTGGGGCGGCGTGCTTGTCGCAGCAGGCGTGGCGGGGAATCATCTCGCCGACATGGTGGATGGAACCCACGCGCGATCCACCGGTCAATGCAGAAACGGCGGCGAGCTGCTCGACCACTTCACCGATCCGCTGTCGTTCTCCTACTGGTTCGTCGGCCTGGGCATCGCATGCGACAGACTTGACCTCGCGATCGTCGGCATCCTTGTCATCTACGCCACCGCCGTCCTCACCAACATCAAGGCGAAGATGATCGGCGAGTTCACGCTGGCTCGCTTCGGCCCGACGGAGTTCAAGACGCTGCTGGTCATCTACGGGGTGGGGATCGCCATCGTCGCGGGTGTCGCGCCGCGAGCCGTCACGACACAGGTCAATCTGGTCTTCCTGTCGATTCTCGCCGCGGTGGGCGTCATCCAGCTTGTCGTCAACCTGATCCTCGCCGTGGTGCAGGTGAATCGAGCGGGCGCCACGCCGCCGGATACGAGCGATTGGGTCATCACAGGTTCGCGTGCTGCGGATGACAGCCCGGCGGACGAAGCAGCAGCGCCGCGCTGACCACCGGGAACTGCAATCTCGCACACGTGCACCACGAACGTACTCCGGGTTCACAGAACCCGGCTCCGTTCATTGCCGCAACGTGCGCCATCCGTTCACCCGCGGCGTGCGGTCATCCCGGCGCAAAAAAGACGAGGGCTGCTCGGATGAGCAGCCCTCGCGTGTCCTTCAAAGAAGGTTCTTCGGCTTGACTTCCAGCTTACCAGGGGCAGCCGTAGTCAGCGAGCAGAATGCCGAGGTCGGACTGATCGGTAACGCCGTTGCCGTCGAGGTCGCCGTCGGCATTGATGCCGTAGGCAGCCAGGAGGATACCGAGGTCGGACTGATCGGTGTCGCCATCGCCGTCGAGGTCACCGGGGCATGCGCTGCCGCCGGTTTCGATGTAAATCCTGAACGGGAAGTCGTGGGCGCATTCCCAAGTCGGATTCGTGACGTCGTCCACGTAGCCGAGGTTCCACAGATCGCCCGTGTTGAGGACGTCCAGGTAGCTCGTGCCAGTCTCGCCATCCCACATCGGATCGACGTTGGTGACGGGGTCGGCATTGATCCAGGACTCGACCAGCGTCTCACCGAGTGTCCAGAGGGTATCCGGATACGGGAAGGCGCCGCCCATGAGGCTACCGCCGGCGATCATCATGCCATGGCCGGTGTCCGTGCCGACATCCGGGAAGTTGTACCAGTCGAAGCAGACGTAGCCGATGTCGTAGATGTCGAAGACAACGCCGTCGGCATTGAAATCGTACTCGTCATCGAACCAGCCGCCGTAGCCGACGGGCACGGTGTAGACGTAGCCGGCACCACCCATGAACGTATCGCCCTCGTAGTTGAACCACAGGAACTGGATCGTGCTGTCGCGCTCGACGCCGTCCTGATTGACGATGACAACGATGGTGTCGAACTTGGTGATGGTCTGCAGCGAGCCGGCCTCGCCCCAGGCAGTCAGGTCGGCAGCGTACTCATCCCACCAGATGTCGTTGGGGATGCCATCGCCCGCGTCCCAAGCCGCCCACAGCCCGCCAACGACGCTGGACATCGGAACGAGGTAGGCGTAGGTGGACGTGCTGCCGCCCGTATACGACGCCGGGTCGGTGTAGGACACGTTCAGCCCGGTAGCGCTGGGGGTGTTTGTCATGTTGTCAAACACCAGATCGTACGTACCGGTCGATACGTTCCCGTCGTTGGTGAGAGTGATGCCGCGCTCGACGCTGATGCGGTCGGCCGAGCTGGCCACTTCCGGGTTGGCGCTCACAGCGGTTCCGGCAAGAGCGACCAACGCCAAGCCACAAAGATTACGAGTCATGCTCATCTGTCTGATCTCCTCGCGTACTGAGATTATGCAAGAACTGAGAAACAATCACACACAGTGGGAGCCCGGCACAACCGCGCCGAGACCGACATGGCCGACCCATACTGATGTCGAGAAATTGATATCCGCGTGTCGCCGTGCGGCACCGAGCAGCAACCATACTGCCCGTTCAACTCTCTCCCCAGTGGGTGCGGACTCCACACCTTCGTCCCACAGGGTAGCACCAGGATCGCGTTGTACAAGTAGAAAGTCCAATATCAATCCAATCCACTCAGATTATTTTATCCGAGCATCTGGATATGTCGTCCCAACTTGTCTGACACATCACCCCGATCCGAGAAGGTGTCCGGCAGGCTTGGCACACCTCCCGCCGCAGTGCCGCCCTAACCGATGCAGACGTCACAATCGGCACAACCGGACTTGCCTAGCTTCCCACCCCGACCGCCGACCGCTTTATCGGAACCCAAACATCACCCAAGCACGACTCGACGCCGCTCAGGTCTCGGTGGCTGTTCGTCGTCTGTTCTCCGTGCGCCAGCCGGCCACGCACAGCGGCCGAATCGCTATCATGCCCGCACTGTGCACCCCCTTATGCGAGGAGGCCTCCATGGCGATCTGGATCAACGGGAATCTCGTTCCAAAGGAAGACGCCAAAATCAGCGTCTTTGACCACGGTCTACTCTACGGCGACGGAGTATTTGAAGGAATCCGCGTCTACAACCGACGCATCTTCAAGTGTAAGTCGCATATCGACAGGCTTTACCGCTCACTTGACGCACTGCGCCTCACGATCCCCTACACCAAAGTGGAGATCGAGCAATCCATGCGCGACGGCATCAAGGCGGATGACCTCAAGGATGCCTACATCCGCCTGGTCGTCACACGCGGCGATGGCAACCTCGGGCTGCACCCCTTCCAATGCGAGCGCGCCAATGTCATCACCATCGTTGACAGTATCCAGCTCTATCCGCCCGAGCTGTACGAGGCCGGCCTGGCGGTCATCACCGCCAAGCGGATTCGCAACGATCCGCGTGCCCTCGACCCCAGCGTCAAGAGCCTCAACTACCTCAACAACATCATGGCCAAGATCGAGGCCATCGACGCGGGCGTCCTCGAAGCCATCATGCTCAACACGGACGGCTATGTCAGCGAGTGCACCGGTGACAACATCTTCATCGTGAAGGATGGCACCGTGTGGACCCCGCCGGTCACCGCAGGCATTCTCCACGGCATCACGCGGCAGTTCGTCCTGGATCTCTGCAAGAAGCTCAGCATCCCGGCTGTCGAGCACGACATGAAGATCGAGGAAGTCAGGGTCGCGGATGAGGTCTTCCTCACGGGCACCGGCGCGGAGCTTATCGCCGTCACCAAGGTGGACCACATGATCATCGGCTCGGGCAAGCGAGGCCCGATCACGGCGAAGCTGAATCAGGCGTTCCGCGACACCGTCGAGACCAACGCTCCCGAGGATTGACCCGAACAGGTGGCTGCGCTGCGGCGCGCTGGATGGCCGACAACCTGTGAGCACATCGCTGGATTCACAACAGATTCGCCGCGCCGTTCGCGAGCACCTGCGCACGCTGGAGATGCTCGGCGTCGATCGGCTGCCAATCCGTGAGGTGGATGAAGCGGCAACGGAACCCGCTTCGCCCGCGCACGAGCCGGCCGGTGATGCGCAGCCGCAGCCGGTGCGGACAGGATCGCTGTTCACCTCGCAGGCGGGCGTTCCACAGGCACAGGGCGAACCGATGACGCGAGAGGACAAACAACGCGCGCTCGACGAGCTGCATCGCGAGCATGATGCCGAGTGCCCGCATTGCACGGTGGCGACCGGGCACACCCAGACCGTCTTCGGCGAGGGCGATCCCGATGCGGAGTTGATGTTCATCGGCGAAGCGCCGGGCGCGGAAGAGGACCGGATCGGTCGACCGTTCGTGGGCCGATCGGGTCAGAAGCTCACCGAAATGATTGAGGCGCTTGGACTTCGGCGCGAGGATGTGTACATCGCAAACGTACTCAAGGCCAGACCTCCGCAAAACGCCACGCCGACCGCTGCGGAAGCGGCGAAGTGCGGGCCTTACCTTGAGCGTCAGATCCGCATCATTCAGCCGAAGGTCATCGTGGCCCTCGGGTCGCCTGCGTCGAAGCTGCTGCTGGACACACGGGAGGGAATCACCCGGATCAGGGGGCAGTGGCACGAGTACGCTGGGATTCCCGTAATGCCCACATTTCACCCGGCATATCTACTGCGTCAGTACACCCCGGATAACCGTCGAAAGGTCTGGTCCGATCTCCAGGCGGCATCTCGTAAACTTTCTGCGATTTCTCAGGAAAACCGCTAGCACTCACCCCATGTGCGGTCTACAGTGCATGCGCATTCGGTGACCCGGGTGCGACAATCCACGACCCCCACGAGGCCTGGCGTTTGGGTTTATTCCTGAACGCTGGGCTTTTTTTTGCGCCCCGATCTGCACCCGGGCGGAGTCTTACCGACGACCATGCTGGTGACGCCGATGACCCCATACGACGCCCAAGCGTCCTTTGGCAAACTTTTTGCGATTTCTCGACGAAAAGCGCGTGCACTCGCGCACGGTTCGCACTAAGATGTATGCGCACTTGAGGAACAAGTGCGACAACCACGACCCCCACGAGGCCTGGCGTTTGGGATTCGTCCTGAACGCCGGGCTTTTTTTGCGCCATGCAGCGCGCATCGCAGGCTTCCGCGCGTGCGCCGGAATCACGGAATCCAGATCTCTGTTGTGTTGCGTGACTGGGGTTAGCCGGCATCCCCGCCGAGGTCGCGGGCGGCGCTGAGGTATGCATCGTAGTTCCGGCGCATCTCAGTCATCGAGTCGCCTGCGAACTTGTCGATGAGCGCTCGGGCGATCTCGAATGCGACGACGTTTTCCATCACGACGGATGCGGCGCTGACGGCGCAGGTATCGCTGCGCTCATGGTCGGATCGCGCTGCTTGCTTCGTACGAAGGTCGACCGACGGCATGCCTTGCAGCAGCGTCGATATGGGCTTCATCGCGCCGCGCACGACGACGGGTTGACCGTTGGTCATGCCGCCTTCGATTCCACCTGCGTTGTTGCTTTGGCGCGTGAAACCCAAGGCAGGCGTGTCGCGTTTGGTCGGGTCATAGCCGATCGGGTCGTGCACCTGCGAACCGGGGCGCGATGCGCACTCCTTGCCCATGCCGATCTCGACTGCCTTGAACGCCTGGATGCCCATGACCGCCGCGGCGATTCGGCTGTCCAGCCTTTCATACCAGTTCGCGCACGATCCCAAGCCGATAGGACAGCCGAACACGTGTGTTTCAACCAACCCGCCGAGCGTGTCCTTGGCTGCCGCCGCCCGACGGATGCGCGCGATCATCTCCTCGCTGATGGAGGGGTCGGGGCAGTACACCTCGCTCGCATCACGCGCGGCGAGCAGGGCGGGCAGATTCGCCTCAGCAGGCTCGCCGGTCCACATCGCATCGAGGATCGACCGCACGAACGAGAACGTCGTGATGCTAAACTCGCGCAGCAGGCCGCGCGTGAGCGCTCCCGCTGCGACGCGGGCAGCCGTCTCGCGCGCCGAGGCGCGTTCGAGCGTCTCGCGGCAGTCGGTCGTAAGGTGCTTGATGCTGCCCGGCAGGTCCGCGTGTCCGGGACGCGGGCAATGGACAGGCGGCGTCTTGTCCACATCGTCGAGACGGCTGTCACGGTTGGCGATACGCATCGCCACGGGCGAGCCGATCGTCCTGCCGAGGCGTACGCCTGCGAGCAGCTCGACACGGTCCTGCTCGATCCGTTGCCGACCGCCCCGGCCGAAGCCGCCCTGGCGTCTGTGAAGCTCAGCGTCGATCAGGTCGGTGTCAACTTCAAGACCGGCGGGGAGGCCGTTGATGAGGACGATCAGCCCCGGGCCGTGTGATTCGCCGGCGGTGTTGCAGGTGAGTGTGGACATGGCGACATGGTACCGTCGCGGGCACAACGCATCCGCGCCGCTGCGTCCCATCTGCACGGGGCGCTGCGCGACAGCCCGACTGCCGCCAATCCGCCAAAAACGGCTGCGTCAGTCCGCTTGGCGTCACTCACAAGCGTTCGCTGTGCTGTACACTCCCCGGATTCGCTGTTTCTCCACGTCTGAAAGGAATCGGCAATGGCTGAGAAGACCATGAACCGCTGGATTGTCGTCGCCGGCGGCATTCTGATTCAACTCTGTCTGGGTGCGATCTACGCGTGGTCCGCCTTCACCAAGAAGCTGACGAACCCCGAGACGTTTGACTTCAGCAAGACGCAGACGCAGATCATCTTCGGCGTCGGGCTGGCGTCGTTCGCTGTGTTCATGGCGCTGATCGCGGGCAAGTGGCAAGCCAAGGTCGGCCCACGAATCGTCGCCATGACCGGCGGCATCATCATGGGGCTTGGCTACATCATCGCCAGCTTCGCGCCAAACGACCCGAGCGCGTTCTGGTGGGTCTTGATCGGCGTCGGCCTCATCGGCGGCGCGGGCATCGGCTTCGCCTATGTCTGCCCGATCGCGGCGCTCGTCAAGTGGTTCCCCGACAAGAAGGGCCTCATCACCGGGCTTGCCGTCGCCGGCTTCGGCTTTGGCGCGCTCATCTGGGTCAAGCTCACCGGTGGGTTCACCTTCGGCCCGGTCAAGCTCAGCGGTGACTGGACCGGCCTCTACGGCATGGGGTGGTCCGTGCAAGAGGTCTTCCGGCTCTATGGCATCCTCTTCGCCGTGCTCGTCGCCGCGGGCGCCATGGTGATGGTCAACCCGCCATCGGGCTGGCTCCCCAAGGGGTGGACGCCCCCACCCGCCACGCACGCGTCATCGGGCTTGACCAACTACACGATGAAGCAAATGGTCAGCACGCCGCAGTTCTGGGGCCTGTTCATGACCTTCGTCTTCGGCGCGACGGCCGGCCTGATGGTCATCGGCATCATCAAGCTCTTCGGCATCGACAAGTTGACGGCCGGCGGTATTGAGAACGCCGACGTCATCACGGGCACCGCGATGGGCCTGTTCTATGCACTGTTCAACGGGCTGGGGCGGATCATCTGGGGAACGGTCTCCGACTTCACCGGCCGAAAGAACGCGATCATCCTCATGTGCCTGGCGCAAGGCGTCATGATGATTCTCTTCTACTTCATCGCCGGCAACGAATGGGGTCTGTACATCGGCGCTGCGGTCATCGGCTTCAACTTCGGCGGCAACTTCGCCCTCTTCCCCGCCGCCACCGCCGACTTCTTCGGAAACAAGAACGTCGGCAGCAACTACCCGCTTGTCTTCCTCGCCTATGGCGTCGGCGGCATCGTCGGCCCGATTGCGGGCGGCATCATGGGCGACCATCACATCTGGATGTGGGCCATCATCCCCGCCGGCGTCGCGTGCCTGCTTGGCGCCGTCATCATGATCGCGATGCGGCCGCCCAAGCCGCTGGAGCAGACCGACGTCGCCTGATCCGCGATGAACATTTGAGATTCCCATTGAGACCCGCACGGCAGCACGTGCGGGTTTTCTCCGCGCCCGCCGACAACTCGTGCGCACCGCACCGCGACTGATCCGATACCCTGACTCGGGTCCGCACCGTCGCCGATTCCCCTCACATGTTCCGCGCATGATCAAGTACATCGGGTCAAAACGAACGCTCATCCCCGCCATCGTCGGCATCATCGACGAGCTGCCCGATGTCCGCAGCGTGATCGACCTGTTCTCAGGCACATCGCGCGTCGGCCACGCACTCAAGAAGCGCGGCTACCAGGTCTTCGCAAATGACCACAACGCCTACGCCGCTGCGCTTGCGCGCTGCTACATCCAGGCTGATCGCAACGACATCGAGCGCGATGCGATGCTGCTCATCGACGAACTACGCTCGCTGCGCGGAACGCCGGGCTACTTCACCGAGCAGTACTGCACGCTCGCGCGGTATATCCAACCTAAGAACGGCGAGCGCATCGACGCCATCCGCGATGCGATCGCCGCCAAGTCGCTTGGGCCTGAACTTGAAGCGGTGCTTCTCGTGTCGCTCATGGAAGCAGCCGACCGCGTGGACTCGACGACCGGCCTGCAAATGGCGTATCTCAAGAGCTGGGCTCCGCGATCGCACAATGACCTCGAACTGCGCATGCCCGACGTGCTGCCCCGTGCCCGTTGCGGCAAGGGACAGGCGCACCACGGTGAAGCGATCGACGCGGCACGCACGCTGACCGCCGACGTCGCCTACCTCGACCCGCCGTACAACCAGCACAGCTACCTCGGCAACTACCACATCTGGGAAACGCTCGTCCGCTGGGATCGGCCGGAGGTCTACGGCGTCGCGCGCAAGCGCATCGACTGCAAGACCCGCCGCAGCCCGTTCAACTCCAAGCAGGCGATTCACCAGGCGCTGGCCGACGTCGCTCAGGCCATCCAGGCGCCGATCCTGATCGTGTCGTTCAGCGATGAGGGTTACATCACACGCGATGCGCTTGAGGAGATGCTCGCGACGCGCGGATCGGTCATCACGCTCGAACACGACTGCAAACGCTATGTCGGGGCGCAGATCGGCATTCACAACCCGGCAGGGGAAAAGGTCGGTACGATCTCCCACCTGCGGAACCGCGAGTACCTGTTCGTCGCCGGGCCTGCCGATCGGATCGAACGGATCAGTCATATCAGCCACTGCGGCGCTGCGGCGCACACGTGAGGTACGCTCACATGAACGATCAGACAACTGAACCCGACCCGATCGAACCCTCGGATGCGCCGCGAACAGGCGATGAGCCGGCGGACGATGCGCTCACGATCGTCAAGAACCTCGGCGCTGCGGGCGTCTTCGGCGTGCTGACGATCATCCTGCCGCTCATCGGCATCGGTTTCATGATCGCGTTCATGAAGAAGATCCAGCCGTGGATCGAATCGCTCGGCACGGCTGGCGCTGTTGTCTTCTCGCTGATGATGATGGGCTTGGCGGGCTTCGCCATCATGCCGACGCAAGCGCTGAGCATCGTCGTGGGCATCTTCTTCGGCGCAACGATCGGCATCCCGGCAGCATCGACTGTTGCCGTGTCCGGCGCGGTCGGCGCGGCGATCATCGCATACGGCTGGGTGTGGATCGTCGCTGAGAAGAAGGTCATGGAGCAGATCGAGGTTCACCCCAAGGCCCGCATCGTGCATCACGCGCTGGTCGATCGCGGTTTCGTCGGGACGCTGGGTGTCATCACGCTGCTGCGGTTTCCGCCGAACCTGCCCTTCGCCTTGAGCAACTTCGTCATGGCGTCGATGCGGGTCAACTTCCCCGCGTACGTGCTCGGCACGCTCGTCGGGATGGCCCCGCGCCTGGTCATCTGCGTCTGGATCGGGACGATGCTGGGCAGTCTCGACCAGGCCCGGGAGAATCCATATCGCTTCTGGTTCCTGGCTGTGACGATCGTGTTCGCCATCGCGATTTTCATGGTGCTGAGCCGATGGGCCAAGGCCGCCCTGGCCAAGTACGAAGCTGCCGAGTGACCGCCCCGCCGCCCCACAGCCGCTGCTCAATCTCGGCACTGATTTCCGGTGGACGAGCAAGCGGATTCGGGGTATCGTGTCGCCTGACGGAAGCATTCGGGCCATTGGCGCAGTTGGCTAGCGCGCTTGTATGACACACAAGAGGTCACTGGTTCAAGTCCAGTATGGCCCATTCGATGCGTACGTTACTGAGAGCGAGGTGCTGAGCGCCTCGCTCGCTCTCTGCGCCACTGCCTCGGCGAAGAGGTCTCTTGCGAGCTTGCGACACGGCCGGGGGTGCTACGGCATCACCTGCCCTCTTCCTGGGCGCGGGCACTGGTAGGACGAGCGCCCTGGGACGTCGCATCGTCCGGTGAAGCGCGGGGGTAGAATCCGCGTGTGGCTGCATGTGGTGCTGCCGAGGGGAACCGGGCACTGCGCAGAGTGGTCTCGATCATCATGAATGAGGATGGCCCCGAATCCCGTTTCTGCCTCGGATGCGCCTACCCGCTGGCGCATCTGCGAGGACGCCGTTGCCCCGAGTGCGGCCGAGCGTTCGACACCGACGATCCCTCGACCTACTCGGCAACAAGACGGCTTCGACCACGCTGGCCGACGTGTGTGGCGCTGTGGGTCGCGGCATATCCGCTGCTCATCCTGGTCCTGTTCTATGGAACGTGGTGGCTGGCCTGGTCGGCGCTGGGGCGCCGACCCAACGGCTCGATACATGACCCCAACCACATCAATACGACGGTGGAGGCGTTTTGGGAGCTGCTGGGTTGCATTGTGGTACTCGGCTTCCCGTTCGCAGTGCTGGGCGGGCTGGCACTACTGTCCGGCATCGCTCTCGAAGTGCAGGGACGACGCTGGCTTCGCGCGGTTCTGCTTATCGCGCTGCCAGTTGCGACTTGGATCGCCATGGTCGTCGTCCTTTGGAATGACCCGCACAACGTGCTCTGGGTTTTCGACATGTAGTCGACTCGTGCCTGCCGTTCGCACCCGAATCTCGGCTCGGGAGGTATCAGGTAGAGGATGTCCAGCTCCTATCCGTTTGTGCGAGCCCGGCCACGGCTGAGGCTCGCCGAGCCGCATTCCGCAATGGAACATCCCCGTCATTCACCCCTCCAAGGTGACAACGTCTGATCAGGACTTGACACCGGCGCGTACCGCCGAGTGCGGTGTGTGTCCGGGCGCACCCACGCCCGTGATGCGCACGACTCCGTGCGAGTTTCAGGCTCACCGGCTCAGATCGGCTAGATTGTTCTCCGCAAAACGGTTGACCTCCAGATGATCCTGATCGATCAGACTCAGCGATCGGCGAACGGTCCGCTCGGTGTGCCGATCGAACCAGTCAACAAGACGGCCGGCCGGGTTCAGGTCGATTCGCAGCGGGTCGTGCCCACGATCGGGCTGCCACATACCGGTCGCTGCGGTCGCAGGCAACACGTAGACGGGACCCGGCTGACCCGGATCAGCCTGCCCGCTTGCAGTTCTGCCGTCGGTATCGACATCACCGTCTCCGCCGCCTGTCAGGAGGATCGGTCCGACGCTGAAGCCGTAGTTGGCCAGCAGGACGCCGAGATCGGTCTGCCCGACTGCGCCGTTGCCATCGAGGTCCGCATTCGGGTCCCAGAAGGGATCGCCGGGCACTTGTCCGTAGGCTGCGAGGAGGATGCCCAGGTCGGACTGGTCAACGACCGCATTACCATCGATATCGCCTCCGAGCTTGTGGAACTCGGACAGGAGCACATAGGTGGCCGGCGTGCCGTCGAGCGGGTTGCCCGCCAGATCCGTCACCGCCGACGACCAGCCCTCCAACGTGTAGCGATCATCAGCCAACGCGAATCGATCCGGGATGTCCAGCATCAGCGTGAAACTGGGGCCGTCGTATGAGAGCGACCCACCAATGGCGACCAGATCAACGACGCCGACGCCCAGGCCGGTGAGTCGCAGATCGGTCAGATCAGGCAGGACCATCGCCTCGTCGAACGTCATGTCGATGGCATCCACCCAGCTTCGAGAGTAGAGCCCGTCGTTGATGAGCACGCTCACGAGCGACGGTGCGGTGAGATCAACATCGAAGATCCGCACGTACGCGCCGCCGGCACCGCCGACCTCGTCGCCGTCGAGCACGTTGCCCGCCAGATCGCGGAGGGCATCCGTCGGGCTGACCATCAGGCGGTATTCACCTTCGGGCAGCGTCGGCCCAATGATGTTGAGCGTCACGAACAAGTCGCCCGTCGTGTAGCTTGGGATCGCGGTGTAGATCACATCGTCACCGTCGTCGTACAGGCCGTTCAGGCCCGGTGCACGCAGGTCGTAGTTGGCGATCGCATTCGCGTCGATCGGGTTGAGCGCCTCGCTGAAGGTGATCGCGATCTCTGACAGCGAGATGTTCGTCGCACCCTCGTCGTGGACCGCGATGGGCGTCGTGGCGGTGATGATCGGCGGAGTCGTGTCGCTGCTCGATCCCTGGAACTCGTATGCCCCGATGTCCACGAAGCCAATCTCAAGATCGAACTGGATGGAATCGACATCGGTGAGCACCGCCTGACCGTCGTAGCTCGCAAGCAGGTACTGCAAGCCGTCGCCTGCGGAGATGCCGATCGTCGGGGTCAGGTTGGTGTTGCCCGGGCCGTAGTCGAATCGGACTTCACCATTGTCGAACATCGTGACGGAGACGTTGACATCGCTGTCATCCGCCTCGTTCGTGGCGTCCCATCGGATCGTGACCTGGTTCGGCACGGACTCGTCGATGAAGATGTCATCGCCCGTGCCGTTCGTGCGGATGTTGTCCCAGAGCGGCGCAACGCGCGCGTATGCGATCAACTCCGCAGTCGTGTTGGAGTTGTCATTCGCGTAACTGGCCGTGTCGAACTGGATAAAGCCCTCAGTTGAAACATACGCCTGCGTGTGGTCGATGCCGAACAGCGGGAATGTGAACGGCATGGTGTACGCCCAGTATGTGGTGTTCGATCGCCACGTCTGAGCCGTTCCGGTCGCAGTGAAGAGGCTTACGCCGAGGTTGTTCTGGACGTAGTAGTCGCCGCCGAGGTTCGGGGTTCCGGGATCATCGACACGCGGGTTGCCTTCGATATCCGTCACCGGCGCCTGGAACGACTGAGCCCGGTCGATCGCGGGTGAGCCGGCGGCAAGCTGGAAGTTGTCATCGGGGCCGCCGTCGTAGCCGTCACCCGTCGTGCTGTACCCGAGCACGTCATCAGCGCCATCCGGATCGACGAAGAGCGCGAAGCCCGCCAGACTGTTGGCGTCTCCACCCGTATCCGTCTGCCACAGCGCAAGGGCGTCGTAGTCTGTGCTGTCGTAGTAGCCCAGATGCGCATCCGGATCGATTCCGATCTGGAACAGGTTGTGGTCGCTGTCCAAGCCGGTCTGACTGTTCGGGTCGAGGTACAGCGCGTACCCGCTTTCCACCCACAGGATGTTGTTTCGGACGGTCACATCGCTCGATGAGTCCTGGAGCCGGATCGCGTCGCCGACCTCCTGGAACACGGTATTGTTGATGAAGATGGACCCGTTCCCGCCTCCCTCGACCAGGATGCCCTGATTCGTGTTCGCGTAGACGAGGTTGTTCTCGACGCGACCGGCGAATCGCAAAGAGCTCCACCAATCCGTCTTGATGCCGATCGAGTTGGAGTAGACGTAGTTGCCGAGAATCTGGCTGTTGTAGTACGTCAGGATGCCGATCTCTTCGTTGCTGTAGATCCGGTTTCCGGTCACGATGCCAACCGTGTCGGTCAGGATGCCGTTTGTGTTGCCGAACACCTCGTTCTGTCTCGCCTCAGCCGATGCGACGTACATGCCCCAGCGGCCGCTGCCGATGTGTCCGTAGACGGTGTTGCCGGATGCGAGGACGTTCGTGTAGACGTACATCCCGTACGCGCCCGCGTTGTCGTACACAATGTTGTTGCTGACCGTCGTGATCGGTTGACCGTTCACACCGCCGACCTCCATGCCGTA
>JAGLTS010000067.1 GCA_023135165.1 Phycisphaerales bacterium | reverse complement strand
CCAGATAGATGCCGTAGTCGTCGTTCTCGAAGATCTCTGACTGCGACACCGCGACTCCCGTCGCGCCGATGACGGAGACGCCATCCTCGCCGCCGGTGATACGCAGGTTGACCAGTGACGTATCAGAACCCGTGATGTCGAAGACATTCCGGTACTGGTACATGCGATCGTACATCGCGGTCGCGCCGGTCTCTCCCTGGAACACCGCAGCGGCATCGCTCGGCGTGATCTCGATGTTTCGGAACACACGGTAGTCGCCCGTGTCGATATGGACGACATCCCCTGCTTCAAGCGTGTAGGCGTTGATCAGTGACCACAACGTCGCCATGGGCGTCGCAGCCGTCTTGCCGTCCGCTGCGTCATCACCCACGGCCGTCATGAGAACGTCACCAGCCGTGAAGGCGTCGTTGATGTAGTAATCCGTCCCGTTGTTCGCGATCAGGAACGTGTTGTCTGACTGATCGGTCGGCATCGTGCCGTCGTTCGCCGTGACGCGGATGAGCGCCTCGTTGGTCGGTGTGAGAGGCCCGGCTGCCCACAGGTATGAACCTCGGCCGAACACGCCCGTCGCCACACCCGTCGCGATCGAGGACCATGATCCGCCGGAATCCGTGGAGAGGTCGATGTCAACCGTCGGTGAGGGAACGCCGCCCGCCGCTTCGGTCAGCTCGATGGCGCTGACGATCGCGTAGGCACTTGTCTCGTTAACGAAGGTCAGCGTGATGCCGTCGCCGCCTACCGCAGTGACGCTGATGGTCGCCGTCGTCGCGATGTACCTCCCACCGGCGCTCGCGGCGATATCGAAATCATCGACCTCAAGCAGGCCCTCAGCGAGGATGTCGAACACACGGCTGCCCGCGCCCGTGTACGAAGGCTCGGCAAAGTGCAAACGCAGCGTGTACACGCCGTCCGGCACGGGGATCTGGTAGTTCAGTGTGTTCCCGACGCCGGATGAAGCTGCCCGGCGGTACGACTGGTAGACCTCCATCGGAGCCGGATTCGTCACGCCACTGGTGTCAACGACGGATGTGAACGAGCTGGTCGAGCCGTCCACGTAATACTGATCCGCTGCCCACTGCCCGATCGCGCCGGCGTTGCCCGAGTTGATGGTCGCCAGCGTATTGACGGTGCCCAGCCCCCAGCCGATCCACTCAATCGTCACATCCTCAGCCAGCTCGAGCTTCTCAAAGCCGTTGGGTGAGAGAACGTGGACGACCTCATCCGGGCTTGCCGCGGCTTCAGTGGTGTCGCCGTATCGCCCGATGTTGATCCGTCCGCCGCTGTCCGGCTCAGTAAGGTACATCGCATCCGGATCGCCGCCGTCCACAGCCGGTGATGCGGGCAGGATATGGAAGTCGTCATCCAGGCCGAAGTCCCCGCCGTCGTAACCCAGCACGTCGTCCGCACCGTCAATATCGACAAAGAGCGGATCGCCGAATCGGCTGTTCTGGTCCAGGCCGAGTTCATACCGCCAGTCCTCGGCGCTGAGGAACTCAATGTCCTGCCACGTGCCGAGCTTTCCGACGCCCGTGATGTGGAAGAGGTTGTAGTCGCTGTGGAATCCAGGCTCGCTGTTGGTGTCAACCCAGATCGCATAGCCGTCAGCCACCCAGAGGATGTTGCTCTCGATGTATACGCCGTTGCCCGAATCTTGCACACGGATGGCGTCGCCGACTTCCTGGTAAATCGTGTTGTTGGCGAATGCGCCGGTCCCGCCGCCCTCGATGAGCAGGCCGTAGTTCGAGTTGGCGTAGATCAGGTTGTTCTCAACGCGACCGGTGAATCGCGCACTGCTCCACCAGTCCGTCTTGATGCCGATCGAGTTCGAGTACACGTGATTGCCGATCACATGCGACCCGTAGTACGTATGGATGCCGATGTTGGCGTTATTGTACACACGATTATCGACAACGACGCCGTACGTATCCGTGACAATGCCGTTGTAGTTGCCGAACACCTCGTTCTCTCGCGCCTCCGCCGACGCGACGTACATGCCCCAATGGTTGGTCGCCGTGTGTCCGTACACCGTATTACCGGAGGCGAGGAGGTTCGTATAGACGTACATCCCGTACGCGCCCGCGTTGTCGTACACGACGTTGTTGCTGACAGTCGTGATCGGTTGACCGGTCACACCGCCGACCTCCATGCCGTACGAACTGTTATCGTAGACGGTATTGCCGTCGATCAGCGTCCCGTATGAGCTGTAGACGTACACGCCTCGGTTGGCGCTGGCGTACACCTCGTTGCCGGTCACGACCAGCTCGTCAGCGCCGTATGAGTAGATCCCTTCTCGGAGGTTGTCGTGCACGAGATTGGTCGTGATCGTCGCCGAGTGGCTGGTGCCGTCCAGATAGATGCCGTAGTCGTCGTTGCCGTAGATGTCGCTCTGGTCAACGGTAAGCCCGGTCGCGGCCACAGCCGAAACGCCATCCTCGCCGCCGGTGATGCTCAGGTACCGGAGCGTGATATCCGATCCGCTGATATTGAACACATTGTGCGTCGTATTGGCGCGGTCAAAGAGCGCCAGGGCGATGTCCGGGCCTTCGACCGTGACGCCCGCATCACTCGCGGTGATGTAGATATCGCGGATGATCTGGTGCGTTCCCGTGTCCACGTGGATGATATCGCCCGTGTCGAGGTCGTATGCGCTGATGAGCGCCCGCAGGCTTCGCATCGGCGTAGCCGGGGTCTTGCCATCCACCGCGTTGTCCCCCGCCGCGGAAGTCATCACATCGCCGACCGTGGATGCGTCGTTGATGTAGTAGTCCGTGCCGTCGTTAGCGATCAGGAACGTCTCATCCGACTCATCAGTCGGCATGGAGGCGTCATTCGCGCGAACGCGGATCAGGGCCGTGTTCCCGCTGGTCGTGGGGTCAGCCGCCCACGCGTACGAGCCTCGGCCGTGCACATCCATCGATTGCGATACGGCGATTGGAGTCCACGAACCGCCGCTGTCGGTCGAAACGTCGATATCAACCGTCGGAGAAGCCACACCCGCGGCTGTCGCTTGCGTCAACTCGATCCCAGCCAGTATCGCTCGGGCGTTGGTCTCGTTCACAAACTGAATGTCGATGCCGGCGCCGCCCGCCGCCGTTATCGCAAACGTCTGTGTTGTGGCGGTATACATGGCGCCCGCATCCGCCCGGATGTCATAGTCGTCGATCTCCAGGACGCCCTGCACGAAGATATCGAAGACACGACTGCCCACCGAGTTGTACTGATGTTCCGCGAAGTGCAGCCGAAGCGTGTACGTGCCGTCGGGCACCGTGAGGTGGTAGTCAAGCGTGCCGCCAATGCTCGAATCGGCTTGGCGGTACGTCTGGTAGACCTCCATCGGCGCTGGGTCGGTAACGCCAACCGTCGTGATCGTCGTCGTGGTATACGTCGTCGAGCCTGTTGAGTAGTGCCGGTCGTAGAGCCAGTATCCCACCGTCCCGTCAGCGCCGGCGTTTGTGAGCATGACAGCGTCATCAAAGGTCAACCCGAACGAACGCCAGTCGATCGTGACCGCCTGGTTCAGTTCGTACTTCTCAAGACCGTTGGGCGACATCACCTGTGCAAGCTCATCCGGGCTGCCCGCCGCCTCATCCGTATTGCCATATGCGCCGATGTTGACACGACCGCCGCTGTCGATTTCGTTCAGGTAGTAATCAAGTGGATCACCCGCATCGACGGCCGGTGAACTCGGCGGAACGTGGAAGTCGTCATCCAGCCCGAAGTCCGTGCCGGCTTCGTACCCGAGCGTGCCGTCCGCCCCGTCAGGATCAACAAGCAGCGGATCAGCGATCTTCCCGTGCTCTTCCAGCCCAAGCTCATAGAACCAGTCGGCGCGGGTCGTGAAGTCAATCCCCTCCCAGTTGCCGATGATGCCCGTCCCGGTGAGGTGGTACAGGTTGTAGTCCGCCTGGAAATCGACCTGGCTGTCATTGGCGACGAAGATGCCGCGACCGCTGTCCACCACAAGGATGTTGCTGCGGATGTTCGCCGAAGTCGAGCTGTCCTGAACGTGTATGGCGTCACCGACGAGTTGATATACCGTGTTGTTGGCGATGATCGATCCGGCCCCGGTCGCGCCCACCTGAATGCCGTGGTCGCTGTTGTCGTAGACGACGTTGTTCCGAACCTCGCCATAGAAGCGAGCTGAAGACCACCAGTACGTGCGAATACCGATCCCGTTCGAGTAAACCTGATTGCCGAGAATGTCGGAGTGGTAACGCGCATCGATTCCGATGAAGCTGTTGTTATACACACGGTTCTGCACGACCAACGCTGTGTGGTTCGTCATGATGCCGATGTAGTTGCCGTGGACGAGGTTGTCGCGCACCTCGGCATCGCCGCCCGCGATGATCCCGACATCGTTGGTTCCTACGTGCCCGTACGCTTGGTTGCCCGTGGCGAGAATGTCGCCCGAGACCTCGATTCCGTATGCCGTGTTGTCGTAGGCGATATTGCCGCTCACGACTGTTTGCCCGCTACCATATGTGTTCGTCACGGACAGGCCGCGGCTGCTGTTGTCGTACACGGTGTTCGTGCCGAAGAGCGAACCCCATGTCTGGTGGCCGTAGATGCCATACGAGTTGTCATGGCTGACGTTCCCGGTGACCGTGACTTGATCGGCGTCATAGACGTACAGGCCGTACGAACTGTGCCCATAGAACTCGTTGTCCGTCAGAATCGCCTCGGGCCCCTGCGCGTAGATGCCGTGGTTCTGCATGCTGGCGACGCCGTCGAACGTCACCCCGGTCACCGTCGCCCGGTCGGTGGCTGTGTCGAGCAGGACGCCGTACCGGTCGTTCCCATAGATCATGCCGTGCTCGATACGCAGATCATCTGCATCGGTCGCGTTGACGCCGTGGTAGGCGCCGGTGATCCAGAGGTGCGAGAGCGTGATGTCGGTCGCCTGGATGTCAATGGCGTTCTGTGCGATGTTGCCGCGGTCGAGGAGCGCCTGGCGCCCGGGATACAGAACGTCGTGATACCCCTCGATCTGCACGCCCGCATCGCCTGCGGTGATGATGATGTTGTTCAGCAGACTGTATGTGCCATCGTCGACCTTGATGACGTCGCCGAGCTCAAGGTCGTACGTAGAGAGAACGGCGCTGATCGTAGCCATCGGCGTGGCTGGGGTCCGACCGTCGTTGAGGTCGCTGCCGGGGTTCGTTGTCCAGTCGCCGACCGGATTGTTGAATGCGTCGTTGACGTAGTAGATGTTCACGGGTTCAACGATCTCGAACGGATCATCCGAGACATCGGTCGGCATACTGGCATCGTCGGCGGTCGCGCGGATGAGCGCCGTCATGCCTGCCGTGAGCGGACCGGCCGTCCACAGGTGTTCGCCTCGGCCGTAGTGATCCATCGTTAGGTTCGTCGCGATCGGATTCCATGAGCCGCCGGTATCCGTCGAGAGATCAAGATCGACGGTTGGTGACGCGACGCCGGCCGCCGTCGCCTGCGTGAGTTCGATCGCGGCAAGGATCGCCCGGGCGCTCGTTTCGTTCACACACTGAATGTCGATCCCGGCACCGCCCGCCGCGGTCACCGCCACCGTCTGTGTCGTGGCGACGTAGCGATCACCCGCATCCGCGTAGATGTCATAGTTGTCGATCTCGAGAGCGCCCTGCACGAAGATATCAAAGACACGACTGCCCGCCGAGGTGTACTGGTGCTCAGCGAAGTGCAGCCGAAGCGCATATGTCCCATCGGGCACCGCGAGATGGTAATCGAGCGTGCCGCCGATTCCTGAGCTGGCCTGGCGGTACGTCTGGTAGACCTCCATCGGGGCGGCGTCGGTGACTCCGCTCGTGTCGATGGCCGTCGTCGTGTACGTCGTCGAACCGCTCGTGCTGTACTTGTCGACGAGCCAGTTGTCCGACGTCGCACCACCCGCGTTGATGAGGGCGATCGTGTCATTCAACGTCAGGCCAAACACTCGCCACTGGACCAGGTAGTCCGAACCCTCTTCAAGGCGCTCATCGCCGTTGGGGAAGAGCACCTGCACCAGCTCGACCGGGCTTGACGTGGCTTCATCGGTGTTGCCGTACGCGCCTTGATTCACCCGTCCGCCGCTATTTGGCTCGGTGAGGTAGTACGACTGCACATCACCCGCGTCGATTGCCGGGGAAGAGCTCTGCAGGTGGAAGTCATCATCCACACCGTGGTCCACGCCGCCGGTGTATCCAAGCAGGCCATCGCCGCCGGCCGGATCCACGAACAGCGGGTCACGCGCCTGACTGTGAGCATCACCGAACGTCGCCAGGCGCCACTCCTGGAGCGTCGCATGCGTCGTGCTCTGCCAGTAGCCGGTCACCGCGGTGCCTGTCGGATAGATCACATTGTAGTCGCTGTCAAAGCCTGTCTGGCTGTCGTTCGCGACGTAGATGCCGTGATCGCTGTCAACCCAAATGATGTTATCGCGAAGCCGCACGTACTGCGAGCTGTCCTGGACCCGGATGCCGTCCGCAGCCGTCTCATACACGGTGTTATTCTGGATGCGAGACCCGTTGCCGCCCCCCTCGATGTGAATGCCCGTCACCGCACTGTCGTAGACGAGGTTGTTCGCTATCTCGCCGTAGAACCTTGAGCTGCTCCACCAATCGGTCCGGATACCGTACGTGTTGGAATACACATGATTGCCGGTAACCGTCGATACATAGCACGCATAGATGCCGAAGTTGCTGTTGTTGTAAACCCGGTTGTCGATGATGTGCCCGGTGTGATTGGTGGTGATCCCGTTGTAGTTGCCGTAGACGACGTTGTCTTCTGCGATCGCACCACCCCCGACTTCAATGCCGATCTCGTTGACGCCTGTGTGGTCGTAGACCGTGTTGCCGACCACGCGCACATTCGTCGAGGCGCTGATTCCGCGCGATGTGTTGTTATAGACATCGTTTCCCTCGATCACCACCGTGTCGTATGCCGTGGTGTTGGTGACATAGATGCCGTAGGACCCGTTGTCATATACGGTGTTGTTGCTGACGACCGCCCCGTCGAGGTTCACGAAATACATGCCGTACGACGTGTTGTTGTACGCGAAGCTATCGCTGAGCGTGGCGAGCGTCGTACTGATGTGGATGCCGTATCGGCCGTTGTTCATCGCGGTCAAGGCGTTGACGTGCGATGCCTCGGCGTCGGACTCGATGACGATGCCATCTTCCGAGTTCGAGCCGACGATCAGGTTCTCACCCGTGAAGTTCGTGCTTCCGCTGTGTACCCACAGACCTCGCTCCGCGCCGGTGAGCGTGAGATTCCGGAGCGTGACGAAGTCGGCATCGTACAGCTCGATGTTCGTGGAGTCATCGTGCGGATTGGCGCGATCGATCTGCGCGACCTTGCCCAGGTCGGTTGGGCCGGTGAATGTGGCGCCCTCATCGTCGCCGATGCCCAGTTCGCCGCTGATGAGGACGTTGCGGACGTGGATGTAATCGCCGGTGTCGATGTAGACCGTATCGCCCGGGCCGAGATCGTAGTTGCGGAGCATCGGCAGCAAGTTGGCCTTGGGATCAAGCACCGTCTTGCCCGTGTTGCGATTGTCGCCGTGCGCGGCGGGTGTGTACTCATCATCGGTGTTGGCCACATCCGTGTCGTCGATGTAGAACGAAGGCCCCGACGGCGGCACGGAGAACCCTTCACGCGAATCATCCGTCGCCGTCGGCGTGGTGACGGATGTGATCCGGATGAAGTAGCGATCCGTCG
The DNA here is from genome assembly GCA_023135165.1 of Phycisphaerales bacterium. Taxonomy (GTDB): domain Bacteria; phylum Planctomycetota; class Phycisphaerae; order Phycisphaerales; family JAGLTS01; genus JAGLTS01. The sequence goes on along the minus strand of JAGLTS010000067.1, from coordinate 8,162 downwards.
CGTTGGGTGCGATACCGCTGCTGGCCGGGCTCCAACTGTAGCTGCCATTCGTGACGGGTACGATATCAATGTCGGCGACCTTGCCTCCCCCGACTTGGTACACGTCAATGTCGACATTGCCGGTGATGTTGAAAGCGTGCCAGAGGATGACATTCGGCGTCGTCGCCTCCCAGTCCGTGTAGTAATTCGGGTGATCGATGTCGACGTACGCGGTGCGTGACAGCGCTGCCTCCGTCGTCCCGCCGTATGCGCCGAGGTTGATCCGATCGCCGCGCGCCACGGGTTCATCTGAGAAGTCGGATGCCGGATCGCCCGCATCGATGCTCGTTGAAACGACGTTCTGCAGATGATAATCATCACCCGCTAGGTTTACGAAGATTGGGTCATCCAATCCAGGCGCGGGCGCGGTGTATCCGATGGAGTGTGTGTCGTAGTCCGCTTCAACCTGCCAGTCAAAGAGATCCGTGAAGTCCTTCTGCCACCACACGACCTTGCCCGTACCGGTTGTATACAGGTTGTTGTAGTCACTCACAAAACCGCGCTGGCTGTCCGTCGCAACATAGAGGTCGTAGCCCGCCTCGGTCCAGATGATGTTGTTGGTGAGCGTCACATCGTATGAACTATTCCGCACGACCACGCCGTCCCCCGAGGCTGTGTAGATCGTGTTGTTTGTGATCGTGACGTTGTAGTCGTTGTCGACGCGGATTCCGTCACCGGTATTTCGGTAGATGACGTTATGATGGATGTCTGAGTTGCGCGACGTCTCAATACCGACGATGTTGCCGTGGATCAGATTGTACCGGGCCGTGGCTGTATACGTGCTGTAGCCAAGCAGAATCCCGGTGCTGTTGCCGTAGATATCGTTGGGTTGGCCGGCCGACCAGTCCGTTCCGCCGATCACACCCGCGTGGTTGTAGATACCGGTCACGGCCCCGGAGACGGTATTGCCGGTGATCGTCGTGGCGGCGTTCTGTGAGAAGATGCCGGTATCGCCGCCGGTGACCGTATTCGCGTCGATGGTCGCCTCATGAGACGCATAGATGCCATAGCTCGCAAACCCGGAGATGGCATTGTCGTAGACAACACAGCCGGTCGTGTAAGAGGTGAGGTAGACCCCCTGCGTGCCGCCGGTGATCGTGTTTCCTTCGACCGTCGCGCCGAGTGTGAGTGTGGATGCACCCACCCCGTACACGCCGTACGTTGCACCGGCGATGTCGTTGTCTCGGACGGTTATGTTTGGGCCGCCGCCGGTCAGCCGCACGCCGTATGACCCCATATTGACGAACGTGTTGCCCTCAACGAGATCGCTATCACCGCTGTTGATACGGATGCCCGTGCTGCGACCGTCGAAATAGTTGCTTCGGAAGACGTTGTTGGTCGAGTCGTCGACGCCGTCACCGTACGCGTAGATGCCCGTGCCGCTGCCGATGAAGCGCAGGCCGTAGATCAGGTTGAAGTCGGCGTCATCAAGGGAGATCGCGGTATAGGCCGTCAGGTTACTGTCATTGGGAGAGCCTGCGATGTTGGCGCCTTCGTCAGCCGCCTCGATGAGCAGGGCACTGGAATACGAGCCGGTGTCGATGAGCACGAGATCATCAGGCCCGATGTCGTAGTCGTCGTAGACGCTCTGCGCGGTCGCCTTGGGCGTAAAGGGCGTGAGGCCGTCGTTCAGATCATCACCCACGGCCAGCGCATAGACATCGCCGGTGGTGTCGCCGTCGTTGACGTAGAACACGCGCGTACTGCTCGTGCCCGCCGGGTCGACGGAGAGGTCGAACGTGTTCGTGTTGGCGCCGACCGCGAACACGCGAATGAAGTACGTGCCGGGCACGAGCCCCGTGAGCGTCACCGTCTCGTTATCGGTCGTGGATGTACCGGACCCGATGACAGCCATCGTGTCATCCATGACCTCGACATCGAGGTTGCCCATCGCGTGCGAGAAGTCGATCTGCACAACCAGATCATCAGTCTTGAGCAGCTCAAGCTGGTACGTCTCTTCACCGCCGGGCAGCGCGATGGACTCGCTCGCCAAGTGGATGCCGGGTCCGACGCCGACATCGACGGTCAGCATTCGTCGTGATTCCAGCGCTTCGACGACGGCACGAGATTCGCGGCTCTTGTGTGTGCGTGCGTGCATGACACCCTCCAGATTGTCGCGGAAGCGAACGCTCCCGCCTCTCATTGCTGAGTTAGTAGTCCGGTTCAAGGGTGGCGGCGGCGCGGCGCTTCCCGCTGCGTCTTCCAGCACCACCCAGTGTTCTTGTTGTGATTGTGAACGACGTGCCGCCCAAGAGATACAGCGCCCCGATGCACCCGCGCGGCGCATGATCGCACCTGCCTGGTTGGGCCGTGTCGCTGGGCACGAAGGCGGATCTCCCTCTCCTCGAACGAGGTGGCGACGTATTCCTTTTCTCAGTATGCCACACAAACTGGCGAATGTACACCGAATTCCCCACATGCTTCTCACCAGCGCCCAAACCCCCAACCCCCAACCCCACACCCACCTGTTTCAGGCAGCGCCGACAGTTGAGGTGCGGGGCTAGGCGTTTTCGCCTAGCTTCTTGCCGAGCGATTCACACGACAGGCACCGGCGAAAGCGTCCTCCCGCTCGGCACCGACCGCACCTATCTGACAACCCAACTGCTGGCCCAAGATCGAGCGCGGCGTTCGCCGACAAGCAGGCCGAAGCAGGCGACTCCGCGGCAAATCGTCGAGGCAGCCGACGCAGCTGGCGAACGTCGCAACTGATGAACGCCAGGCGGTGCTGTTCGACAGAGCCTGCGCGATGGATGCAAGGATGCGGAACGATTCTCGCATCTCCGGCCGGGGCTCGTAGCATCTGGTAGCGAGGGCGCGCGGTAGAATCGGGCGTGAACCATGATCGCTCGGATGAACCGCTCAACAGTGACCGGCGCTGTCCGCGCTGCGGGTATCTGGTCGTCAAGCTGACCAGCAGCCGATGCCCGGAGTGCGGCACACTGTTCGATGAACATGCGGTGTGGGCGCGCGCGAAGTACCTGGCGCGGAGCAGGCGGGCGGTGCGGGTTCACATGGCGGTGCTCGCGGTGATGGTGCTTCTCAGCGGTGCGGCGAAGCTCGGCTTGAGGCGCGGCGACCTGTTCAATTCGGTGACGACCTGGGCGGGGTCGGCCAGTGTCGTGGCGCTGACACTGCTCCTGGGATGGGCAGCGTCGCGAGCCTGGCCGATCGGGCTGCGCCGCTGGGCGTGGATGCTCTGGCTGCGGACGATGGTGTGGCTCCAATTGCCCTGGGTCGCATTCCACATCGTGGCGTGGTTGCCGCCGATGCGCCACGCGACGGACCCACTGCTGTACTGGTACTGGGTGATGACGCTGCTTGCGCCGGCAGGCTCGCTGGGGATCTGGATTATCGTGCACGAAGGATGCGCGATCGAGGCGTCATCCGACGTGCAGGGCAAGCGACCTCCATGGGAGGCAGCGGCAGCGTTCGTGGTGGTCATCGTCGCCACCGTCTGGGGTCTGCTCCCGCTGTCGCTGTGATGCGCATTCCGTGAATGATCGTGCAGGGTTGGCAGCGGGCCAAGAAAACGGTGTCGGATACCGTTTCTCAGAAAACGGTATCCGACACCGTTTCTATTTCGGCTTCCGACAGCAGTTCAAGCCCGCGGCGACTGATCGTGTCGTAGCAGGTGGCGAGCAGGCCGACGAGCGGGAAGCGCGCATCAGCGAACGGCGCTGGGCCGAGGCGACGCAGGAGCGCGTGATCGACATCGGGCGGACCAGGCTCGACATCGAGTTCATCCAGGCCGGGTCCGGCGCCCCAGAAGTCATCGATGCACAACTCGATCGGCGGCGCTGCGGCCACCACGCCGACGGGCGGGCTTGGCGTGTACGCGGGGGCAGGCTCGCCCTGTTCCGATGCAAGGGCTCTGCGTTGTCGCAGTCGTTCCAGGAAGACGTCGCCATCCAGACCGCGCAGCGTGAAGAGAAGGAACGGGTCGCTGTCGAGCCTTTCAGCAATCATCGCCGCGGCGCAGATGACGTGCTTGCAGTACGTATCCTTCTCATCGCACGTGCAGCGGACTTCCAGATCATCCTCCTCGGGGAGCAATCGCTTGCCGGTCAGCGCGAAGATGCCCTCGACGCTGTCCGGGAGTTGGCCAGCCAACAGCTTGGCAGCGTAGATGGCCTGGTCGCTCATCGTCGAGATCACGTGATCCCACGTCGCGTGGTCGAATGCTGTGACGTTGATCGAGACTTCGTACGCCTTGGGCGCCCGCCCCATGACGGACGCCGCGACGCCATGATCGGTGATCGCCATCCGGACGGTCTGGCCGGCCCGTGCGTACTGGAGGCCTTCCGCGAGGTGAGCCCCGTCATCGACGTGCTCAAAGCGCGCCATCCACGCCAGACCCACCCAGCTCGACGCGACGGGTCCGGACTTGGCGGCCAGTCGCAGCCCGTGCCGAACACGTCGGGGCTTGGCCGGCAGCGTGGCGGGTGGGCGTTTGCCTGTCACGCCGTGCGGGGGCTGTGGGGATTGTGGGGGTTGTTGTTCCATGTGTGTATTCGAGCGTACTGCCTGCGTCGGCTCCTATCCGCGGCGCTGTTACTCCATGTCCACGTTCACTGCTCCGGGTCGAAGCTCGAGCAGCTCGCGCAACTGTTTGGTGTCGAGTTCGGTGAGCCACTGCTCGCCCGAGCCGACGATGTTGTCCGCGAGCTGGAGCTTGTGCTCAATCATCCGATCGATTCGTTCTTCAAGCGTTCCGGTGCAGATGAACTTGTGAACAAAGACGGTCCGTGTCTGACCGATGCGGAACGCGCGGTCGGTGGCCTGGTTTTCGACGGCTGGATTCCACCACCGATCGAAATGGATGACGTGATTCGCCGCGGTCAGGTTCAGGCCGAACCCACCGGCCTTGAGGCTGAGGACGAAGATGGGTGTGCTCGCATCGCGGGACTGGAATTGATCGATCATGCGTTGGCGCGCCTTGACGGAGACGCCGCCGTGCATGAAGAGGATCTCGCGGTCCAGCTCATGACGAAGCATGGCGGCGAGGATGTGTCCCATCTGACGAAACTGCGTGAAGACGAGCGCCTGATCGCCCTCGGCGATGAGTTCTTCGAGGATCTCGCCGATGCGGATGGTCTTGCAGGACCGCGTCACGTCGGGCGGCGGACCTGTGCTGAGCGCGCGTGCGTCGATCGCCTGGCCGTGCGCGGTCTCCTTGAAGAGCTGCGCCGGGTGGTTGCAGATCTGCTTGAGCTTGACGAGCGTGGCGAGCACCACGCCTCGCCTGCGGATTCCCTGCGCGCGATCGACGCTGGAGAGCATCTGCTCGACCGTTTGCTCGTACAGAGTCGCCTGCTCGGACGTGAGTTGGACGTACTCCTTGGTTTCGATCTTCTCGGGCAGGTCGGCGATGACGGTCGGATCGGTCTTGAGTCGGCGAAGAACAAAGGGCTGCACCATGCCGCGCAGGCGCACCGCCTTGTCCTTCTTGTGATATCGCTCGATAGGCAGGGCGAATTGCCGACGGAACTCGCCGAGCTTGCCGAGGTATCCGGGGTTGAGAAAATCAATGATGGACCAGAGTTCCTGCAGGCGGTTCTCGACGGGCGTGCCCGTGAGCGCGACGCGGCGTTCGGTGTTGAGCGAACGGATCGCAGCCGCCTGTTTGGAGCTTGGGTTCTTGACGTTCTGTGCTTCGTCGAGAACGATGCGCCCCCAGTTCACCGCGCGCAGGTGCTTCACATCGCGGTGCGCCAGCGCGTAGGTCGTGACGACGATGTCGTGCGTGCCCACCGCATGCGCCAGTTCACTGCCCGCCAGGCGTTCCGGGCCGTGATGAACGAGCACGCGCAGCGACGGGGCGAAACGGTTGGTCTCACGCACCCAGTTGTTCACGACGGACATCGGAACGATCAGGAGCGTCGGGTTGATGGCGGCGGACCCCGTGCGTCCGTCCCCCCCCACTGCCGTGAGCCGGCGCTCGTGAAGAAGCAGCGCGAGCAGTTGAATCGTTTTGCCCAAGCCCATGTCGTCAGCCAGACATGCGCCGAAGCCGAACCTGTCCAGGAACACGAGCCAGCTCAGCCCTTTCTCCTGGTATGGGCGAAGCTCGCCATGGAAGTGCTCGGGCGTTTCGAGCATCTCCATACGTTGAGGCGACACGGTATCGCCGAAGAGCCTGCCGACCCAGCCGCTCGCGGTCATGCCCAGGACGGACAGGCCCGTCCTCTTGGCATCGGAGGCATAAGCGAGCCGAATGGCCTCCAGCACGGTCGTCTCCCCGCCTGGGTTCTGTGCGATGAAGTTCATCGCGTGCGCCATATCCTCGGGGCGGACCTCGACCCACTGATTCCCCGCGCGGACGAGCGGCGCCCCCTGCTTGGCCAGCGCTTCAAACTCCTGCAAGGTCAGGACGTGATCCCCCAGCGCGATCTGCCAGGAGTACTTCACGAGCGATTGAAGCCCGATCTGTGCTGAGGACATCGAGCCCGTGCCTGTCGCGCGCGATTCGCCCGGCCCCTGCTCATCACTCTCGACGATGAGCCTCGCGCCGAGCCTCGCCGCCGGGTTGTTCCACCACCGCGGTACGTCGACGGCGAACTCCGACTCGATCAAAAGAGGCTGATACTCGCGCAGGAACTGATACGTCTCTCGCGTCGTCAGGCGGAGCGAGGTCGGCGTGGATTCGTCGAGCGCATCCTCCAGCTTGGGATACACGCGCGACGCTCTGCCAAGCTCAGCCAGCAGCAACTCGTGCGGGTTCTCGATCCGATGCCCGTCGATGATCTGCGCGTCGCCGGGGCCGGCCCAGATCTCTTCCGCGTCGACCGAGAGCTGCACATCATCGACGGACTGAAGGGAGAAGCGCATCGTCCAGAGGATGCTGTCGCCCGGCGCCTGAAGATCCGCGAGCCCTGGGCTGGACGGCTCAACGAGTTGGATACAGAGGCGGAACTGAGCATCCTGGCCGTGCTCGTCGAGTTGTGCGATCCAGTGGCGGACGGTTCGCAGCATCGTGGTCGTGTCGCCGTTGGGCGCGGCGACGAACCTGCCATCGCCGAGCAGCCCGGCCAGCCAGGCGACGTGCGAGTCGGCATCCGCATCGCGTCCCTCGATGACCTCCTCCATCTGTTCGCCGAGCAGCGCCTCACGCGCCGCTGCATCGACCGTCGCCTGAAGGAAGCCGCGGAGGATCGGCCAAGGCTCGTGCTTGCAGGGATCGACGACCGACCGCACGACGGGAGGCATCGACGTGGTGAGCAGCGACGCCTGCTTGCCAATCTCATCGTCGACAAGCCAAGGCTGCCACACCCCCGCCAGACCGCCGTCCACCGTCTGAAGGAGCATCGGCACCAGCCGTTGGTGCGTGATCAGATACCGAGCGAATCGACCGGCTACGCACCAGTATCGCAGCGATCGTCCCATGCGGATCGACGGCGAATCCTCCCACCCATCACACGCGGACAGGATGGTGAGCAATCCCTTCGGCCCAAGCGCCAGGGCGGGCACGCGGAACTCCGCCAGGGTCGGGACATCCCCTTCGTCATCGTGCGCCGCATGACCGATCGCATGGGCCAGACCCGGGCTCATCGTCGGCCGACCACCGCACCCGGGCAGCATCAGCCGTAGTTCGACAGGGGCGGCGCCGTTGACGTGCGCGTGCATGGCGCGCAGGAGCGACGCCACACGATCCGGCCCGGCGGCGAAGGCATGCATGACCCCATCGGCGCCGGGCGCGTGCGAAGTCGGCACGTTCTCCGCATCGGATTCAGCCTCCGCCCAGACATTGAGGGCATCCCGAGACCAAATCCCATGCAGTACATCCATCCCGTCTCACTCATTCCGTTGAATCGACTCAGTCCATTCGCCGTGGATCGCAATGGGCGCGCTGGGACTCGAACCCAGGACCAACGGCTTAAAAGGCCGCTGCTCTACCGACTGAGCTACACGCCCGCCAAAAAGGCGAAGCGACCATTGTAACCCGACCCCGCGTGCCTGTCAGCGAATGGGCCGGTCCGGACAGGGCAATCGCAAAGTCGCGGTTGATGGGGTGTGAGCCGGCGCCGTTTCTGACCCCCCATTTCGCCCCCGGCCAATGCAAGGAATTGCGCCTTTGTGTTATCTCCTTGCGCCACAAGGGGTTTGCGTCCATACTGCTGTTACCC
>JAGLTS010000066.1 GCA_023135165.1 Phycisphaerales bacterium | reverse complement strand
CCTGGGCTTCCTCGGCGCGCGTTTGTGGATCGCCGAAGGGTGTCGGTTCGCCGTCGGTCATATCGCAGAGCAGGATGTCGTGGCCTTGCTCAGCGAGCTTGGCGATCGCGCCTCCCATGCCGAGTTCCTGATCGTCGGGATGCGGTCCGAAGACGATGATGTTGGCCATGGTGCGGTTCTCCTGCGGAAGCGGCGCGCGCCGCCTCATCGTGTAGGCGTCATCCGGGTTGGCGCAGCGGTCGGCCGGCGAGGATGTCTTCGTAGACCTGTTCGAGCCGTTCAACCATCTTGGGCGCGGCGTACTCCTCTTCGCACAGCGCCCTGCCGGTCTGTGCGAGCCGCGATCGCTCATCCTCATGCGTCGCCATCCAGACGACGGCATCGCGCAGCGCGGGCAAGTCGCCCGGTTTCACGAGGATTCCAGTCTGATCGGGAATGCACGCTTCGCGCGTGCCATCCACATCGTACGCGATGACCGGGACGTCGGAGAGCAGGGCTTGCGGCACGGTGCGAGGTAGCCCCTCGCGGTAGCTCGGGTGAATCAGCACATCCATCGCCTGCATCATCTTCGGGATGTCAGCAGGCGGCACGAGGCCGGTGCTGATGACCTGCGACGTGAGGCCCATCTCCCGCACACGACCGAGCAGTCGATCCGCCCACCAGCCGTCGCCGACCCACAGGAGCTTCCAGTTTGGATGTTCCTTCAGCGCATCACCCAGTGCGTCGAGCAGATCGTCGTGACCCTTCAGTTCAGCGAGGCGAGCGACCGTGCCGAACACGAGATCGCCCGGCTCGATGCTGAGTTCGCGGCGCGCCGCCTCGCGCGTGATACTCGGATCAAGGAACGTGTGTGTTTCCATTCCGCTGCGGACGGTGACGTATTGCTCAGGCCTGCCGACGCCCGCGGCAAGGCTCTGTGTGGTCATGGCGTCGGCGACGCAGATGATGGCATGACATCGCCGGGCTGCGAAGCGTTCCGCCGTGATGTAGATGCGGTGCTTCAGCGCGGACTGGTACGGGTGGTATGGCAAGCCGTGGATCGTGTGCACGACGCCGAGTTTGGCCGCCGCGCCGCCCTCCTTCCACGCCGCTGCGCGTCCGATGACGCCCGCTTTGGATGAATGCGTGTGGACGATGTCGGGTTTCCACACGCGGATCAGCCGGCGCAGCTCGCGGTAGCAGCGCAGGTCGGTGACGGGCTTGAGTTCACGTTCGAGAAATCGCGTCTGGATCGTCTCGACGCCGCCGTGCGATTCGATGCGATCAAGCAGCGATCCCTCCGGGCCGAAGATCGGGCCGAACGCGAGCGCGACGGTGTGTCCGAGGTCCGCTTGTCCTTCACAGGAGAGGATCGTGTTCTCCTGCGAGCCGCCGAGGATCAGGCGCGTGCTGATGTGGAGGATTCTCATGGAGTATCTTCCCGATCGTACTTGATCCACATCAAGCACAAACCCTGCGGCGGAAACGTCGGCCCGGCGGCGCGTCGGTCCTTCGCTTCGAGCATCGCCCGCACCGCTTCGGGTTCATCGTGGCCGCGCCCGACCTCGACGAGCGTGCCCGCGATGATGCGCACCATGTTGTAGAGGAAACCGTCGCCCGACACGTCGATGACGACTCGCTCCTCGTTGAGTTGTGACACATCGCAACTGAAGATCGTGCGGACCGTGGAAGTTCGCCCATGATGAATCGATGCGAACGACTCGAAGTCGTGCGTTCCGATGAGCAGGTCGGCTGCCTGTTGCATGCGCGCCGGGTCGATCGGCGTGAAACAGTGGTAGACGCGATGCCGGTCGGTGAGCGGCCGAGTCGGCGCGATGTGCAGCGTGTAGCGGTAGCCCTTCGACACCGCATTCTTGATCGGATCGAAGTCGTCAGCCACGATCTCCGCACGGCGCACCTCCACATCATCAGGCAGGCGCGCATTGATCGCGAGATGCAGGCGCTCGATCGGAATGCGCGTCTGGGCGGTGAACGCAGCGACTTGGCCGACCGCATGGACACGCGCATCGGTGCGTGAAGCGCCGACAAGCTGCACCGGTTGGCGGACGGTCTCGATGACCGCGCGCTCGACGGTCTGCTGCACGGTGCGCAGCTCGATGTGCGGGCCGTCCGGATCGCTGCGGTTCGGCTGCGTCTGCCGCTGCCAGCCGTGGAACTCCGCTCCGTCGTACGCGATGGTGAGCTTGTAGCGCGTCACGCGATGATCGTAGCGGGTCCAGAGCATGCGCGGAATCAAACAGCGCGATATGCAGCCGGCAGAAAGAAAAACCCAGGGACTCGAATCCCTGGGCTTTGGTGTTTTTGTAGGCGGTCAGTCGAGCAACGGTTCGGATGCGTCCTATGAGCAGCTCGTGCCGTAGCGCGAGAGCAGGATGCCCAGGTCCGACTGATCGATTGCGCCGTCGCCGTTGAAGTCGACTTCGGGGTCGTACCGACCGTCCATGAAGACCGAGTCGTATGCGGCGAGCAATTCGCCAAGGTCGGATTGATCAACATCACAGTCGAAGTCGGTGTCGCCCTGGTGGTTGACCGCGAGCATCACCGTTGCACCGCGAAGCAGGTCACCCGGTTGATCGACGGCAGGCGTAAACGTCACCGCCATGACGTTCGCATTGTCGGCAAGGTTGGTGGCGAAGAAGGCATCAATGCCCGCGACGGGAATCGGGCCAACGATGATCGGCGCCCCGCCGTCCGGTGACTGATTCTCGATCAGATCGCCGGTGCGCAGCACCTGATGGAGCGTGTCGTCCGCTGCGTGGTAGAAGTACGCAGCCGTGCTGATCGCTCGGCCGGGCTCATCCGGCGCGTAGTATTCAGCGGTGAACGCGATGTTCCCGAAATCGTTGATCCCCACGCCTGAGATCAGTCCGACCAAGTCGCCCGGGATGCCTCCCACCGGATTCGCTTCAGCGATGACCATCGGGCCGACGTAGCCGATGATCCTGCCGTCGAAGTCGAAGAGCGGGTCGTAGAGGAGAACCTTGTAGATCTCCGGGTCGGTCTCCGCGACGGCGAGGGCTGCGATCTGGCCCTGTGTGTTCATGTCGAAGTGCTTGTTCTCAAGAACGGTCGGGTCAATGCCCATCGGCGAGGCGTAGGCGGTGTGATCGATGAAGCAATGGCCCCAAGGCGCTGGGATGTCGATGCGGTTCAGGAACCCGTCGCCATCCTCGTATGCGTCCACAACGAGCATGCGCGGTCGAGCCGAGCCGCCGGTGGTGATCTCGCCGATGCCGAACAAGACGTAATTCAGGTCGTTCACGCGGTTCAGAACGGGCTGTGTGTGCCTGGCATCACCCTCCAGGCAGAAGTAGCCGTTCTCCCGGAGCACCTCGTCGCCGAACGCTTCGTGATAGGTGTAATCCGGCATGGCGGCGGGCAGCACCATTCCGCGGTAGTCCCAGATGTTCGTCCCGATGGGCACGATCATCATCATGGCGTCGGCCGAGTTCGTGTTGCCGATCCAAAAGCGCATCGGCTCGACAGCCGGGTCATCCTCGAGCGCAGCAGGCGTGCCGAGGTAGACGGTGTCCAGGCCGTCGTTGTCGATGCCAGGCCCGGTGAGGATTGGAAACCCATCCGTCGGCTCGGGCGGCGGCGGCAGTTGGCTCATCACGTCGCTGAGCACCCACTGCAAGTTGTTCTGCCGGTTTGGAACAACCATCCCTTCGCCATACACCGCGCGCAGGGCGAGCGTGCCGTCCGGCAGCATTTGGCCGACGACATCGCCCCACAACTCCGGCTGCTCGTCGAGGACAACATTGTTGCTGACATACGTGTCGCCGTCCGGCGTGACCTGATCCGCCGTGGCGAAGTATGCGACCATGTTCGGGATGCTGTCCTCGAATCCCTCATAACCCGCAGTGGACAGCCCGCCCAGCAAGTCACCCAGGACAACCCGTGTCACCGCACTCCCGATCAGATTCATGGCGTCCGGCGAGTCCGGCAAGATGAACGGGATCCAGCGCCTGATGACCATCGGATCACCTACGCCTTGGTCCACCACGGAGTCCTCAGCATCGAAACACTGACCGGCCAAACCGGTCGGATCGTACTCTCCCGCAACCGCGGTTGTGCTGGCAGCAAGCACGGCGCAGGCTGCCACGGACGTGATGTAAACACGTGATCTCATCGCATTCTCTCCCAAATGCTCGCCCCGCGCAAAGGGGGCGCTGTGTGTGAAGAACATCCAGGCGCTGGTGTGGAATGCAGCGCGAAACGACCTCTCTCTCAGCCGGGCGGATGTTGTAAGAACTCGCCGCACCGACCGTCGCCGTCCCTTGCTGTTTCTACTCTACGTCCGTTTTTCGCAGCGGATCGACTTCATGCGGGATATGCGCAAAATCCACCATAACAGGGGTAGCGCGTTCCGGGCGATGTCGGTATCCGGGAGCGACCACGTGCGACTCGATTCAACTCCCCGTCACGGCTGTCGCTGCATCATCATCCTGCTGCTGCGCCTCTTGCTCCGCTTCGAGCTGCGCGAGCTTGTACGGGCGGTACTGCGTCTCGTACCACGTGCGCCAGGCCTTGATGTCAAATCCCATGTCGGCTGTCGATTCACCCCAGTCATCGGTCGTCATGCCGACCAGTGCGTTGTGCACGTCGTAGCGGTAGACCTGCACGACCATGTCGCGGATGCGCAGGACGACGCCTTCCGACACGACGCCGATCTGCGGATCAAAACCCACAACGTTGTCGCCGACGACCGGCTGCAAGTCGGCGACGAATGCGCGTTGCGTGGCGATGGCGATGTAGGCGAGATCACCCTGTCCGCCGCCCGTCCGCTGCTGCGCGACCTGCGAGATGATCATCACGGGGATCATTTCGTAGAGCGCAAGCTGCTGTGCGAGCTGGGCACCGGCTGCGGCGCGGGCGTGCACGTTGGATCGGATGTGCGATTCCACGAGCCGGCGCACCGTGTCGCCGACGCGCCCATCATTCGCATCGACGCGATCGAGCAGCGCCTCGGTCGCCAATGCCGCCGGTTCCTGCTGCGAATGCTCAAGCGCCATCCACGCCAGCGCTGCGTCGCCGCTCGGGTTCGCCAGATTCTGGAAGTGACGGACGAGCCCGTACTGCACATCCATCGCCTCGCCCTCGAGGATCTCAATCATCGACTCAAAGACGATCGGGTCGGTGAAGTGCGTAAATTGCTCGATCCCTTCCCTTCGGATCGCATCGTTCTTGATCCGGCGGAAGTGCTTGCCGCGAATACGTTTGAGTTCCTGCTCAAGCCTGCGCTGATCCGCCCGGCGGATGTGCTGCGCCTCGGCGCCAGGCCCGCTCTGCTCCGTAACGACGACGGGCATCGGCCCGGTCGTTGGGATGTTGACGTACAGGCCGTGACTTCCGTCGGCGAACACAGCCGACCCAACACAGAGCCACCCGACAAGCAGAGGCTGGATGGGACGCATGGTGGTTCCTCCCGCATGATCGAACGCACAAATCCAACGGTCAATGCTCTTTTCGCAAGGCCCTTGCGACTGGATGCGTCGGAGGCTGGACTGGACGGAGAAACACACGCAACCAACGCCACGCCAGCACACACATCGCGCGTGAAGCCTGAGGTTGGGGTACGCACCTTCTGACCACCTGCTACGCTTTTCAGCCATGCGCATCTACGCGGTGCAACTCGACATTGTCTGGGAAGACAAGCGGGCGAACCACGAACTGGTCCGCTCGATGCTGGCCCAGGCCGACCCGGAGCCGGACTCGCTCGTTGTCCTGCCCGAGATGTTCGACACGGGGTTCAGCCTGGATGTCGAGCGAACCGACGACGGGCGGAACGGACTCAGCGAACGATTCTGCTCGGAGCTGGCCCGCAAATTGGGCGTCTACGTGCAGGGCGCGCGAACAACGATCGAACCCGACGGCTGGGCGCGGAACTGGGCGGTCACCTTCACGCCGCAGGGCAAGCCGATCACGCGGTACGCCAAGCTGCACCCGTTCGGCTTCGGACAGGAAGCGGAGCGATTCGTCGGCGGCGACGAGCTGACAGCGTATCGCTGGCAGTCGGGCGACCAATCGCTCGTCGTCTCGCCGCTCATCTGCTACGACCTGCGATTCCCCGAGGCGTTTCGCCTGGCGACGCTGGACCTCGGTGCTGAGCTGTTCACGATCGGGGCGAACTGGCCGGCCGAGCGGAAGTCACATTGGCGGTCGCTGCTCATCGCGCGGGCGATCGAGAACCAGGCGTACGTGGTCGGTGTGAACCGCTGCGGATCGGACCCACGACTCAGCTACGCAGGCGGATCGCTCATCGTGGACCCACAGGGCGAGATCCTCGCCGAAGCGGGCGCTGAGCCGATCGTTCTGACCGCTGACGTCGATTCGCAGGCCGTGGGAGCGTGGCGATCGGCGTTCGGTGCGCTGCGTGACATCCGTCGGCCGATGCTCGGCGAAGCCCCCGGGTTGTCCGATAAGCCGTAAGACCCGCTGACGCGATGGGATGTGTATCGATTGGTCGGGTGATGCCGCAGCATCGGGCTGGGGAGAATGTTCGGATATTCCGGGCGGTAACGGCTTGACGTCCCCCCAGGCTCGGGTATGGTAGAGGTGTTGAGTTGAGTAGCGGCCCGCCCATGATGGCTGGAAGCCGCACCTTGAGTAGGGAAGCACAATGCCTACTCGACAATCAGGCTGTATGGCCGACGGATGAGCTGACTCCTCCGTGGTTGCTGTTCTTGGGACTGGTGCAATGCCGGTTCTGAATAGCAGTGGCAAAGCCACGGATTCCCTGTGCCCGCCTCGCCGGTGGAAACTCGTCGGCGAGGCGGTTTTTTGGATCTGCCCGGTACTGGGCAGCGTGCGTCGCGAAGCGCGACGTATTCGGTAAAGTGTGGTGTGACAGCAGTTTATGCTGCGGATCACCGGGCTTGCCGAGACAAGTTGGGTGTTTGGGGAAACGTGTTTCCCCATCAAGAGGGGAGCGCCGGTTCTTGGAAAAGGGCTGACGTTCCAATGTGTAGCCGCGACAAAGACCAGCCGAGGCGAGGCGCTGTCGTTGTTTTTGCGCATTTTTGGCCTGATGGCATTGACCCCGTGCCGCCAGCCCGTATACTCCACTTATACACGAGGCGGACACGCACAGGGAACCACCCGTTCGCCCACGCCACAATCGAGTTTGGGGCTCGCAGCCCCACCCCGAGTCGCGAGACAGCCGCTGGGGAGAGATTCGCAGTGCCTGTCTTCTTGATCGCCCGGCGATCGAACGAACTGCCACACGACTTCGGAGGAGTAACAGATCGGTCGGCGAGAGCCGGCCGTTCTGTTTTTTTATCCCCGCACAACCTCCCGACAGCCGCGACGGTACCCGTGCACGGTTCGCCCGGGACAAAGCGCACCGTGTTGTCCGTTTAGCCGCGACGCGCAGCGGAGCGCTCGACCGAGCACGCGGTCCCACGATTCCATCCGCACTCCGGGCAGCCCGCGTCAAGCTCACCGCGCAGATCGTAGGCACACAGCGGGCATCGGCCGCGCCTTCGACGAGCAAACCGCCGACCATGCTTGCCACCGAGGAATGCAAGGAAGAACAGCAACCCGTAGCACACCGAGTTGGCGGTGAGGCCAACCCAGATGGGGGACAGCGGCACGATGTTGCCCGGCAAGCGTACGCCAGCCGGCACCCACAGCCAGTCGGGCCGCGCCACAGCTCCCTGCAAATACGACCAGGTACTGTCCGGTGGCTGCAGGACCAAGTGGTCTTCACCTTCAAGACAACGTATCGGCAGACCGACACGCGTGGTCTCGATCGAATGAAGCGGGAAGTCAACTCGCTGCTCCGTGGGAGGCAAGGACGCGCCAGCCGCCGCGACGCGGATCCTTGTCCGGCCGCAATTCTCTGCCGCAACGTACGCGTATTCGATCGGCTCCTCGCGGAACCCCGGCGTCCGATCACCCCAGTAGGCCCTGGCCTCTTCACCCTGCAGCCATTGATCAATCGGCCCCAGCGAAGGCGACTTGGTCCACAGCGCCAGTCCCCACGCGACAAGAACACTGGTCGTGAAGCCCATGACAAGGCAGATTGCGATGGTGATGATGTGCCGTATCACGATGGCAGTATATGGATGCGGACAGGTGCCCAGCGCGAGCTGCACCACGTGCGCCACCACCGGGCGGCTCGCCCGGGACAAACCGCACCACGCTGTCTGTTTAGCCGCGACGCGCAGCGGAGCGCTCTACCGACCAGGCGTGCCCACGATTCCATCCGCACTCCGGGCAGCCCGCATCGAGTTCACCGCGCAGATCGTAAGCACACAGCGGGCATCGGCCTCGCTTTCGGCGAGCAAACCGCCGACCATGCTTGCCACCGAGGAACGCAAGGAAGAACAGCAGGCCGTAGCACACCGAGTCGGCGACGAGGCCAACCCAGAGGGGACGCAACGGAATGAAGTCGCTCGGGCGCCGCCATTTGGCGGGTACCCAACTCAGGGATGATGTCGCCATGGCATCTTCCAGCCAGAAGCTGTTGATCCGTGGCCCCTTATGAACGCGGTGGCGTTGGCCCATCAGGCAATGAAACGGCCAGCCGGTTTCCTCCGTCCAGACCGAATGCGACGGGCGATGCGGCACCTCTATCACACCAATTGTGTAGCTGAACGACTCATCGAACGGTGGGCCACAGGCGGAGACCACCGAGATCATTCGTCCGGGCTGCCTGCCGACATCGCCATAGTAGTGGTCGATGATGCCGTCGAAGCCCACGTCGTCGTCACCCCAGGCGAACTCCGCCTGCTGGCGGGTGAGATCCTCCCATGCGTCATTGGACGACAACGGCGGCAGCAAGATAGCCAGCCCCCACGCGACAAGAACGCTGGTCGTGAGGCCCATGACAAGGCAGATTGCGATGGTGGTGATGTGCCGTACCACGATGGCAGTATATGGATGCGGGCAAGTGCCCAGCGCGAGCTGCACCACGCGCGCCACCACCGGGCGGCTCGCCCGGGGCGAAATGCACTGCATTCTCCGCTCACCTGCGACGCGCAGCGGCGCACGGATGACCGGTTCGGCGTTTTCGGACCTGCTTGTTCGGAAGCAGTGGGGGACGCTGGAGCGATGCACATCAAGTCGGCTCGTGTATTGGACGAAAGTGCTACTGCGAGAATGGGCAAACTGGGTGGTTTGCGACAGTCCGATCACACACAGACAAATCAGCGGGTCACTCGCGGACAGGCGAACATGCCATGAGCAAGCGCAACCGTGACGAAGGCGAGTTGTTGAAGAAACAGGTGTTCACCACGGGCGAAGCGGCGGAGGTCTGTAACGTCTCGCAGCAGACGATCATCCGCTGCTTTGACAGCGGTCGACTCTCGGGGTTCCGAGTGCCCGGATCGCGCTTCCGTCGAATTCCCAGGGCTGAGCTTCTCAAGTTCATGCGCGAGAACGACATCCCGCGCGATCGCATCGAAAGCGGCAAGCAACGCATCCTGGTCGTCGATGACGATGAGCAGATCGTCGAGCTGCTCGTTGACGTCCTCGGGCGTGACGGCCGATTCGAGGTCAAGACTGCGACGACGGGATACGACGCCGGCGTGTACACGGAGTCATTCCGCCCGCATCTCGTTATTTTGGATTACATGCTGCCTGATATCAACGGGAACGTCGTATGTGAGACGATCCGCGCGAACCCGGAACACCGGGACATGAAGATCCTGTGTGTCTCGGGCGTTGTGAATCAAGACGAGATCAGCCAGCTTCTCGAAGCCGGTGCTGACGACTTCATCAAGAAGCCGTTCAACATCGAGACGCTGACGCAGCGCATCCATGAGCTTTTGGATATCCCAGTTATTGCGTGATCGGGGCGCGCGTGTCAGAGGCATCCGCTTCAACCCGGTCTTCTGAATCCCTCGATGCGGCGATGCGCGGACAAGAGGCGGGGCGTCGCGTTGACTTGATTCTCGAACAGATCGAAACACTGCCGACGCTCTCGGCGATCGCCGTCAGGTTGCTCTCTATCACAAGCGATGACGAAGCGGACGTGCGGGAGGTCGTTCGGCTTGTGGCGTCGGACCCGGCGCTGACGACCAAACTGCTCCGGCTGTGCCGAAGCGCGCGTGGAGGCATCGGTCGGGCGATCACGACGGTGGATCGCGCGGTCGTGATGCTCGGGCTTGATGCGGTTCGGTCCGCGATTCTCTCCATTCAGGTGTATGAGACGCTCAGCAGCGCCAGCCGGGATGAAACGGATGACAAGGCGAGGGTGTTTGATCGACCAGGGTTCTGGCGGCACAGCATCGCTGTGGCTGTGGCGTGCAAACTCATCACCGAGGCGCATCACGAACAGGCGCGGACCCGTAGGAGCCGGTGCGAACTACCCAAGGGCGATGAGGCGTACGTGGCCGGGCTGCTCCACGATCTCGGGAAGATCGCGCTGGACGTGATCATGCCGAAGAGTTTCGACCGCGTCGTCACGTTGGCGGAGCAGTACCAGGTGTGCATGGCGGAGGTGGAACGCCGCGTGATCGGCGTGGATCATCACACGGCAGGCAAGCGGCTCGGCGAGTACTGGCGCCTGCCCCACACGCTCCAGGATGTGATGTGGATGCACGGCCAGCCCTTTGACGCGCTACCGGACCTGCCTCATCGCAATCTCGTGGCGCTGGTCACGACAGCCGACCTGCTCGTTCGGCGTCAGCACATCGGTTTCTCCGGTAACCGAATGCGGGGTGAGGATCTTGACGCCACGTGTCGTGAGTGTGGGCTTGACCCTGAGCTTGTGCGGGGGATCGTGTCGAAGCTGCATGAGACATCGGCGGAGCACGCATCATCGATCGGGCTTGACGATGCGCCTAGCCAAGAGCTGTTCCTCGCGAGCATCGGCCGGGCGAACGAAGCGCTTGGCAGGCTTAACGTGCTGCTCGAGGAGCGGTCCAGCCTGTCGATGCAGCAGGGAAAGGTGATCGGCGCGATCAGCGACTTCAACGCTGCCGCAGCGCCGGGACGCTCGGTGATCGGGACGCTCGGCGAGGTCGTGCGGTCGGCGACGAACCTACTCGGCGACGGACTGTACCTGATGCTCTACCAGTCGCGGCGCAGCGACACGTGGCAGGTGTACCAGTTCTCGGGCGACGGGCGCATGCTGCGGAACCACGATGCCGTGCCGCCGACCGGCTGCAAGCATCTCGCCGATCTGAGCGATGAAGGCCAAGTGTCGATGCGCACCGCAGCCGTGCTGCCTTGGTTGACGGACTACCTCGGTGATGCGGTGGACATGCGTGATGTGCAGCTCATACCCCTTTGCTGCGCGTGGGGGGTGGCTGCGGTCCTGGTGCATGACTTCGGGTCTGGCGTGCAGACGTATCCGCAGGCGCTGCTGGGTGCGATCACGACGACATGGGCGAGCGCGATCGCAGGCGCTGCGCAGCATGCCGGCGCCAAGAGCCTCGGCGAACAACTCGTCGAGGCCAACCGCGTCCTGGCGGAGACTCAACACAAACTAACCGATGCGCGTGCGATGGCCCGACTCGGCGAGATGGCCAAGGGCGCGGCGCACGAGATGAACAACCCGCTCACGATCATCAGCGGGCGGAGCCAGATCCTCGTTTCGCGCTTGGCGCCCGGCGAAGGACAGGAAGCGGCGCAAGCCATCGTCGAGCAAGCCCATCGTTTGAGTGACCTGATCACGTCGCTGCATTTGTTCGCGGACCCGCCGACCCCCGCTCGCCATGAGACGGATTTGCGTGCTCTTATCACGGAACTTGCGAAGGATGCGCGGCGTCAATTCCCGGACGTGAAGATCGTGCACGATGTGCCGGACGATGTGGGGAAGGTGTGGATTGACCCGACACAGGTGAGCGAGGTGCTCGCAGAGTTGATCCAGAACGCAGGAGAGGCGCAGCCTCGCAGTTTTGTCCGCGTTGCCGTGCAAGCCGATCCGCTCGATGGCCGACTGGTGATCGTGGTGGAAGATGACGGCGTCGGTATGGATGCCCGTTGTCTTGAGCATGCGTTCGATCCGTTCTTCTCGGTGAAGCCGGCGGGACGGCAGGCTGGGCTTGGGCTGGCCAGGGCGCAACGGCTGATTGAGGGGCAAGGCGGCACGATCGAGCTGTCAAGCGAGTCGGGAGAAGGATCCACCGCCCGAATCGCGATTCCGCATTGGCGGAAAGACCAATCGCCCCACAGCGCTCAAGACGCGGCGTGAAGCCGAACGGTTCTGCGGTCCTATCGGGCCGAGCGCGGAGGCGAGGATCAGATGGCCAGGCACAGGGCGATGAATGAAACGCGGCCCCGGGGGAGTGTCGAACCTGACGCAGCCGGCGCATACATCCCCGGGAAGACGCCTGTTCGTGTCCTGCTCGTTGCGGATGATCCGCACATGATGCGCTCGCTCGGTGATGCACTGGTGGGCGAGGAGATTGACTGCACGCAAGCGGGCACTTCCGGGGAGGCCCGAGAGCAGCTTGCAGCGGAGTCCTTCGATCTGACGGTTCTGGCCTACGACCTAGCGGGTGGGGATGGGGGTGTCACGCTTGCCCGTGAGATCGCCGACTCGACGCCGCACGTCAAAACGGTTCTCGCCAGCACGCATCCAACCATGCAGCAGGCCCTGAACGCTTTCGAGGCCGGAGCAATTGATCTGATCACCGGCCCGTTCGACGACATAACACGGCGCGAGGCGCTGGTCGGTCGGCTTCACCGCGCGCTGGAGCGCAGCTTCACCGAGCAGCAACGCGAACGTCGTGTGCAACGCCTCAAGCGCGTCTGTAAGAAGCTCAACACGGCAAGGCGGGAAGTGACGCAACAACTCGACTCGCTCTGCAACGATATGGTCACCGCTTATCAGGAGCTTGCAGAACAGATGAACCAGGTCACGCTTGCCAGCGAGTTCCAAGCCCTGCTTCGACCCGAACTCGAGATCGAATCGTGTCTCCGCACGGTGCTCGAATTCATCTTGGACCTGGGCGGATCAACGAACGCAGCGGTCTTTCTGCCGTCGAATGATCTGGACTTCAGTCTTGGCGCGTACGTGAACTACGACCTGCCGCGTGACACGCTCGATGTCCTCTTGGATCATCTCGCGGATGTCATTCCGTGCAGGATGCAGGATGAGACGGATGTGCTCGAATTCCAGGACAATGATGCCCTGGCCCGCTGGCTCGGCGACGACGCTGCGTGGATCGAGGATTCGCACGTCATCACCTTCTCATGCACGCACGACGGCGAGTGCCTCG
The DNA here is from genome assembly GCA_023135165.1 of Phycisphaerales bacterium. Classification (GTDB taxonomy): domain Bacteria; phylum Planctomycetota; class Phycisphaerae; order Phycisphaerales; family JAGLTS01; genus JAGLTS01. Next base: position 44,938 of record JAGLTS010000066.1, on the reverse strand, counting down.
CGGTTGTTGTTCTGTTCCGGGATCAGAGCTACCCGTTCGAGCATGAGCTGCTCGCGAAGATGAACACGATCGCGCCCATCTTCGGCAAACAACTCGCGCAGATCATCCACGTACATCATCGCGCCTCACCCGATCACGAGTGGTACGGCTTCGACTACGACGACGACATCGGCGGCATGGCTGCCTGACGCGGGTCCGCTGCGGCGGATCGCGAGGAGAAGCGGGGGCCGGCGGATGTATGTCCGCCGGCTTTCGATTGCGCCGGCGGGGGCGAACGAAGGGCGCACGTTGCGGCAATGAACACGGCCGCCATTTGTGAACCCGAAGTATGCAGCGTCTTTCTTTCCGCCTCGCCGTTGCGCTCCGGAACTGAATCCGCCCGTCGATCCGCTGTTCGCTGACGAGCTTGGCCCCGACAGCGCTGCAGGAACCGGCAACGAGGATCTGCGGCTCGCCGCTGGATAGCCTTGCATTGACGCCGGCGACAGCGACGTGGTTGACCTTCCCGGCCGGTATCGAGATCGCAGCGGGCGACAAGCTCGCCATTATAATGCACTACGCCTGAGCAGAGAGGAAATCTAACCTATGCGGCATCGCACACTACTTCGAAGCGCGCTTCCCGGCGCTGTCGCCTCCTTCCTGGTTCTGAGCGCAGCCGGATGCGCGAACGTTCAAGGATCCGGCGCGGGCAGGCCGAACATCATCCTCTTCCTGGTCGATGATCTGGGCTGGCAGGACACCTCCGTCCCCTTGCACTCAGAGCGCACACCTCTCAACGAGCGCTACCACACGCCCAATATGGAGAAGCTCGCCCGGGCGGGTATGCGCTTCACCAACGCCTACGCTTCGGCTCCGGTCTGCACGCCCACGCGCACCAGCATCATGACCGGTCAAAGTCCCGGCCGCACGCACATCACCTTCTGGACGCTTCACAAGGACCGCGACAACTCCGCTGGTCGTCATCCCACCATCGATCCGCCGCAGTGGGAAATGAACGGTCTGCAGGAGGAAGCCGTCACGTTGCCTCGCCTACTCCAGTCGAGCGGGTACCGGACGATTCACGTCGGCAAGGCGCACTTTGGCGCGCGTGGGACGAGCGGGGCCGATCCTTGCAATCTCGGTTTCGACGTCAACATCGCAGGCCACGCCGCAGGCGGTCCCGCTAGCTACTACGGCCTGCACAACTTCACCGTCGCCGGTCGCCAAGGCAAGGAGCCGGGCTCGCAGCCGTCCGTCTGGGACATTCCCGACCTGGATGAGTATCACGGCAAGGACATCTACCTCACCGAGGCGCTCACCATCGAGGCGGGGAAAGCGATCGAGGAGGCGGTAGCAGCGGGCAAGCCGTTCTATATGAACTTCGCGCCCTATGCGGTCCACGCTCCGATCATGGCGAATGAACGCTACCTGGAAGCCTACGAGGATCTCGATGCACGCGAGGCGGCGTACGCGACGATGATCGAATCGGTCGACGCTGCGCTCGGCTCGCTGATGAGCAAGCTCGAAGACCTGTCGATCGCCGATGAGACGATCATCCTCTTCAGCTCCGACAACGGAGGCCTCAGCGCCCACGCGCGCGGCAAGGCGCCCGATGGTCAGACACAGCACACGCATAACGCTCCGCTCCGCAGTGGCAAGGGCTCCGCCTACGAAGGCGGCACGCGCGTCCCCACCATCATCCACTGGCCGGGCATGGTGGCGGGCGATTCCATCTCGGACTCGCCCATCATCAGCCACGACTTCTTCCCGACGATCCTGGCCATGGCTGACGTTGCGATTCCAAGCGACTATGCCGACGAGGTTGAAGGCTGTGATCTCGCGCCATTGCTCAGGCAGGCCGGCGACTGGTCCGGAGAAGAGCGCGTGCTATGCTGGCATCAGCCTCACCAGTGGGGAGCCGCCGGGCCGGGAATCTGGCCCTTCACATCCATCCGCGACGGCGACTGGAAGCTGATCTACTTCCACGCCGGTCGGCGCTTCGAGCTCTACAACCTCGCCGAGGACATCGGCGAAGCGAGCGACCTTGCAGCCGCTCTGCCTGAGAGGGTCACAGAACTTGCGGTCAAGATGGATCGCTGGATCGAGGCCAATGGCGTCCAACTCTCCATCGATAAGCAGACCGGCGAGCCGGTAGAGATGCCGGGCGAGATCGCACAGCGAAGGTAGGCAGCGGAGCCGGAGCCGCCCCGCATTGTCTCCGCGGTATCATGCGCAGCATGACTGCCACCGAGCCCATCCATGCGGTCACCGGGGCGTTCGGCTACAGCGGCCAATACATCGCTCGACGCCTGCTTGCGGACGGCGTCACTGTCCGCACGCTGACCAACTCGCCGGCGCGCGAAAGTGATCTCCGCGACAAAGTGGAGGTACATCCTCTCGCCTTCGATGACAAGGCGCAGCTCATCGCCTCGCTGCGCGGCGCAAGTGTGCTTTACAACACCTATTGGGTGCGCTTCAACCATCGTCTCTTCAAGCAACGAGACGCTGTCCGGAACACACTTACGCTGTTTAAGGCTGCGAGGGAAGCGGGTGTTCGCCGCGTGGTGCATGTGAGCATCACCAATCCCAGCGAGGAGTCGCCGCTCGAGTATTTCTCGAGCAAAGCCGTTATGGAGAAGGCGCTGATTGAATCCGGCCTGTCGCACGCGATCCTGCGCCCGACCGTACTCTTCGGCAAGGAAGACATCCTCATCAACAACATCGCCTTTGTGCTCAGGCGTCTGCCGATCTTCGGCATCTTCGGCGATGGTTCTTATCGTTTGCAGCCCATTCACGTGGACGATCTCGCCAGGCTCGCCGTCGAGCAGGGACAATCCGAGGAGAACGTGATCATCGACGCCATCGGTCCGGAGACGTTCACGTATCGCGGGCTTGTCGAGCAAATCGGCGAGCAAATCGGCAAGCAACGTCCCATCGTGCGCGTACCGATCTGGCTCGGGCTCGCAGTCGCCAGGGTGATAGGGAAGATGGTCGGCGATGTGATCGTTACGAAGCCTGAGATCGACGGCCTGATGGCGGGCTTGCTCCACACCGATTCGCCGCCGACGGGGACGACGCGCCTGACCGACTGGGCTCAGGAACATGCGGATGACTTAGGCCGGCGTTATGCCAGTGAACTGGGCAGACGGAAGGACATTGGCAAGGCATACGCCTGACGCAGCGCGAACGTGATCTGCTCGTCCTTGAACCGTTCCCGTGTCATTATGACGGCGCTGTAATCTCGAATCGGCTTATGCTTTGATGAGTCGGCCTTGCGTGATGTGCCCGGCGAGCGCGTTGCGCGTGTCGATGATTACCTTTGCATGTCGCGCGATCAGATCCCAATCGAAGCCGTCGTGTGCGGTCGAGACGACAACCGCGTCAAACGATGACACTGAATCAGCGGTGAGCGCGATGCTGTGCATTCGCAGATCGCCCCATTGCCGCATCGGGTGTGTGCTCGGCACGTGCGGGTCGCTGTACTGCACCTCGCAGCCGGCTTCTGTAAGAAGTCGAATCAGTTCAAAAGAGGGGCTTTCCCGCACATCGTCGATGTTGGGCTTGTACGCCAGGCCGAGGATCAGAACGCGCCGCAGCGAGTCCGGCCTGGGATGACCGATCGCGTCGAGTGTCTTCTCGGCAACGCGCAACGGCATGGCGGTGTTGATTCTGCCCGCTAGTTCAATCATGTGCGCCTGTTCGCCGTACTTCTGCGCGATGCTGCTCAGGTAGTACGGGTCGATGGGGATGCAGTGACCGCCGAGGCCCGGCCCGGGTGTGAAGCGTGCGAAGCCGAACGGCTTGGTCGCCGCCGCGTCAATGACATCCCATACATCGATGTCCATCGCGTCGAGGACGATCTTGAGTTCGTTGACGAGCGCGATGTTGACCGAGCGGTAGATGTTCTCGAGCAGTTTGGCAGCCTCGGCGACCTCCGCGCCGCCGTCGTCGCCGCCGACGGGAATGACGGTCTCAAAGGCCGTGGCGTACAGCTCGACCGCCGCCTGCCGGGACGCCGCGTCGATGCCGCCGACCAGCTTCGGGATCGTCCGCCCATCGTGAGACCCGCCAGGGTCTTCCCGTTCGGGACTGAACGCCAGCCGAAACGGCACGCCCGCCCGGTCGAGAATCGGCTTCACCACATCGCGCGTCGTCCTGGGATACGTCGTCGATTCCAGCACGACAAGCTGCGGCCGACCGCGCACCGCAAGACGCTCAGCAACACCTTCCACCGTCCGCACCACGAATGACAGATCTGGCTTGCGATCATCCGTGAGCGGCGTCGGCACGCAGAGCACAAGCGCATCGCAGTCCGTATACCGTGCTGTCTCTGATTCCACCGTGAACCGTGTCGTCGCGAGCATGTCACAAAGAAACGACCTGCCGAAGCGTTCATACAGATGCGCCAAGTAACACCGGCCGGATCGAAGCAGTTCGACCTTCTTCGGGTCGATATCGAAGCCGATGACGCCGTGCCCGGCATCGCACATGAGCTTGCACAAAGGCAGCCCGACGTAGCCCAGCCCAATGATGCCGACAGTGCTCAACAGTCGCTCCTATGTGCTCGGTGCGAGATGGACGACCGTGCGCGGCTGAAACGGAAAGGCTTCGTACAACTCGCGCAGATCACCGAGTGTGACTGCATTGATACGATCGAGTTCCTCTTCGAGCGTGGCGTATTCGTCGAAGTACGTGATGCGCCGGCCGAGCCGTTGCATTCGACCGGCGGGGCGCTCGCTTTGCACGGTGACGCCCGTGAGCATCTTGTTCCGCAGACGAACAAGGTCATCTTCGGTGAGCGAGTCAACAAGCTTGCCGATCTCGTGTTCGACGATCGACCAGACCTCGTCAGCCCGATCGGGCGTGGTAGCGGCAAAGATCAGGTAGTCACCCAAGCCGTCGCGCCCCTCGTAGTGTGCTTCCGCCGCCTCTGCCAGACCCGTCTCGACGAGCGCCCAGTAGAGGCGCGAGCCTTCCGATTCGCCGAGCACGCGAGTGAGCATCGCTGCTGCGTATCGCCGATCATCCTGCGCAGGCGGAGCCGGCGCGAGCATGAGCGAATAGGCACGATTGATCCGTTCATCAACGACGTGATGGACGCCGCTGTGATGCGGCGCACCGTCGTAACGCCGAGTCGCGCCGGTCCGTGTCCACGATCCGCACAGTCCCGCGATCTGCTGGACGACCTTCTTGAAATCGAGTCGTCCCGCGAGCGAGATAACCGTGTTGTCCGCGCTGTAACGATGATCGAAGTACGCCTGCATTTCATCGCGCTGCATGTCGGTGACCGTGTCGTCGGTGCCGAGCACTCGATGTGACATTGGATGGTCGCCATAGTACCGTTCCATCGCATCTTCGTAGAGGACGAAGAACGGCTGGTCCCTATACATCGCGATCTCTTCGAGGATAACGCTCTTCTCCGCGTCGAAGTCCGCCTGCCGAATGGCCGGCCGAAGGATGTCAGCGAGGATGTCCACGCCGCGTTGAAGGTACTCGGGCAGAACGTGTGCGTAGAACACGGTCAGCTCATGTGCGGTAAATGCGTTGTGGCTGGCGCCGATGTCGTCGAACTCGCGGTTCACATCGTCGGCGCTTCGCCGCTCGGTGCCTTTGAAGATCATGTGTTCGAGGAAGTGCGATACGCCCATGATCCGCTTGTCTTCATCGCACGCGCCCGTCTTGACGAAGAAGCCTGCCGCCGCGGTATGCGCGCGGGCATCGACCTCAGCCACGATGCGCAGGCCGTTCTCAAGCGTTGTCTCACGATACTCGACGGGCATGGGCGGTCTCCAGGGGTACGTGCGTATAGAGCTTATCCGCTGGGTGCATCATCGGCTCGCTCGACGGCTGCGGTGAATGCAGCGACCACACCGGCTGGATCGTCCGCCCCGCAGACGACGGAACTCACCGCGACGCCCGCTGCGCCGTGCAATTCGCCCACGTTGTCAGGTGTAATGCCGCCGATCGCCAGGTGTGGGATGTCGGGGAATCGCTCGACAAACTCGCGCAGGTATGCCGGGCCGACGATCACCTTCTTGTCCTTGGTTGTCGTCGCGAACATTGGGCCGACGCCGCAGTAATCAGCCCCGGCCCGGATCGCCGCGCGTGCCTCGTCGATGCAGGATGTGCTGACACCCATGAGGCATCGGCCGAAGGTCATCGCCCGGACATCCGCTGCGGGCAGGTCGCGCTGTCCGATGTGGACGCCGTCCGCGCCGCTGAGCAGCGCAATGTCCGGCCGATCGTTGACAACGACCGCGACACCCTTCGGCTGACATTGCTCGACCAGCAGGCGTGCCCGTGTGAGCAGTTCGCCGCCGGCCAGCGTCTTCTCGCGCAACTGGATGCAATCCGCCCCGCCTTCGATGCAGCCTTGGGCGACCTCACGCCACGGTCGAGTGCAAAGCGATTCGGTGAGCAGCACGCAGACGCACCACTGCGGCCGATCCTGCGCGCCGAGGCGGAGCGCGAGCCTGCGTTCGACGTCATACCCGCGATAGCGCAACCGCTCGACCTCTCCCGCCGCCGTGGGCGAGATTGTCTTGGCGTACTCCTCGATCGCGCGGAGTGCTTCGCTGAGCCGTTTCCCCGCCGCTGTGGTGACATCACGCACGCTGCGCCGCTTCGTTTCCGTCTGTGTTGAGATATCCGTCCCCACATCGCCGGGTGTGTCGCGCGAGGCGATCAGGCCGGGGATCCGGTCAAGCGAGGTGCGCAGCGCATGGCGCATCTGCTTCAGTTCGCTGGACAGTTCCGCATCGTTGAGCACAAAGCGTGCCGCCTCTTCCATGACGCGCAGCGCTTCGCGGGCGCGGTTGCCGTTCGCATCGACGATTCGCAGTACGGGGTCCACGTGTGCAGTGTATCGCAGAGCGTGCCCCGCGAGCCGCGGCTCGTCATCTCGCGGGGGCAAGGCGGCGTACGGCTCAGTCGTCCTCGTCATCTGCGATGAGTGGGTCGATGATCGGCGGCCAAAGGACCCAGTCGCCGTCCCATGCGTCTTCCTGATCCATCACAGGTGCCCATGTGCCGGCGTCGTTGAGGATGTTGCCGGTGGGACTCGTCGGCGGCCGGCCCGCATCGTCATCGCGGTCGGCGTTGACGGAATACAGGATGGGTTTGCCGTCGACGAGGCGGTACTTCAGTGCCTTGCCGTCGAACCGGTCGCGCGGGATGACGGGCAGCAGGCCGGGGACGAGCATGTCAAGCGACTCCGGCCAACATCCTTCGCGCCGGTGATATAGCTCAAGTGCGATCGCCGTCTGCAAGGCATCGCGGCGCTGCGTCACGATCTCCGGCCGGACCGTTGCGCGCTGAAGGTAGGGTGTGAATTCGACGAGAAGGTAGTTGCGGACTCTCCACAGAGGCGATCCAGACAACTCCTCCCATTGCTTGTCGTCGGTGATGTCACCCCGTCTTTCCCAGAGTGGCTTGCATGCCTCCGCCTGCCAGCGAGAGATGAGGCGGTCATGCTTCTCCACAATCTCCCTGCGGCCAACCACGACTGCGCTGAAGGCGGGGATGGAAGCGTGCTGAATCCAATCCGTGGATCCTCCGGGCTTGCCTGATCCAAGGAACATCCGAAAGTCGAGCAGCCCACGAGCGCTGAGAAACCCGTCGCCATGCCCATCGTCGGTGTACGTTCGCTGGATGAGGTCGTGGAACGTGTCCCGCTCGCCCTGCCACCGGAGGCGGATGCCCTGGCCGTCGCCGAGTGCTGCGAGTTCGTGCGCGAGGTCGCGCAGCATCTCATCGCTGAGTGCGCGTGGGTAGCTGGCGAGGATCTCGGCAAGTGCCATCAGGCCCCGCTCCCAGATGATAAAGGCAACAAGGTCGTTGAAGACAAAGGGATGATCCCGCACATGTTTACCGATGGCGAAGATGGTCCGCAGATCGATTGCCGCGGTCGCCGCGTCACCCTCTGCTGCCGCCCGTAGCGCATCGTGAGCCAGCACCTGTGAGGCGATCCGCATCCAGCCGAGGTATTTCAGGGGCACCATGACCAGCGGTTCGTCGTTCGGGTTCCAATCCGGTCTGTCCGGGGACCAGAGCTGCGTGTTCTCAGCACTGAACATGTCAGATATCGCCAAGCCCATGCTCGGCATCGCGCCCGCCTGCCGAAAGAGGGCCAGCGCTTCAGCGTTCGCATCGAGGTACGACGCCCAGGCATCCCATCCTTGCTCACCCGAGCGCGGCCGGCGATTGAAACCTCCCCAGTCGGGCTCAGCTTCGCGCAGCAACAGACCGCTGCGGTAGATCGGCCAGGCGCGCTCGCTCTCCGGGATGGCAAGCGTGGCAGCGTCGATCCTGGCGACGTAGTTCACCGCGATGTTTGGTTTGGCGGTGTAGACGCGGATCGCCTGGATGCCGTACAACACGACCAGCATGGCAACGAGCGCGCAGGTCGTCTATGCCGTGCGCGCCATCGCGCGCCATGCGATCGGCCGATTGCGCTTCTTCGCCCGCCTGATGAGCTTGGCGGCGCGAACGGGGTCGCCGAAACGGTCGACGAGATCCACCGGCGACGTGCCCGCATCGAGCCCCTCAGCGAAATGGCAGACCAGCTCGAGCGCGACATCCGCCTTCTCAAGACGCCACAGGCGCGACCGAGTGACGACGCTGCGGACAAGCTCCGCCAGTGGCGCGGGCAGGTTGGCAGCGGCGATGATCGCACGGACGTTGAGCCTGCCTGTGACCCTGCCGCGCAGAAGATCGCGCATGGGCGTGAAGCGGAGCACCCGCCACACACCGGCCGGCGCGTTGGGCCCGTCGATCGTGGGGTTCATGCCAGCGCCTCCCGCACGGGGGACGGGGTCGTCTCGCCGCTGCCGATGATACCGAGCGCCGCCATCGCCTTGGTGAGCGCCCGCCACTGGTTCACGTCAGCCGCCAGTCGCTTGCACCCCTTGTTCGTGAGCCGGTAGTACTTGCGCTTTCGACCGGACTCGGCCTGTCGCCACGTTGCCTTGATAAGTCCTTTCGCTTCAAGGTTGTAGAGCATGGGATAGAGCGTTGATTGGCCCATCGCCAGGACGCCCTGCGACTGCGAAGCGAGTGCATCGACCAGCTCGTAGCCATACATCTCGCCCTGCGTCAGTAGTTTCAGCACCGCGACAGGCCCGGCTCCTCGCATCAGTTCGCGTTCGATTCGCATGGACTTGCTCCAATCTGTGTGTCACATACTATGGTACGCATAGTATCGGCTCCAGTTCCGATCGGCAAGGGTGTTTCTTGGCAAGTCGCACGATTTCGGCAAAGGAGGGAGCCGGACGGGCCGCAGCCCTGTATGCGTGATGCGTCCAGCAGGTGCCGATCGCACGGCTCAGTCGACGAAACCGGTGGCGGTGGTGATCCTGCCTTCGGTCAGGTCGAGTAGGCGGTCGATCTGGGCGCGAAGCTCCGGGGCGTCGGCTGTGTTGTCCCAACGCACGGTGATGTCGCCGACGCGGACCCAGCTTGATGTCGCGCCGACCCAGCTCCCTGATGCCCGTGTGGGGTAGTGGGGCGGGTGGTTCGAGTCGAGGAATCGGGCGGTCCACCGCGCCAGGCCGATGTGCTGGGACTCGCTGATCGGTTGGCGGAAGATGATCTCATCCGTTGGGTATCCGGTGACGCCGAGGTCCGGCAGGCTCGCACGCCGGGAGTGGATCGTGCCTGCCTGCGAGTCGGCGAGCAGCCGCACCTGGCCCGCGATGTGCAGTTCGATGCGGTACGGCTCGACCATCTCGTATCGCGCCATGCTCGTCGGGCGGCCAGTTGTCAGCCCGTGCGGCTGCGCAAGCGTGCGGCGGTGCATCGCAGCAGTGGAGGTCGTGAACGTCCCGCAGCCGACCAGCGCAGCAGCGGCGCAAACGACAAGGCAGGCAAGCACGGTTCGGTGTACAGGATCCATCACCCCAATCATCGGCCGAACCGGACCGTGCAATCCAATCTCCGGTTCAACGAAAAAAACCCAGGAATGTCAATCCCTGGGCTTGGTCGTGCAGTGTGTCTCAACCCCCAGCCCCACTCGACCCGGCGATCATGTCACGGGAGCGTCTCTCCGTAGAGGGACAGCAAGGTGCCAAGATCAGATTGATCGACCGTACCGTCCTCATTGATGTCCGCATCACACTTCGTGTCGTAGCGGTAGACGCTCGCACACGGTCCATCCCCACCAACGACGTAGATGAAGCCGTCATTGCCCGCCACGACGCCCATGTTGTTCCGTGGCTCCGGCAACGGCATCCCGTCTCGCCACGTGCTTGCACCGCTGTAGTAGGCGATGAATCGGTCTGAGTAGCCAGGCAACCAGCCCCCGACGATGTAGATGCCGTTGTTGGCACCGACTGTTGATATGTCGGTCTGCGACACGGGACCGGGAAGCGTGCCGGCATCCATCCAGGTGGCGTCCGGGTCCAATGTCTGAATCCGCTCAATGACGTTCGTGTGAACGGGGAAGGCACAGCCCCCGATCGCCCAGATGTAGCCACTGTCGTCTGTAACCGCTCCGAGATGAGAGCGAGCCACTCCCAGGAGTGGCCCTGCGACCCACGTGTCATCCCGTGGGTCGTAGATCTCCGTTGTCGCCAGGGCGTTGGCTGCGTCATCAAGCCCACCTAGAACCCAGATTCGTCCGAAACCGTCAACTGTCGCCGCAGCGGAATGCCGTGCGGTTTGCAGGCTCGCAACGGTCACCCAGGTCGGATTGGGATCGGTAAGATCATAGCGCTCGACGAGATCGAGAAGGCCTGAATCACCGACACCGCCGATGACGTACAGGGACGACCCGGCAGCGATCATGCGGTGAGAGTGGCGCGCGGTCTGGAGTTGCGGTGGGGACTCCCAGTGATGGTAGTACTGGGCATCCGCACGATTCCAGTACAAGACGTCGACGGTATCGACGCTCCCGTTCTCGTCATGCCCTCCGCTGACATAGATGTGGCCGCGGGGGCACACACAGGCGGCCAGATGGCTTCGTGCCGTCGGAAGTGACGGCCCCGACAGCCATTGGCCATGAGCCGACGTGGTAGCGAGAAGTGCGAATGTGACTGCTCCAATAGCAGCCTTGGTTCTTTGATGAATCGCTTGCATGGTGCTTGCTCCTTGTTGTGTTGGACGCCGTTCAAGACCGCCCCGTCTCACGGTATGTTGCAGTGACGATGTGCGTGAGTGCGGTCAGTTGATGTGAGTGATGTATGATGGATCCTCCATATTGAGTGATTGGGACCGATGTTGATCCACATCCTCAGATACGGCAGACGTTCGCCGATCTAGCCCCGAAGATTCAGATGAAGTCTGAAATTGATGGCGACGGCTGGCCGCGCAGGCGCACAGTGATCATGGCGCAGAATCGCTCGCCTGATGCCGTGCCCAGCTACTGGATTGGCGGCAGATCATCGAGGCGGAAGAGAGATGCGGGCGGGATCGCGGGGTCGTCCAGCATCCGGTAGGCGTTGCTCTGAACACGTGAGTCTTGAACGACGATGCCTTCGTCAGTCACGACCCATGAGCAAGCCGCATCCCAATAACCGATCGGCCGAAGCGTGAGCTTGAAGAACCGATCCCATGCATAGCTTGGGGACGGCAGGGTGAGAGCGTCTCCGCCGGTCTCACTGCGCCATGCATTGGCAAACGCCGGCGGGAGAATGCATTTGTACCACACGAGGTCGGCGCAGCTCTCCTGGTTGTTCGGGTCGAGCCATGCTGCGGGTGACGGTGAGAGGACGATCCGAGGGTGGATGGCGAATAGGACTTGGGGATGCAGTGAACTTGACTCATCGGGAAAACCGCGTTTTGACCAGAACGCTTCGCCATTGAGGGCGTACAGCACGAGCAACCGCGAGTCCGGCATCCAGTGCGCATCAATGATATTCCCGGGATGTGCAATCTGATATAGCGTTTCGCCGGTCATGGAGACAACCCTGAGAACGGAATCGGAGCCCGGCCCGTGCTGGAACACAATGAGCACCTCTTCGCCGGGGATCTCGGGGAAGATGTCGAAGAGCTGACACAATCTCGCGGTGAATTCAACGGCCTTGTGATTGGAATCGATGAGCTGCGGCGGAAGATCGGCCTCTTCAAGACGAGACTCCCACAACGGCTCATCATCGTGTGTTGCTGCGTCGAACGCGCAAAGGTGTGCGGAGTAACGATGTCCCGGGCAGCGTGGGAAAGTGACGAGCGCGATGCCGTCTCGACACGTACCGTGGGGATCATCGACAAGCTCGGCGGACATGATGCCGCTAGGAGACGGCGTGCCCCATGTGCGCAGGATGCGGCCGCTGTATGAGCGGAGCCACGCTTCACGATGGTCGGCGGTCAGTTCGATGTGATGCGGGCGGCTGTTGGTGTACCAGACGATCGTCATCGTCGCGGCGATCGTGGTGACCATCATCAGCACGCAGGCGGCGGCTGTGGTGAGAAGCGGGTGCCTCATGACGCAACGCATCGCGTTTGTCCACAGCGTCGGCGGCTTGGCTTCGATGGGTTGCCTGTTCACATACCTGCGGACATCGGCGGCGAGGTCGCTTGCTGATTGGTACCGGTGCTCACGGTCCTTCTCCAAGGCTTTGAGCACGATCGTTTCGATGTCGCCTTTCAGCGACCGCTCGATCGTGCGTGGGCGCGGAGGGATCGTCTCGCAGATCGTGTGGGCGGCTTGCGTGAGCGATGAGCCGGTGACGTTGTAGGGGAGTTGGCCGGTGAGCAGTTCGTAGAGGATGATGCCGAGCGAGTAGACATCGCTGCGGATGTCGATATCACCGGCCGCTTGCGGCTTCGCGCGATCCGACGTTGATCCCCCGGCAGAGCCGGGGGCTGAGGGGGGTAGAGTTGGGGGGTCCGCTTGTTCGGGGGACATGTATTGCAGCGTGCCGACGATGGCGCGGGCGTCGGTTTGCATCGTCGTCACCGCGAGGTCGGCATTCGTCACGCGCGCGATGCCGAAGTCGATGATCTTCGGCTGCCCCGATTCGTCAACGAGTATGTTCGCAGGCTTGAGATCGCGGTGGATCACACCCTTCTGGTGGCCGTGGTGTACAGCGTCACAGACGCTTGCGAAAAGCTTGAGCTTCTCGCGCAGGGAGAGCCCGGCGTGCTGGGCGTAGTCGATCAGGTCACGCCCGCCTGGGATGTACTCCATGATGAAGTACGGCGTGCCTTCGTGCGTGCCGGTGCCGTGGATATGTGCGATGCCTGGGTGGTTCAGATGCGCGAGCAGGTCGGCTTCGAGGTCGAACCGTCGAGCAGCCGTGCGTGAGAAGAGGTCTTGGCGGAGGAGTTTGACCGCGACGGTGCGTTTGGGGTGCTCTTGCTGAGCTTCGTAGACGACACCCATTCCGCCTTTACCGATGCGCCGGACGATTCGGCAGCCGGCGATGATCTCGGGGAGATCGGCATCGTCGGCATCATCCTTGAGGAGATCCGGTGCGAGGGCCTGAGCCTGTTTCGGGCTGAGCATGGTGGGTTCTTCCTGCCACGAGTACGGAGAAAAGGGATGCATCTAGCCGGGATTGGTGTAGATTGTGGACAGAAGAGAGGGTGTTGGGCAAGCGAGGGAGGGCGTTGTGGAGCCGGGGCGAACTGCAAGTCGTTTCAAGACAACGAGTTGGACACTGATCGCGGGCGCTCGGGAGAATCGCGCCGATCTCGGAGAGTTGCTCAGCCGGTACTGGAGCCCGGTGTACGCCTACCTTCGCAGGAAAGGCTGTGGTACGCATGAGGCGGCGGACCTGACGCAGGGGTTTCTCGCCGATGTGATGCTCGACCGCGACCTGGTCGAGCGGGCGGACCCGGATCGTGGCAGGTTCCGGTCGCTGCTCGTGACGGCGCTGGAGCGGTTCGTGGTGGATGAGCACCGCAAGCAGCACGGACGCACCGGCGACAGGCCGGTTGTGTTCGTGCCGGACGATCTGCGACTGCTCGAAGCGGCGGAACCTGCGAAAGATGACGACCCGGCGCGGGCGTTCGATCGACAATGGGCGACGGCGGTCCTCGATGAGGCGATTCGCCGAACGGAAGTAGCCTGCCTCGGTGACGGGATGGCGGATCAGTGGCGGATCTTCGACGCGCGCGTGCTGCAACCGGCCCGGTGCGGCGGCGCGCAGACACCCGTTGACCAGCTTGCCGAGGAGGTTGGCGCTGCCGATGCCCATGTCATCTACAGCATGGTGCAGACCGTCAAGCGGAAGGTGCAGCGAGAGATGCGGACTGTCGTGGCGGAGACGTTGGCGGACCCGGCGGATACGCGCGAGGTCGATGCGGAACTGGCTGAACTGCGGGCGCTGCTGGCATTTCCGGGTTGACGACGCGATCGGTCTCAATCAATACGTCAAGAGCGCGGTGCGGTCGGCTTCGCTGATGTGGACCGTGATGTCGGGGCAGCGCTCGACGATGAGATCCTTGTAGATCGGAAGATAGCCGCGCTCGGTGTTCGTGTGCCCCGCCAGGATGACCGAGCAGCCCTGGATGGCGGCGCTGAGCACATCGTGATGCCGCATCTCGCCTGTGACGAAAAGCTCGCAGCCCTGGTCGATCGCGGTCTGGAGAAGCGACCCGCCCGAACCGGGGCAAACGCCGATCGTCTGAATCGGCTTGCCGGCGGACACATCACGGTACTTCGCATGGTCGATGCTGAGTCGGTCGCGGAATCTGTTCATCAGGCCGACAAACGTCACCGGCTGATCGAGTACAAGTCGCCTGCCGAGGCCTTGGCTCCGATCGGGGATGGGCTGCAGTTTGTGGACATCGATGGCGGACTCTTCGTACGGGTGGAAGCGCTGAAGCGTCTCGATGGCGAGGGGGATGCTCGACTTGGACAGGACCATTTCGAGGCGGACCTCTCGCACATGTTCAAGCTGCTCGACTTCGCCCACAGTGGGGTTCGCGCCTTTGCGTGCGCGGAATGTTCCTGTGCCGGGCGATGAGAAGGAGCACTGCTCGTACATGCCGATCAGACCGGCCCCCGCAGTGGCGAGCGCGCCGCGGATGCGGTCAACTTCGTTGTGAGGCACGAAGGTGACGAGCTTGCACTGCTGCGTCGGCGGCTGGGACTCGAAGGGGACGAGCGCGCGTCGATCACCACCCCTGCCCGCCTTGTCTTCCGGTTCGAGTCCGTCGCAGAGCCAGTCCGTTACGCCCCCGGCGACGGCGTCGAGCGCGGTGTGCGGGCAGTACACGCCCATCCCCGCATGGAGCACGTCGATGAGCATCGCGCCCTTGACGGTCGTGTCGGCGAGGGACTTGATCGGGTCGAAGATGACCGGGTGGTAAGCGACGACAAGTTGGATGCCGAGTCCGGTCGCCTCTTCAATGACATCGGGCGTCATGTCGATCGTGAGGAGCACACTGGTGACATCGCTGCCACATTTTCCGAGCAACAGTCCGACGTTGTCCCACTCCTCCGCGAGATAGAGTGGCGCGATGTGGCCGAGCCTGCGGATCAGTTCTCTGCATTGCATGGATCGATTGGTACCGCGCCGTCGCCGCTGACACAAGCGAGGTCGATTCGGATCGGCCGCTACGTGCCCGGGTGGTCGTCGCGTCGGATCACGATGACGTTCTTCCTGCCGTCGCGTCGGGGCAGGCTGCCCGTCACGGCAGCGCGCAGCCGATGGACGAGCGACAGCAGCGCGAACACGATCAGAAAGGCGAGCAGCGCGGGAATGACGATCAGCAGCACGACAGCCAGCATCACCGTCGCACCGGTGTAAAGCGCCGCGCGGACCACCCAGCTCGGCTGGCGGTTCACGGAGACATACACCCGCCTCATGCGGTCAAAGGGGATGCCCGGGTTGCTCCGCGCTTGCTGCTGGTCCATGGCGATCATTCTATGCTTCGGAGTCACGCCCGGCCGCTTGCGGCTTCGCGTTCCCGCAGGAACAAGTTTCTGCGGCTTTGGGGAGGTGTGCGCGTGTTACGGTCAGAGGTTCGGCAGGTTCGATGCGCTGAGCAGCGCCTCGAAGTTCGAGCCGAAGACGAAGTTCTCCTCGGGGAACTCCACGCCCGCCCTGTTCTGATCGACGTGGCTGAAGAACAGCTCGATGTCGCCGATCTCGGTCCACGAGCCACAGCTATGGTCGAAGACGCTGATCGTGCCCGTCGTGGAAGCGCCGAGCGGGTCGAGACGGTCGATCACAGCTTCGTAGCGGATCGTGTCACCCGGGATGACATCACGGCGTAGCTCAGCCTTGGTGATTTTGGCGAGGATGACCTTTTCCTGGAAGTTCGAGGCGTGGCCGACGAGAATGCCCGCCGTCTGCGCCATCCCTTCGATGATGAAGCAGGCGGGCATGATCGGCAGTGCGGAGTGCGTCTCACCGTCGATCACCTGTGTGGGGAAGTGATCGTGCAGGTGTTCCTCAGCGAGGGTGACGTTCTTGATCGCCACCATGCGCTTGGCGGGTTCCAGCTCGAGGATTCGGTCGATCCACATCCACCGCATGGTTGGACCTCGGTGCTACGCGGCGAGTTTGCGTTCGACGAACCGGACGATGGTGTCGACGGTGAAGATGTCGCCGACCTTGGTGACATCCGGATCTTGCTCGAACTCGGTGAAGTCCACGTGAGGCAGGCGTTCCTTGAGTGCAGTGATGCCCTTCTGTGTGACCTTGCCATCCTGGACAAACTCGGGGTTCTGGGCGACGTTGTCAGGGAAGAGTTCGCCCTGCTCGATCTTGACGTCGAACGCCTTTTCGATGCGGAAGACGATGTCGAGGAAGTCGATGGACTCCGCTTCGAGATCGCCGATGAGCGTAGCCTCGGGCGTGACATCTTCCTCATCGACGCCGAGCGCCTCTTCGAGCACTTCGGTCACCGTTGTCAGGATTTCATCGCGTGTCATGTTCGTGGACCTGTTCTCGGGTGGTGTGTGGTGTGACGGGTCGGAGCGTGAATCTGCCTGTGACCGCTGTCTCGGGCTGATCGTCTTGTGTATCGTGGCGGAGAACCTTGCCGGTTCCTTTGCAGGTGTAGGTGCCGTCGCCGTGGTCTTTGCTGAGCGTTACCTCGCAGCGGAGCGTTTCGCCGGGCCGGACCATGCTGCCGTAGCGAAGCGCCTTGACCGAGCCGAGGACGAGCCTGGGCTTGCCGAGCATGCGTCGCCCCGCTGCGATCATCGCTTCGAGCATCATCACACCGGGCAGGACGGGGAAACCCGGAAAATGATCGCCCAGGTACTCCTCCGCGGAGGACACCTGTTTGATGGTCACAATCCTGCCTTCGGACTGCTCGATAACGCGATCGACAAGGTCAAAGTGCATGCAGCGCCGCTCACAGCGTCGGCCAGCGGTCCGTCCGCCAGCCATTTCGCGGGTCAAGGGTAGTTTCGACCTCCCTCACCGACAAGCAGCCCCGCTCCGCAGGATGCCCCTGCGTTCTGGGCTGCCTGGACAGGATTGGCTCAACGAAGTCGTCCCGCAGCCCGCTGGGGACTTTCCAGATCGTCTGAGTTTCCCGGCCCTGCGTTTTGCCCCGACCAAGATGGCCGAGCCAGGTGGGGGTTGTGGGGGATGGAGCGCGCTGCGGGTTGGATACAATGACGGGCATGGATGATCCACTGGCGCAGGCAGCAGTCGAACCGATCGAGTCGGGCATGGTCGTCGGGCTTGGCACCGGGCGGGCTGCATCACGCTGCATTCGCGCGCTCGCTGCGCGCAGGCTCGATGTGCGATGCGTGGCGACGAGCATTCGCTCCGCTGAGCTTGCTACATCGCTCAGCCTGCGCGTTGATCCATTCGAGCAGGTCGCAGCGGTTGACTACCTCTTCGACGGTGCCGATGAGGTGGACCCAAACCTCGACATGATCAAAGGCGCGGGCGGGGCGATGACGCGCGAGAAGATGATCGCCCAGGTTGCACAGCGCACGGTCTACGTGATCGACGAGTCGAAACTGGTCGGTCGGCTGGGGGAGAGGTATCGGCTGCCGATCGAGCTGCTCGCGTTCGGCGAGGCGTCGATCCAGACCCGGCTGGAAGCGTTGGGCATGGCTGGGACGATTCGCCTGGATGAAGCCGGCCGGCGCATCCTCACCGATGATGGCAACCCGATCGTGGATGTGACGCTTGGGAGCCACACAGCGGAGTCAGCCGACTTCGTGCTGAACTCGATGCCCGGCGTGGTGGGACACGGGCTTTTTGTAGGCGAGGCGGATGTCGTGCTCATCGAACGGGCGGATGATTCGATCGAGCGCCGCGAGGCTCCGCGCGCTGCGGGCGAGGCGGACAGCGGGGGTTGACTGATCGACGGCACATCGGTCGCCGTGGGGTGGTTGACGCGCGGGCGTCGGTGCGTGATCGTGTGGGTATGAAACAGATCATCTCGCTGATGTTGGCAGCGTCGCTTCTGGCAGCCGGCTGCGCCGCGCCATCCTTTGTGGACGAACCGGCGTACCTTCGCACGAAACAGAACTGGGCGCACGCCCAGGTCCAGCCCGCCCCGCCGCACGGGCGACCGATCTTCATCGGCCGCGGCGCCGACACGGGCAAACCCATGCATTGGCCTCAGGTGCGCGATGCGATCGCCTGGGCGGATGTCGTCATGCTCGGCGAACGCCACGACGATCAGGTCGGGCATGACACGAAACTCGCTGTGCTCGACGTGTGGGACGGCCAGGCAGCCTTGGCGATGGAGATGTTCACGCGCGATCAGCAGGCGTACATCGACGACTGGCTCGCGGACATCGGCGCGACCAAGAGCAAGGATGTCGATGAGATTTTCCGCGAGCGCGTCGATTTGTGGGGCAACTACGACGAGGCCTACGCACCGCTCGTGAATCTGGCGAAGGAGCGGGGCTGGCACGTCTACGCATCGAACGCGCCGAGGCGGTACGTGAAGCTGGCGCGCACTGAGGGTTTCCTCGCGTTGCGCGCCCTGACGCCCGAGCAGCGGCGCACCGTCGCCATACCCGATGTGCTTCCGACGGGCGAGTACCGCCGGCGATTCGATGAGGTCATGGGGCACATGCCGGTGCACGGCACGCTGGATGCGATCTTCCGCGCACAGACTGTGTGGGACACGACGATGGCGGATGTGACCTACATGGCGCACCAGCGGAACCCGCGCGGCGCACCGGTCTTCCACGTCAACGGCGCATTCCACAGCGATTTCGACGGCGGCATCGTCGCCATGCTGCGCCGGCGCAACCCCATGCTGCGGATCTTGACGATCAGCTTCGTGTCCAAGGATGGGCCGACTTTGGAGGAAGACGACTTCGATCGAGCGGACATCATCATCTACACCGGCGAGCCGCCCGAGCCTGAAGAAGCGGAAGAAGAAGAACCCGAAGCGCCGGCCATGCCGACAGCGGACGACCCTGCCCCTGTTGAACAGCCCGAGCCTGTGATCCCGGATGAGCCGACAGCGGTACCCGAGCCGGCGCCCGAAGAGGAGCCGGAGCCCGCGTCACCGCCGATCGATCTCCCGGCAGGCGAGTAGCGCCAGAACAACAAGATCGTAATCGCGTGCATTCTGGAAGCTGAAGGTGCGGAGCATCGCGGTCTACCTGTGAGAAAACCTTCAGTAGCGCACTTCTGCCCGTGTCATTCCCGGCCGGTTGGATGGTAATCTGGATGCGGGAGGTTTCACCATGTCGGATAATCGCCCAATCCCTCCGGAGAGTTGGGCCGAGCGGCGGGAGAGGATTCGTCACAAGTGGGCCAGACCGATCCATCGCTTCGAGTGGGTGTGCGAGTGGATCTCATATCGCCTGAGTTGCTCGGGCTTCCTGGACGTTGTGACCCAGTTCGCACGCCTGGCGGTTCTGATTGCGGTAGTTATGTGGTTCCTGGAAGCGGATGGTCGCCGGAATGGGAAGATCTTCCAGGCGTGGCAGGTAATTAACACTGCTCAAGGAAAGGGCGGCAGCGGCGGGAGGGCGGAGGCTCTCGCCGACCTCATTGCTGAAGAAGTGCCGCTCATGGGGATCAACCTCTCCGGCGATGACAACGTGGGCGCATATCTGCCAGGAATAGATCTTGCTGGACAGGATTTGAGGAGATCAGTGTTGAGCGGGGCGATCCTCACCGATGCGAAGCTCAGTGGGGCGAACCTCGAAGATGTGGACCTCAGCAGTGCGAACCTCGAAGGGGCAGACCTCAGAGAGGCGAAACTCCGGAGGGCGGACCTCAGCGGCGCGATCCTCGACAGCGCGAACCTCTCCGGTGTGGACCTCAGCCACGCGAACCTCCAGGGGGCACAGCTCGGCGGGGTGGACTTCCGGAAGGCGAAGCTTTGGGACGTGGACCTCAGCGGGTCGTTCGTCGGTTCGGGGGATTTCAGTGGGGTGAGCCTCTGGAGGGCGAACCTCAGTGGGGCGATCATCACCGATGTGGATCTCAGCGGGGTGAACCTCAGCGACGCGGACCTCTTCGGGGCGTACATCATCGAGGTGGATCTCAGTAGGGCGAACCTCAGTAGGGCGAACCTCTACATGGTGAATCTCTGCATGGCGAACCTCTCCCAAGCGGACCTCAGCGGAGCGATACTCGCCTCCAGAACGTCAGACGCCGATGACACATTGGAGAAACAAGCCGAGTTGTGGGCGAGCATGACCACAGGCATCGTTGGGTGGGATCCACAGCGGTGGAAGGTAGCGGCTGGCCAGAACTGGAAACGGGAAGATGTCTGGATTCTCGTGGAAGTGCCAGAAGAAGACGGCGAGCAGGGCGCTGAGGAATGACCGGATGTTGGACATGCTCGGCGCAGCGGGGACGACCGTGTTGACGCCGAGCGTCGCGGCCTACCTGTGAGAAAGCCCAGGGAAAGCTTTCCCTGGGCTTTGATGTCAGTTGCAATCCAAACTATTCCCGACGCACCGTGCTCAGCCGAACTCGATGCCTTGGGCGAGGGGCAGCTCGTCGCTCCAGTTGATCGTGCAGGTCTGGCGACGCATGTAGATCTTCCAGGAATCGGAGCCGGACTCGCGCCCGCCGCCGGTGTCCTTCTCGCCGCCGAACGCGCCGCCGATCTCCGCACCGCTTGTGCCGATGTTCACGTTGGCGATGCCGCAATCGCTGCCCGCGTGTGAGAGGAACTGCTCCGCCTCGCGCATATTGAGCGTGAAGATGGATGAGCTGAGTCCCTGATCGACGCCGTTGTGCTGGTCGATCGCCTCGTCGAGTGTTTCGTACTCGCTGATGTAGAGGATCGGTGCGAACGTCTCATCGCGCGTGATCGAGAGCATTCTGCCCTTGGGCACGCGAATGATCGTCGGTTCGACGAAGCGCCCACCGAGCGCGTGGTGCTTGCCGCCGACGAGGATCTCGCCGCCTTCCTTCTTGGCTTGCTCGATCGCAGCGAACATCTCCTTCACCGCATCATCGTTGACGAGCGGGCCCATGATCGTTGACTCGTCGAGCGGGTCGCCGATCTTGACCTGCTTGTAGGCTTTGGCGAGCGAATCGGTGACTTCGTCGATGACATCGCTGTTGACGATGAGCCTGCGCGTGGAGGTGCATCGTTGGCCGGCCGTGCCGACAGCCCCGAAGAGCGTCGCACGCATCAGCATGTCCAGGTCGGCATCCTTGCTGACGATGATGGCGTTGTTCCCGCCGAGTTCGAGCAGGCAACGGCCGAGGCGTTGGGAGACCTTCTCGCCGATCTGCCGACCCATCCTGCACGAGCCGGTCGCACTGATTAGCGGGATGCGCCGATCGTTGTTCATCAGTTCGCCGATCACCGCGCCGCGCCCCATGACGAGCTGGAAGATGCCCGGGTGACCCATGTCGTCCGCGACCTTGCTGCAGATCTTGTGCATCGCGGCAGCGACGAGCGGCGTGCTTCGGCTCGGCTTCCAGACGCAGACATCGCCGCAGACGGCAGCGATCATCGAATTCCACGCCCAGACCGCGGCGGGGAAGTTAAAGGCGGTGATGATCCCGATCAGCCCAAGCGGGTGCCACTGCTCGTACATCCGGTGGCGGGGGCGCTCCGAGTGCATCGTCAGGCCGTAGAGCTGCCGCGACAGGCCGACGGAGAAGTCAGCGATGTCGATCGCCTCCTGAATCTCGCCCATGCCTTCCATCCGGATCTTGCCCATTTCGAGGCTGACAAGCTCGCCCAGCGGCTCCTTATAGTCGCGCAGGGCGTTGCCGATCTGCCGAACGACCTCGCCTCGGATGGGGGCGGGGACCATACGCCAGTCCTTGAACGCCTCTTCGCCTTCACGGACCATGCGCTCGTAGTCGTCAGCCGTATCGAGCTTGATCGCGGCGAGCGGCTCGCAGGTGGTGGGGTTGTCGGAGATGAGGTACCCGCGGTCCGTGGTGGTCTCGGCCGTGGCGGGAACGACACGCGAATCGTCAGCCAGATTCAGCTTTTCGATGAGTGGGTGAAACATGGCGACAGGGTAGCAATGCGGCGAGAAACCGCGAGGAGGGGCGAGCGGTTTTCCAGTGCAAAAGCGAGCCTTGTTGCCGCGTACGGTGCGACTCCCACCCGCTGCCCATCACAGACCCGCCTGGCAAGGCAGGGTCCGGTTCACCCGAGCAACAAGTAATGACCGCACATGCGCTGCTACGGCCCGACGGGGTATGTGCCGGGGATGCGACGGACCATGAATCGGCCATCGGTGATGCGGAAGGCTCGCAGGCCGTCACGCCGGGTGGTGCCGTCGGCATTGGCGTACGTGGTCGCACCGATGATGTACGCCCCGACGCCGAAGGGATTGCTCTGCGCATCCGTCGGCGCCGCATATCCGAGCTTCACACGATCAATCTGGTAGGCGAGGATGTAGCTCTGCTCGAAGAACGTCTCACCGCTGCGGTCGAATCCGACGTAGACCGCCTTGATCGTGCTGGAGCGGATCTCGTCAGTGGGCTGCAGGTCGTCGAGGTGGTCGGGGAATTGAGTGGAGGGGATGAGGTTCGGATGGGCCCCAGCCGCCATACGTGAGCGGAACATGCCGCCTTCGAGATAGACGCGTCCCATGTCGCCGCGCGTGGTCAAGACGGCGGTCTCGGTTCGACCCTTGACGACAAACTTCCGCAAGCCGAGACGTTTGCCGGGCGCGTTGCGGATGAAGTAGCCGCTGCCCGTGAAATCCCCCTCGATGAGCACGTTTCGTCCCAGCCAGCCGATCATCTCGCCGGTCAGGTCGCCGTGCACGATCACCTGCTTGCCGTCATGGTAGTTGAGCGTTCCCATGAGATCGCCGCCGATCCACGCACGGTTGACATTGCCCATCGTGGCGCTGCCGACGAGGTTTCCGGCGACGATGAACTTGTTGACGGAGCGTTCCATGTCGAATCGGCCGACGAGATTGCCGTTGACGATGATCTTGCGGGCGCCCAGCGCTGTGGTGGAGTAGTCGAAGACCTCGCCTTCGGTCGGGTGAAAGCCGGTGCCGCTTCGCAGATCGAGCTTGCCGACGTAGGTGCGGGGCATGCTGATCTGGCCGGTCGCAATACCGTCGATTCGCACCTTGCTGGTGTAGAAGAGCTTGCGATTGAACTGGGGATTGAGGAAAGGTCCGCGATCAGTGCGGAGCGATCCGTTGAATTGGCCGGCGATGTGAATCCTGCCGATGCCGCCCGCGACGTCCAACCCGCCGTTCAGCCATTCGCCGATACGGAGGATCTTCACGTCATCGTTGATCGTGCCTCGGCTGGTCGAGTCGAACGTGCCGATCGTGAGCGTGGTGGAGTAGTGCGTGGACTGGCTCACTTGCACGATGGATTCATTGAGCAGCGAGCCGAGCGTGATGTGGCGGGCTTGGCGGAAGCCCGCGCCTAGGCCGACGATGTCCACCTCGGGCGCCCGAAGGCTGAAGATGTGCTCAGCCACGAGCATGCCGATTTGCAGTCGGCCGTCCCCGCCCTGGTCGGTGGGCTTCACGGAGATGAGCAGGCGTGTTCGGTCGTGGGCTCCGCCATAGAGCGTCAACCGATCCCAGGCCCCGGTCTCGTCGTTGGTGACGATGACGACGCCGCCTTGGTTCTCGATTCGGATGGTCACGCGATCGCCGTCGGCGTCATAGAGGACATGCCGGCCGAGATCAAGCTCAATCGCGGCGAGAAGTCTGCGGGACTCGAGCGGCTCGGCTTGGGCGCGCGGCATCGGCGTGCCTGGTCGGCGGCGAAGAGCGGGTTGCCAGTTCCGTCTGCTCATGGTCATCATCTCGATACCGGTCTTCCTCATCATCGCCCCGGCAGTGCTTCGGCTCAACCCGCCAAGGCCCTTTACCTGGGCAAATCGGACCGGTGATGACCGTCTGTGGCGGATGCCGGGTCGGCCCGGACCGCGGGAGGCGGTGATCTCTCCATACGCACCGGACTCGGGCGAGGTTCAGCCCGGCGGCCCGATCGAGGTGATCGGACCCTGCAAAAGCCTGCAGCCGCATCGCAGCCTGCTCGTCCCACAGGGGTTGGCAGGACGCTGATGCGCCGTGTTCTCGCGAGCGGATTGTGGATCAGATCGGAGCGGTGCGTAAGATCATCGGTTCACCCCGAGCGCTTCGGGCGGGTGCGTCTTGTCCGCTCAACCCCAGGCCTGACCTCGAGTGGGCCGCCAAGGAACGACAGTCATGGTCAGCGACGCCGCCTCATCTTCAACACCGACCCACCAGGATCTCCAGTCCGTCGCCATCCGATTCTGCGGGGACTCGGGCGATGGAATGCAGTTCGCCGGGACGGAGTTCACCAACACGTCGGTGATGTTCGGCAACGAGGTCGTCACGTTTCCCGACTACCCCGCTGAGATCCGCGCGCCGCTGGGGACGACGTACGGCGTCTCGGGATTCCAGATCCAGTTCTCATCATCGGAAATCTACACACCCGGCGACAACGTGCAGGTGCTCATCGCGATGAACCCCGCGGGACTCAAGGTGAATATCGAGGATGTCGAGCCGGGCGGGATCGTGATTGTGAACAAGGACGCCTTCACGCCGGGCAACGTGAAGAAGGCGGGCTACACGGACAATCCGCTGAAGGATGGATCGCTCGCCCACTACCACGTGTGCAAGGTGCCTGTCACCAGGCTCACCAAGGAATCGCTTGTGGATTCAGGCATGGGCGGCAAAGCGATCGGCCAAGCGAAGAATATGTTTATGCTCGGGCTGGTCTACTGGTTGTATGATCGCTCGCTCGAACAGACGATTCGGGCGCTGACCGAGTTCTTCGGTGAGAAGAAGAAGAAACCACGGGTCGCTGAGATGAATGTCGCGGCCCTCAAGGCTGGGTACTTTTTCGGCGAAACGGCGGAGCTCTTCCCCGTTCGTTACCGCGTCTCCAGGGCGAAACAGGAACCCGGCACATACCGGAAAATCGCTGGAAACCAGGCGACCGCCCTCGGCCTCATCACCGCCGCTCAGTTGGCGAAAAAGCCGCTTTTCTATGGCAGCTACCCGATCACGCCCGCTTCGGACATCCTGCATGCGCTGAGCACCTACAAGCACTTCGGCGTCAAGACCGTGCAGCTCGAAGACGAGATCGCGGCGATGTGCAGCCTCATCGGCGCATCGTTCGCAGGCGACATCGCCGTCACCGCCACATCCGGGCCGGGCATGGCGCTGAAGACCGAAGCGATCGGGCTGGGCGTCATCATGGAACTGCCGATGGTCATCGTGAACGTGCAGCGGGCAGGGCCGTCAACCGGACTACCGACCAAAACAGAGCAAAGCGACTTGCTCCAGGCGGTGCATGGCCGTAACGCCGAGACGCCTCTGATCGTCCTCGCCGCGCGAGGTCCGGGCGATTGCTTCACGACGGCCATCGAGTCCGTGCGCCTCGCGCTCAAGTACATGACGCCCGTCGTCATGCTCACAGATGGCTACATCGCTAACGGCGCGGGGCCTTGGCGCATTCCTGATCCCGCGGACCTGCTGCCCATCGAAGTGGCGCATCCGACCGAGCGAAACCACGAGATCGACGGCAAGCCGGTCTACGCGCCGTATCTGCGAGATGAGCATCTTGCCCGGCCTTGGGCGCTGCCCGGAACGCCCGGCCTGGAACACCGCATCGGCGGCCTGGAGAAGATGGACGTCTCTGGCGATGTCTCCTATGACGCCGAGAACCATCAGCACATGGTCGACGCTCGCGCGGCGAAGATCGCCAAGGCTGCTGATGACTTCCCGCCCATCGAGCTGAATGGGCGAGACACCGGTGATGTCCTGCTCGTCGGCTGGGGCGGCACGTTCGGCGCGATTTACACCGCTGCGCAGCGACTCGTCGACGAAGGCCACCGCGTGACTTCAATCCATCTGCGCCATCTCAACCCGCTCCCCAACGGCTTGGGCGACATCCTCAGAGGATTCAAGAAGGTCGTCGTTCCCGAACTGAATCGAGGGCAGCTTCGGATGCTGCTCCGCGCCGAGTATCTCGTCGATGCGATCGGGATCAACAAGGTCCAGGGACGGCCGTTCCTTGTCAGCGAACTGGTTGATCGCGTCAAAGAGATCCTGAGCGAGGATTAATTCCGCGCCCGCCACGAATGTGTATTCGACTGTGAAAAAGGAAGACCGATGTCCAGCATTTCACTTCCCACGTACAAGCCGGCGGACTTCGCATCCGGCCAGGATGTTCGATGGTGCCCCGGCTGTGGCGACTATGCCATTCTCGCTGCGGTGAAGAAAGTCCTTGCGTCACGCGATGTGCCGAAAGAGAAGTATGTCTTCGTCTCCGGCATCGGGTGCTCCAGCCGATTCCCATACTACCTCGACACATACGGCATTCATGGGATACACGGCCGAGCGCCGGCGATCGCGACCGGCGTGCGGTGCGCCAACCCGGATCTCGAAGTGTGGGTCATCACGGGGGACGGCGATGGACTATCAATCGGCGGAAACCATATGATGCATGCGATCCGCCGAAACATGGATATGAAGATTCTGCTCTTCAACAACAGGATCTACGGCCTCACAAAGGGCCAGTACTCGCCCACTAGCGAGCAGCACAAGAAAACCAAGTCCACGCCGATGGGCTCGATTGATACACCCATTCAGCCGACGGGCTTCGTGCTTGGCTGCGGCGCGACCTTCGTCGCGCGTGCCACGGATGTGAACCGCGGCGGCGTAAACGTGCTTCCCGAAGTGCTTCTCGCTGCTGCGGATCATCGAGGCACCGCGTTCGTCGAGATCTACCAGGACTGCAATGTCTTCAACCATCGCGCGTTCTTCTATGCGACGGAGAAGGAGACCGCTAAAGAGACGACCGTTCATGTCAAACACGGCAAGCCATACATTTTTGGGAACAACAACGACAAAGCGATCGCCATCAACAGATGTGGCGCGATCGAAGTTGTGAATGTGAGGGATGTCAGCCCGGATGAGTTACTTGTGCACGATGAGGCGGATCGTTGTCGCGCGTTCATGCTGACGCAGATGCGCTACCCCGAGTACCCTGAGCCGATGGGTGTGATCTACCGGGAGAGCCAGCCAACCTATCATGATCTGCTCTGGGCGCAGATCAATGAAGCGAAAGAGGAGCACGGCGAAGGGACGCTCGAAGATCTGTTCAGTGAAGGCAGCACATGGGTCGTCGAGTAGGCAATGGCATGACCGGCAGAACCGACGGATCCGGCATGTTCAGTCGTTTACGATACCCCACGTCTCGCCGTACCCCGCAGGCTCACGTCAGCGATGCGCGGGAAAAGTGTCAGCACCGCTGCGCCGAAGTGCACCGTTCTTGACATCCAAAGCTCCGGCCTCGGGCGGCGCAAGCATCGCACGATCGCGTCGGCAACGCGCTCAGCGCGCTGGGTCGCCCAGCGAGGGGCGTGTGCCGTCATGCGATCCATGCCATGCGCCTTACTCTTCTGCTCCGCGACGCTGAAGAACTCCGTCGTCGTCCCCACAGGGTGGACCGTCGTGACGTCGATCCCATCAGGTTCAAGCTCCAATCGAAGCGCGCGACCGATGTGATGCTGCGCCGCCTTCGTCGCAGAGTACGCGCCGTAACGGGGCAGCGGGATGCGCGCCACGCAACTGGAACAAATCAGGATGTGGCCGTGGTGCTGCTCGCGCAGGATCGGTAAGGCGGCGTGGATCGTGTTGAGCGTGCCGAAGAAGTTGACCTCGAAGATATCGCGCATGGATGCATCCGAGTGGTCGGCGATCGGCAACTCGATCCCGTAGCCGGCGTTGGCGAAGACAGCATCGAGCCTGCCCAGCGAGCTGAGCGTCTCGGCGACGAAACGGTCCTGGTCTTCGCGGCTTGTCACATCGCACGGGAACGCGAACGCCCGCCTGCCGAGCACGCGGATCTCACCCGCGAGCGAGTCGAGTTTGTCTTCACGTCGTGCGGAGATGGCGACATCCATGCCAGCCTTTGCGCAGGCGAGTGCGGTCACTCGGCCGATGCCGCTGCTCGCGCCTGTGATCAGAATCACCCTTCCGGTCAGGTCCTTGCTCATGGCGTCATGTTACTCGCCCCGCCGGCTGAGCAACCAACGCGCTTCGGGGCGCTTCAGCGCGACCGCTGCACCGCTGTACACCACGCCGCCCATGACGACGCCGACAGCCAATCGCATCGCCCACGCGCGCCACGTCTCGCCGCCGGGAACGATCAGATCCGCGCCGAAGACCGCTGCCCCCATGACAACGCTCAGCCCGATCGTCCAGACCCAACCTGACAGAAGCTCCGCATCAACAAGCGCCGAGCCTGCCTCAGCAAGCCGACGATGCAGGATTCGCACCAACACAGCCGTCTGCAAGATCGCACAGATCGCGGTGGACCACGCAAGGCCCGCCTCGGCGAACGGCCAGATCAGCGTCACGTTCAGCGCAATGTTCAGCCCCATGAACCCGACCGCGATCTTCACAGGCGTCTTGCTGTCGCCCAGCGCGTAGAACGCACGTGTGAGCACGTGGATCATCGAGTACGCCCACACCGCCGTGGCGTAGGCGCCAAGCACCGTCGCGACGCGCTCCAGCCCGGTCTGGCCGAACTTACCGCCGAGGAAGAGTGTCGCCGCGAGTGGCTCATCGACGAGCACCAGGCCGACGCTTGCGGGCAGGCCGATGAAGAGTGACAGGCGCAACCCGCGCCGCAGCGTGTTGGTGAAGGGACCGATGTCGCGCGCCAGGCGTGACAGGCTCGGGTAGATGGCCGTCGCCACCGCAATGCCGAACACGCCGAGGGGGAACTGGTACAGCCGCTGCGCGTAGAAGAGCACGGAGTTCGCCGCGTCATCGAGCGGGTACACCGCCCCGCCCAACCAGCTGGGCAGGTGCGTGCCGAACATCACCGCATAGCCTGCGATCAGCCCGTCGAGGAACGCGTTGATCTGCAGCGCGCCCAGGCCGAGCACCATCGGCGCCATGAGATACAGCATCGAACGGACATGCACGCCGGCGCCGGCGATCGACCCTCGCCAACTGATCGCACCGCGCAGCGCCCACACCGACCACGCGACTTGCAGCACGCCCGCGACAAGCACAGCAATCGACACCGCCCAGATGTTCTCCAGGATGAGCAGCGCCGCAGTGATGATGCACACGTTCAGCACGATCGGCACCCCTGCGGTCGGCATGAACTTCCCGTGCGTTTGGAGCATCCCGCCCAGCAGCGCCACCGCGCAAATGAGCGGCATGTAGGGCAGCATGATCATTGCCAGCCGAATCGTCAGCGATCCCGTCTCGCCGATCGGTGATATGAGAAGCAGGCCCAGCACCGCCTCGCCGACAAGTACGATCGCGGTCAAGCCGACCATCGCGACGATCAGGACGAGCCGGGCGAAGCGATGTGCCGCCTGCGGATCTTCGTCGAGCAGTTGCGTGTACTTCGGGATGAACGCAGCGGAGAGCGCCCCCTCGCCGAAGAGCCGACGGAACAGGTTGGGGATCAGGAACGCCAGCGCGAACGATGACCAGACCGGCCCGACGCCGAACACGCGCGAGCAGACCATGTCGCGCGCCAGCCCGAGGACTCGGCTGACAAGCGTCAGCCCCGCAACGACGCGTGTCGCTGAGACAAACGAACCCGCTCTGTCATCACCCGTAGCCATTGAACAACACCATACCGCCCACGTTTAGCCGCGACCCAAAGGGGAGCGCGAAGCCCGTCTCCTCCGAACCATCCCGACAATCGCAAGAACCACCGCAGCGAGTGTCACGCCCAGCACGTTCGCCCCGAAATCGCTCCACATCACCCACCGGTTGATCCCCGGCAAGCCCTGCGACAACTCATCCACCCCCGACCACGCCGTCGCGGCGAGCCAACACAGCATGACATGGCTCAGCGCCAGCGCCTGCCTGCGAAACAGCTCCGCGAAGGCCATGACGACGGTCAGCAGCCCGAAGCAGGCAACGTGCAGCACGATGTCCGGCCGAGGAATCGGCCCAACGCTGATCTCCAGGTTCGGCCAATGCGTCGCCACGGTCAGCACAACGGCGTACCCAGCGAACGCGATCCGGCGATGACGCAACACAATTGTCATGGCTCCACCATCATCGGCAATGTACGGCTTGCCAGTCCAGGTCGGCACCTCCCCACATAGCCCGGCCATTCTGGCCGGGTTCCCCGCGCCGTGCCGGGTTCGTGCGGTGGCCACGCGATGCGCCTCACGGGCGAGAAGGTGAGGCATTCGCGTAACGGCGATGATGCGCGGCGGCTGTCAGTCACATGCAGCCGAGCATCAGACGGCTCACAGGGATGAACCGATCGGTGTCGCGTCGCAACTCAGCAAGAGGCTGCCACGCCAGATGTGCGTATTCGCCGTTGCCCGTCACGGGTTCTTGTCGATCGACGTCGAGCACAAAACAGGCGTCGTAGCTTCTCGTCGTCGCGTCGTATGCGAACATCATCGGATGGACCGCTGTGCGCGAAGCGTGCAGCCCCGTCTCCTCGACAAGTTCATTCAGCAGGATGCCCACAAGATCCACGGTGCCCCCATCCTCGCCGGCGGGCGGTTCCGCAACACCGGAGGGCGCAAGTTCCCATCGGCTGGGATACAGCAGCACGTCGCGCCCGCGCCGTGCGACAAGGATGTGCTCGCCGCAACGCACCATGCCTGACACGCCCAGCGCCCGGATGCCGCAGTCAAGCCCTGCCCGCAGCGCGACGATGCAGCGATACGACGCGTGCGCCGTCGTGATGAGACCGGCATCGGCATCGAAGCCGCACACATGAAGGATCGGCCCGTCGAAGATCGCCGGGTTGTTCCGCTGCGCCCGTCGCCAGCACTCGTCGATGCCTGCATCTTCCACGGTATCCGGCGCGAATAACCCGGCGCACACAGCCGTGAGCGCCGAAGCCCGCCAAGCGGTGTGTGTTCGAGGATGTTCCCAGTACATACGCACGACAGCCGCATGACCCACCACGCTCATCCACGGAATCCCAGGCAAAGCCTTGCCTGGGCTTTCACCAACGCACTCGCGGCGCACCGTAGTTGGCGAGCGGCGCTCAATACCGGCGGAGAACGCCGACGACGATGCCTTGGACTCGGCAGTCCTTGACGATGATCGGCTCGAACGCATCGTTCGCAGGTTGGAGGCGGATCTGATCGCCCTCCCTGAAGAAGCGCTTGAGCGTCGTTTCACCGTTGGGGAGCAGGGCCACGACACGCTCGCCGTTCTGCGCGGTGTCGCTGCGACGGACGATGACGTAATCGCCATCGCAGATGTTCTCATCGCGCATGGAGTCGCCTTCGACCTGCAAGGCGAAGCAGCCTTGCTCTTTCGCCGCCAGGCCGAAGAAGTCCGTCACGTCGAGTTCTTCGCGCTGCTCGAACTTCTCGATGGGATAGCCTGCCGCGATTCGGCCGAGCAACGGGAAGCGGCTGGGTCGCTGTTCATCGGGGACGACGGTGCCGTCAGCTATTGACAAAGAGCGTGCTTTGTTCGGTTCGCGCAGCAGCGCGCCCTTTTTGATAAGGGCTTCGACGTGCTCGAAGACTGTGACCTTGCTGACGCCGAGTTCGTCGGCGAGCTCCTGCATCGTCGGGGAATAGCCTCGCGTCAGTCGGCTGTCTCGAATGAGCTGCAGGATTCGCAACTGCTTGGGTGTGAGGTTCATCGTTGGATCTCTCCTTGAGCGTGTGGCGTTCGGGGGTCGGCTGTGTGCCCGCCTGCGTGCGTTGGCGTGCGGCGCGGCGCGCGATGCGCCGGGCGTCAGCGAGGTGCTCGTGCTGGCGGGCCAGGAGTTGCTCGGCTGCGAGGATCGTCGCAGCCTTGGTCGCCAACGCGGACATATCGAGCGTGTCCGAGCGGAGAGAGTCACGGTTAACAGGTGCGGAGGCCTGGGTCTGAACCGACGGGGCGGTTGTTGCTGCCGAGCCGGTTAACTCGACGCAATCGCTGCTGCGGCAGCCGGCTGTGGACTCGGCGAGCAGTTCGCGCCGTTTGGCGCGGAGGCGCTTTCGCCGACCGAACACCAGCCATCCCCCGGACTGCTGCGCCGACTCATCTTCCGGCGAGCCGTTCCGGGCAGCGAGCGGGCCGGTGGTCAGCCGACCTGATTCCGCGTCGCCGTAATACCGCCTCGTGTAGCTCCCACCAGGCCCGAGCTGCAAGAGCGCTGTGGATGAAATCATCGGGTTCGTCTCTCCAAGTCGAGAACGACCGATGCCTCCGGCCTGGTCATTCGTAGCCTCTCGCTGAGAGCCTTCCTGACGCTCCGCTCAGGAGCACGCCTGTATGTCGAGTGTCGCACACGGTTCGCCACGACATCTCGTGGATGGCTGCTTCCTATCTTCGACTCTCAGCCTGTTTGCACCGTAACTTCTCCAAACGTTTTCTGTTTGGGGAATGATACCCGATCAGCCACCGTATGCAAGTACTTTGTCCGGGTTTTGTGCGCATTATCTCGGTAGTCTGCTTCGGCGAGCCCGAGTGCGACGGCCATCGCTCGCGCTGACCCGCATCGACGCACCTGTCAGGCTGCAGCGCATGAGTCGGCTGAGTCGGCGATCATGGAGGGTGTGACAACAGCACGCAACCAACCAATCGACGGCGAACAACCGACGCAGCGCCTCGCCAAGGTCATGGCCAGGCAGGGATTGTGCTCTAAGCGCATGGCGGACCGGCTCATCGCGCTGGGGTATGTCACGGTGGACGGCGTGGCGCCACCGACGACAGGCATGTTCATCCCGCCCGACGCTGAGATTCGCATCCTCCCAGCAGGTCAACGGATGCTCGACGGGCAGCTCACCATCATGCTGCACAAACCCCGAGGCGTCGTCAGTAACCTCCCCAAGCCCGGCCAGCGGCAGGCGAGCGACTTGATCACGCGCGAGGCACACGTAGGTCCGATAGCGCCGGAACTCACCCGCACATGGGATCGCATCGGGGGGCGCATCGCCAGCTTCCACGTCGCGGGGCGACTGGACTTCGACTCGTCCGGCCTGCTCATCCTCACCGAGGATGGGACGGTCGCGCGCCTGCTCACCAGCGATCAGCACATTCTTGATAAGGAATACACCGTCGCTGTCACGGTACCCGGCAGCCAGCCCGTCCCATCGGGGTCGCTGATGCGGCTGAGCAGGCCCATCCACGACGCCGGCGAGACGTTGCGCGCGGAGCTTGTCGAGCAGATCGGCCCGCGCACGCTGCGGTTTGTCCTGCGCGAGGGCAGGAAGCATCAGATCCGCCGAATGTGTCGGGCTGTCGGACTGAACGTGACCGGGCTGCAGCGCATTCGCGTCGGCAGGCTTGCGCTGGGTGATTTGCCCGTCGGCCGATGGCGCATCGTGACGCCCGACGAGATCATGTGATGGCGTCTCGTGGAAGCCGAGGCCTGCAGCCGACCGACTTCCGTCTTGCGCTCAGCGCGCGCACTGTGGCGGACATCTCGCCCACCAATGCCCATAAATGCGCACGGATCGCTCGGTTTTGTGTTATCGGACTACAGTTTTGGTCGAGTTTCAGCCGGTTTGGGCGAGTTTCGGCGCGTTTTCGATCAGTTTTGGCCCGTTTTGGGTCGGTTTTGAGCGACATTTTGAGGCTCGCTCGGAGCCGCGCGCGCATCGGCGAGGATGTGCGGGCGAAGCGGTGCGATGACTGTGATCGTGCGCGTAGTGTGGGTGATGCGGCGTCGTGCGCGCGTCGGATACCCGGATTTGTGGTCGCCGAAGGCGACATTCAGTCCGGCGTGGGGTCCGCCACAGGCGGATTTCGCTGCGCTCAAGGTCGGGAGTCGTGGATCGTGTAAACTGCGGCGACGAAAGGGGGCGACGATGCCCGGCCCGACGCCGGATGAGTTTGATCACACGCTGCAATCTGGTGAGGGAACGCCGCGCGATGGGTGGGGTGGGCGTCCGCCGTTGGGGGGCAGAAACGGTATCCGACACCGTTTCATCCCCCCCTTTCTTTTCCCGAGTATTGATTCACTGGACGGATTTTTTGACCAGCATATGGCGTTCGGAAGAACTCAAAATGAAAGTTACGATCATAGGAAGTGGGCATGGTGGTTGTGCCATGGCGGCGGTTTTGGCCATGCATGGGCACGATGTCAATATCCTGAAGCTAAGCGACGCGATACATGAGGAGAACTTCGAGAAACTCCGCTCGCGAAAGACGATTCGCCTCACTGGCATTGAAGGGTGCGGGGAATTTCCGCTTTGCACCGTCTCGAATGATCCCAGTGAAGTGATTCCGGGAGCCGAGTTGTTATTGGTGTACTATGTGGCCAATTATCACGCGAAGGTCGCCGAGAGGTGCGCCGCTTACTTCACTGATGAACAGATGATTGTGTTGAATCCCGGTTATTGTGGGAGTCTGCTCTTCTTGCGCGAAATGCGAGCTCAGGGTAACGATGCCTCTCCGTTGCTGTCGGAATTTGAGACATTGCCGTATTCATCCCGACTGGGATCGAATGGAAGCGTGGATATCGTATCACGAAACATACGGCATCCATTTGCCACATTTCCGGCGGGTCGATCGTCCGAATTGGTGGCTCGTCTGGAGCCGGTACTCGGAGAGTGCGTCCCGCGGCGACACATCCTCGAAGTTTCATTGCACAACCCAAACCTGGTGATTCATACGGTCGGTATGCTCTTGAATGCAGCTATGGTGGAGAGCGAGCGATGGCGTTTTTCGATGTACCGCGATGGATTTCCAGCCCCTGTGTGGAATGTCGCCATGCAATTGGACCACGAAAAAATGGATGTCCTGGAGAAGCTCGGCGCGCCGAGAATTCCCTATGTCGATGAGTTTCGTTTGAGGACGTTCGAGGATACGAGTATCGACGATTTCGTTGGCTTCAAACATTATGCGAGCGAAGCACCTGACGGCCCATTCACGTTGGAACATCGATACATTACTGAAGACGTACCCATGGGGCTCGGCCTTCTCCATTCGCTTGGTAGAGCAACCGGAGTTTCAACCCCCCTTTGTGACAGCCTTATTCATCTTGCCTCAGCATTGTTACCTCGACATGATTTCTGGAGCGAAGCAAGGACGATCGAAGCGATATGGGATTCGACGCTTCAGGATCTTCTCGACGCTCTCACTGCATAGACCGGGAAGACAAAAGGACAAGAAAAGGGGACATCACTGATTATTCCGTTGCTCTGGCGGCTTTCGCGGTCGCCCCGGGTCTCTGAGGGTGAAGGTCAAGCCGAGGCGTTCGGCGGTACGTTGTACCCAATCCTGCTCGCCACACGGCCGGCCGCGGTTCACGCTGGTTCGTATCCCCTCCAGCGCCTCGTCCTCAAGGGTCTCATTCACCGCCGCTGACCAACTTCGCGGCCGATCCACCGGCCAGTCGGCCAACGTGAACGGCTTGCCGCGATGTCGCCGGGCGAAGAGCCCGCCCCACATCCATCGCTCCGCCCGCTTGACCAGCCCGGCCCGCAGCGCGTTGGCTTCGACGTAGCGGCAGACGGTCAGGAAGTGGGCGTCGTCCTGCACCGGGAAGCACTTGAACCGCCCCTGATACAGGTGGCCGCCGCCGCGCGTGTGGTAGTGCTGGTGATGCCGCCGTACATGCGTCACGCCGACCCAGCCCATGAGCCGCCCCAACGCGCTGTCGGTTCGGGGCCTGACGACTAAGTGCCAGTGATTGCCCATGAGGCTGTAGGTGAAGAGATCCACCGGATAGCGTTCGAGCCCTTCACCCAGGACCCGCTCAAAGGCCGCGAAGTCCTGATCCTTGTGGAACAGCCGCATGCGACCGTTGCCGCGGTTCAAGACATGATAAACCAACCCGGCTTCGATGGCTCTTGCAGTCCGAGGCATGACCGGCACCGTACCACTGCCGGTCATCAATGTCAAGAATCAGTGATGTCCCCTTTTCTCTGCCCTTTTCTCTGCCCCTAGTAAGGGGTATCCGCATGCCCCGCTTGACTCGCGGCCCGCTGCGAAAGACCATCGCGGCAAGCAGGAGGCGGTCCCCGGCCCGTCAGAATGATCGGCGCGGCGTTTGCTTTTTAGATAGAGAGGGCTCACAACCCAGGCTCACGGAATTCTGTTCAATCAACTGTTGGGTAAGTGAAGAGAAACCGCTTGTATCTGCGACAACGAAGGGCGCACACATGACGAATGAACTCGACACCTCTTCATGGGAATCAGCACGGTTGATTCCTATATCTGGTATGCGTAACGCCGAGGAACAAGAACGCCGAGCCACTTCTGCCTTGCTCGCGGTATTGTCATCCGTTGAAGAATTTGGTTTGGCATTCGCAAAACCATATGGTGCCATGAAGGGTCAATTTGACACTTATATTGAGACCATATTTGAACTGGGCGATGGACGCCGTGTTCGTCCAGACGGACTCATCCACACATCCCGCGGCAAACGCTCATGGACAGCTCTGGTTGAAGTCAAAACTGGAAGCAATGAACTCAACTGCGAGCAGATTGAGGCGTACTTGGACCTGGCGAAAGAGCAAGGCTTTGATTGCGTCATCACGATCTCAAATCAGATCGCCAGAATACCCGGTGAACACCCCGTTGAGGTAGACAAGCGTAAACTGAAGAAAGCAGCCCTCCACCATTTATCATGGTCAAGGGTCTTAACTGAAGCCGTATTGCAGAAGTCTCACCGCGGAGTAGCGGATCCAGATCAAGCGTGGATCCTGGGCGAGCTGATTCGGTACCTTGAGCACCCAAACGCCGGTGCCGTGGACTTCCGCGATATGGGTGAGCATTGGGTTGGAGTGCGCGATGCAGTGAAGCACGGCACTCTTCGCCATTCAGACAAAAAAGCCGTCGAAGTAGCGGGCAAGTGGGAAGAACTCATGTCGTTTGCAGTTCTGCGCCTAGGGCGGCATCTGGGCACTGATGTCCAGGAAGTGCTCACTGTAAAGGAGAGAAAGGACCTTTCCATTCGCATCGCGAACATCGTGGATGCGATGGCAACGCGAGGCCTGATGCCTGGGGGGATTCGTATACCAAACACGGTGGGCGACATTGCTCTCAAGGCAGACGTGCGTGCTCAGCAGATTGTCGTGTCGGTCTCAATAGATGCACCCAGAACAGGAAGAACCACAACCAGAATCAATTTGGCTTTTGCGCCAGTTGAAGACAAGTGCACCCAACATTCGCCTCGACAGTTGGGGTCTGCGGTCCAGATCATCCATGTCGGATCTGCTTGCCAGTGTACGGAACCGGCCGTCTCTTCTGATTCCGCTCGATAATCGTGAGCTTGTCTCATTTACCGTTTCGATGACACGGCCAATGGGTCTGAAGCGTTCTGTCGGTAAGGGCTCGTTCATTGACTCAGTTCTTGATGCGGTCGATGATTTCTACGAGGACGTAGTTCAGCATTTGCAGGAGTGGCAACCCGCTGCACCGAAGCTACAAAAAGGCAAGGTAGAGGAGACAGATCTTCCGGCAGTGAAGGAGGCCGCAGCCACCGATCCTCCGGACGCGCAATCAGAGCCGAGCCAGAGCGTTGAAGCTACCAGGGATAACGCAGAGGATTCGCTTCACTCTTCAGGCTCATGAACCCTGATCTTTACCCTTATCGTTTGGCGGGCAGCCGACCTCTCGCACGAGCGCACGGGGTCAATCATCGCCAGCGGTGGATACTCGAACAGCTCATCGCGGGCGTTGAACCGCGCCCCGGCGATGTCGAACGGCAGTTCAAGCGCTCTCCCGGGACGGCGAAGCGTGACCTGGCGGAGCTTCATGATGTGACCCCGCAAGAACCCCCACGAATTCCCCACGACACCCGCGAGGCCCCTCACCTCAATCTACCGTCCCGTCCGCGAAGCCTCTCCTTTCACCTCGTGTTGCGCTTCGGAATTGAATCCGCCTTTTTGGCCACAGGGTGACTTGGCGATTGCACTGGATGGCGAAGTTCTTGACAGAGTTGGTCTTCGTCTTGAAGATGGCTTGGGGAAGTGGATTCCCGTGGGCGTTACGTTCGGCGCATGTGATTGCAAGTCGTTGTTTCGAGAACGTTTAGGAACCATTCGAGGAGCACCCGTTCCTCGAACGGAGGTTTGCACAAGGGTCTTCCCGTGGCGGAGGTGAGAAGGAGCGTGCGCCGATGGCTGGAGTGTCCATTCGCGAGGAGTGCAGGCAGTGGAACGCTGCGAGTGAGCAACTGTGGGATCAGCTCACACCGCAGCGTCAGCGGCTCACCTCGCTCGCCGCGGCGACGCTGAACGTGCCCGACAGGGAGGAGCCGATCCCGCCCGGTGGGAGCCTCGCGGTTCTCGGTGCGGGCAACTGCAACGACCTGGACCTCGCGGCGCTGGCTCCGAAGTTTGAGCGGATCGATCTGATCGACCTCGATTCACAGGCGCTTGAGTACGCGCTGGAGCGGGCGTTTGGTGATGATCGGCCGGCGCACGTGCGAGCGATCGGCGATGTCGATCTGACCGGGCTGGGCAAGCGGCCTCGCAATGCGCCTCCGGTTCCCGAGAAGGCGGCGGGCAAGCTCCTGGGCAAGCTCGCCAAGCACCGTATCGCTGAGGTCAGTGATCAATACGATCGCGTCGTCTCATCGAGCATGATCGGGGCGATCGTCGCCAACGTGGCCATGACGATGGGGCAGAAGCACAAGAAGTTCCGCGAGGCAGCCAACGCGGCGCGTGACGGCCACCTGCAACAGATCGTCGATCTGCTCAAGCCCGGCGGGTACGGCATGTTGGCGCTTGAGTTCGCCTCGTCGGACATCGTGGATGAGCTGCACCGCTATCCGGAAGAACAGCTCATGCCGCTCTTTGAGCAGCTCCTGGGTGAGGGCAAGTTCTTCCAGGGATGCAACCCCAACGCGATCGCGAAGAAGCTCCAAGCCACGGGACAGGTCATCGCGGTCAACGGGCTGACACCCTGGCGTTACCGGGTCGGCCCGCGCGTGTTCCTGGTCTATGGCGTGACGTTCCTCAAGAAGCCGGAGGGGTGGGTGGCCCCGGCTGAGGCGGAGCAAAGCACCGAGCCGACGCCGATCGCGCAGCCGGCACATCCCGAACCTGACGGCGCTCAAGAGTAAAAAGCGCCCGGCGGTTCCCCTGCGTTCAGCCTTGACGCCACTCGGGGGGCACTTCGCCCATGACAGCGATGATGCGCGAACGGATGCCGCCTCGGCCGCGCCATTGTGTGATGACCTGCAGCCAGATCGGCTTCATCACGTCGGCGAGGTCGTCGCGGATGCGGTTGGTCACGGCTTCGTAGAAGATCCCTTCCTGACGGAACGAATGGAAGTAGAGCTTCAGGCTCTTCAGTTCAACGCACGTTCCGCCTGCATCCGCGGGGGTCGGGCAGAAGCGCACCGTGACCTGTCCGAAGTCGGGGTGGCCTGTCATCGGGCAGAGCGATGTGAAGTCGTCATGCACGTGCTCGATGATGAACGGAGCGTCGGCCGGCGTCGGGAATGTGTCGAGGAGTGAGCGGTCGGGCACGGCGTCTTGTCCTGTATCACGGCTGTGCGTAGCGGTGGAGCAGATCGAGGATCTGCGGTTGATCGTTGTTCAAACGAACGCTTCCGCGCAACGACTCGATTCCCCGTTGGTGGGCGTCCGTGTCTTGGCGGTCGCTGAGCAGCCAGCGGTTGAGCAGACACACGCCCACGCCGTTCAGGGCGGGGATGTAATCGGCGTCGAATCGAAGCGACTGTTCAAATGCGGCGAGTGCGCCGGTGTACCGGCGAGTCTTGAAGCGGGCATAGCCGAGGCGCTCGTAGGCGCGGGCGTCAGGCTTGGCGCGAATGAGCTTGACGAGCGTGAGCTGCATGTCATCGTAGTGCTTCAACCAGCCCTGCGTATCCGCCATGTTTCGGAGCAACTCGATATCCGAACCGATGATCCGGACCGCGGCTTCGTACTCGTAGAGCGCCTCATCGTGGCGATCCAGCGCGGTGTAGATGGCGCCGAGGTTGGCATGCGAGGCGCCGTTGCCCGGGTCCAGCGCGACCGCCTGCTCCGCGAACGCGACCGCCTGTCTGGGTTCGCCGAGCTGCAGGTAGACCATGGCGAGGTTCAGGTGCGTCGGCGCGCTGTTCGGTCGAAGCTGAACGGCGCGAAGGTAGGCGCGCACGGCTTCGCTCAGCCGATCGAGCAGTTGCAGCATGAGACCTTGACCGAAGTGGGCGTCGAAGTTGCTCGGCTGCAGGTCCGCAGCCTGGCTGTAGGCTACCTCGGCAGCTTCGTAGTCACCCCGCATCTGAAGCACCCGCGCAGCACCGATGTGGGCTGCGGGCATGCGCGGGCTTAGCTCGATTGCCCGCTCGAAGGCAGCCAGCGCCTCGGCTGTCAGCCCCGCCTCCGCCAGTTGTTGCCCATCGCGGATCTCCGCCATCGCGACCGTCCGGGGTCCGCCGCGCAGGGCGATGCAGCCGCAGAGCGAGATGAGCACCGCCCCCGTCAGCAGCAAGGCAGACAGGCGATGCAGGCAAGATCCGTGCGGTGTGGTTCGGCTCATCGGCGCTGCTCAGTCCTTTCCTTCCCGCGACACCAGCCGCCTCAGCCGGCGGAGGTTCACCGTATCCATCGGCGTGCCCTTCGGCGTCGCGCCCTTGGGCGTCTCCAGTATCTTCGGCACGTTGGCCAGCTCTCTGCGGTTTACCAGCGCTGCAAACCCTTCCTTGCCGATTTGTCCATCTCCGATGTGCTCGTGCCGATCACGACGCGACCCGAGACCCCCCTTGGAGTCGTTGACGTGGACGACCCTGAGATGCGACGGGCCGCAGATTCGACCGAACTCGTCCAAGACCTCCTGAACCCCAGCCGTCGTCGAAACATCATACCCGCCGGCGAAGGCGTGGCAGGTGTCCAGGCAGTACGCCAGCCGTCTCGGATCGCCGACGCCCTCCCTGATACGGGCCAACTCCTCGAATGTTCGGCCGATCGTCGTGCCCGCTCCCGCAGTGTTCTCCAGACAGACGACTGTCCGATAGCCCGGTAGGTCCGCATGCACACGGTCGTACGCTGCGATGATTCGGCTGATCCCCGCGTCAAGATCCGATGTCGTGAAGGCTCCGGGATGGCTCACGAGATGGGGGATGCGCAATGCCTCGCACCGCTCGATCTCAGCCCGCATCATCGCGATCGACTTCTCCCAGAGCAGATCATCCGGGCTTGCGAGGTTGATCAGGTAGCTGTTGTGGGCGACGGTCCGATCCTCCCAGCCGAGGCGGGCCAGCTCAGCCAGCCAGGCGTCGCGGACATGGTCGTCGAGTGGCGGGATGCGCCATTGCTGCTGGTTCTTCGTGAAGACCTGCACCGTGTCCATCTTCAGCCTGCGCGCCTCGATGAGCGCGTTGACCAAGCCTCCTGCAATGGACAGGTGTGATCCGAACATGGGGGGATCGTAATGCCCTGATCGGCTTCGGCAAACTGGGCGAAGCGATGCCGGCCGTTTCGTCAGGTCCGCCGAGCGGAAATCGCTTGACTTGCGAAACATCCGGGGCATAGTTTTATGGGGTGATCCAATGGTTCGAGAGAGCGGTCAATACGGCACAGCGGTCCACGTCGAAGGCGACCTTCGAGATTACGCGGAACTGAGGCATCTTCTCGATGAGGTCCGCGAGGTGATGCGCCGCTCAGCCCAGGCGACGCCCAGCGGGACTCGGGTAGAAGGCGCCATCCGTGTGGACCTGAGCGGATTGACGGACATGAACTCAGCCCTGCTCGCCGCCCTGATCGCCCTTGGGGCGGAGGCCATCCGCTGTGGTGCCCAACTGAGCATCACCGGCGAGCCGAAGTTCTTCCAGGATTACGCCCAAACGCTCGGCGTCGAAGGCGTCCTCGCGCGGGCATTCACCTTCGAGTCGCAGCCCTGAACGCCCGCCCACATAGCCCCGGGCATGCCCGGGGTCCGGCTTCCCACAGGTCCAACCTCCGCATATCCGTGGCGTCGCGTGTACGCTGCCGCTGTGAGGCGTACGCGCGCAATTCACGTGATCTGGACGACCTATGGCGCATGGCTGCCGGGCGATCCATCCAAGCCCGGCCATTGGTCA
This sequence comes from Phycisphaerales bacterium, assembly GCA_023135165.1. Lineage (GTDB taxonomy): Bacteria > Planctomycetota > Phycisphaerae > Phycisphaerales > JAGLTS01 > JAGLTS01. The sequence continues at coordinate 2,702 of JAGLTS010000066.1, read as the reverse complement.
CCGCTGTTCGATCTGTATGGACGGCTCATCCGTGCGGGGCATCAGGTCAATCTGCCGGATGCTGCGACGTACGAACGCGCGAGGGCGCCTACTGAAGGAGCCGCCGAAGTTCCTGGATTCCGTTGAGCAGGGTGTCGTGGCGCGGGTGATCGGGGAGATCCTGGCCCCCGGCATGCCGGGGGCTATGTGGCGGGTGTACGCCGCGGCGATTCAGGAAACGCATGTGCATCTGCTGCTCGCGCCGATGCGCGACGACATCGGAGCGGTCGTCGGCCGCATCAAGAGCAATACGAGTTCAGCGGTGCTCGCCCTGCATCACAAGGATGGCCGCGCTCGTACGTGGACGGCCGGGTACTGGAAGGTATTCCTGTTCGATGTGGGGGCGGTGCACACGGTCGCAGCCTACATTCAGCGCCACGGTGACAATCGCTCACCATACACGTGGGTGCGCCCGCCCACATAGCCCCGGGCATGCCCGGGTCAGAACCTACGTTTTCCAGGCATGTGCCCCGGGATGTGAACAAAGGTCAGGCAGCCATGCCGGACAGCGTCTTGCCGTCGGCGATCCAGAGGAAGGCAAGCGGCCAGCGCATTCGCGGAGGGACCAGTGCGATCACCATGAATCGTGCGACCATCCGGCCGACCAGTACTGCGATCAATCCGCCTACGATCAGCGCTGCGGCGCTGCCCGCGATCGGTCTGATGCTCCACGCCATCAGACCCGGCTGATCGTATGCGAAGCCGATCCACAGCAGCGATGCGACGACGATCGGCGGACCTGTTGCGAGGATCAACTGCGCCCAGCGCCGCCAGTGATGAAAGGCGATCACCGATGCGGTCATTGCGATGAACCCGACAGCGCCGAGCAGCACTCTGGTCGACAACACCATCCAGAAGTGATCGCGCGTTTGGGCGACCGGTGTGCGATGCTGTGTCCTCACGACCGTGGTCGATGTGCCGGTGATGTTCACAATGCGCGTCGAGGTCGTGAGTTCCTCCATGATCGCGATGGTTAGGCCGACCTGCGCCATGCCGACCATTGTCACGGCGAAGCCGATCGTTGCGAACCACAGCAGCAGGAGGATGACGGCGAATCGGTGCAGCCACGGGCGGACCGCGGTGGCGGTGCCTGCCGCCGGGTGCAGCCTCCCGCATTCCGGACAGCGGACCAGCAGGACTCCCGTGCGTTCATCGCGCCGAATCGCCTGGCTCAGCAGGTTGTGGCTGCATTGGTCGCAGTACCGGTCCGTCTCGACCAGCGCGAGGATGGGCAGATCGTTGAACGCCGCCTCCTCACGGTGAGTGGTCGGGCGGGGGGACGGTGCGATGACGGCAGCGTCGGGGTCATTCATGGCGTGTGACGGGCTGATGGTTGAACCGGCAGCGACAGCCTCGGCTGTGGGAACGAATCGGACGCACCAGATTGTTGGGAACGGAACCACCTGACTGTCGCTACGAACCGGCGCGACTCCCCCGCGAAGATGGCCGGGTCGCGTCGGGGCGCGACCGCGGCCGCGGCTTTCGAGGGTCAGTGTGATGTATCGTGGTTGGTCCAGGGAACCGTGATGGGGCCGGTGAGCTGGGCGCCGTCAGCGATCTTGAGCGTGCCCGCCCGGATGGCGCCTTTGCATTTCGCCTTCTTGCCGAGGCGGACGAATCCGGTTGTCTCGATATCCGCTTCGATCGTGCCGTTGCATTCGACGCCGATCTGGCCGAGCACTTTTTTGGCGACGACTCGGCCGCGCGCTCGGACGACGATCGTGCCGCACGATGGGAGCGTCGTGACGGCGGTGTAGGTTTTGACCGTGACGTCATCGATCATGAGCTGCTTGTGACACTTCGGACAGTTCACGGTCATGGCGCGCGTACTGACATCGAACGGATGACCGCACAGGTAGCAGAAGACGGTTTTCTTTCCGTTGATCTTGGCCATCGACGGCGGTTCGGCGCGCGACACTCCTCTATGGAATCGAGATGCTCGGATTCCCGGCGATCTGCCCGTGCGTCGCGGCCTGGGCTACTTCTTGGCCATGGCGGGTTGCTTGACGACGACCTCGGGCGCGGGCTGCTTGAGCTTGTCATCGCTGGTCGGCCGGGCGGGGAACTTGCCGTCGCGCGAGGCGGCGCCGATTCGGCATGTTCCGATGAAGGATGCGCCGTCGGCCATGGTCATGCGGTTGGCGGTGATGTCGCCGGTGAGTTGCCCGGAGGCTTGGAGATCAACACGTTCGGCGGCTTCGATGTCGCCCTCGACGCGCCCCTGGATGGTGACTTCACCGGTCTTGATGGTTGCCTTGCATGTCGCGCCGCTGGCGATGTTGAGTTTTCCCTTTGAGGTGATGGAGCCTTCGATTGTGCCGAGAATGTTCGCGGCGCCGTCGTAGGAGAGTTCGCCCTTGAAGTTGGCGTCCTTTCCGATGATGGTACCGAAGTCGGCGTTTGACTCTGCCATGGATCTTTCTCCTTGCTATCGGTGGGCTAACGAGTTACAGCGTCGGGCCGGCGGTGCGGCGGGCCGACTCGTGCCGACTGATAAGGGTACACAGTCGTGGGGCGGCTGTGTGTCTGTGCGGGTGTGGATGGCGGGAAACAGCCGACGTGGCAGGGGTTTGTGGGGGGTGGTGGGTCCGCCGGAGGCGGATTTCGTCCGCCCGTGGCGGACTCAACGCGGGGGGTTGGGGGTTCAGGTGATCGGTTCGACG
>JAGLTS010000065.1 GCA_023135165.1 Phycisphaerales bacterium | reverse complement strand
TCGAGCATGTCCACGCTTCCGATGTTGGGCGTGAACCAAATCCGATCCTGGTCGGTTTGATTCTCAGTCAGATTCGGGACGGGGCTGCTTGCGTCATCTGCCCGCGCCGGATGCACACCGGTCGATAGCGAGAACACCAACAAAGCAGCCAGTCCTACAGCGTTGAGCAGGCGTATAGCCCGACATGTCCCGTTTGTCGTTTCCATGGGTGCATTTCTACCGACATCTTGGCCCGAGTTCAAAATCGAGCGGACATCTGACGAGAATGCGAGCGAAGGCATCGAGCACATCGAATCGTCAGCGAGTAGCCTTCCTCGACGACGAGGCGCATCGTCTCACGCTTGAACTGCTCGGAATAGCGGATTGATGACACAGGCCAGGGCAACACGGCCCGCGATGGAACCTCGCATGGCACCGCACCACAGCGCTGCCATCGTGGCTCATGCCGCCTGCGCGACTGCCTCATCCTCAATCGGGACCGCTTCGATGAGCTCCGTGAGGTCATCGCCATCCTCCAACACCTCGACACCACAGTCGTCATCGTAGGGGATCAGCCCCTCCCGCTGCGCTGCCTGACGGTTCACCTCGTTGCGGAGTTGGTGAGTTCGCACCTTCAGATCATGCACACCCTGTTCCTGCCGAACCCACACGGCCAAGACCTTGAGCGATGCAAGCACGCCGATCACCGCCAGCGCTAAGCAGAGAAGCAGCGGCTCGGCCGATAACGGCAGTGAACTCATCAGAAGAGGAACCACGGACTTCTGATCGACGTGTCCGCCGCCCGACTTGACTGCGGCGCACCACCCGTCCATCGGCTGCTACAATCAGCACGTGGGACTCACCAGGTTCCTTGTCGCCGTTCTCGGCCTGCTCGCGGCAGGCGCCGCATGCCTCGGCCAGGCAGAGCCTGTCGGTACGCCCGATAGCGGCATCACGATGCGCGTCGAGTCGTTCGGCGTGGGAGGCCATGTGCGACCCGGCTCATGGGCGGGCCTGAAGCTCCGCATCGAGTACGACGGGGACCAACCCACGCCGGTCATCGTGACATGGCAGATCCCCGATGCGGATGGCGACACGGTCATCGTGCGGCGTGATGTGACGCTCAACCCCGGCGGAGCCCGTGCCAGCACCGTCTGGCTCTACGCCAGGCTCTCACCGCGATTCGATGTCAGCACCCGCACGTACGTCGAGGTCTTCGAGCAACTCGAGCCGCCCTCCGGCAGCCGCGAGACCCGGCGAGGTAGGGCGCTCGCCATCATGCCCGTCACGCCGATGAACGTCGAGAGCTTCCACGCCGACATCATCGGCGTGCTTGGAACGAGCTACTTCGGACTGTTCAACTACAAGACAAGCGTGGATCTGGATGTCTCGCCGACGGGTCACACCGTCACGCAGCTCGTCGGTGCTCTTCGGCCGGGCGACCTGCCTGACCGCTGGATGGGCTTGGCAGCGATGAGCGTGCTCGTCTGGGGGCCGGGCTCGGATCTCTCACCCACCCGTCTGTCGGAGGACCAAGCGGCAGCCGTCAAGGAGATGGTCAGGCGAGGCGGTCATCTCGTCATCATCCTCCCGCGCGTGCCGGACATCTGGATGGCCGGCCCGGACGAAAACCCGCTGGCCGACCTGTTCCCCCCGCGGGATCAGGTGCATCTGCGACGACTCGATGACGCATCACTCGTACCGCTCAGACGTCTACTCACCAACGACACCAACGCCGCCATTCCGAGCCAGCCTGTTGCTCTGCACACATTCCAAGGCCCCGCCTTCGAGTCGCCCGGCGTGTTGCCGGAGACCGTGCCGATCATGGTCGATCAGGACGGCCGGCCCATCGTCATCACACGCACGTACGGCATGGGCATGGTCACGATCATCGGTATCGACCTCTCCGATTCCGCGATCAGGACATTTGGATTGCCCGAAGCGGATCGTTTCTGGAATCGCGTGCTCGGTCGGCGGGCGGATGCCATCTCCGTCACCGAGCATGACAGGCTCGTCGATCTCCCGGACATCACCTTCTCACGCAGCCCGACGATCGAACCGCTCGACGACAACGTGTCCTCGACGATCAGCCTGATAGGCTCGGCTGCGCGAGGCTTGCTCCTGGCCGTGCTCGCCTTTGCCGCGTACTGGGTGATCGCGGGCCCGGGCTTGTGGGGAATGCTTCGCGCCAAGAAGTTGTCACACCACGCATGGGTCGGTTTTGTCGCTGCTGCGGCGCTCTTCACGGCGATCAGTTGGATCGGCGCGACGCTCATCAAGCCGCGCAACGTACCGCTCGCCCACGTCACGTTCCTCGATGCCGTCGCGGGACAGCAGATGCAGCGCACGACGACCTTCTTCGGTGTCCTGCTCCCGGACTACGGCAGCGCGGAAATGCGGGTCGGCGAGGAGGACGACCTCGGCGCCCATAACACGTTGTGGTCATTTGAAGATCCCACAAAGCTCGGTCAGCCGTTCCCTGATGCGCGAGCATACGAGATTCGTGCGGCTCTGCCCAACGCCGCCGCCGTGCCGACGCGAGCCACCGCCAAGCGCATGATCGCGGACTGGATCGGCCACGTGGCGCAACCGTGGGAGCTACCCTACGCCGACGAGACGATCACGGTCGTCCAGGCTGAGGACGGGGTTCGCTCGCACCTGCTCGAGGGCGTGCTCACCCACAACCTTCCCGCCACACCTGATCGCGTCACAATCCTCTACATTCAGCGTCCAGCGGCATACGGGCAGCGAGATCGTTCCAAACCGCCGACTCGCACGCCGCCGCCGATTGCCATCGGCTGGACATGGACGATCCCGGGAGCCGACCCTTGGGAGCCTGGCGACAAGCTCAACCTCGCTGAGATCACCGATGCGTCCAGACTGGGAAGCGACGCCTCCCTCGAAAGCTACCTAGACTCCGTACTCCAGCGGCGCCGACCGGCCAGCACCCCAGGAGGCGGCGTCGTTCGTCCGTCACAAGTACAGACGCAATATGAGATGGCGACCTTCTTCCACCATCTCGAACCACCCGCCTACTTCAGCCGCGATCAACAAGATCACGTCAACTATCGACCTCGCAATCTCAAGAACCTTGACATGAGCATGTGGCTGACAAGGCCCTGCGTCATTGTCATCGCCCACCTTTCCGATCAACAGACGCCCACGCCGATCACGATCGACGGCCAAACGGTGCCATCGCGAGGCGATGTGATCGTGCGATGGGTCTACCCGCTTCCCGGAAACCCCCGGCCCCCCACGAATCCGGCGGAATAGGAAGCCTGTCCCTAATATCTCCTTCGCCTTGCTGCGAGGAACCACCCCATGCCCATGATCGAAACGGTCAACCTCACGAAGAAGTACGCGGAGTTGACCGCCCTCAACAACCTGAACCTCTCGATCAACACCGGCGACTGTTACGGCTTCATCGGCCCCAACGGCGCGGGCAAGACGACGACCATCAAAATCCTCGCCACGCTCCTCAAACCCACCTGGGGTGAAGCACGCATCGACGGCAAGGTCATCGGCTATCAGAACCGTGAGATCCGGCCGCGCATCGGGTATGTCCCCGACTTCATGGGCGCGTACGAAGACATGGTCGTCGAGGAGTACCTCGACTTCTTCGCCGCTGCGTACAACATCAACGGTAAGCAGCGACGCCAAGTCGTCGGCGATGTGCTGGAACTCACCGACCTCGCCTACAAGCGTGATGCTGAGGTCAACTCGCTTTCACGCGGCATGCAGCAACGCCTGAGCATCGCACGCGTTTTGCTCCACGACCCCAAGGTGCTGCTCATGGATGAGCCTGCATCCGGTCTGGACCCGCGGGCGCGCGTTGAGATCCGCGAACTCCTCAAGGAACTCCGCCGCATGGGCAAGACGATCCTCATCAGCTCGCACATTCTTCACGAGCTGGCTGAGCTGTGTAACGTCATCGGCATCATCGAGCAGGGGGAACTCATCTTCAGCGGCCCAGTCGATGAGGTCATGGCTCGCGCCCGTGTGGGCAGGGTGGTGCAGATCGGCGTCGAGGCTCGCGTGCAGGAGGCGGCGAAGCTGCTCAGCCAGGTGGCGGGCATCACGAAGGTCATCATCACACAGGAAGATCGTGGGCCGGTCATTCACTGCACGATCGATGAAGAGGCGGGCATCGCCATCAGCGACCTGCCCAGCAGGCTCATCACCGCCGGCTTCCGCGTGACGACGCTCACCGAAGAGAAGATCAACCTTGAGACGGCGTTCATGCGCCTCACTCGCGGACTTGTGCAATAGCGGGTGTGCGGTGAAACCCGGAGCGAAACGCTCCGGCTCGCTGCTGCACTCGGCCGCATCGTCGCCGAGCGTGACCGGTATGATGAGCAGCCCGTTGACTCGCTGAAAGCATTCCCGGAGGAACCCCACGCCATGAGCCATCGTCATCTCCCGCTGCTCTCTGCCGCCATCGCCTGCGTTGTGCTGGCGTCCACCGCCTTCGCCGGTCCGCCCTCCAGTCGTGTCCAACCCGTCATCGACGACTACCACGGCACGAAGGTCGTCGACGAATACCGCTGGCTTGAAGGTGGCACAACCGAACTGGATACGGAAGTCGCTCAGTGGACCGCCGCACAGAACGCATACACCCGCGAGGTGCTCGACAACCTCCCCGGTCGGGATGAGCTCTCCGATCGCCTGCGCGGACTGCTCACCGTCGGCAGCATCTCCGTGCCTTCGACGTATGTGAATCGGTACTTCTACACGAAACGCACCGGAGATCAGAACCAGCCGATCCTGTTCTGTCGCGTCGGTCACGACGGTGAGCCGCGGGTTCTGCTCGACCCCAACACGCTGCACGATGATGGCCTCGTCTCGCTCGACTGGCATACGCCGAATCACGACGGCTCGCTCCTCGCGTTCGGCATCAGCGAGTCCGGCAGCGAGAATTCGACACTGCACATCATGGATGTCCAGACCGGCGCATGGCTCAAAGACGAGATCCCCAACAGGGCGGGCAGCGTGAACTGGTTCCCCGACTCGACCGGTTTCATCTATGCCGCACTTGCCGATGTGGACGATCCGTACTCCGGCGAGATCCGATACCACGAACTCGGCACGGACCGGCATGATGACCAGATGATCTGGAAGCAGTTTTCACAGACGTGGGGGCCTTGGGTCTCGCTCTCACGTGATGCGCGATGGATGATCGCAGGCTACTGGACGGGCACCAACTCCAATGACCTGTGGGTCGTCGATGCGGACAAGTGGAAGCGCACCGGTGAGTTCGAGCGCATACCCATTGCCGTTGGCTATGAAGATGTTCAGTTCAACGGGCCCGTGTACGGCGACACGCTGTATCTTATGACAACGCTGGATCATAAGAACGGCGAGGTCTATGCGGTCGATCTGAACAACCCACATCGCAGCAACTGGAAGTGCGTCATCCCGGGCCAGCCGAACGCGATTCTGCAGGGCGTCACCACCGCGCGGGGCATGCTCGTCGCCACATACCTGCACGATGTCTCGACGCGCATCGAACGCTTCACACTCGACGGCACGCCCCTCGGCAAGATCACGCTGCCCGGCATTGGCTCGGCGGGCATCTCAACCGATGATGACCGCACCGAGGCGTTCCTCAAGTTCTCAAGCTTCAATCAGCCCGCCACGATCTATCGCATCGATCTCAAAACGGATGAGCGCGAGCTTTGGGCGGAGCTTGACGTTCCCGTCGATCCGACGATCGCCAAGGTCTCGCTCGTCCGCTACGAATCTAATGACGGCGAAGAAATCAGCATGTTCCTCGTTCATCGCAAGGACCTGAAACTCACCGGCGACAATCCCGTGCTGATGTACGGCTACGGCGGGTTCAACAACTCCATGACGCCCTTCTTCTGGAGCACGAAGTTCGACTTCATGGAGCGCGGCGGCGTGCTTGCCGTGCCGCACCTGCGCGGCGGAGGGGAGTACGGGCAGTCGTGGCACAAGGCGGGCATGCTCGAAAACAAGCAGAACACGTTCGATGACTTCATCGCGGCGGCGGAGTGGTTGATCGAACACAAGTACACAAACCCCGATCGCCTCGCCGTCATGGGCGGGTCCAACGGCGGACTCCTCACCGGCGCGTTCCTCGTGCAAAGGCCGGACCTCTGCAAAGCGGTCATCTGCAGCGTGCCGTTGCTCGACATGCTCCGCTATCAGCACTTCCTCATGGCGCGCTACTGGGTCGGCGAGTACGGCAGCAGCGAGAATCCTGAACAGTTCGATTTCATACACGCCTACTCACCGTACCAGCACATTCAGAAGAACAGGCCGTACCCGGCGGTGTTCCTCGACGCGGGTGAACATGACAGTCGCGTCCATCCGCTGCACGCCCGCAAGATGACCGCGGCGCTGCAGGCCGCCACGACGTCCGATCCCGGCGACAAGCCGATCATCCTCTGGATCGATCAGCACGCCGGTCACGGTCAGGGCAAGCCGTTCCACCTGCGGCTCCGCGATTCAGTGGACTTCCACATCTTCCTCTATTGGCAGCTCGGCCTCACGGGCGAGTAGTACCGAATCGCCCCCAGCCAGCCGGCTCGTGTCGAGCCGGATTCACCCGCACATCCGGCCGCGTCGCCTCGGCTTTGTCAGCCGGGCGCATGCGAGCGATACGCTCCGGCTACCCGCCGTGTACCATCCACGCATGGACTACCTCAACCTTGTCCAGCCGTGGGCGATGGGTCCGCCGCACACCCTCGCCAAGACGCGCATCTTCGATCTCAACGAAAGACGCTGCGCCTCCCCCACCACGCCCGACAAGGTCGGCACGTTCGTCTATCTCGATTCGCCCGACTGGATCAACGTCATCGCGCTCACCAGGGGCAGCCGTGTCGTCATGATCGAGCAGTTCCGCCACGGCTCGGGCGAAGTCACGCTCGAAATCCCAGGCGGCATGGTCGATCCCGACGAATCACCTGCCGACGCTTGCCTGCGAGAACTCCGCGAGGAGACCGGATACGCAGGCAAGAAGCTCGACATCATCGGCGCCGTCTCGCCCAACCCCGCGATCCTGAACAACCGCTGTTACACCGGCTTGGTCCGCAACGTCACACACGCCGGGGCTGTCGAGCTTGACACGAACGAAGAGATCGCCGTGCGTCTCGTCCCGCTCGGTGAGATTCCCGATTTGATTCGGCGAGGCGTCATTCATCACGCTTTGGTCATCTGTGCGTTTCATCACCTGCTTCTGCGCGATTGACGCATAGCCTTGCGTGCGGATGAAAAAACCGGGCCGACCGTTGCTGGATGAGCGTGACGGACCGACCCGGTTGATTGTCTCATCATCGCGATGGCGCGTTATTCGACGCGCTCCATGAACAGGATCCTCGGCTTGTCGTTTGGCCGAACGACGTTGGATCGGTCGATCACCGCGACCCATCGTTCATCCATTGACGGGTACGCCAGGCGGTCACCCTCAGCATAGCCGCGCAGTCGCAGGTACACACAGAACGTGTCGCTCCGCACTGTCACGATGTTCGACAATGCGGAGAAGATCATCGTTCGCTCCTCAGCGTCATTCTCCGCATCATCATCCGTCGGATCGAAATCGACAATTGCTAAATCGGGGTTGTTTCCGTACAGCGCGTCAATCGCGCCAGACAGACCGGGCTGCTGGGGCAGGTCGGTCCCAAGGAGGTCACCTTTATACAACATCATCAGTTCGCCGATTGAAGTGAAGCCGGGCTCATCACGCGCGAACTCGACTCGGTGTGTGACCTCGCGATCACCAATCGTCGCCCCAAAGTCAACGATGTTCGGCACAAAAGGACACGTCACGGATCGGCGATCACGATAGCTCACGATCGTCGCCGCAAGATTGTGCGTGGAAAGCAACGCGGGGGGGTATCCCGGCCCGACGAGGTTCGGCTGCGTGAACGGCAAACCGCGGATCACCTCGTACGATGCCGTGTTGATGTTCACAAGACCTGCCTTGGCTTCCATCGGCGACGCGATCGGCGGGGCGGAGAGGAAATCCGTGTAGTCACAGCGGAACATGTCGAACACGCGCAGTGCGATCGGCAGCGCGGGCATCATCTGCAACGGGCGCATCTCCGAGTCGATGGCGTCCAGCGTCAGCGGGTCGTATCCATCCACGACCGAGCGCGACAGGTTCAGCACGTCGTGGCCGGGCACCGTGTACGCCTTCGTACCGGCCGGCCCGATCTTCGGATCGTCGATCGGCCTCGCCAGCATACGCCCGAGCGTCACCCAGTTGTCCGCCTCATCCGGGTCGGTCGGGTCCATGAGCACCGGCCCGATCGCCGGGATGTTCGCCAAGTCGCCCACGCGATAGAGGTCGTCTGTCAACGACCCCGCCAGCGTGAACAACTGGAACGGCTCGAATGGGAACGATGAAGCGAACGTCTTGTCTTCGAAGCCGACCTCGGTGACGGTTCGGCCGGGCAAACTCATGAGGAAGTAGTGATCGAACTCCGAGTCCTCTGCAACGCCACCCATCACCTCGGAATGGGCGTCTTTCGCGTTCTGATCGTCATCGCCGATGATATAGCTGGGCATCCCCTTGCCGATCGTATAGGCCTCGGCGTAACGCTGGATGTACGCTTCGTAGGCGATGATACCCTCATCAGCACTCCCGCCCGGGACTGTGTCGACCCCCATCGGATCCTTGGGGAAGTCCACGCCGCCTCCCATCACATCGACGAGCATCTTCTCTCGTGCGGTGAAGTCGACCGTCCGCCAGAGTTCGACTTGGTTGTAGTCGTGCTCCCAGAAATCCGCACCGGAGGCGAACGGGTCCAGATCAAGCACACGAACGCCGGCTGGGATGCCAAGTTCGTTCCGGAGTCTGATGCGGTCGGCGTGACCGCCGAGCTTGTCGTTGACAACCTCGATCACGATGCGGTCATTGGCCGAGCCGCGTGCCTCCAGCAGGATCGGGGCGGGCACCGACACCGTATCGAGGATCGGAATCGCCTCGCAGAACCCAAGGTGCGTCCTGCCGAGGCGCAGCTCGTATTCCACAACGCCCGGCTCGTACAAGGTGATGCTGAAGTTGTAAGGATTGCGAAGCTCGACGTACAGCGCCTTGTACGGGGCCTCGGCATTCCGAGTCGGGTCGATCCTCACGTACCAGTCGCCGGGCTGGGTGGGCACCTTCAACTCATCGCTCGTATCGGTACCGTCGAAAGGCGGAGGCCCACCCTTTTCATCCTTCATAATGACGAACGACGCCGCTTCGACGAGGAACGGCTGCGGCTTATTGCCGTAGAGCCAGACCTCGCGCGACCCTCCCACGGTCGGCGGCGGGACGATGTCGAACACGGTCGGCACCGCGCCGGCCTCGACGAGCGTCAGCACTTCACCTGTTGCCCCCATCGCCTGATCCGCCATCGCGTAGGACAGCCGAACCTTCGTCGGCAGAGCATTGGTCGGCGGACTGTTGTCCTCAAACAGATCCCACGTGTTGACCGCAAGGTGGGCTGCGGTCCGAATCGCGAACTGCGAAGGACTTTCAGCAGCGAGGAAGTCTTCCCAGCCGCCGGTGCCGATGCCGCCCTGATTGATGAAATCCCAGCCGTAGCTGAGGTAACCGAACGCGGGATCCCATACCGTCGGATCTTGCAGCGCATACGGAGCTAGCGACTGGGCGAAGCCTCGGAAGATATCTTCGAGCAGCTCCACAGTGCGGCTTTGTATGGCGGTACGGTATGGCAGCTTGACCGTCGTACCGACGAGCGAATAGCCGAGATCGTCGGCGGCGCGCGGTCCAGTGGAGAGCGGGCCGGAAAGCGTACGATCCCAATCCGTACCGGTCGGCCAGCGAGCGATCTGCGGGCCGATACGGCGCGAGGCGCTCATCGTTGTCAGCCGATGACGGATATCGACCATGTACTGCTGCACGCCGATCGGCGCTTCCAGTTCCGTGTCGATGTCGGAACGCAGCGGACCCTCACTCATATTGGGCTCATCAAGCACGACTTCGATGCGGGCACGGTTGGCTGCGTTGTTCCGCCCGGCAAAGGCGCGCAGCTCCACCTCGTCGCTCCCGCCGAAGGGTGTGAACGCATAGCGGAAACCGCCCGAGTCGAAGAGACCTACCCGCGATCGACCAGCGATGACATACGCATCAGTCCGCCCCGCAGTGGTCGTCCACGGATTCGGCGTATCCCACAGCGGATTGGCGGGATAGTCATCCGTCGTGTAGCCCAGCGCCGTCGGCAACATGGCATAGCCGTTGTCACCCTCGCCTCCCGTGAGAGTGCCGTTGCCCAGTATCGCAACCGTGTAGTCCGTGTGGGGATCAGGAGCAAACGGTGAGTAGTCCACCATTCGCAGCATGCGGCGCAGATCCATATCCGCCGGGGTCAGTGCGGGCCAGGCTTCCTCGAAATCCAAGTGACTGTTGACGTTGACCATCGCGGACAGATCGACGATGCGCACCGCGCCATAGACCGTCAGCCCTTGCGGGCCGGACAGGAACGGAATCCACGTCCAGCGCGAGTCGTAGCGTCCGTCGCCATCGGCATCAGCAAACTCGGTGTCGTTGATTGGGTCGAGCGGATTGCTCGACATCTGGACGTTGAAGATCCCCGTCGTCCCGCCGGGCGTGCCATCCGGCCATGCGGGATCGAAGAGCTCGCGATACGTTACCGGATCTTCAAGAGGATCCGCCTTCATCGGCTTCTCGGGATTGATCTTGTAGAACAGCCCCTGCGGGTGAACCTTGCTCAGATTCGCCCACGTCCAGGGGAATCCCGGCGTCCCGTCGTACGTCAGGCTGCTCTCTGGAATACCAAGCACATCAGCGGTCTGGTTCCAGTCCACTTGTGGTTCGGTCGACGCGAGCCAGGGATCGTCGCCGGCCTTGTTGAACATCGTCGTCCCGACCGTGCCGGGTCGCGTGTAGGGGTAGTCCCACCGCTCGAATGCGACGGGGACCGCGGCTGTGAATCCGGGCGGGATGAAACGGGTCGGCGGCACGGGGTTGGGGAATGTCACCCAGCCGTCGGTCATGGGATCGAAGAGATCCTTGGCGATGATGCCGGAGATATAGTCCATCCAGTCCTGAGCGCCCTGCTGATCGCGCGCATGGCGCGCCACAGCCGCGACGCCCGCATCTCGCTCCTGCTGTGCGGTGGTGAGAAACACCGCTGCGAGCACCGCGAGGAGGACGAGTACGCCGACCGCGAAGATGATCATCGATCCCCGCTCACGCTCCGCGCCCCGATGTCTGTTCATTGTGCTACTCATGGCAGTACTCGCTCGCTCTCCCCTTCCCGGATCCCGGGCACCACGATCGGACGCGTCGGGGCCGGCTTGGGCAACTCAAACGTAAACGTATACGGCGCATCCACGAACTCACCACTGCTGTCGCACAGCGTCAGGCGAACACGAATCAAACGCGGAAACGGCACGGCAAGCGTCTCGGGCATCAGATCCGTCGGAATCGAGATGACGTGAGTCGTCGGGTTGGCATCCGAACCCGCGGTATCATTCGGGTCGAACTCTTCCGGATGGGCAGCGAGATACTCATGGGGTGTGTTCTCCGACCGGAGCGTCTTCTCAGCGGGCGCTCCACGGATTTTCCACGGCGTCTTGTTGCTGAAGTACTCCGGGTCGACATAGCCGAACCCGTAGAGGCGCTCGCCCAATGGATCATCAAACAGCGTTCGGCCCACCGCGGCGGCCAAGCCGCTGACGATCGGCCGACCCCTGCGATCAAGCACGGTCTGCGGGTACGGCTCGGTGCTGCCAAACCTCGGCGGCTCGACGTACGTGTCCTTGCCGAACCACATCACGCCGTCGTAGGACCATGTGATCTCGATGCTCGACACGCCGCCCGCAAGCGTCGCGTGGGTAAGCATCATGTCTTCGCGTGACAGGCCCGTCGGCGCAAGCTCAACCCGCATACCCATCTCGCTCGAAACCCAGGGGGTTGCGGTCGTCATCGGATGTGGCAAGGCCTCCGCCATTCTCTTGACGAAGTCCTCGTAGTACGGCGACATCGTGACGCTTTGACCGGCGGGTAGATCCGGATCGATACCCGTCATCACGTATGAGCGCACTTCGTTGAGTTCCGCATCGGCGAAATCGACCAAGCCCGATGCGAGCACAGGCTTGTTCGCTGCGTACGGCGTAAATGGCCGGAAGACCGAATCAACTGCGGTGCGATCCGTCATGGCTCCGGCGCCCTGTCGCAGCAGTAGCGGCTGCCTGACCATAACCCACTTGGTTGGGTCGGCGTTGCGCCCGTTCCCCACACCCGTACCTTCATAGCCGAGCGCGTTTTCGTAGATCTCCGTATCCAGGACCGCCGGCCCTGTTGAGGGATCCCACTCAAACGACCCGAGCGGGATGCCGTGCCCATAGTAGATGCGCGCGATGCGCGAATTCTCGTAGTTGCCGACACCTGTGCCGCCGAAACCCGTCGAATACTGCGCCGTCGTGTAGTTGCCGGTCGTGAAGAACGCGATTTCGTCGGCACGGCGCGGGCCGGACGGCGTGTTGATCTCACGCATGCGAATGACAAGGAAGCCCTCTTCATTCACACGCGCGAAATCCTGGCGCATGACGCGCTCGATCGCGTGCGCCAGCACATCCAGTTCAGCCATGCTCCGTCCGATCGCAATGGTACGGCCGGTGTTCTCGAACACCTTCGCCACGCCGAGCGTGACGAGCACCATCGCGGCGATCGCCACGACCAGTTCGGTGAGCGTGAAGCCGGCTCGCGACCGGCGATTCGGTTTGGCTTTCGTCGTCATCTTCATGGCTCATCCGCCCGGTCTGTCATCCGTCGTCCCGCTCCTGACGCGGGAAGGATCGACGCTGCTGATTCCCAATGTTCTGACCTCGACGAACAGAGGCGTCTCATCGAAGTACACAAATGTCATGGCGTCGCTGCCGATGTCGTGCAGCGTCATTGCCAGTTCGTGGTCAGGCATCGGCGCGAACTGCACGCATGTCGTCCCACCACTCTCACGGAACCGCGCGATGCGCCACACGTTGCCATGCGAATCAACCAGTTTCTGCCTGGGCTGATCCACAGCACGAAGAACATCGGGCGTACCCCGCCACTCGAACTGCTCTTCCTCCGGATCGGCGGGAGCATCGCGGTAGTAGATCGTGCCGGTCGTCGTCGTCGTGCGCCTGGGCATGCTGTATTTGCCTGTCGCACGGTCCTTGATCGGCGGAACGTTCGGGTTGTTCGGATCCCACTTGTAGCCCGCATCGACGCGACGGAACACGATCGCGATCTGCATGCGACTCTTCATCTGCGTCGCAAGTGAGACCGCATCCAGCCCGCCTGAGACCGCATCGGGGCGGCGCAGCATCAGATCCCAGATGTACCGCGGATTGCCTGACGAGGGCCAGAGCCGATCGGCGAGCGGGAACGTGATGACCTGCGTCGGATCCCAGTACTGAACATGGAGCGTCAGGTTGCCATCTTCATCCAGTTCGATCGGCTCAACTAACGACGCATCCTCAGCAATGCCGGTCATCCACGTCGTGCCGGTGCTGCCGAACGTCCCGCCGGGCTTGAGCATACCCGTCCAGCCCTCGTTGAGCCGATCGCTATTGAGGCTTGGATGCCCGAGCAACCTGCCGAACATCGCATTCGCCGCCGTGACCGAGTTGAGGTCATCCGCGCCGCGTCGTTGCAGTTCGATCCCGGCTGGGAAGACAGCGGCGAGGCTGATCAGGCCGATGCTGAGGATGAACACCGCCATGAGCACTTCGATCAGCGTGAAGGCTCGGCGATGTGTACCGCGAGGTGTTTTCTCCCGTGAGATCATCGCAGGTCACTCCTGAGGATCGTGCCCGTGAACCGGTTGAACACGATGGGCGTCACGTTTTCGTCGAGGTACGAGAGGATGGCTTCGTAGCCGGCGTGCGTGACGGGCACTTGCTGCGCATCGGTGTACTGATAGTTCTCGACGTATGAGCCGTCGCCCGGCTCACTTGTGCCGTAGCTCGCGCTATAGAGCGTGCCGGTCTCGCGATTGATGTCGGCGAGCTGGACGGCGGCGACGAGGTCATCGACGGAGTAGAGCGCCAGCGCCGGTGCGGCGCGAAGGTGGATGCCTCGCTCGAACACGGCTGCGGCGGCTGTTGGAAGATCCAGCGTCTCGATGGGCACGTTCGGGTTGTCGTAGAGCCACGCATCCGGGCTGTGGAACTGCGCGTTGCCGGTCACGACCACACCCTCCCCAACGGCGTAGCGGACCATGAACGTCTGCCTCTTGAAGAACCGCTGATCCGACTCGGGGAAGATCCAACCGGCATCCGCATCTGTTGTCGCAAAGTGGGCGTACCATTCCGGGGTCCCAAAGCTCACGGCTGCCCCATATCCCAGCGCTCGAACTTCCCAGCCGCCGGCGAGCCTCCTGCTGCGCATCCCTTCGACCGGCACGAACACATCCGCCCGGTCGAACTCACACTGCTCGGTCGGGCTGAGATTCTCAAGCCCCGACACGGCCAGCGCTGCGACGATGAGCGAGTAAGTTTGCGTCTTCCGGTCATAGAGGAAGACGACGGCTGTGTCGCCGTAGTCACCCTTGATCGCCAGGTTTCGCGCGGTGCTGAGCGTGACGCTGAGACCATTCTTCGCTGACGACTCGTCGATGTTACTCTTCATCGATTGAAAGCTGGGCACCGTGATGACGGTGAGGACAACAATCACCGCGACAGCGATGAGAACTTCCATTATCGTGAAGCCCAGCCCCGCACCGCCGTCGATCCGAGCGCATGTTTTGTTTCGCCACTGCATCTTCAATGCTCCAACTCAGTTTCAGATCGGCTCGGGTTCCTCGCCCGGGCCCATGTACTCATCCGGGGCGGAGGAAAATACATTGTCATCGGCGTACTTCTTGAGCACGTCATTCGACAGGTCGCCTGCGAACCCATCGGAGCCGATGGCCATGAAGTACGGCCGACCGCTGACCGTCGCGCCGAAACGCTTCGCAGCGTTGTGATTCGTGCCCGCGCCGAGTGGCGGCCATTCGGTGAGCTTCGGATGGATGTAGAACAGTTCGTGGTTGTCGGAATCAACGACCGTGAGTGTCTGCTCCTGCTCACCACCCGTGTCGTGTGCGAACGTAGCGCTTCCTCCGGACCCGATGTAGTCGTCGATCTTGCCTCGCCTGGTGATATTCGCCTGGGGCAGAGCAGCGAAGACCGCATCCACCGATCCGATGCCCCTGACCTGATCGAGGAACGCGCTCACGCCGTACACTGGCATGTCCGTATCATCGGACGTAGGCCCGGCAGCGGCGTAGTAGCTCGGCGGGTGATAGAACTTCTCGACATCCGTATCGGTGAGCGTGGTCCCCGTCTTGGGAATCGCCGGAGTCTTGCCCATCTCGTTGACATATTCATCGAGCATCGTGTCCAAGCTTCGGCAGAGCGTCTCTGCGATGCGCTCTTTCGCACCCGCCTTCACAGCCCGCGCCACGCCAAACCCGATCGCCATCAACAGGACGATGATGGTGACGACCACCAGCAATTCGATCAGTGTGAAAGCCCGTCGTGCATGCGTGTCTGGAAGTCTCATGATCCGGTCTCCACCAGGTTGTCCATGCGATCCGCAGCGAGCGTGTTCATCGTCTCGGCATCCGTCTCCGCGCCGTCGAACCATCGGCCGGGCAGTTCATCCGGACCATCCGCGACGATGGCGAAACCAATACCGCGGTACTCATACGGGATTCGAATGGGATCGTTGATGAGATCATTAGGCTCGCGCACCGGACCAAACATCCGATCCGGGATCTGGTCGTCGTTGATCAGGCTAACGAGGCGTTCTTCCCTGGTCGGCTCGTCCACCCAGCGGCCCGGATCCTCGAAGTTGTAGTACCGGATCGGGCTGCCGTATGCATCGACCGCCATGACGGCCCGCTGATTGCTGGTTGAACCCCAGTCGATCGCGCCCGTTTGCATGAATGCCGATTCGTCGCGCATCTCCATGAACGGTTGGTATACCTTGCCGGATGTTGGCGGCGGTGAGGTTGTGGCGCCTGTCCAGAAGTACCCGCCCGACACACTCGGTCGGCGCATGCCCGGCCCGGACACGCCATCCACCTCACGATCCGTGCCGCTGTAGTTCGCAACGACATTCCGGCCGTTTAGATGCTTCGCCACGGTAAACCCGCTGCCAGGGCTGACGACGTTGGACCAGTCCTCGGCATCAACATCCCAGTCCCATCTCCCCCTCTCATTCGCATCCTCGCGCCCCAGCCCGGTCGGCCCGACCTCTGGCGGTAAGTGTCCGAACTCTCGCTTGTAACCGATCACCGCGACTTTGACTGATGTGAGAAGCTGGCCGGTCTTCGCCTGCTTGGCGCGGTCGCGGACGCCATGCACGCCGACGAGCATGAGCGACATGAGGAGCGCGATGATCGCGATAACGACCATGAGTTCGATGATCGTAAACGCTCGCCCGCACTGCTTGTCGTTTCTCTCGTGCATCCGCGGCATCATATGCCTCCGCCTGAAACGCCTTCAATCATCGCCACGAGCGGAAGGAACATCGCCACAACGACCGTGCCGACGATCCCGCCCAGGACCACAACGAGCAACGGCTCGATCATCGCCACCAAGCCCGTCACGGCGGTATCCACTTCCTCGTCGTAGTTGTCCGCGATCTTCATGAGCATGACATCCATGTCGCCCGTCTCTTCGCCCACATCGATCATGTTGACGACGATCGGGTCCACGATCTTCGTTTCGCGCAGCGGATCGGCGAACGACTCGCCGTCGCGGATGGAATCGTGGACCTTGCCGAGCGCCTGCTCGAAGACGTAGTTGCCCGACGTATCGCGGGTGATGGTGAGGGCTTCGAGGATGGGGACGCCGGCCGTAATGAGCGTACCGAGCGTTCGTGTGAAGCGTGCGGTGGCCGTCTTGCGGATCAGGGTTCCGACACCGGGGATGAGGAGCTTTGCATGGTCGACGATCGAGCGTCCCAGTTCGGTTTTCTTGAGCAGTTTGATAAAGAGGAAGAAGAGGATCGGCGCCGCGAAAATGTACACCGCGCCCGGCACCGGCTGAGAGGCCTGTTTGCCCGCCATCCAGTAGCTCGTGTTGATCAACCACACGGTCAATCCCGGCAATTCCACGCCGAAGTCCATGAAGATATCACGGAACTTCGGAATCACGAAGAGCATGATGCCCGTCACGATGACAACGGCGACGGTAATGACCGTAACTGGGTAGATCATGGCGCCCTTGATGCGGCGTGCGAGGCGGTCCGCCTTTTCCATGAACTCCGCGAGACGCTGCAAGATCACATCCAGCACACCGCCGATCTCACCGGCGTTGATCATTTTCGTGTACAGACGATCGAACGCCTTCGGGTGCTTCGCCATCGCATCGGACAACGGTGATCCGCCTTCGACATCTTCCGCCACGCTCACCAGGATGTTCTTCAGCATGCCCGGCTTCTGCTGCTCTTCGAGCACCTGGAGCGACCGCAGGAGCGGCAGGCCCGCATCTTGAAGCGTCGAAAGCTGCCTTGTTAGCGTCGTGAGTTGTTTCTTCTTCACGCGCCCGATCGCGATCGACAGTTCCTTCTTTTTCTTCTTGCCGCCCGCCGCGCTCATCGCGGTCAGATCCTTCCGGCCGCGCGTGTCGGTCGTCTCTTTGGCAGCACCCTTGCCTTTGCCCTTCTTGGTCGTTCTCTTCATCCCAGGAGATTTGATCTTCTGCTCGGATACGCTCGTCGGGAAGTACCCCTGCGCCTTGATCTTCTGAACAGCATCCTCGCTGTTCTTGGCGTCGATCGCGCCTTTCTGTGGCTTGCCCGCCGCGTTGAGCGCTTCATATGTGAATGACGGCATCAGTCAACTCCATCAGTGTCTTCGTGTCAGCCATGCTCCGAATCAGCCGGCCTGCATTGCTATTCCTCGACGATCGTCTCTCGCACAACCTCGTCAATCGTTGTCTGGCCCTCGAAGATCGAGAGCAGACCCGTCTCGCGAAGCGACCGCATCCCCCGCTTCTTCGCCTCCATGCGAATCACCTGCGTGCTGGCGTTGTGCATCACCAGCTCGCGGATCTCGTCATCCATCTTGAGGATCTCAAAGAGCGCCATTCGCCCTCGGTAGCTGGACTTGTTGCACGCCTCGCAGCCGCGACCCCGGAAGAAGGTGCGCCCTTCCACATCCTCCGGCCGAAGATCCACTTCCATGAGCTGCGATTCGCTCGGCACGAACTGCTCCTTGCACTTCGTGCAGATCAGCCGCACCAGCCGTTGCGCGATGATCGCCTCGATCGTGGCGGTGAGAAGGAACGGCTCCATGCCGAGATCCACAAGACGAATGATCGAACTCGGCGCGTCGTTCGTGTGCAACGTCGAGAACACCAAGTGGCCCGTCAGCGATGCCTGCACCGCGATCTGGGCCGTCTCGATGTCACGGATTTCGCCCACGAGGATGATGTCCGGGTCTTGACGCAGAAACGAACGCAGACACCGGGCGAACGTCATGCCGACGTCTGTGTTGATCTGGCACTGGCATAAGCCGTCGATGTCGTATTCAACCGGGTCTTCAGCCGTGAGGATCTTCGTCTCGATCTTGTTGAGCTCGTTGAGCGCCGCGTAGAGCGTGGTCGTCTTGCCCGAACCGGTCGGTCCTGTGACGATGATGATGCCGTTCGGCTTGCGGATCAGCTCTTCGACGGTCTCCAGATCGTCCTCGCGGAAACCGACCGCGTCGAGACTCAGCTTTGTGTTGCTGCGGTCGAGCACACGTAACACAACCGACTCGCCGTACATCGTCGGAAGCACGGACACACGCAGGTCGACCGGGTTGCCACTCACGACGAGTTCGATGCGCCCGTCCTGGGGCAAACGACGTTCGGCGATGTCCAGATTCGCCATGACCTTGATGCGCGAGGCGATCGGCGTGGCGAGGTACTTGGGCGGCGGGACCATCTCGTACAGCACGCCGTCGATGCGGTAACGCATCTTGAACTCATCTTCGAACGGCTCGAAGTGGATGTCCGATGCCTTGTCGCGGATTGCCTGCATCAAGACGAGGTTCAGCAGGTGGACGACCTTGTTGTCCGCCGCCGCTTCGAGCACGGCATCGAGGTCGATCGACTCGCCCCGACCGTCCAGGAGCGCCAGTTTCTCGTCGGATGCGATCTCCTCAACAAGATTCGAGACGGACTCCTGTGAGCCGCTGTAGTGTTCCTTGAGGCATCTGACGACCTGCTCTTCATCCGCGACGCAGGCGGTCACCTTGAATCCCATCAGAAGCTGAAGGTCATCCACCGCGCGGAAGTTGTCCGCGGTGGTCATCGCAATCGTGAGTTTCTTGGAGGAGGCGTCGAAAGAGATGGGCATCACCTGATACGCCATGGCTGTCGATGCCGGGACCGCCTCCAGCAAGTCCGGCGTGACCTCATAGTCATCCAGATCCACCCACTCCATTCCCTTTTGCCCGGCGAGCGCCTCGTTCACATCCAGCGGCGTCACCAGACCAAGCTCGACCATGATCTCGCCCAGAAGGGTGCGTTTCCCCTCCTTGCGACCGGCAAGCTGCTTAGCCAAGGCCTGGTGAACCTGCTCGCGACTGACACGCCCCATCTTCGTCAGCACACGACCGACGCGCCGGCCTTTCAATTCCGATATCGCGACTCGAACTGCCATCGTGCGTGCCTTTCCTTCGCTGCGTGGCACGGCCCGGCGGGGCACCCCGGCGGACCATCCTCCTATCTTTGTTCCGAGAAAGCACCTATTCAACCCCCAGTGCCGGATTTCCAGCATGCAGCACCGGGATATCAGGACACCGTCAACACATTCAGTCGCACCTCACCCCTCGCTATTCGCTGGATTCCCCCCTCCGGTTTCCCGCCATCTTCTTCTTGCAGGGCATCGTCACTCCATCGCTGATCGCTGACGCCGATACCCCAACGGCCTGGTGGCCAGTCTCACCCAGCGTTGGGCCGGGTCACATCCCCCGCCCCAATCGCGACGAGTTTCTTGCGGAATCGCCCACGACAAGTACTGTCAGCTCTCACCATGGACAGCACCCACGTGCACCACCCCGCCACGCGCGGCCATTCAGCAGTGACGAGACGTACGCACCCGATCCGACCGGTCGCCCGGCTTGTTCTCATGGCGTTCATCACGGGACTGCTCACCGCGTGCGGTCAGCCTCAACCGACGACGTATTTTGCGCGCCGGCCGGCGGTCGGCGCTATCCGTGCGGAGCGAGTATTCGCTCAGCACGCGGGTGTCTGGCGGTACGAAGCCACGGATTCGCGAGGGGGCGGCGCTGTCATCGCGTATACACACAGCACGGCCCCTCTGCCGGACGACGATGCGGACCTCACGGAGATGTGGCGTGTGTTTCGTCCGGGTGTGGAAGACTCGCTGGTTGCGATTCGGACGGATGGTTCGGTTGTCGTGCCGAGCAGCATCGACCTGGCGCGTGGCAAACTCACGCGGTTTTCGCCGCCCTTGCTCCACATGCCAGCCGAGTTGCGCGCGGATGAAGCTGTTATTCAAGAAGTCAGAATGGCGGTCTACGACGTGAGGCGCCCGGAGCGTCTCCTTCACGACAGGCCGGCCCGCCACACAATCCGATACGTCGGCGACGAGACGGTGACAGGCCCCCTCGGGCGGTACGACACGCGCGTGATCGAGTGGGTGCTCGAAGCGCAATTCGGACCGGCGCACGTCCACCGGGTGGCGACGTTTTGGATTGACGAGCAGCACGGCGTGGTGGCTCGACGATACGAGGAACGCATCACCATCCTGGGCGTCCCCGCCAGCGCTGCGCGCGAGGAACTGCACCTGATCGCCGCGCCGGCAACGGATTGACCATCGCCCCGCTTCTCCGCCGATAGCCTACCCCCATGCGGACCCGCATTCGGGGCACACGCTGCCGGGCGACGGCCCCTTGGCGTAGCCGCAACAGCGACAGTGCGTCTCCCACCAAAGACGTCTGCGCTTGGCCAGGAGGGCGATGACGATGCCCGGCCCGGTCAGCCAGAGCACGGCCCACACAGCGAGGACAAGTGCATAGAACGTACCCGTGGCGCAGTAGCAGTCGGTTCGCCGGCGCACCATGACATCAAGCGGGAGCACGATCAGCACCTCGACGATCGAGCCTGCGAAGATCGCGGCGGTGAAGGCAGCTAACGCCCGGGATTTGTCCTTTGCGCGAGTGAAGAACAGGAGCAGCACGCTCCAGCCCGTCCAACTCACCAGCACGATGGCAATAATCGCCCAGCCGGTCCAGTCCCACTCACCAAGCTCATCCTCCCACACCTTGAAGAGTTCGAGACCCGCCAAGATCAGACCGAGCGTGAGTGCCGCAGCGATACCGGCGATGAGGATCGCGCTGACGGTGAACGAGTGCGCACCCCGGGCGAGAGGCGGCCGGCGTTGGATAACCGGAAGCAGGAACAGGGCTTGCGATGCAACGACACAGGCGGCCCCGACGAGGAACGAGACGGTCACGCCGATCTCATGCCCGGCACACAACTCGATCAGTCCCTCAAACCCGCCCCAGGGCGGCTCGGCAATGAGGCCAAACGCGAAGATCGCCGCCGCCGCGATCAGCAGCGTGTAGCCCACAAGGAAGACCGGGATGACAAGCAGGCGTCGTCGCATGGGCGATCCGCCCCACCATAGCACTGAGGCACGCGATCGGTCTGCGATTCGCATTCGCTCACCACGAACGTTCATTGCGCCCAATCCGCACAGGACAGTCGGCCCGCTTCGGCGAGGTGAACGATGTGGCGCGTGACGCGCCCCCCATGATGGCGGGGTCGATCCACGCGAGCAACACAACATGACGGTGATTGGCGAGCTGTCCGATCGTACGACGTTGCCGACACGGGCCTGGGACCTTACAGTGGCGACCCAAATGAAGATCCCAAGGTGACGCATCACCAGTGGACCGGTCGTCCTCTTCGCGTCGCTCCAACCCATCAGCCCACGAGCGATTCGCCGGTGAGTCGAGCACGGGCTTGCATCTTGAGTCGTACGCCAGAGGTGCCGCGTGCTGAGCCTCACCCAACAGGACATTGTGCAGCCAATCCAACCCATGTTGTTCTATGCGTTCGCCGCGATCATCTGCATCAGCGCCATCGGTGTCCTGCTCAGCAAACAGATCGTCCGCATGGCACTGTACCTGCTCGGCACGTTGGCGGGCGTCGCGGGGCTGTACTTCTTCCTGCACGCTGAACTGCTCGGCGCGATCCAGCTCATCGTCTACGCGGGCGGCACGCTCGTCCTCATCATCTTCGGCATCATGCTGACCACGAAGAACCCGTGGGCCCGGCTCCAGATCAGCGCGTTCGAGCGGAACCTGGGCATCGAGATCGGGCTTGCCGCGTTCGCCGTCATGGCGTGGATCGCATTCCAGTGGACTGGCGGCCGAATGGATGAGCAGGCGCTCGCGCAGGTCACGGAGTACCCCGTCGCGACGATTGGACGGGTGCTCTTGAGCAAGTACCTGATTCCATTTGAGGTCGTCGGCGTCCTTCTGCTGGTCGTGATGATCGCAGCGGCGTACATGGCGAAGGGGAGGCGGGCGGAGGAGATCGGCCGATAGAGCTCTGCCGGGCGGTCGGCATGTGGAGTAGCACACGTGATTACGCTTGAGCATTTCATGGTTCTCTCGGCCATCGTCTTCGGCTGTGGTGTGGCCACGATTCTGACGAAGCGCAACGCCATCGCCGTTCTGATCGGCATCGAGCTCGTGCTCAACGCAGCCAACATCAACCTCGTCGCGTTCAACCGCTACTCATGGTCAGGCGAGGCGGTCTCGGCGGGCGGTGAGCCGGCCGTCGAGGGCATCATGTTCGCGTTGTTTATCATCGTCGTTGCCGCCGCCGAGGCAGCCATCGCGCTGGGGATCATCTTGAACTTCTACAACATGCACTCCACCGTTGACATCGAACGAGCCAACCTGATGAAGGGCTGATTCCAGGGCGAAGCAACCACCATGACCGACCAGCTCATCTCCAACCTCATCGTCGCGGCCTGGCTGGCGCCCGCGGCCGGTTTTGCGATCGTGATCGTGCTCTTCTCACGCATGGGCAACGATCAGAACAAGCAGAACACCGCGGCATGGTTCACCGTTGCCGTGATGGGCTTTTCGCTGTTGTGCTCGATCATCGCGTTTGTTGGCTATGGCGCTCGCGACCCGATCGTGGAGACGTGGAACTGGCTTCCCATCGGCGTCGGCGAGTATGCACCGATCGGGCCGATGGTCGATCGGCTCACGGTCACGCTGTTTGTCATGGTGAGCCTCATCAGCCTGCTCGTCCACCTCTACTCCGTCGGCTACATGACGGGCGATCCGAAGAAGCGTCGGTTCATGGCGTACATGCAGCTCTTCACGTTCTCGATGCTCGGCATCGTCTCCGCGAACAGCCTGCTGCACCTGTTCATCTTCTGGGAGATGGTCGGCCTGACGAGCTACCTGCTCATCGGCTTCTGGTACGAGAAACGAGCGCCGCAGCTCGCCTGCAAGAAGGCGTTCTTCATGAACCGCATTGGGGATGCGGGCTTCATGCTGGGGTTCGGCATTCTCTTCTTCCAGTGCGGCGGCAACATACTGCTCCCGATCAACGCGGCGGCGAACGGCGGCGACTCAATGCTCGGCGCACTGCTCGCGCAGGGCATCGATCCGCTGAACCCGGGCGCGAACAACTGGTGGCTGACGCTGGCGGGCATCGGCCTATTCTGCGGCGCGATGGGCAAGAGTGCACAGTTCCCGCTGCACACGTGGCTTCCCGATGCGATGGAAGGGCCGACGCCCGTCTCCTCGATCGTCCACTCCGCCACGATGGTCGCGGCAGGCGTCTACATGACTGCGCGCATCTTCCCGCTGCTGACGCCGGCGGCACTCCTCTTTGTCGCCACGATCGGCTTGGTCACGCTCATCACCGCGGCGCTCATCGCATGCGTGCAGACCGACATCAAGCGCGTGCTGGCGTACTCGACGCTCTCGCAACTCGGCTACATGGTGCTCGGCCTGGGCTGCGGCTCATACACGTTCGCGCTCTTCCACCTCATCACGCATGCTTTCTTCAAGTGCAGCTTGTTCCAGTGTGCAGGCAGTGTTATCACCGTCTGCCATCACGAAAAGGAACTCCCACAGTACGGCGGGCTGCTCAAGAAAATGCCTTGGACGGCGACGGCCTTCATACTCAGCACGCTCGCCATCGCCGGGGCAGCCATCCCAATCGTGAAGTTTGGCGACTTCTCCGTCGCGTTCGGCGGGTTCTTCTCCAAGGATGGCATCATTGCCGGGGCGTATACATACTCAAGCGTAATTGGCGATGCGGGCTTCGGAAAGCTCTACGTCTGGGCGCCCGTGTGCATTGCGTATGTCACGGCCTTCTACATGACACGCGCGTTCGTTCTCACGTTCCTTGGCAAACCACGTAACCAGGCGATTCACGATCACGCCCACGAGACGCCTTGGACAATGGTCGTGCCGCAGCTTGTCCTGGCGCTCATCGCGATGATCGCCGGCTACATCGGCATCGACAAGCTCATCCTTGAGACGGCTCCGCAGACGGCTTTGGCGGCGGGAGCCGTGACCGGACACGAGTTGCACGAGAACATGCACACCGGGTACCACTTCGTGCACGGCTGGGTGCTGCTCTTCGGCGGCGCGTGGATTGTCTCGATGATCATCGGACTCCTCATCTACAGAAACGGATTCACGATCACCGACCGAATCGTCAGAATCCCGGTCATCAAGCAGGTCCATTGGCTCATCTACAACAAGTTTGGTTTTGATGGGCTCTTCGACATCGTCGTGATCTTGCTCGGCAAGCTTGTGGCGATCATCATCGGGTCGTTTGACAAGTACATCATTGACGGCCTGGTGAACCTCGCGGGCTGGGCCGGCAAGCAGATGGCCTTTGCGGTCGGCATCTTCGACGATCAGGTGATCGACGGCTCGGTCCGCGGCATCGCCGAGGCTGCCAAGGGCACGGGCGGCATGTTGAGCACCACCCACAGCGGGAATCTCCGGCGATATATCATGATGATGGCCGGCCTCTCCATCGTCGGTCTGTTTGTCATCTTGGCCAGTGTTGGTCTGATCTTCGCCTCGGCGTAACGGGAACCCATCCGCCGGCTCTCATCAGCGCCGGCCTGCAACACAGAGCCTCGAAAGGCTGCGTAGCGATGAACGAGTTTCTCCTGAACCTGCTGATCTTCCTCCCCGCCTTCGGCTGCGTCGGGTGCCTGCTCGCCCCTCGCGACAGCGCCGCCAAGTCGCTCGCCCTCGCGATCAGCATCATTTGTCTTATTATCAACATCTTCCTCCTGCGGGCATACTTTGTGTACCTCGCCGACGCCAACATCGCATACAGCCTCCAGAACGGTGTTATGGCGTTCGTCACCGACGTGTCCTGGATCCCAGCCGTCGGAATCCGATATACGATCGGTATGGACGGCCTGTCGCTGCCGCTGCTGCTCCTCACGAGCATCCTCAACGTCGTCATCGTCCTCGCGTCATATAGCGTCAAGACGAACATCAAGGGTTTCATGGGGCTGTATCTGCTCCTCATGGCGGGCATGTACGGCGTGTTCCTCTCACTGGACTTCTTCCTCTTCTACGTCTTCTTCGAAGTGTCTCTGCTCCCGATGTACTTCCTCATCGGCGTCTGGGGCGGACCGAGGAAGGAATACGCGGCGATCAAGTTCTTCATCTACACGCTCGCAGGCTCGGTCTGCTTGCTCATCGTGATGCTCGGGCTGTACTTCCTCGTCCCACGTGTTCCCGGTCTGAGCGACGCAAATCAGATCACGTCATTCAACATGATTCACCTCGCCTCGGACGGGGCCGTGCGCGATGCCTTCGGGCTTGGCGGCGAGTTCTGGTCCTACGGCAAGGCGTTCTTCATCCTCCTGTTCATCGCCTTCGCCATCAAGGTACCCGTCGCGCCGTTCCACACGTGGCTACCCGATGCGCACGTCGAAGCGCCGACGCCGATCTCGATGATCCTGGCGGGTGTGTTGCTGAAGATGGGCGGATACGCACTCATGCGGATCACCTACCCCATCTTCCCGGACGCCGCGATGTGGGCATGGTTCGCCGTCTCGTTGCTCGGAGTCATCTCGATCATCTACGGCGCCTTCTGCGCCATGGCGCAGACCGACTGGAAGAAGCTCGTCGCATACAGTTCCGTTTCACATATGGGATACGTCCTGCTCGGCTTGGGCGTCCTCACCGTCACGGGCTTCAACGGCGCGTACTTCCAGATGATCGGCCACGGCATCAGCTCGGCGATGATGTTTTACCTTGTCGGCGTCATCTACGAACGAGCACACCACCGCGACCTCAATCGCTTCGGCGGTATCTGGAACAGCATGCCCACCTACACCGCGTGGGCGTCGATCGGCTTCTTCGCTGGTCTAGGTTTGCCATTGCTCTGCGGCTTCCCAGGTGAGGCGCTCAGCCTTCTCGGCGCGTTCCAGGCCACAAGCTGGATCACCACCGCCGCCGACTGGGTGCCCTTCGCCGGCAGCACATCCATCATGTACATCCTCGGCGGTATCGCAGCCACCGGCGCTATTCTCACGGCGGGCTACATCCTCTGGATGTTCCAGCGTGTGTACATGGGGCCTGCTCGCGAGGAATACACCTACACCGGCGACCAAGCTGTCAAGTCCCGTGAGTATGCCGTCATGATCCCGCTCGGCCTGCTCGCCATCGCTCTGGGCGTCCTCCCCAGCCTGTTCGTTTTCACCATGACCAACGATACCGTTCACGCCTTTTTCAAGATCGTCCGCGCTGATGCGGTCCAGCAGGTGATGACCGCCGCCGGGCAATAGCCACCGAACCGCCGCTGACCCGTGGCGGCCGGCCTTCCGTTTGCGACCATCGAGACCGCGGAACCGGATTCACCCATGTCCGACTACTCACTCACAATCCCGTCACTGACACAGCTCACGGCGATCTTCCCCGAGCTTGTCCTGACGATCGGGATGTGCATCGCTCTGCTCTTGCCGCTCTTCGCACGTGACCTCGTCAAGCGATCGAATGTCGTGATGACATGGATCGGCATTATCACGTGCGCTGTCGCGCTCGTCGGTACGCTGATCCACCTCGCAAGTCCATCTCTCGCCGAGGCCGGCCATTTCTTCTTCTATCACACGCTCGCCGTCGATCGTTTCAGCCAATCCGTCAAGGTCCTGATCCTCTTCTTCACGATCTGTATCTTCCTGCAATACATCGTGATCGGCAGTCGCAAGCAGATCCGCCCGACCGACGCCCCTGATTATGTGAGCCTCATTCTCGGCGCGACGATGGGCATGTGCCTGATGGCCTCGGCGTCGAACTTCCTCATGATGTTCATCGCCATCGAGGCGGCGTCATTCCCAAGCTATGCACTGGCGGGGTTCCGTAAAAACTCGAAGCTCGGCCCGGAGGCAAGCCTCAAGTATGTCATCTTCGGCGCCGCCGCGACCGCCATCATGCTCTATTGCCTCTCGATGCTCTACGGGCAGTACGGCACGCTCGACATGCACGCCGTCGCCGCCGCCGTTGCCGAGCAAGGCGCATCGCTGGGCCTGGCGGTCGGCATGTTCGGTCTGATGATCGGCATCGGCTTCAAGCTTTCCGCCTTTCCCGTTCACTTCTGGTGCCCGGATGTGTTCGAGGGCGCCGCGATGGAGATCACGACGTTTCTCTCCTTCGCCTCCAAGGCTGCGGCCGTCGCGTTGCTTCTCCGAGTCATGATGACATTCGGCGCCGCGGAGGGGATCGACCCGCACGTCGCAACGGGTTTGACCGTCTTCGTCGGCCTGACCGGCGGCGCCACCGCGACATGGGGCAACCTCGTCGCGCTGCGGCAGGACAACATCAAGCGCATGCTCGCCTACTCGAGCATCGGACACGCCGGTTACATGATTATGGCGTGCGCCCTTGTCGGCCGGGCCACAGCATATGTTGACAACGGAACAGCAGGCGCGCTGACATCCGCGATTCTCTTCTACCTCATCATTTACCTCTTCATGAACCTCGGCGCGTTCACCATCGCAGGCCTCATCGAACAGCAGACCGGCTCGCTCCGAATCTCCGACTGGTCGGGTTTCTGGCGGCGCAACGCACTGCTCGGCATCATGCTTCTTATCTGCCTCGGCAGCCTGTTCGGCTTCCCGCCGCTTGGCGGCTTCTGGGGCAAGGTGCTCATCGGTCTGGAAATGTGGCGAGATGGCATGTGGTGGCTCGTCGCCATTCTTCTCATCAACACAGTCATCAGCGCGTACTACTACCTGCTCCGCCCGGCGTACTACATGTTCATGGTCAAGGATGAAGGTCGGCCGACGATTCCGGTTCGCGCTCCCGGTCTCATCCTCGCCGGCGTCTGCGCCGCCGTGCTGGTTCTTACCGCCGCCCCGCAGAAAATCATGAACTGGACAAACCATCACGCGGTGATGCTCCTAACCGATGACGGCGCCACGTCGCCGATGGCTCAGGCCGGCAGCGGCATCGAGCTTGCTGAGCGTTCCCCATCACTCCTCGAATCAGACACCCCATGACGACAACGATGAGCGACTCCACCCACGCCCCGGCCGATCGTGATGAAACCACACACGACGTTGACGCCGCCGAGTGTGGCCGGCGGATCAACACGCTGCTGGCAAGTGAAGCGAGGTCGCTCTTCCGGTACTTCACGACGCAACCGACGTACACCGAGCCGCGAACCGTTCCCGTGCGCCGCATCGTTGACCGGATCGCCCGTGATGGTGAGCGTCACGAGCGATTCTTGACCAAGTTGCTGTTGTCGCTGGAGGGCGATCCCGCGCTGGGTTCGTTCACGATTGAAGGCACGTACATCAACTACATCACGTGGGACCGTCTGCTGCCCGATCTGATGCGCGACAAGAAGCAGCAGATCGCGCGTTACGAGTCGGTTCTGAGCGCACTGGCGGCGCTCGACCCCCACGACTCGCTCGCCTGTCACATCTGCATCGCCGACCTTCTCGAAGAGAACCGCGAGCACCTTCAAGCGCTGGGCGACCTCGGCTGAGGGAAGTTGCGCCGAGCTGTTTTGTCCCTGCGATCCGCGACTCGATTCCCGGAGGCGAGTCCGGCGCGGCTGTCACTTCGTAAACCTTGCATGGCGCTGGGTTTCTGTGTGGTCCGCGGGCGATTTTGCGGTATTCTGATACATGCAGCCACCCGGTTCACGAGCCTGCGTTGTTCGGCTGCGGGAGGAGGTGAGATGACCCGATTGCGCTGCTGGACAACCGTTGTCTTGACGATCGCGCTCCTCGTGTGTGCGTCACAAACCCGGGCTGAGAAGCTGCACTTCACGTACCTGTGGCACCTCGAACAGCCGATCTACTGGCCGGACCAGCAGACGAGCGGTGCTGACCGCTACGAGCGAGCCTGGCAGTCCATCCTCCGAACCGACGGCGGGGCGGCCCATCCAGCGAACAACCTCCGCGACATCTTCTCCTGGCCTGACCGCGTGGCTGTGTACCAGTACCGCGCGCGTGACTCGATCAATGCCATCCGAAGCTACGCCGAAGCCGGTGCGCAGATCAGCTACTCCGGCGGCCTCATCGAGAACGTGCAGAGCCTCGGCGATGCATATCAACTCGGGTACTCGCCGAACTGGAACGCATCGCTGCGCGAAGCTCGCGGCTGGATGACTTCCGGAGCCGGCAAGCCGCGCGCCGACATCGTCGTCTTCCCGTTTCACCATCCGCTGTTGCCCCTCTGCGATGACAGCGCGATCCGTAAGGAGATCCAGCTCTACAAAGCGATGTACGACGATGCCTGGAGCAGTTGGCCGGGCATGTCCAGCGGTTTCTTCCCGCCGGAGATCGCGTTCAGCGAACGGATCATCCCGATCCTCGCGAATGAAGGCATCAACTGGGTCTTCGTCAGCGGCGAGCACGTCTCGCGCGCGTGCAGCGACTTCCCCGTCGTGCTTGGCACAGGCGGCATCAACTGCGATCCACCCAACGCGGCGGATCAGATCAACCCGGCGCAGGGTAACTACTTCCGCCTGCACATCGACCGCGGCTGCTCACCGGCTGAGGCATACCCCTTTGCGTTCACACCGCACCGCGCGCAGTACGTCGATCCCGACTCCGGCGCAGTGTCGCAGGTCATCATCGTCCCGTGCTCACAGTCGATCGGCTGGAAGGATGGCTATTCCGCGATCGGGCTTGACTACTTCAACACGCTGCAAGCGCACAACGACCCCGCCCGGCCGATGCTCTGCGTCCTTGCCCACGACGGCGATAACGCATGGGGCGGCGGGTACAGCTACTACTTGGAAGCAACGCCTAACCTCGTCGCAAGCGCCCAGGGCGCGGGCTATGTCGCAACCGTCGTGGAGGAGTACCTTGCCGACCACCCCGTGCCCGCCGATGACATCGTCCACGTCGAGGATGGCGCGTGGGTCAACGCCGATGGCGACTTCGGCTCACCGCAGATGCTCAACTGGAACTGGCCGCCCGTGAACGGCTCGGGGCAGATCGATATCGAAAGCGGCTGGGCGGAGGACATCCGCAACTGGGCTGTCATCACGGCAGCACAAAACCGCCTTGACACTGCGGAGCAAATCGCAGGCGGCGTGAATATCAACGACATCCTCTATCCCGACGCCGGCACATCGCACGCTGAACGCGCCTGGCATTACTTCCTTGCGTCGCTCAACTCCGGATACATGTACTACGGCACGGCGCTTGATATGGAAGTCAAGCCTACCATCGCATGCAATGAGGCGGTCCAGCACGCGGACATCGTCATCGGAGACGCATCCGCTGACTCGACGCCGCCCACGATCTGGCTCCCGCAGCGCCACCCCTGGAACCCCGGCTCGACCAACTTCGGCCCGCAGTACGGCTACCAGCAGTACGAAGCCGGTGGTGACTTCCACATCTGGACGTTCATCTACGATGTGTCCGGCCTGGAGACCGTCACGCTCATGTATCGCGTCGATGACGACGGCACCAATCCACTCGATAGCACGCAGAATGACACTTATGCGGGCGGGCCTGAGGTCGGCTCATGGCAAGATGTCGCGATGACGTTCAGCGACTTCCCGGCTGGGAACTTCCACAACGATCCCAGCATCGACTTCTTCGAAATGCCCATGTACATCGCCGATCAGTACTACGCGGAGGTGACCGGCCTGGAGAGCGTGCTCGTTGATTATTACATCGAAGCGGTGGATACAAAGGGCTCTACCAAGCGAAGCCCGATCCAACACGTCTATGTCGGCGACGGCCAAGGCAGCGGCGGTGATGATGTCGTGATCGTCGATCCTGATCCGCCTGTCGCGGGTCAGTCGGTGCTGATCCGGTACGACCCGACGGGCAGGCCACTCGACGGCGCTGCACATGTGTACCTGCATTACGGCTTCAACAACTGGAATCCGGTGATCTCACCCGACCCCGCAATGACATGGAACGCCACGGACGAAGTGTGGCACATCACGGTGAGTGTGCAAAGCAGCGCAACGCAGCTCGATATGGTCTTCAACAACGGCCAAGACACATGGGACAACAACAACGGCCAGGACTGGCACTTCGCAGTGACGGGCGGCCAGCCGGGCGATGAGTGGATCATCGACGGTCTGCTCGACGATGACGCCGTCCTGCTCGCTGAGAACGGCAACGGGAGCCTTTTCGCAGGAATCAAGGGCGATGTGCTTTACATCGCATGCCCTGATGCGGGTGAAGGCGACGATCATTTCATCCTGCTCGCGGCGATGCCCGGCACGATGCAGCCCGCCATGTGGACCAAGTCAGGCCAGGTCGCTGCATGGGATGCATACCTCGCCGACGAGAACGAGAACGACTACGAAGGATGGTTCGACGCGATTGGCTCGACCCAAGCAATGACCGGCGCCAACGGCGGCGTACTCGAAGGCACGATCAATCTTGCCGAGCAGTACGGCAGCATTCCCGACACGATCTATCTCGCATTCGTTCCATATACAACACCGGATGGTGGCGCATTGCAGTACACGTATCAAGTTCCCAGCTCGATCAACAGTGATGGCAATGTCGATGCGGCGGAGTACCTCGCAGTTGATCTCTGCGAACTGCGCTGGGGCGGCACACCGGGCGACTTGGATGGGGATGGCGATGTCGATCAGTCGGATCTCGGCATCCTTCTCGCGGCCTACCAGATCGATGACACCGGCGACCTTGACTGCGACGGTGACACCGACCAATCCGACCTCGGCATCCTCCTCGCCAACTATAGCGGGTAGAACCAGCGAACCAACGCCCCGTGCCATATCGCGATGCAGAGTGAGGCCATCCTAGCCTCGCCGATCATGTTGCTGTGTTATGCACGGCAGAAATGCACGTGGCATCCGCCCGCGTGGGCAGTTTAATACGGATGATGCACACGCAAGTCCCTGCCTTCGATCTTCCACGCAACGCCGACGGTGGCGATGTGGATTGGCGATTTATCACTACTGACGCCCGGATTAGGCTAAAACGCCTATACGTCTAGGAGTGGGGACGCACTAATCCCCGATCAACTCGATCCTCCAGATCTGCAGTGACTCGTCGTTCTCTCGTCTGGCACCTCGATTGGAGATGAAATAGATGTATCGCCCATCGGGACTCATGGCAGGTCGCGTGTCGTAGGAACCGTTGACAGTAAGCTGCGTCTGCCGCGATCCGTCAGCATCCATGATCCAGATGTCAAAGTTCTTCTCGCCCTCGTCATTTACGACTTGGTCGCAGGCATACACGATTCGACGGCCGTCAGTAGTCCAGACCGGATACTGATGGGCGTTGTCGCCTTTGGTGAGTTGCGTGGGACTGCTGCCATCGCTGCCCATGACCCAGATCTGGTCATGGCCACCGGCATCGGATGCCACGAACGCGAGCTTCGTTCCGTCCGACGACCAACTGGGATTCCGACCGACGCGCATTTGAGTCGGCAACGTGCCGTCAGCATTCGCGATCCAGATGTGCGGCATGGTTGCATCGCGCATATAGGCTGTGTATGCGACCTTGGTACCGTCCGGCGAGACAGATGGTTCCGTGTCGGCGAGTGACGACGGGCTATCGGTGATCTTTGTCAGCCCGCGGGCGGTACCCGTCGACACGCGCCATAGATTGACTCTGTCAGGGCGAAGCCGGTTGGATGCGAAGTAGATCCACTCGCCATCGGGCGAAAGCGTCGCTTCGAGATCGATTTGCCGGCCGTCAGTCAATCGCGTGTTCCCACCGCCCAACTGACTCCACAAGTTCGAGTAGACGCCGCTCCCGCTGCTGCGACTCGCCAAGCGAAGCCTGAACGGGATGGAGTAGAGCACCTCGCCGTCTCGTCCAACGCTTATCCGCGTCTCCATGAACGCATCATCGGGTTTCATATCGGTAATGCGCGTCACGGATTGGACCTTCGGTTCGGTCTCGATCTCGCCCACCTGCGAAAGCTTGACCTCCTCAAACCGCTCGATACCTTCCTCGCTCCACCCCCAGCGTCCGATGCGTGTCCGCACGAACTGAATGGGTTCAAGGTCGACGACGAGCTCACCCGTAGATGCCTTCTCGATCGTCAGAGTGGTACTGTATGAACTCGTGTCGCCTGGCGAGACGGGCCCGCCAGGTCTGCGGTATCGATAGCCGTCTTTCTCGATAGTCAAGAGGAATGTATTCCAGTCGTCAGCTCGGCCCGAGCGCCGAAACTCGAACGTGTGACGCAACGGCGTCTCACCCACAACATCACCGTTCACCTTGACTGTGGCACCCTCCACGTTTGTCGTGATGTTCACAGGCGTCCGCTGCTCCAGGAGCAGAAGATCCCGCTCGATGACCCACGGATTCGCTGCCTTCACGGCGTCACCCGCATAGAGCTGCTCGGTGACATCCTCGTGCTTGGACATCGTGAGCCGAAGCGTATGCGCCTTGCCCTTTGATCCTTTGTCGTCGGGCTTCGGCCATGTCAACTCCACCGTGAGGGGTGTCCTACCGCGCTGTACATCGCCGATCCAGACTGTGGCCCCGCTCGGCTTGGATCGGATCTCCACGTCGCGCGATACGCCGCACCCCGTTACCAGGACAGCCGCAGCCAGCACGACGTGCGCTGCTGCCCTACGAGCGATGTCCGGCCAGCGGACACCCTCACCAGACATGCAACGGACATTCCTTCCGATCCACCGTTTTCTCAAGATCATTGTGTCATCACCTTTGTTGATTCGATCCACACACACGAACAATGGGCTGTCGCCATTGTCCCGTCTGCCGTGATGCCGCAGCGAAGTGTACATGATAGCACAACCCCCACACGGCCGACAGACGGCTGGCGTATCTGATTCCGGCGGACCGGTGCCTCACGGAACGCGCGAGACATGATGAAAACCCATACGCTGTAGCGCCATGGCGATTACGACACTCGGCATCATTGGCGTTGGACTCATCGGCGGCAGCCTGGGCTTGGCGGCGAAGGCACGTGGCGCGGCCAGTCGCGTCATTGGGTGCGCGCCGGCGAGCGAACATGAAACGATTCTCGCAAGCGGCGCGGTGGACGCGGTTTACAGCGACTGGCACGAATTGGCGATGTCGTCGGACATCGTGGTGATCGCCGCTCCGCCTGTCACCACAATCTCGCTTATTCCCCAAGTGCTCGACGTCTCCGAGGGCGTCGTCTCCGATGTCTGCTCCGTCAAGGAACCGGTGATGGGAGCCGCAGCGAGGGCCTCGCAGCCGAACCGCTTTGTCGGCGCTCACCCGATGACGGGGTCACACCAGCGTGGAGCCGACGCTGCTCGGGCGGACCTCTTCGACGGATGCACCGTCGTGCTGACGCCGACCGAAGCGACCGACGCTCACAGCCGGCATGTGATCGAAACACTATGGATGTCCGTCGGCGCTACGGTCATCACCATGTCGGCGGATGCGCATGACCGCGCCGTCGCCCGAGTCAGCCACGGTGTACACGCACTCGCAGCCGTCGCCGCCTCGCTCAGCCGGGACGATCAGACCGCGCTTCGCCTCGCATCCACGGGATACCGCGACACGACTCGCATCGCATCGAGTGATCCGGACATGTGGGCTGAGATCCTGCTGCTCAACGCCCCGGCGATCTGTCGCGTCCTCGATGATGCAGCGGATGAGCTGGCTGGCCTGCGATGTCTCCTCCAGCGCGGCAACAGGGCGGACCTTCGTGCTTGGCTCAGTGACATCAAGGCCGGGCGCGACGCTTGGCTGAAGGGACAAGGCCGCGACACACGCTGATCGGCACGCGATATCCGCCCGCGACGCGATGAAGAATCTCAGGATTCGTCGGCAGTATCCCGTGCGCAATTGCATATAGACATGTGAAACGCTCCTATCCGGAACGTGTGCGACCGGGCACATGCGGCCGCGCATTGTGCAAGCACACAGCCCGGCTGCCCATCTGAAGTCGGAAAGCCCGGGTGTATGGCTGAACGGAGCAACGCTGGGACCACATTCTGAGGAGGCTACATCATGCGAACTAAGACAAGACACAGAAAGCAGTTACTCCTCGCCGCCGTCTCGTACACACTGGCGGGCATGTGCTGGGGCCAGTGTCCTCAGGACCCACCCGTCACCGGAGACTTCTCTTTCGGCTGGGACCTGGCGACCGTGGGCGACTGGAACATCGACGGGACCTTCGACTTCGTTGCGGCGACCCTCGGATATGAGCGGCCCGTCGTCATCTCCGGTAGTGACGGGACGGTCCTGGCGGAACTCAATCCGCAGGATCCCCAGTGGGACCGCCTGGGTTCAGCGCTGGCAACGGTGGAGATGTCCTGGCCGAATCGCACCGCCGTCATCGTCGGCGACCGGTGGGGTCAGGACGATCCGGACAGTCCAACGCACCTCACCGGCCACGTTCGCGTTCACGACTCACCCGGCGGTGAGGTCATCTGGATCGCACGGGGCTGGCAGCAGGAATGTTGGCTCGGGAGTGCGGTGGCCGCCGGAGCTGTCGATCTCTGGGGATCCGTTGACGGCGCGGCGATCATTGCGGGAGCGCCCGGATACGGCCTCGTCTCGCTCAACAAACCGGAGTACGACAATCGCGGCGCAGCGTTCGTCTACTCGACGGACTGGCTGTTGCCGATTCATCAACTCTATGGCGAGGGACTTAGCGACGCATTCGGCTCGGCGGTCGCGCATCTCGGTGCCGTCATGGAGATGCCGTGGTGGCCAATGGGTGAGCACGCCTTCGCGGTCGGCGCTCCCGGCGCCAACCGCGGCACGGGCCGTGTGTATGTCTACTCTCTGGTCGATGCCGCGTTCCGCTATGCGCTTGACGGTGAGGCGGAGCTGGATCGCTTCGGTTCCGCGCTCGCGGGCGGGCTGGATCTGAACGGTGATGACATCCTCGACTTCGTCGTCGGCGCGCCGCACCACGGATCGGTCGCCCCACACGCAGGCCGTGTGTATGCGGTCTCCGGCTCGGATGGCGCACTTCTGTGGTATGCCGACGGTCAAGCGGAGAACGATCTGTTCGGCTCATCCCTGGCGGTACTCCTGGATGTGAGCAACGATGAGCTTGCGGATGTGCTTGTCGGTGCGCCGCTCCATTCCAGCCGGAAGAATCTCGTCGGGCAAGCGATCCTCCTCTCCGGAGCGGATGGCAGCACCATCGTGCGGTACGACGGCCGACTGGAAGAAGGGTTCTTCGGCCATGCCGTCGCGGTATCGCTCGATCCGAATCCGCGTCGTGGATTCGTCGTCAGCGCCTGGCACCACGACGACGAGGGCGTCGTGTATCGCTACAGCGGTGACCCGTTGCTGCAAGGTGATGCGGATCACGACGGCGTCGTCGGGCAACTTGACCTGGCGATCATCCTCGCCTCCTACGACCTGCCGCCGAACGATCCGAACTACAACCCGGCCGGCGATCTCGACGGTGACGGCGATGTGGACCATCTCGACCTGAGCATCGTGCTCGGTCAGTTCGGCCAGCGATGCGGCTCGCCCTGATGCGCGCCGATTCGATGCACGACGCGCGGACATCACAGCAAGCAAACCCACACATGGAAGACCAAACCATGACAATCCAAAGCAAACATCACGGACTGACGATGATCGAACTACTCATCGCTACGGCTGCCCTGGCGCTCGTCGCGATCATCTCTCTCCCGGTCATCGGGCAGATGCGAGGCGACGACTGGGCGCTCGTGACGCGCGAGCACATGCGGACCTACGCAAACGCCCACGCATACTACGTCGCGGACAACCGCGTTCTGCCATGCCTGGGGAACGCTGCTAGCGGTAACTACGGGAATGTGTACGTCACGGAAGTCGGCCTGTTCGACAGCGATGCAGCGCCGGTCGACCCTATTACGATGCTGCTCATGAACGGCCTCGTGGATGGCTACGTGGACGACCCGGTAATCTTCACATCACCGGCCGATCCGTTGGTTCGATACACCGATACGGGCAGAGAGGACGATCACGGCGGGCGCTTCGGGCACTTCCTGCTTCCAAGTGAAGACGCTCAGGCCGTTGGCGCCACCTTCTCACGGCTCTGGTTCAACCCCGGGTCATCGCGCCCTGCTGACTACTGCGACGTGTCGCGAAACGTCTTTGTGACGGTCGGCGGCATGACTGAGATGCGCTGCATGACCTTCCTACGCGCCGACACGCTCCGTGAGCCTGCCCACTGCGCCGATCTTATCGAGGAGGATGAGGTGTCGCGGCTCGACAACAGCGTCTTCGTGGCCGAGCACCACATCCCGCCGCCCTTTGAGCCGGGAACAAGCAACGTCATCGCCGATCGGCATCCCGGCGAAGGCGGGCATGTGGCCTTTCACGACGGTCACGTCGAACTCATGACCAACATCGTCGAGCACTATTGGGAACAAGAAGATTACCTCCAGCGCGTGCGGCTTCTCTGGCGCACGACCCTGCAACTCGGCCGCGGCATGCAGCCCCCCGGTGATGCTGTGCGCTGACCCGTCACTCGGCAATGTGACAATGCCTCGGCAAGCCAACGCCCCTGCGTGCCCAACACGCAGGGGCGTTCACGTTCGGACCTGATGATGCGCGGCTGCGGATGCAACGGTAGAATGCGTTGAGTTCCCGCGGAAGCCACAGAAGAGGAAAAACAGATGGTCGCTCTCATCCAACACGTATGTCTGCTGCTGGCGATTACCTTGATGCACGTGTCTGCCCGCTCCGTCGTCGCTGAGCCGAGCATCCCGACGGCTGAGCAGATCATCTCGCTGCTTCACGACGACCATCCACGCCTGCTCGTTCGCCCGGGCGACTTCGACGCGCTGCGTGAGCGAATCGACGCCGACCCGACACTGCGGTCGTGGTGCGATCATATTCAGCGCCGCGCGGATAAAATCCTCGATGCCGAACCATCCAAATATGAGATCCCCGATGGAAAGCGATTGCTCGCCACAAGTCGGCGCGTTCTTGACAGAACATATACCCTTGCCCTCACCTATCACATGCGGGGACGCGATGCGCGGTACCGCGACCGCCTGTGGGCTGAGTTGGAGGCGGCAGCCAAGTTCAAGGACTGGAATCCCAGCCATTTCCTCGATACTGCCGAGATGACGCATGCCTTCGCCATTGCATACGATTGGCTGTACGACGACTGGACCGACGCGCAGCGCGATGTGATTCGCAGCGCCATCATCACGCACGGCCTGGAACCCTCGCTGCGGTGCTACCAAGGCAAGACGCGTTACGGTTGGTGGGTGAAGACATCCAACAACTGGAATCAAGTCTGCAACGGTGGGATCGCAATGGGCGCGCTGGCGATCGCTGATGAACAGCCGGAGCTTGCGAGTGCGATCATCCACGCCGGCCTGCGGTCACTGCCGATCGCGATGCGCCGCTTCGCTCCCGATGGCGCGTCGATCGAAGGTCCAGGCTACTGGCACTATGCAACGAGCTATAACGTCATCCACCTTGCGGCCCTCGACACAGCGCTCGGCACCGACTTCGGATTCAGCGACTTCACCGGCTTCGACCACGCGGGCGATTTCGTTATCGCCATGACCGGTCCAATCGAGAGGACGTTCAACTTCGCTGACGGCGGAAGCGGTGCAGTCCGCGCGCCGCAACTGTTCTGGATGGCGAAGAAGTTCGATCACCCTCGCTATGCTTCATATCAGTTGCAGCACGCCCAACCGACGCCGCTCGACCTCATGTGGTATCGCAAGCCCGAGCGCGACCCACAGCAGCCACCGCTCGATGCATACTTCCGAGGCGTCGAGGTCGTCACAATGCGCAGCGCCTGGGATGACACCGATGCGCTCTTCGTCGGATTCAAGGCAGGCGACAACAAGGCAAGCCATGCACATCTAGATCTCGGCTCGTTCGTGCTCGACGCGCTCGGCAAGCGATGGGCGCTGGACCTCGGCGGCGACAACTACAACCTCCCCGCCTACTTCGGGTCGAAGCGATGGACGTACTACCGGCTGCGAACCGAGGGGCATAACGCGATCGTTGTCAATCCAGGGCAACAGCCAAGTCAGGATCCGACCGCCCATGCCAAGATCATCACGTTTCGAAGCACCGACATGAGTTCGCTCGCCATCGCCGACCTGACATCCGCGTACCGTGCGCATGTCAAGCGAGCACACCGCGGCATCGCCCTTGTCAACGACCGCGCCGCCGTCCTTCTGCAAGATGAGATCGAAGCGAAAAAACCCGCCGACATCTGGTGGTTCATGCACACGAAGGCTGCAGTTGAGATCGACGAGACCGGCACTTACGCGATCCTCCGAGCCGGCGACGACCGCCTTCGCGTGGACATCCTGCAACCCGAGAACGCACGCTTCACCGTCATGGACGCCCGGCCGTTGCCCACATCACCAAACCCCGACGGACAGAACGGCAACGCAGGCGTCCGCAAGCTCACCATTCACTTGACGGATGTAGAGCAACTCAAGCTGGCAGTGCTGTTCACACCGCTGCGCAACGATGCAACCGAACTCCCCCGCAAACCAGAGTTGAAACCGCTGTCGGAATGGTAGCCAGCCTCGCTACGTCACCACATAATCTGCCGACCCACCTCGATCGTGAAGATCCGTTCCTTGCGGCGCGACCCCTCCGCGACCATCCAGTACAAGCCTCCGGCCGGTACATCCTCGAACACAACCGGCTCGTCCCCCGCTGTCTTCTTCCCCAATGACACCCAGTCATCCTTCCATACCGACAGCTCATATACCTCACCGGCCTTCACCTTGATGATTGGCCGAACGACGCGCGTGTCCGCATCCGGCGTGGCGGGCGTCGTCACGCTGATCTCGATCGCAATCAGCGAATCATCACTGCTGACGAGTGAGCGAACCTCGCCCTCATCCGTCAGGATGAACGCCGGCCCGGCGGGCTGAAGCTCCTCATCAACATAGTACGCGGGGAGATACGCGATACCTCGGCCCATCTTCGTGAAGGTGACATGATCGCCGTCGATCCGTCCCCAGTGGATCGCGCGCCAGTCGCCGTCGTTGAACACGCAGATGTATGCGAAATGCACACCCTCGGGCAACTCGTTCTCAAGCCGGACCGTCACATCGGTCGTGTCGAGGTAATCAGCTGTCACATCCTTATAGTTCTTCCCCGCCAACCAGCGAGGCGCCTCTTCATCGCTGCTCTTGATCATCGCCAGGCTGCCAGGTTGGATCGAGAACATCTTGCGGTACACCTTCGCCGCACGATTAGATAGCCCGGCCTTCCCTTCACCGTTCGCATCCAGGACGACCTCCCACGCATGGTTGTTATCTCGGTTTGCCCAGTACGGCGTGTAGTCGGTCGCCGTCAGCACCGCATTGGCGCGCGCAGCGTACCCCATCATGTTGCTGATGTCTTCACAGCGCCCCTTGCCTCGCTCGTCCATCTCCTCAAAGCTCTGGTCCGTTGGATGCAGGTAGTACAGGTCATGGAAGCCCACCCATCGGTGCACATCCGCGCCGATGCGTCGCCCCGCTTCGCGCATGTCCGTCGGATCAT
The DNA here is from genome assembly GCA_023135165.1 of Phycisphaerales bacterium. Lineage (GTDB taxonomy): Bacteria > Planctomycetota > Phycisphaerae > Phycisphaerales > JAGLTS01 > JAGLTS01. The sequence continues at coordinate 17,506 of JAGLTS010000065.1, read as the reverse complement.
CCATCTCGCCCACAAGATCAGCATGACGATCCAGGCACGCACCTCGCCATGAACCGATTGGCTCGTTGCTGCCGCGGTACGGCAGGATGTACTCGCAGAACACATCAAACGAGACATCCGCTGCCCACGGTTTCTCACGCCACGCCTCGAACGCCAGATCAATGTTCTCGATCAGGTAGTCGGCTGTGATCACATCCAGATCGTTATCGAATCGTTTGCGCTTGAAATCGAGCGTCCCGTGTTCTTCTTCAAGCGCATCGAGCACCGCAAGCGCCTCGTTGAACGACTCGTAATCGAGCGCATCGAACTCGATCTCATTCCTATCCGCATCGTACAGGGCGGCGAGCGAGTAGCCGTGCCCTTCCATGTTCGCGATCAGGAACTCGGCGGCCTGGAGCTTCAGCGGATCGTCCAGGCGTCGGTAGTGACGAAGGGCACGCTTCAGCTCGGCTCGGTTGTCGCCCGCCTTGTCGAGTCCTCGCTCGACATCCGCCGGCCAAGGCGAAACGCAGCCTGTGGTGAGAAGACATGCACCGAGCACGGCACCTGCTGTCGCTCGCACAAAACGCGGGTTGAGAAACGATGACATCACAGATCACTCCATGGAATGCAAACGCCTCGACGAACGTCGCAGGTGCGTGTGCATGCACTGCACCGATGTGGTCCCGACCCGGACTGCCGAGGCTGCGACCACCAGTCACAGCTTTCCATTATGCTTGTATCATGACACGCAATCAACTTCGGAGCAACACGATGCCGTTGCGAGTCCGTGTCGCGTGGACGCTCGCAGTCCTTTCCGCACCGATGATGGTTGCGGGCGAGGATGGCAGCGTGTGGGACTTCCCAGACGATCTGTGGGATGCGCATCGCCAACACTTCGGGTGCGCCGAGAGACAACTCGGTTACACATCTGAGGAAATGGCCAACTTCCCGACGTACCCACATCGCCTCCCTGTCGTGGATCAACTCTTCGCTGATGCCTGTGCTCTTCCGAGCTGGTCCGGGGAGATGGGGGAAGCGCTCATCGCCTGCGCCGACGAACCGCGTGAGGTGATCAATCGCTGTTTCGATCTTCTCGACGCCTCTCCGGTTGATGATTCGCCGCCTCTTGCGACGATCGAGTTGCACCCGATGGACGACGCCTCACGCGCCACGTGGCAGGCGCTGCCGGACGACATCCGCGAGTTGGTGGCTGACATCGTGGCTGCCGCGGCGTCGGCGAAGAAGCCTCTTCATGGAGCATTCGATTGGGAGGCGCTCATCGAACATGCCGGCGTTGACGGTGCGGTCGATCTGACCTCGCCGCAGGTGTACGACTACGCAGCAGCACCGTGGACGCGTTACGGCGAGCCGTGCCCCGCTTCGTTTCAGGCATTTGACACACTCGATCGTGATGCGCTCGCGACGGCAGGCTCGACATTCCTTGCACACATGCAGCCGGTGCTCGCGCAGGCGAGCAGGTGGTCGCCGGATATGCTCGACGATACGCCCATCTTCACGACGTGCCGGTTGCGCACACCGATCGGCAACGTGTGCATTCTTGGACCCGGCGATGACCGTTACGAAGGAAATGATCCCATCATCATCGACCTCGGCGGGAACGACACCTATGTCGGACGAATCGCCGTGCCTCGATCAAAGGAAGCGCCGGTCGGCCTGGTGCTCGACCTTGGCGGCGACGACACCTACGACGGCGGCGAAGAGGCTGCATCGCTCGCCTGCGGGCTGTTCGGGATCGGCGCGATCTTCGATCTCACCGGCGATGACATCTACACGTGTGGTGAATCAGGGATCGGGTGCGCTTGGCATGGAATCGGGCTCGTCGTGGACATAGCGGGCGATGATTCCTACACCACAACGCAGATCTGGGGTCAGGGCGTTGCGCACGCCGGCGTCGCCGCACTGATCGACCTTGCGGGCAATGACTCATACATGGGTCTGCGCGAGTCGCAAGGCGTCGGCTCAACGCTCGGCATCGGGTTGCTCCTCGACGCTGCGGGCAATGACACATATCACGTGATGGATAACGAGGAGGGACGAACGATCACCGAGCCGGCCGCGCAGACCAAGGCGCATGAGTCGTCGATGTGCCAGGGCGCCGGCTACGGCCGACGCGCCGACACAGCCGACAAGCTCAGCCTTTCCGGCGGCGTGGGGATGCTCATTGACGGCGGGGGTGACGACTCGTACTACGGCGGCGTCTTCAGCCAAGGTGTTGGGTACTGGTGGTCGCTCGGCTTTCTAACGGACCTCGGTGGTAACGACATTTACCGCGGCGTCTACTACGCGCAGGGCGCCTCCGCCCACTACGCGCTCGCCGCATTCGTCGATCTAACGGGCGACGACACCTACAACGACCGGGATGTGATGAGCCAAACGCTCGGCAACGGCCGGGACGGCGCCATCGCAACGTTCTTCGACGGCAGCGGCGATGACATCTATCACGTTCCCGATCGAAGCGGCGGCGAGGGAGACATCACGGGCATCGGCCTGTTCTGGGACAGACGGGGCGATGACACGTACCGCATCCTGATGCCCAAGTCGATGGGTGCCGCGACCCCACCGCCCGGCTGGGGCGGCTTCCGCGACACCATGCCGACGATCGGCGTCTTTCTTGATACGGCTGGGAACGACACCTACCCGCAGGATGACAAGCCGGGAAACAACCGTTGCTGGTGGTACAACGAGGGACCCGTCGCCTGGGGATACGGACTCGATACCGAGCTGGATGTACCGGGAGATGATACGAACGACCGGATGGATGACGATGCGTGCGGACGGAAGGTAAGAGAGACGCCGTAGGGGACCGCGACCACGTGTCACCGTCTTCCGATCAGCTTCCGCGTTCGACGACAGCTAGCGCGGTTATCACATCACGGCAGAGAGGGAAGACACGATCCAGGCGCGTCAGTTTGAAGAGGTACTCGACCGACTGGGCGGCGTTGACGATTGCGATGCGGCCATCAAGCCGTTGCATCTTGTTGAGCAGTTCGACCAGGGCACCGACACAGGCGGAGTCCATGTATCGGACGTTCTGAAGGTCCAGGACGAAATGCCTGCTCCCGCTCGTCTGGAGGTGCTCGAAGAGTTCCTCGATCAGGTGCATCGCCATCGTGCCGGACAATTCGGTCGACGTGACGGTGGCGACGGTGGCCTGTCCGACCTGATCGAGCGTAGCCAGGGACGCCTCGGGCGAGGGGTCAGGCTCGACGGTCGGTTCACGGGGCGGCTGATAATCGGATGAAAGCGGCATTGGCTCCTCCCGTGCAAAGGTCCCTGTTGCACAGGGTGTATCGGCGAGTATCGGTTGTGGGTTTGGGGAAGCTGCGGAAGTACAGCAGGCCGCTGCCGCCTGGGGCGACGCGGCAACCTATTGCATTTACGAGGTTTAGGGCATCTACGCGGGTGCACCCCCGTCGGCGCGTCCCACCTCGCGCAGCCGATCCTGGATGGCGCGTGTCTCCGGATTTCGGGCGGCGGCGGCACGATCCAGCCCATGCCGACCACTGTGGGAGACCGCCTCCTCGGCTTGGCGACGCTGACGCGCCTCGTCGATCGAAGAGTCGAGCCGCTTGAGGAGCGACTTCACTTGCTGAAACGATGTATCAGATGATCGCATAAGATCCATTTCCCTGTCCGGCGTATCGGCGAAGCGCGGCCCCAACTTTGCACATCCACTGTGGTTGGACGCATAAACCGCGATTCACACACGCAGCCGAGGCTTGTCGGCCGACGCCGACGCGATACAGTGCTCTGCAGCCCGTCTATCGGACGCGATCCACGCAGCCGGGATGGGAACAGGAGCAACACATGGCGCAAGTCGTCCTCAGCGATATCGAGAAGATCTACCCCGGTCCGGTACGCGCGGTCCGTGACTTCTCTCTGAGCATTGCCGACGGCGAGTTCGTCGTACTCGTCGGGCCGTCCGGCTGCGGCAAGTCCACAACGCTCCGCATGATCGCAGGCCTGGAGGAGGTCACTGACGGGACCATCCGCATCGGCGACCGTGTTGTCAACGATGTTCACCCCAAAGACCGTGACATCGCGATGGTGTTCCAGAACTACGCGCTCTACCCGCACATGACCGTGCGGAAAAACATGGCCTTCGGACTCACGCTGCGCAAGGTCGCGCGCAACGAGATCGACCAGCGCGTGGGTAAGGCGGCGGATGTGCTCGGCATCAGTGAGCTGCTCGATCGCAAGCCCAAGGCGTTGTCAGGCGGCCAACGACAGCGCGTCGCGCTGGGGCGGGCGATTGTGCGTGAACCCAAGGCGTTTCTCTTCGACGAACCGCTGTCGAACCTGGATGCGAAGCTGCGCGTTGAAACTCGCGCTGAACTCAAGCGATTGCACCAGCGCCTGGCGACAACGACGATCTACGTCACGCACGACCAGGAAGAAGCGATGACGCTCGGCGACCGGATCATCGTGATGAACGACGGGCTGATCCAGCAGTGCGCCTCGCCGTTGGAGGTGTATCGTGAGCCGGTCAACCGCTTCGTCGCGGGCTTCATCGGGACGCCTCCCATGAACTTCCTGGACGGCACGCTGGATGTGGATGGCGGCGATGTGCATTTCGTGGAAGGATCAACCGGGCCTGACGGATCACCTGTCACGCTGCGACTGCCCGATGCCGCTATGGATCGGTTGCGCGAGCATGTGGGTCGGCCGATCGTGCTGGGCGTTCGACCGGAGGCGATGAGCGAGCAGGCGCAAGGGCCGTTCGCCGGGCCGGGCAACGTGCTGCCGGTGACGGTGCGCGTGTTGGAGCCGTTGGGCGACTCGATGGATCTGGTCTGCTCGACGGATCGGCATGAGCATCTTGTCGCTCGCGTGCCGGCGCGCGGTGAGCTGCATGTCGGGCAAGCGATCAATCTGTATGTGGACATCGATCGGCTTCACGTGTTTGAGCCGGGCGAGTATTCGGTGAACCTGGTGCATCCTCCGGCACGTGATGCGGTAGCGGTTGTGTAACGCCGCCGACGTGTATCGAGCCTACTGACCGAGTCGATGAGTCAGCGCGGCGGTACACTGCTCCCACATGAGCGCAGCACGGCGCCGGCTGCCGCGATCTGACTGCTGCACCTCTCTTCTGAACGCAAGGACTGTCTCCATGGAACATCTCGGCCGACTGCTCGCCATCTCCACGATGCTGCTCACGGCCGGTTGCGCGCAAGCGCAGCCCGGGCCGACCGCCGACACCGCCCCACCGCCGTCGGCGCGTCTCGCGTCACCGCCGGATGCTGCTCTCGGCAACGTCGGCTTCCCGCGCTATCCATCACTCAGTCCGGACGGCGGGACGCTCGTCTTCTCCTGGGCGGGTGATCTGTGGTCGGTGCCAAGCACGGGTGGACAGGCGACGCGGCTGACCGTTCATCCCGGCGAAGAACTGCGGTCGGCGTTCAGCCCGGATGGCGCGATGCTCGCGTTTGAGTCGAGGCGGGCGGGCTACCAGAACTTGTACGTCGCCGACGTCGCGGGCCGGAACATCCGGCGCGTCACGTTCAACGACCGCTATGCGTATCTGCGCGGCTGGACGCCTGACTCAAGCAAACTGATCTTCGACTCGCACCTGGCGCACACGATCGACAAGCAACGGCAGATGTACACCGTCCCAGCGGAGGGCGGACCGATTCACCGCCTCATGGAGTGCCTCGGTCGGCGGGCGTCAGTCTCACAGGATGGAAACCGGATCGCGTTCGTGCGGGGACACTCGAGGTGGATGCGACGCAACTACCGCGGCGCGGCTGCACGCAACATCTGGGTGTGCGATGTGCCAAGCGATACGTTCACGCAACTCACCACGCGCGATGGTAACGACGGTCAACCGGCCATCCTGCCCAACGGGTCCATTCTGTTCGCATCGGATCGAGACGGGGCGGTCAACGTCTACCGCCTGCCCGCCGGCGCGACGGATGACAGTGCTGCGCGACGGATGACGTTCTTTGACGATGATGATGTGCGCGACCTGACCGTTTCGGCGGACGGCCGAATTGCTGCGTTTGTCGTGTGGGATCGGTTGTATACGCTGGATCTTGTGCGAGCCGGGGCGACGCCCAAGCAAGTCATCGCGTGGGCGGGCGGGGATGAGACGGGGTTCGATGAGCGCCTGACCGACCTGTCGAGCACCATCACGGAGGTATCGCTCAGCCCGGATGGGAAGACCTACGCGCTCGTGGCGCGCGGTGAGATCTACATCCAGGCGGTCGAAGGTGATCGGCCTGCCCGGCGCGTGACTGATTCGCCTTGGCGGGAACGACACATCGCGTGGTCACCGGACGGCGCAGAGCTATACTTCGTCTCCGATGAATCGGGCACGAACGCTATCTATGCGGCGACCGTCACGCTCGATGAGATCGACGTTCGCGGCGAGGAAGAGGAAGAAGAGGAGACGGAAGAAGAACCCGTGGAGGAAGAACCCGCCGAGCCTGCTGAGGAAACCGAAGACGCTGAACCGGAAGAGGGCGTCGAAGATACCCCAGCCTCGGAGGAGGAAGCGCCTGACGCCATCGCCGACGAAGATGAGGCTGACGAGGAGGAAGCTGACGAGGCCGATGAACCCGTCGAGGAGGAGAAGGACAAGCCTCGCCGAAAGCAATGGGACCGATCGCTACGGTTTGAGATCGAGCCGGTCGTAGTCACTGCAAGCGACGACGCCGCGCCAACGCCTTCACCGGATGGCAAGTTCCTCGCATTCCAGCGTGGCCGAGGCAACCTGATCATCCTCGATCTCGCCACCGATGAGGAGCGGGTGCTCCTGGACTACTGGAATCTCGATTCGTTCGAGTGGAGCGGCGACAGCAGCATGATGCTCTTCGTACGCGAGGACAACGATAACAACGCTGACGTGTGGATCATCCCTGCGGATGGGTCGAAGCCGGCGGTCAACATCAGTCAGCATCCGGACAACGACTACTTCGCGGTGTTTTCCGCCGACAGCAAGATCGTCGCGTTCACATCCGACCGTGATGAGGACAACAACTTCGACGTGTACGCGGTATACCTCGACAAGTCACTCGAAGGTCTGCCCGCATACGAGTTGGAGGAGTACTACGACGAGGCGATCGCCGTAGCGAAGAAGCGCAAGCCGCTCGAGCCTGCGGATGATGATGAAGACGATGCTGACGACGACGAGCAGGAGCCCGGCGAGTCGGAGGAAGGTGAAGAGCAGGAGCCGGATGACGAGGATGAGGCAACCGATGACGATGAGGAGGAATCCGAATCGCTCTTCGACACACTGGACCTTGACGATGCGTACCTTCGTCTGCGCCGCATCACGAGCATCCCGGGTGAGGAGTTCAATATCGCAGTGACGCCGGGCGGCGATCGAATCATCTTCACTGCCTCGGTCGACGGCTCCGATGGCCTGTACTCAATCAAGTGGGATGGTTCAGAGCGCAAGAAGCTCGACGGCGGGGGCGCGAGCAACGTGTCGGTCAGCCTGACGGGAAGCAATGTCACGTACGTCCGCAGCGGCAGGGCCAAGACCGTGTCGCCGGGCGGCGGCAGCACGGACGGCCCGTCGTTCCGCGCCCGAATCCTCGTCAACATCGCGGACCAGCAAAGGCAGAAGTTCCTCGAAGCGGCGCGGCTGCTCGGCGAATTCTTCTACGACCCAACGATGAAAGGGCACAACTGGCACGAGATCACCGACAAGTACGCCGATCTCGCTGCGAAGACTCGCACGAACGAAGAGTTCAACCTCGTTGCCAACATGCTCTTTGGCGAACTCAACGCATCGCACATGGGCATGTATGGCGCGGGCGCCGGGGGCACTCAGCGCATGCCCGTCGGTTACCTCGGTGCGCTGTACGACGTGACGGATGCGGGCTACCGCGTGACCCAGGTCCTCAGCGGCGGGCCTGTCGATCAGAGCGAGGCCGGCCTGCATGTCGGCGACACGATCATCGCGGTGGATGGCATTGCGGTGCCAAGTGAGATGGTGCTCGACGAGGCCATGGCGGGCAAGGTCGGAAGGCAGGTCCTGCTCACGGTCCGCCGCGCCGACGCAGCCGACGATAACGCCAATGACGATAACGATGACACGGCCGAAGATGATGAGCCGCAGTACATCCTCGCCGATCCGATCGGCTATTGGGATGAGAACGCCCTCGCCTATGACGACCAGGTGCGCCACCGCGCTGCGTGGGTCGCTGAGCAATCCGACGGCCGAATCGGGTACGTGCACATCGAGACGATGAACATCCCATCGGTCAAGAAGTTCGAGCGCGACCTGTACGCCGTGGCGCACGGCAAGGACGGCCTCATCATCGACGTGAGAAGCAACGGCGGCGGATGGACGACCGACATCCTCCTCTCGTCGATCATGGTGCAGCCGCACGCCTATACCATCCCGCGAGGGTCCGATCGCTACGGCCCGCCGGGCTACCCGCAGGATCGCAGGCTCATCTACGCTTACAGCAAGCCGATCACCGTGCTCTGCAATCAAGAGAGCTTCTCGAACGCGGAGATCTTCGCCCATGCGATCAAGACGCTGGGGCGCGGCACGCTCGTCGGCACGCCAACATACGGCGGCGTCATCTCCACCGGCGGGACGGCGCTCATCGACGGCACGACTGTGAGACTGCCCCTGCGCGGCTGGTACCTCCCACATGGCGCCAACATGGAACTCAACGGCGCTGTGCCGGACATCATCGTCGAGCAGACGCCCGAGGACGAGATCACCGGCGAGGATCGTCAGCTCAAGGCGGCGGTTGAGGAACTACTGAGCAGGCTTCCGTAGCACGCACTACGCGATCACTGCATCATCCTTCATAGCCCCGCCTGGCAAGGCGGGGTTTTCGATTGCGCACGAGATGGCGTCAATCCCCATCGCGCCTGTGCCGCAGCGCCCGCTCCGAAATGTGAGTGAGCGGCGCACCGATGGCGGCGTACTTCACATCCAAGACCGCTCCCCCCGTCTTGTTGAAGTACTCGACTGTGATCGGATGCGTGCCCGCACCCAGCGCGATCGTGCCCTGTTTCTCGATCGGGCCGTGCAGTCCGTCATTGTCGACCACCAGCGTGTCTCCGATGACGAGCCGCGCGCCGTCGTCGGATGTGAGCGAGAAGAGATACACATCGTCGTGCGGAACGGTGACATACCCGGTGAATCGCCGGGCGACGTATTCGACGCTCGGGCCGGGATCAAGACCAATGCCCGGAACGATGCGCGTCTCGGTCGGCGTCATGGCGCTCAAGTCGGGAACAGCATCCCAGTCACCTGCGAAGATATCACATCGCAGCCCCCCTGCCAGGTCATCCACGATCTCGCCCCACCGCGGCGTGACTTCCTTAAACGTCGCTTCCGCAACGGCGCTGACGGGCTTGCCATTATGAAATGCTTGGGCCTTCACTGTTGTCGTGGCTGACAGTTGAATCGGCTTCGTATAGCGAGGTGACCCATCGCTCGGCCCCGATCCATCCAACGTGTAGTGAATGACCAGCGCCGCCGATGCTGTGGCGAGCTCCACCTTGAGCGGGCGAACGAATATCGACGATTGAGCTTCAATCCGCGGCGTTTCGTAGATGATCGGTTCGCCGACGATCTCAAGCACGATGACGGAACAGATCGCATCCGTCGCCCGGAGCGGCACGGTGATCCGGAGGTCCGCGCCATCGCGCATCACCGCCAGATCCAAGCCGGGCTGCGCAAGCGGGAACGCGCGGATCGGCTCATTGCCGACGCCGGGCAGAACGAGCTGTCCCCCCGCTGGCCAGTCGAAGACGTGCAGGTACAACTTCGTCGCGTCGGCGCCTCGTTTTGTCGTGCAGCGTCCCCAGGGCAGATGCGCAAACGGGCTTGCGCTCGTGCCGTAGATCGCCTCGCCGTTGACGCGCATCCACGCGCCGATCGCTTTGAGCCGTTCGACGCTCTCGGGCGGGATCTCGCCTTCCGCCGTTGGCCCGACGTTCAGCAGGAAGTTGCCGCCTTTTGATGCGATGTCAACGAGCCGACGGATCAAACCCTCCGTGGACTTGAAGTCGTGGTCGAACTTGTTATAGCCCCAATGCCGATTCATCGTCATGCAGGTTTCCCAATCCACGCCGGGCAGGCCGGTGTCGGGGATCTCCTGCTCGGGCGTGCCGAAGTCGCCTGCGTAGATCGAGTCGGAGGTCATCCCCGCCATGCCGCCTCGCCCCTTGTCCACGCGGTTGTTGACGATCACGTCAGGCTGAGTAGCTCGGCAAAGGTCGTAGAGCGCCAAGCCATGCTCGTGCGTCCACGTTCCCTCCCATTCGCCGTCGAACCACATCACGCCGATGTCGCCGTAGTTTGTCAGTAGCTCCCTGACCTGCTTGTGCAGATGCGTGACGTAGCGCTCGTAGTCGGCATCATCTGCGGGCCGATCCTCCCAACCGCGGCGCGGCAGATAGTCGGGATGGCGCCAGTCCATGATGGAGTGGTACCAGCAGATCCTGATCCCCTCGCGTCGGCATGCATCCGCAAGTTCCTTGAGGATGTCGCGCCGAAACGGTGTGGACATCACATCAAAGTCGGTGTGCTTCGAGTCAAACAGGCAAAACCCATCGTGGTGCTTGCTCGTGATGACGATGTACTTCGCGCCCGCCTCCTTGGCGAGCTTCACCCAAGCATTCGCGTCGAAGTTGACGGGATTGAACTGGGAGGCGAACTGCTCGTATTCGTCAACGGGAATCTGGGCCGTCGTCAGAATCCACTCAGCGTGGTTCGTCTGCCCCTTCCACTCACCTGCGGGAATCGCATACAGACCCCAGTGGATGAACATCCCGAAACGGGCCTCTCGCCACCACTCCATTCTGCCCTCATCGTGGGCGAACCGATCGGCCTGCTTCACAGTGACTGCTGTGCAGGCGATGAGGCTCACGAGCAGAAGCGCGATGAGCAGCAGCGCCGCAAGAGCTGACGGTGAGTGAGCGAATCGCATGATGTAGCTCCGTGTCGTGTGACGCGATGGGTCCAAGGCTGGATGCGGGTTTCATTGTATCGGCTCGGTCTCACCACGTGACCCAGCGTCGCACCTGCCGGGAACACGCCGGTCGGCATGTCGATTTCACAGTAGACTGGAGCGCCGCGGTGGAACGGCTCACATCCGATGCAGGTCCCATCCCGTCACACGACATCCCGCCACCCCCGGAGCAATGCGACATGTCCACAAGTGAAAGCCAGCAGCAGTCCTCGGCCTCGCACCGGATGACGTCACCGGCGGCGCTCGCCGCCGAGCGACTCCCCGTGGCCGCCCATCCATCCAGCACCGACGCCTGCCGCGCCGTCGCGTCGGAGATCGCCTCGCTCATCCGCGATAAAGCCGCCCGCAACGAGCAGGCCGTCCTCGGCCTGGCGACCGGCTCAACGCCCGTCGGCATCTACGGCGAACTCGTCCGCATGCATCGCGACCAAGGCCTCTCGTTTGCGAACGTCGTCACATTCAATCTCGACGAGTACTGGCCGATGGCGCCCGATGCGCTGCAGAGCTACCGCCGATTCATGGATGAGTACTTCTTCGACCTCATCGACATCGACAGCAACAATGTCCACGTTCCCGACGGCACGATCGCACGCGATGACGTCGCCGCGTACTGCGTGCGGTATGAGCAGGCTGTTCGCGACGCGGAAGGAATCGACTACCAGATCCTCGGCATCGGTCGAACCGGCCACATCGGCTTCAACGAACCCGGCTCACCGCGCGACAGCCGAACGCGGCTCATCACGCTTGACAAGATCACGCGAATGGATGCGGCGAGCGACTTCTTCGGCGAATGGAACGTGCCTCGCAAAGCGATCACGATGGGCGTGGGGACGATTCTAAGCGCCCGGCGACTCGCGCTTCTCGCGTTCGGTGAACACAAGGCTCCGGTCATCCGGCGGGCCGTCGAAGAACCGATCACGCCGTCGGTCGCTGCGAGCTTCCTGCAGGAGCACGCGAACGCGCAGATTGTGCTCGATCCCGCCGCCGCTGCTGAACTGACGCGATTCAAGACACCGTGGCTGCTCGGACCCATTCAGGAGTTCGGCCTGACGTGGGACAAAGCCGCGACGAAGAAGGCTGCGATCTGGCTGGCGAGCAGCCTCGACAAGCCGATCCTCAAGCTCACGGATGAGGACTACAACGAGCACGGCCTGCAGGATCTGCTCTCCGCGCGAGGCGGGGCGTACGACATCAACATCGAGGTCTTCAAGACCCTGCAAAACACGATCACCGGCTGGCCCGGCGGCAAACCCGGTCGACCGAAGTTCATCCCCGGCCGGGGCGTCAACTCCAGCAACCCGCCGGACATCCACCCCAAGCGCGTCGTCGTCTTCAGCCCACACCCGGATGACGACGTCATCTCGATGGGCGGAACGGTGATCCGCCTGTGCGAGCAAGGTCACGAAGTGCACGTCGCATACCAGACATCAGGTAACATCTCGGTGTTCGACGACGATGCGCAACGCCACGCCGACTTCGTCGCCGAGTTCGAACGGTCGCTCAACACCGACGCCGGCACAACCAACGCAACGATTGCTGAAGATGTGATGGCATTCCTCCGCGACAAAGAACCCGGTCAAGTCGATAGCTCGACCGTCCAACACGTCAAGACGCTCATCCGCCGATCCGAAGCACGAGCCGCTGCGAAGTACTCCGGCGTCACGGCCGAACGCATTCACTTCCTCGATCTGCCGTTCTACGAAACCGGGCGCGTCCGTAAGAGGCCGCTGTGCGATGAAGACATCCGGATCATCATCGACCTTCTGCGGCAGGTAGAACCGCACTTGATCTACGCGGCCGGCGACCTGTCCGATCCGCACGGTACGCACCGCGTCTGCCTCGCTGCCATCACGACCGCCCTGCACAGGCTCAAGGACGAACCGTGGATGCCTGAGTGCGAGACATGGCTCTATCGCGGCGCGTGGCAGGAATGGGGTCCGCACGAAATCGAAATGGCCGTCCCCCTCAGCCCCAGCGAGGTCCAGCGCAAGCGTTACGCGATCTTCAAACACGAGTCACAAAAGGACAAAGCGCTCTTTCCCGGCGCATGGGACACACGCGAGTTCTGGCAACGCGCTGAGCAGCGCAACAGCACCACAGCCGAGATCTACAACCAACTCGGTCTGGCGGAGTATGAGGCGATCGAAGCATTCGTCCGGTGGCGCTCGCAAGAAGAGTAGCCCGCCTGCACCGATCCGTTGACCCTACGCAGGAAGGCATGCACGACCGTTGAAGATCGCATTGTTCATCACGTGTTTGACCGAGACGTACTACCCGCGCGTCGGCATCGCAACTGTCAAGGTGCTTGAGCATCTCGGGCACGAGATCATCTTCCCCCGCGCGCAGACGTGCTGCGGACAACCGATGTACAACAACGGCTTTCACGACGATGCGCGCGATCTGGCTCGCAGGATGATCCGCGTGTTCGAGCCTTACGAAACGGTCGTCACGCCCTCCGGTTCCTGCGCCGCGATGATCCGGGATTACTATCCCAGCCTCTTCCAGGATGATTCGGATTCGCAGACAGCAGCGGAAACGCTGGCGGGCAAGGCGTATGAGTTCGTCGAGCTGCTCGTCAATGTTCTCAACGTGGACATGCGCGAGCTTGGCGTACGATGGGAAGGTACCGCGACGTACCACTACTCGTGCCATCTGCGCGGACTTGGTATGACCGACGAGGCAATCCGCCTCATCCGCGGGATCGACGGGCTTGAGTATCGGCCGATGGACGGATTCGACCGGTGCTGCGGGTTCGGCGGCACGTTCTCGCTGAACTACCCCTCGATCTCCGGCAACATGGTGCGCGACAAAGTCCACAACATCCGCGAGACCGGCGCCGACGCGGTCATCTGCAACGACGCGGGATGCGCCATGAACATCGCCGGGGCCTGCCGACGTGAGGGAATCACCGTCCGATGCGTGAGCCTGGCGGAGATCATCGCGGAAGGGCTGGGCCTGCTTGACCGGGAGGATGCGCTGTGACATCCACCCAAACGCACAGCGGCGAACGCAAGCCCGGCGAGCATCCGCTGAATCCGAAGCTACCTTTCGATATAAAGCCGCGGATCAAAGCAGCCGTCGCCGACACGCACCTCCGACAGTCCGTCAAGACCGCAACCGAAAGCAAGGACCGCAATCGCGCCGATGCCTTTCGCGAAACGTTCGGCCCACGCTACGACCAGATGCGCGACCTTGCCGGCCGGATCAAGCAGCACACGCTCGATCATCTCGATGTGTACCTTGAACGGTTCGTCGATCAGGCGACCGAAGCCGGCGTACAGGTCCACTACGCAGCCGACGCGGAGCAAGCCAACGCGATCTGCACAGCGATCGCACGTGACAACGGTTGCACGCGCTGTGTAAAAAGCAAGTCGATGGTAACCGAGGAGACGCGACTCGTCCCCGCCCTCGAAGCAATCGGCGTCGAGACCATCGAGACGGATCTCGGCGAGTTTATCCTTCAACTTGACGGCGACGCACCGTCGCACATCGTCACGCCGATGATCCATAAGGACCGCAGATCGGTCGCCCGTGCCTTTCAGCGTGAACTCGGCGCTCCGTACACCGAAGACCCCGAGCAGTTGACGATGATCGCACGTGAGTACCTACGTCAGAAGTACCGCCAGGCCGACCTGGGCATCAGTGGCGCGAACTTCCTCATCGCCCAGACCGGCACGATTGTCATCTGCACGAATGAAGGTAACGCAGGCTTCACAGTCCACGGGCCTCGCATTCACATCGCGCTCGCCGGCATCGAGAAGATCATTCCGAAGCGATCGCACCTGTCCGTCTTCCTCAAGCTGCTTGCCCGCAGCTCCACCTCACAGCCGTTGACAGTGTATACGACGTTCATCACCGGTCCGCGGCGCGAAGGCGAACATGACGGCCCGGAACAGGTCCATCTCATCCTTGTGGACAACGGCCGCACGGAGATCCTCGCTCGCAGCACGCGCGAACTGCTGCGCTGCATCCGCTGCGGCGCGTGCCTCAATACCTGCCCCGTCTTCTGCACGGTCGGCGGCGGCCACGCATACGGCGCCATCTACTCCGGCCCGATCGGGTCGGCGATCACACCGCTCTTCAAGGGGTTGGAGAACTACCCCGATCTCCCGCATGTCTGCTCGCTCTGCGGCGCATGCGCAGCCGTCTGCCCCGTCAAGATCGACCTGCCACGGCATCTCATCCGCCTGCGCCGTGAGATGGTCACGGACCGCATCACATCCAGGCGCGATCGACTGGGCTATCGCGCGTGGGCTACATTACTCAAACGCCTCCCGCTCTATCTTGTGATAACTACGATCCAAAGGTATCTGTTCCGAGCACTCGGTAAGACCGGCGCCAAACGTGGTGGTTTCAACGACCGCCGATGGATCGCCAACCTGCCTGGCAAAGTCGGCGGCTGGACACGCGAGCGCGATCTTCCCACACCGACATCCTCCGGGTTCCGCACATGGTGGAAAACGCACCACAAGAAAAGGATGCAGCCCAGGCGATGACACACGATGTCCCATCCCGTGATTCGCACAATCCGATCACCAGCACGGGAATCGACCGCGCCGCATTCATGGAGCGCGTGCGCAACGCACTGGGTCCAGCCGAGCGCGACACCGACCCCCACACCCACCCTCACCCCAAGCCGCCGAATGTGGATGAGACAATCGCACGTCTGGCTGGGCTGGAGCAAAACCTCGCGGACCTCTTCGCAGGCAAGGCGCAGGAAGTCGGCATGACCGTGCATCGCGCCCATGCTGATGAAGCTGCTTCCCGCCTCGCGTCGCTGCTTGTCGAACTGGAAATCCGCAGCGTCACACTATGCCTCAGCAAGACCGAATCCGCAGCAGCGCTCACACAGGCGGTGCGCGATACGGGATGCGACATTGTTGACTGGCGCGACTCGCCCAATCTGGATGCTCACTACGATGTCGATGCGGGCATCACTGATGTTGACGCAGCGCTCGCGGAGTCAGGCACGTTGATCGTCAGCAGCGATCCACACCACAGCCGGGGCGCTTTTCTTGTCCCACCCATTCACATCGCCATCGTCGCCGCAGCTGACATCCTCCCGGACATGATCGACTACTTCAGCGAGCGAGAAGCGCCCGCCCATCACACACCGCCGACAGCAACCGTCTTCATCACAGGCCCAAGCAAGACCGCGGACATCGAAGGCATACTCATCACCGGCGTCCACGGCCCAAAGCAGGTCCACATCCTCCTCATCGACACCCCCCCGCTCCCGTAGCCGCCCCCCGAATCGCACACCAGCCTCGCCCCCAGGGCAATCAGACCGTCACGGTTCTCAGCCTCTCCGAGGGTTGTGACGCTTGCTGACGCCTTAGAAACGACAGGCGAGACCGCCGGATATCGACTTCGCGATTGCCCTGTTGCCCTGCCCCCGTTCCCTCCCCGCCGCAAAACAACCTGTTATCATGCACTCGTGCGGAACCTCCCGGTCCAGTACGACCAACCGGAGAACAGGCTGACGCACGCGCTGCTGAGTACGTCGCAGCAGGAGCGCCAGTTGCTGCGCCCGTTGAGGTACTCCCCGTGCGCTAGGCGCGCGCCGGTCTCAACATGTACAGCTTTGCCGCATCACTCAACGAAATGGAATGGGCTTGATCGCATTCACCACAATAGCAAGGTAGCGCGTGGGGCTGGAGGACTCGCAGATGGAACTCAACACAAGGGCAACGCGGAGCATTCGGTTCATGGTGGCTGTCGCGCTCGGTCTTATCGCGAGCGGATGCGCAGTGCATAGCTCGACCGTCGGCAAGCCAATTCGACAGAGGAATGTGGATCAAATACAAAAAGGCGTGACCACAAAGACCGAAATTCTGGATTGGTTCGGCCAGCCGGCACTGATCATGAAGCCAGGGGATGAACATCCGGACTACACTAGTGAGGACGTGCCGCCCTCCGCCTCTCCGTACTTCTTTTCCTTCGGCGGCATGACGCACAGGAATCTCGATAACATCTTCGAGCTATTCACAGGCAGTCATGACATTCGCGACAACCACCGCATCTACATGTACACCTACAGTCGATCGGGAGGAGGGATGTTGGCAGTACCGTTTTTCTCGACATATGGCACGGACATGAGAACTGACTGTCTGCTCATCCTCCTCGACGAACACACATCGATCGTGCTCGACTACCTCATGGACCGCCAGAAGTAGGTGAGACCCGAGATGTTCGGTTAGGGGCGGGAAGGGGGAAACGGTGTCGGATACCGTTTCGGCGACGTTGCTGGGCGGAGAAACGGATCAGGCTTGCTCTGCAACGGCCTTTGAATGCATCGTCGCCCTGGTCGCGCTCGATGCCACCAGGCGCTCTTCACGCAGCTTTCAACGACGCGCGGGACACCCTCCATCTCAGCCCCATGTGGCAACGTGGGGTGTTGGGGGTTGATCCCGCTCGCACGTGGCGCTCCCACGCACATCCGGGGCCGCTGGCGACCCCCACTGACGCCGCAGCTCGCCTTGAGCGAAGTCCGCCCGTGGCGGACCAACGGCGGACCCGCACCGCACACGCCATGCGCACCACTGCGGTGATCTCGC
>JAGLTS010000064.1 GCA_023135165.1 Phycisphaerales bacterium | reverse complement strand
CGGCGGCGGACGTGTCGCGGTCTACTACGACGCACTCGATGGCTTCAACATCGAAGACAATGTTCAAGCCCACGGCGGCGACGGCGGCTCGGGCACGGGTGCGGTCGGCACCGTCTACCTCAAGGACATGGGAGGCGAGGGTGTGCTGCGCATCGACAGCCATGATGCACCGACCGCGCAATGGACGCCGCTCGGTGAGATCGGCGATACGTCGTTCGATGTGGATCACCTCGTCATTGCCGGTGGCAGCGTCATCGCAGCGCCGATCGTCGAGATGCCGATCGTTGCGAACAACATCGATCTTGTTGAGGCGGCAGTGCTCACGCACCAGTACGCCACGAGTGGCACGTGGTATTCACTTGATGTGACGATTGCAGGCAGTTTGGCGATCGACACCGTGTCGCAGATCAACGTGAGCAATCGTGGGTACATCGTTGGAAGGACGGCCGGCAACAGCACAGAAGGCGCGGCGACCGGTCAGTCGGGTGGGAGCTACGGCGGACTTGGCATGCCCGACACGGGCAGCGCGAACTGGACCTATGGCGATTACCTCGACCCGACCGAACCCGGCTCAGGCGGCGGAACGTGGTGGGGGACGGCGGGCGGGCACGGCGGCGGACTCGTCCGTATCACCACAGGCTCGGCAGCGATCGACGGGTCCATTCTCGCAAGCGGCGGGGGTGGGCACTACAGCGGCAACGTTGCAGGGTCAGGTGGCGGTATCCGACTCGATGTCGGCACGCTCTCCGGCACCGGCACGATCGCGGCGCACGGGGGCGCGGGCTACGGCACGGGCGGCTCAGGCGGCGGCGGACGCATCGCGGTCTACTACGACGCGCTCGATGGCTTTGATGTCGATGAGCAGGCCCAGGCCCACGGCGGCAATGGCGGCTCAGGCGTCGGTGCGGTCGGCACCGTCTATCTCAAGGACACCGGCGGCGAGGGTGTGCTGCGAATCGACAGCCACGATGCACCGACCGCGCAATGGACGCCGCTCGGCGAGATCGGCGACACGTCGTTCCAGGTTGATCGTCTCGTCATCGCGGGCGGCAGCGTCATTGCAGCACCCATCAGTCAGTTCCCCATCCTCGCGGGCAATGTGGACATCATCGAACACGGCATGCTCACGCACCAGTACGCCACGGGCGATGATTGGTACTCGCTTGCGATGACGATCGCGGGCGAGCTGACGATCGACACCGACTCGTCGATCAACGTGAATAACCGTGGCTACATCGTCGGTAGAACGACCGGCAACAGCACGGATGGCGCGGCGACGGGTCAGTCGGGCGGCAGCTACGGCGGGCTGGGCGCCAGCGACACCGGCAGCGCTAACTGGACCTACGGCGACTACCGCGATCCGGTCGAGCCGGGTTCGGGCGGTGGTGAGTGGTGGGGGACGGCAGGTGGGCGAGGAGGCGGACTCGTCCGCATCACCACAGACTCGGCAGCGATCGACGGGTCCATCCTGGCAAGCGGTGGAGGCGGGTACTACAGCGGTGATGTCGCAGGCTCGGGCGGCGGTATCCGACTCGACGTCGGCACGTTCTCCGGCGACGGGCTGATCGCAGCGCATGGCGGCGCGGGCTATGGTTCGGGTAGCTCGGGAGGCGGCGGGCGCGTCGCGGTCTACTACGACACGCTCGATGGCTTCGAGGTCGATGAGAATGTGCAAGCCCACGGCGGCAACGGCGGCTCGGGCACCGGTGCGGTCGGCACGGTGTACCTCAAGGACACTGACGGCGAGGGCGTACTGCGCATCGACAGCCACGATGCGACAACACGGCAGTGGACGCCGCTCGGCGAGATCGGCGACACGTCGTTCCAGGTTGATCGTCTCGTCATCGCCGGTGCGAGCGTCATTGCCGCACCGATCGTCGAGATGCCGATCGACGCGAACAACGTGGATCTAATCGAGGGCGGCGTGTTGACCCATCAGTACACGACCGGGAGTACGGTCTACAGCCTGACGATGACAATCCGCAGCGGTTTGTCGATCGACGCCACGTCAGCAATCAACGTCTCCAACCGTGGCTACATCGTCGGCAGGACGATCGGCAACTCGACGCACGGCGCGGCGACGGGCCAATCCGGAGGAAGCTACGGCGGCCTGGGGTTCTCCGACACCGGCTCGGCCAACCCGATCTATGGCAATGAGGAGTTCCCCAGTGAGCCCGGCTCGGGCGGCGGTACGTGGTGGGGAACGGCAGGCGGGCACGGCGGCGGACTGATCCAAATCACAGCAGGCTCGGCGCACATCGACGGGTCCGTCCTTGCTCGCGGTGGAGACGGGTACTACAGCGGCGACGTTGCAGGTTCGGGCGGCGGCATCCTGCTCAGCCTCGGTTCGCTGACCGGTGAGGGAATCATCGCAGCGAATGGTGGCTCGGGCTACGGCACAGGCGGCTCAGGCGGCGGCGGACGTGTCGCGGTCTACAGTTGGGCCGACGCTGCGTGGACACTGCCGACTGAGAACATCACAGCCGACGGCGGCACCGGCGGCTCAGGCTCAGGTCTAGCGGGCACCGTGTACATCGCGCCGCCCGGCGTCATCGCGCAGATGACATCGCCGACCGACGAGCTTCTTCACGGGATGGAGATGTGCCAGTGGTTCATGGCGGGCGTCGATCCCTTCGGCGTGTATGCGGATCTGCTGCTGATCGGCGAAGGCCAACCACAACTCGTCGCGGAAGGCCTTGATCCCGCGGACAACTTCCAGCTCGACACGACGGCCTACGCTGACGGCGTGTACGAACTGCGCGCGGTCCTCCGCGATGGAGACGGCGACGTCGTCGCTGAAACGTCACGCAGCATCACGATCAACAACACCGCGCAGTGGCATTCAGGGACGATTGATGAAGATGCGACATGGACAGCCCAGGTCGTGCACATCGTCGAGGGGACCGCGGCGATCGCTGATGGCGTCACGATCACCATCGAGCCGGGCGCGGTCATCAAGTTCACGAACGGCGCGCAGATCAGCATCGGCGACGGGGCCAGTCTGATCGCGCACGGGGAGCTGACCAACCCCATCATCTTCACCGCCATCGCGGACGACTCAGCGGGAGGCGATACGAATCTCGACGATGATGATTCATCACCGCGCCCGGGCGACTGGGCCGGTTTGACGGTCCAGGCAGGCGGCCAACTTGATGTCAACGACGATGTCGAGTTGCGGTATTTGACGACCACGCACAGTGGGACGCTGGCAGGCAGTGAAACATGGGCGGCGAATCAACTGCATTACATCACCGCTAATCTTGTCATCCCGGGCGGTGAGACGCTCACGATCATGCCCGGCGCGGTTGTGAAGTTCGCACCCTTGACCGGTCTCACCGTGCAGGCGGGCGCGACGCTCAGCGCTGTGGGCACAACAGCCCAACCGATCATCTTCACATCGGACCGTGATGATGCCGTGGCGGGCGACTCCAACGTTGATGGTGATGAAGCTGCGCCGCAGGCAGGCGACTGGCGCTGGATCTACATCGCAGGCGATGCGGTGTTCGACCACGCGCAGATCCTCTACGGCGGTGGAACGGGCGGCGGCTGGAGCCAGACCGGCGTCATCCGTACAACCGGCAGCGCATCTGTCATCTTCGCCAACAGCGTCATCAAAGATGCATTCTTCGACGGCATCCTCGCATGGGGCGGACCCGTCACGATCACCAATAGCGTCTTCACACGCATTGACCGCGCTATCTGCGCACATCCCGGCTCGGTCGTGGATGTCATCAACTCCACCGTCGATGACAACCGCATCGCCCTGCTCATCCACGGCGGCACGCTCAACACCGTCAACACAATCGTGAGCAACAGCATCACATCAGGGATGCAGTTCGACTTCGGAGCTATCGGCACGATCAAGTACAACAATGTCTGGTCGCCCGACGGATCAGGTTCGGTCAACTATCGCAACATGACCGACCACACCGGTACGAACGGCAACATCTCCGCCAACCCGAACTACCGCGATGCCGACCTGGATAACTACCATCTCGGTTACGCCTCTCCCGCCATCGACGCAGCGGATACCGGTGCCGCGCCGGACACCGACCAGATGGGCGCGCCTCGCTACGACGACCCACGCTCGACCAACACCGGCATCCAGGCGAACGACACATTCGCCGACATGGGCGCATTCGAGTTCGTCGAAGATGCGGACTCCGACCTCGACCTGATCGTCGTCTCCGTCACCGGACCCAGTGAAATGATAGCTGGCCGACCCGCGTTTGTCACCTGGCAGATTCGCAACATCGGCACGGCGACCGTGAATGGCGCATGGCATGACCGAATCGAACTCGCGGACCTGCTCGGTAACACGATCCTGGTTGACGAAGTCGTTTCGTCGGCGGAGATCGGTCCGAACGAGACGGTTCAGTTCTCCGCGGAGGTCGTCGTCCCGGGCGGCACGGAGGCTTCCTACCATTGGCGAGTCACCGCCAACAGCCTGGGCGAGGTCTTTGAAGGACGCAACAGCGCCAACAATGCCGGCGACTCCGTGACATTTGCGCAACTGCTGCTTCCAGAGCTGCTCGTCGGCGGATCGCTGGCGGGTTCGTTCCAGGCAGTCGGTCAACCGATCTACATCAAGGTGCATCCCGATCCCGGCAGCGACGTCGTGATTCGACTCGATCGCGTCGACGACACCGGCTGGTCACAGCTCTTGCTCGGCCGGGGCGCCGCGCCGACGATGAGCAGCTTCTACTCGCAAAGCCCGCAGTTCAACGAGCCGGATGCAACCGTCGCGATTCAGAGCGCCGGGGACCAGACATACTATGTCATGCTCGTGCCTCGCTCGCTGCCGTCGGGTGAAGTTGAGTACGTGATAACCGCTGAGGCTGCGGAATACGATCTGACGTCGATCGGGCTGACTCGGGGCTCGACCCACGGTGCGGTGACCATACCGCTCATCGGAGCGCAGTTCGATCCGTCGATGCAAGCGTCGCTCATTGAGCCCGGCGGAACATCGCATGACGCAAGCTCGATCTTCTTCGCCGATTCAACGCTCATGCATGCGACGTTTGATCTGACGGGTCTACCGCTCGGCTTCTACGACGTACAGGTGTCGCTGGACGGCGTCACACGAACGCTGGACAACGTGTTCCGGGTCATTGAGGGGCAGGCAGGCGTGCTCGAAACCCGCGTCTTCATGCCCGAGGTCATCCGAAGCGGGCGGGAGTTCACCGCATGGATCGAGTATGAGAACACCGGCGACACGGACCTGCTCTCGCCCGTCGTCATCGTCAGCAGTACAACGGGCAATGACCTCGGCCTAGTGTCCGGCGAAGATCACGAGGGCGCCAGCGTCACATTCCTGGCTGTCAGCCCCGACGGTCCGGCTGGAACGTTGCGCCCGGGCCAGTCCGCCCGCACTCCCGTCTACATCATCGGACGGAACGGCAGCAACAACATCCGCACGTACATCGCCGATGAGAACAGTACCAATCCGATGGATTGGGATGCTGTGAGCGATGTCCTCGAACCCGACCCGGAGTGCGCCGACTGGACGACGGTATGGAACGGCTTGATCGCAGGTGTGGAAGACACGGTCGGCGGATACAGCGAGTTGCTCTCTGACGCTGCGGATCTCTACCAACTCCGCAACGGGCAGGCCACGCCCTTCGTTGGGGACAACCTCGGTTTCTACGTGCGCGATCTTGTGAGCACATTGCGCACCAACCTCTCCGGCTACGTGTATCTCGACGACGGAATCACGCCCGCTGCGGATGTCCTTGTCACCGCATTCCCCCAAAGCGGCGGAGATGCGGGAGTCGCCTACTCCACGGCTGACGGATTGGTGCGGTTCATGGGTCTTGCGGAGGGAACCTACGACATCAGCTTCGCCGGTGCGTACTTGGCGCCATCGGACCTGCTGCCGGTCGATGTGCCCGCAACCGGGACCGTCAGCGCAGGGCCTTGGGTTCTCGAACTCAGCGGCCAAATCATGGGGCGCATCATCGCGCCCGACTCGTTCGTTTTCGACGCGGATGCTGAGATCTCCGTCACCGCACTGACCGACGACGGCACGTCGTTCACCGGGATCATCAGTGAGGATGGCGGCTTTGTCATCACCGGCCTGCCGACCGGCGTCTACGACATCGTTCTGTCCGGCAGCGTGCTTTGCACTGTGACCGCGGATGACATCAACGTCACCCAAGGTGAGATCGCAGCCATCTACGACCTCGTCACCGACTACGGCGGCTCGATCTCCGGGCAAGTCACCAATGCACAGACAGGCCTGCCGATCGAGTCCGCCACAGTGACCGTCACTGATGATGCGGGTCACCCACAGGGCGGAATCACCGACGAGGATGGCAACTTCGTCATTAACGGAATCACGCCCGGTACGCACTCGGTGATCGCGGATGCGCTGGGCTATCAAGCGCAGGCCGTCGCCGATGTGAACATCGTTCAGGAAGAGACGACCGCCGACATCAACTTCGAGTTGAATGGAGCAGGCTCGCTGGGCGGGACGATCACCAGTGAGCAGGGCGCGCTCGCCGAGGCGCTTGTGAACGTGTACCTCCTCGATGAGATCGTCGCAACAGCATCGACCGACGGTTTCGGTGAGTACATCTTCCCCGAGATGCCGGCAGGCACGTACACGATCGAGATCGATCATTGGGAATGGGCGCTACTGACCGACACGGTAACGATCGCCGATGGCGAGGCGGTCACGTACGACGCGCAGCTTCAACCGACCTCCACGACCAGCGGCGTCGCCCACAGCGCGACGGATGGCAGCTCGCTTGCCGGCCTGATCATCGGTCTGCTGCGTCCCGACGGCGTCTTCAAGATCGCGCCGACCATCGAGGATGGAAGCTTCGGCTTCGGCAGGCTCGATCCCGGTGAATACACGCTCATGCTCCTGGATGGTTCCCATCGACAGGCAATCACCATCGGTACTGAAATCACAAAGGTCGAGTTGGACCTTGACCTGACAGTCGGCTCAATCACCGGCACGGTCGACGTCGTGGATGGTGAGAGCCAGATCGAAGATCCCGTCAGTGTGTACATGATCGTCGATGACCAGATCGTGCTCTATAACGTGATGCATGCGGAAGGCGCCTTCTCACTGAGCGGCATCAGCCCGGGAACCTACTCACTCGCCTTCGTCTCTGGTGAGTACTTCTATCAGACGGTGACGGATGTCGAAGTGGTCGCGGGCGAAGAGACCGTGATCCCGGATGTCGCGCGCGGCACGCTGAGCCTGAATGTCACGGTGAACGATGCGGATTCGGGCAGTGCGATCACAACTGGAGGCGTGCTGCAAGTGCGCCGCATTGACGCGACCGGTCTACCCACGGCGGATCGGTTTGTGGATGTCCCCGACACAGGACAGGTGACGATCGAAGGCCTCGCGCCCGGCGAATACGAACTGTCGCCGATCTTTGAGAACTTCGCTACAGAACGCTGGACAGTAACGCTGACCGCGCAGAACGAGACGATCCAACTCGATCTCGACGACCAGGCGCAGCTTGCAGGCGTCGTCCGCGACAGCCAGGGCAATCGGATCGAGGATATCACCGTCGATGTCTACGACCCCGCCGACCCGATCCGATCGTGGCGGACAACGACCGATGAGTTCGGGTACTTCGCGTTCGAGGCGATGCCCGCAGGTTCATACACCGTCATCGTGAGCGATCAGCGGGTGGACATCGAAGGCGATCGCATGGGCAGCGTGCGATACGACAGCATCGTCCTTGCCGAGGGCGCTGATGTGGATCAGCCGATCGTCATGTCGGCAGCTGACACCAGCGTGAGCGGCACGATCGCGACGGCAGGCGGGGAGGGACCGATCGGCGCCGCGATCACTGTCTACAACGAACATGACATCCCCGTCGCTGTAACGACGGCCAACGCGCGAGGCGAATACACCGTCGAAGGTCTCACGCCCGGCACATACGATGTTCACGTGCAGTCGCCCGGCCACGCGGTGACAACGATCTCCGTCACGATCACAGCGGGCGAGATGCTGGCGGGGGCTGATCTTGTCGCGGTCTGGGTCGGCGTGGCGACCGGGTTCAGCGAGCAGGCTGGCCAAGGCATGGGCATGGGTTTGCGCATCTATTGGCCCTCGGAGATCAGCATCGATTTCACCGACTCGGGCGTCTTCAACAGCTCCTGGGCCAACAAGGTCAGGCAGGCGCTCGCGAATCTCTTCGGTGAGCCGAAGTACGAAGAGGGGTTCCTCCCACGCCCACCCGGTCTCGGCGACTGCCCCGAAGCGCTTGCGCTTTGGAAGGAGGTCGTGCGCTGGCAGGATCACGCCAATCATGCGTTTGAGAACTGGCATGATCGCTGGGAAGCCGCTGTCGACATCATTGCCGCTGACACCGGCAAGTTCGGCATCAGCCTCATGCAGCTCGCCGTCTCGATGGCCAAGGCGGCCACCATGACGGATGGATGGTCCAGTTCATTCAGCAGCGTGAAATCGCAACTGTCCGCCGAACTCAAGGCGGTCAGCGATCCGCGTTCGATCAAGATGCTGACCGAGCAGCTCGCACGCATGGAGTCACTCAACAAGCGGCTTCTGCAACTCAACGCTCTGCCCTCGCTCATCGGTGATGCAATCGGCGACATTGGCACCGCGATGCATGGCGAGCAAGCGTCGATTGCAGGTGTATTGAGTGACCTTTACAACGCGGACAGCTGGGACATCAACGGTTTCATCGGCGCCATCACCAACATGACCTCTCTCGCCGACGAGATCGCGGATATCGCCGCCGGCATCGAGGCGCTCGGCGGCGTTCTGCCGTTCAAAATGCCGCCCGGCATCGGAAAGGTCGTCGCGTGGATGAAGACCATCACCGATGCAGTCACCGGCTTGGTCGATCTCTATCACCAATTCGATGATCTCGCCAACTTCCAGGCAACCTTCGACTACGCCATCGCACGGCGGAACATGGCATACCAGCGCGTGCTCGCCGCCATGGATGCGTTCTGCGATGATGATGACGACGATGACGACGATGAACCCGATCCCCCGCCCCCGCCAGGACCGACACCGCCCTGCGGCCCCGGCAGCACGATCGGCATCGGCTCGCATGACCCCAACGATAAGGCAACCGTCGGTGTCACCTCCCTTGGGTACATCACACCCGACTCCACCATCACTTATAAGATTCGTTTCGAGAACATCGCCACAGCCACCGCTGCGGCTCAGGTTGTGACCGTCACCGACGTACTTGATGCGAACCTCGACTGGTCAACATTCCAGATCGGTACGATCGGATTCAACGGTGTACAACTCACGCCGCAGCAGGGACTCAGTCAGTACACAGCGACAGCCTCCGTCGCCACGGACCCGAACCCCGTCTCCATCACCGCATCGCTCGACGCGGAGACCGGGACCGTGACATGGGTTCTCCAGTCGATCGATCCCATCACCCAAGACCTGCCAGCCGACCCGCTCGCAGGCTTCCTGCCTCCCAACAACGATGAACATGACGGCGAGGGTTTCGTCACGTTCACGATCCAACCCATCGCGGGGCTGGTCTCCGGGATTACGATCCAGAACCAGGCGAGCATCGTCTTCGATGTGAATGATCCGATCGAAACCAATACCGTCATCAACACCATCGACGCGGTCACACCCGTCAGCAGCATTACGACGGCCTCGGGAGCACAGGCACGCGCCTCCATCAATCTCACGTTGCTGGGTTACGACGATCCCAACGGCTCGGGCATCGACGGCTACGACATCTACGTCTCAACCGACGGCGGCGCTTATGAACCGGCCTTCACCGGCGTGACCGACCCATCCGTTACATTCATCGGCGAACCCGACCACGTCTACCGCTTCTATAGCGTTGCGCGCGACCTTGTCGGCCACACCGAAGCGCCACCTGTTACACCCGATCTCACGATGACGCTCCATCCCACCGAGCAGATCGTCCTGGAAGGCAAGGACAGGAAGCTCACCTTCGTTGCCGACGACGGAACGTCGGTTGCTGTCACATGGGGCAAGACGGGCACTGCGACCATCGATCGCTGGACTGATCCCGCCACCGGACGCGGCGACCTCTATACCATCAGCATCACCGGCTCCGACGCCAAGAGCAAACTCACCGTCAAGCCCAAGGGCGGCACGACGACCGTCGGTGAGATCAACGTGGACGGCCCACTCGCCAAGCTCACGCTCAAGGGTGTCAACGTCGAACAAGACATCACCATCAATGGCGCACCCGCCAAGATCGACCTTGGAAACATCGGCGACGGCGTCACCATCACGCTCGGCACGGGCGCGAAACCCGTCAAGCTCGCCGTCGGCCAAGTTACGGGCGAAGTCCATCTCATCAGCCAGGCGCCCATCGCATCCATCAAGGCGGCGTCATGGGCGGCAGGCTCGATCACGACGCCTTGGCTCGGCAAGGTCACATCGCTCGGCAACTTCATCGCCGACCTGAACCTCTCCGGCGCAGGCGTCGCAGCCGGTGCCATGACGCTCGCCAAACTTACCGCCAAGGCTGGGACCGTCGGCGGCACGTGGAACGTCACCGGACTCACCGGCAACATCACCGCGGGATCGACCGCTACGACATGGGCTGCGACGTTCACCGGCGCGGTCAAGAAGCTCGCAGTGGCCGGGAACTCGCTCGGCTCGCTCACCGCGGCGTCCGTCATCAATGCGACCATCCGAGGCAACCTCACAAGCGCGATCTGGACGCTGACACAAGCGTTCAACCCCGCCAACCCCAAGCTCACCGCGATCAAGAAGTTCACCGTCGGCGGCAAGATCGCAAGCACCACGATCCGATCAAATGCAAGCCTCGGCAAGATTACCGCGGGCGCGATGGAGGAGAGCACCATCTTCGCGGGCGTCGCGCAAGCCCTCACCGACCTGCCCGACTCGGCTGACGACTTCATCGCCGAGGCGACGATCGGCAGCGTCACTATCAAGGGAATCGCAGGCGAAGCGCACGCATACGAAGCCACGAACATCGCCGCTGCCTACCTCGGCAAGGTAAGCGTGCGCAACGTCCTGACTAATAACAACGGCACACAGTTCGGCTTCGCAGCCAAGTCGCTCGGGCGATTCCAGCGTCTGGAGCCGGATGGCAAGTTCAAGTGGCCCAACAAGGATGAACCCGACGCCCCCGCACCGGATGAGGACTTTGTGATTCGTCTCATTTGACCGGACGCCGCGTTGAACCTCGCCCCGAAGGGAAGCGCGTCCCCGCAGCATGATGTCCGTGAATCGGGCGTCAGTTGCCCCGATTCACCGCCTTCCAGAGCTTTGCGAGCGACCGCGCGATGGGTACAGTGACATCGTTATCCGTCCAGTAGCCTAAGTGCGATGCCGGGT
Organism: Phycisphaerales bacterium; assembly: GCA_023135165.1. Taxonomy (GTDB): domain Bacteria; phylum Planctomycetota; class Phycisphaerae; order Phycisphaerales; family JAGLTS01; genus JAGLTS01. Next base: position 15,286 of record JAGLTS010000064.1, on the reverse strand, counting down.
TCCAACTCGTGAGTATGTTGCCCGCGTTGATCTCGCGATCACGCTTCACAGCCTTGCGGTATGCCGCGTTGAGCGACTTGAGCGGGTAGCCGATGACATCATCGCGGTCGTAGAAGTTCACCCATTCCGTAGCGCGGTCCAGGTTGCCGTAGTGCTGTGCGAGTTTGGGTGACGGCACGTCGATCGGCCTGCCGAAGTCCTCGTAGCGCAGGCTCCAGATCGACAGCGGGCTGCCGAGCGTGTAGAGAAGCGAGAATGTCTCACCTTGTTCGATCGGCGTGTCGCCCATGGCCTGGCGAACAACATCGGGAATCGCACCCCGGCTCGCGTCGGTCTGGAGATCGTAGAAATAGTTTGATGCGATGACCGTGCCGAGGCTGTGTGCGATGACGCAGAGCGGCGCTGCGGGGCCCGCCTTCTCCGCAAGCCGGTCCAATGCGTGGGCAAAGACCGCGTGAATCTGACCGTATACCAAATCGTCATTTGGCGTTGGTTGATAGGCGATGGCGTCGGCTGCGAAGTCAATCATGAATCGACGCAGTGCTGTGAAGTCGAGGTTGCCACCCCGCTTCATCCGCTTCCAGAGTTCGCGTTCGTCCCGTTGCAGGACGGGCGCCCAGTGCACAGGCTCGATCGCAAGTTCCTCTTCGGGGCTTGTGATGCGTTTTGGAAGAAGCGCGGAGAAACGGTGGGTAAGTTCCCGCGTGATGCCTGCCGAGAAATCCGCATCCTGCTTTCCCACGCCATGGACGATGGCGACGGCGATACGCTGAGACATGGTTGTTTCTCCAACATGTGGTGCGGAGCGCAGCCTACACAAACGTACCGACGAAGCGAACGGCGAACCGCGCGCCCGCGGCGATGAGTTGCGCGGTGTTTGATGCTGCGTCAATCTCCTCGCGGTACTGCTCGATCTGTGACATCGCGGCATCGGGATCGACCGTTGCGGTCGGCGGCGCGATGGTGCGAAGCGCGCTCAGGGCTGTGGAACGGGCGGCAGCGGCAGCGCGATCGCGGTCGCGCGACCAGGCATCCTTCCACTCGTAAGTTTCCAACTGATGGTTGAGCGCCCGAATCGTTGCGGACATGCACTCGACGAGCGTGCTGAGAGCCGCACGCTCCTTATCAGAGAGTGGATCGGACGATTGGATCTTCGCGGTGAGCGACGTGATCTGTGAATCAGACAGTGTGGCCATGATGGACTCCTGATGCGATGTTTGGTGTGGTCGGCCGAGCGTCATCGTTGCGATGCGGCGCGCAGACGCTGGATGTCCTCGATGAGATCGGTGATGGCGAGTTGCTGCTCCTCGCTTGGGATCAGGCCGAGCAACTCGCTCTGCAGATCGGTCTCGGTCCAGACGGATTGGAAGGCCTGTTCGATGTCTACGCCCGTCTCCGCGGCGTAGCTGAACAGCCGAGCATGGGCGACCGCGAGATCAAGCTGGCGTTCCATGGTTGCGCAACACAGCGCGAGTTCCGCACGTGATTCATCTTGATCCGTGATGGCCTTGGCGACATAGGAGTATTGATCGGTGATTGTGTTGCGATCCGCGATGGGCATCTGCGCACCGTGTTCATCAAAGAGCGCCAGGTGCTGTTGGATCTGCGCAGCGGAGAGCGCGCCGGACAGATGTGCTGCGAGGACTGGATACCGGGCGAAGTACCGGTTGCGAACGGCGGCGTCGTTGGGAAACGCAGCAAGCGCCGCGCGGAGCAACTGGTCATCCTTGGCAAGCGAGGAGGCGTTATCGTCCAACACCTGCTGGAACGTACTTCCCCTGCACATCATCACGACGTCGATGAGTCTGTCCTCGACGACGCTGCGGCGATACTGGATCTCGTCAGCCAAAACCGCCTCGGATGCGAGTGTCGCAAGCTCAAGGATTTGTCCAGTGTTCTCTCGCAGATCAGCGATGTTCCGCTCATTCGTGCGGAACACGGGCGCGAGCTTGGACGTGTCGGTGCACCCGGTCACAAGAGCGCATGTCACGACAACGGGCAGGAGGAGAGTGGTTCGTTTCATTGGGATTGCCTCCAATTGGGGATTTGGTATATGTTAGGATATTCGCGCAGCGAGCCGCGTCAACCGGAATGCGGCCGGTTGCGCGAAGATTTCGACGAAGAGGTGTTGTGTGGCCGCGGTGATGCGCACGAGCGCGACACTTGTGGGCCGTCGGCGAGCCGCATGGTGTATTGCGACCCATGTCACAGGTTGGGGAGCGCGTCCCCGAGTTCGTCTGTGATCGTTGTCATGAGCCGTCGCGTCACCGACCGGTCAGTCATCCTCTTGGTCGGGGGGCGTCGCTAACAGAGCTTCCGCTTCCACGAGGAATGCCTGCGATTCGGACTGATTACGTTGGTAGGGTTCGTTCATTTCGAGGCGCAGGTGCGCAAGCTCCGCTTGGGCTTTGTCGGCGTTCCCGAGGCGGTGATGGACCATGGCGAGGAACGCGGTGTCCGCCGGGATGCCGCCGTTGATCGCATTGGACGCTTCCAGTGTGGCGAGCGCCTCCTCATAGAGTTCGACGCGGTACTGTGCCACGCCGAGCGTGTTCAGGTAGTACCCGTTCTCCGGTTCAAGCATGCACGCATCCTGCGCTTGGCGCAACGCGCGCTCGTAGGACTCGATGAGTTCGTTGGGTTCGCGTACGACGGACCATGAGACGTTGTTGAGCACATCCGCAGTGCCTGGAGGCGTCTTCTCAAACGGAAAGGTCCACACGTCGCCGCTCGGCTCGACGATGGTGACAGCGTCGATCAAGAGCGGCGGATTCGCGTTTCCGGTGCGGTTGGGCACCATGATGAGTCCTGCGGAGAGTTCGCCGCTGGTGAACGTCAGACGAAGCGCAACGGGGAACTTGCCGGACCCACCTGGCCCGAACCATGTTTGCATCGACGTCTGGCCGCCGGCGAACATGTATGGCATCGCCCTTCCTTCGAAGTCGAACGTCGTCGCTCGCAGCGAGCCGTAGTCGATGGCGAGTCGCTGCTGCAGTTCCACAAGTTCATCGTCGGATGCGAGTCGCGACGTGTCGGCAGTCAGGCGCTCTCGGACCGCAGCGAAGTTCCCCGCTCTCAGATCACCGACGAACGCGGTCATCGCCTCCTTGGGAATGGTCACGGCTTGCACGACGTAATACGTGACGTACGTATGCACAGCCAGAACGAGGAAGGAGATCGCAATGCCAGAGGTCGCCAGGCCCGTTCCCCTGAGTCGGCCGCGCGACGATGTCATCATCGCCAGGGCCGAAGCGCCAAGGAGGATGCCCAGCACAGGCATCAGGAACGGGATGCAAAAGACCAGCGAGCACACAAGCGACCAGACGGCCAGCTTGCTCGTCGCCGGAGGCAGATCATCCTCGATCTCCATCCATCGTGTGTTTGCCTGATACTGCGTCATGTCTGCTGTCCTCTCATTGCCGACCCTCACCCCCATCGGCTGAGCGCGGAATCACACCTACGCGCATCGTGGCGCCTCTGCCGGTTCATCGGAAAACGCACGAACGGTTTTCATCAGACATACGATACCGGCGCATTGACCGGCGGGACATGTCTTATTCTGATGTGCGGAGGACCCGTGACGGCGTGCGGGCATTCCACGCAAGGTCCAAGGCTGCGCACCGGCACGGCTACCCGGAACCGGGACGCCATCCGCTGCGGAAAGGTGGGCGATGACGCAGGACAGGCAGGCAGGTCGGACAGCTCAATGCCCGCGATGCGGCTACGACCTGCGCGGCGAGATCCAGACGTGGCAAGACCGCTGCCCGATGCAAGGCCGATGTACCGAATGCGGACTTGCGTTTGCCTGGATGGATGTCTTTCGCCAAGCGGCTCATCCCTGGCTCTTCGAATACCACTGGAGGCACAAGTTCATCCGCAGCGCGCTGCGAACGCTGGTGATGACGTTGCGGCCGGGACGCTTCTGGCAACACGCGAAGATCACCGATCGGATTCACCTGCGCCCGATCGTGGGCATCGTCGTGATCCTGTTACTGGCGGCGTATCCAATCATCGTAATGCACGAGTTGGATCTGCTCGTAACACTTCTTGGGCGACACGGGCCCGGCGCAACAATACGGCTCCGCGGGCCGCTTCGGCTCTCCAGCCTGCTGACGACTCCTGACACAAATGCGGGAACAATCCTGCTCGTGGGATGGAGGGCCTGGATCTGTCTGATGGAGTTCTTGTTCATGCACACCGCGGCGGCGATCATGTCGCTCGTCATGCCGATCAGCTTGGTGTGTGCCCCTGCGACGCTGCGACGCGCCAAGGTGCGGGTGGTGCACATTGTTCGCATCTGGGCGTACTCCATGTTCCTCCTGCTCAGCGTCTGGGTCCTGTACATCGCGAGTTGGGCAGCGATCGATGGGGTCTGCATACGGCATGGCGTGTGGCCCGCTGCCGAGACGCTGGTGATGGCGTACGACCCGGGCAACCGGGAGTTCGCCTGTCTCCTGGACCGGCCGCTGGATCGTCTGATGGGCGGGACGATCGAGGCGCTTGTCGTCGGTGTGTGGATGTGGTGGTGGCGGACATGCGCCTGCACGCGGTATCTCAAGATCCAACAACCTCGCCTTGCGGTCGCGCTGCTCACGCTCATCTCGCTGCTGGCGGGAGCGACTGTGCAGGCGCTGTTACTCTGACCGTTGCATGAGTGCTGCCACGACACAAACCCGACAGGCTGGATCGCAGGCCGTCTGCCCGCGATGCGGCTACGACCTGCGCGGCGAGATCCAGACGTGGCAAGACCGGTGTCCGATGCGCGGCCGATGTGCGGAGTGCGGACTTGGATTCGCGTGGGCGGATGTGTTTTACAGACGCGTGCATCCCTGGTTGTTCGAGCATCAGTGGAGGCGCCGGCCGACCAGCAGCTTCGTCGCGACGGTGTGCGCGACGCTTCGCCCCTGGCGATTCTGGGCGGACGTCGGCATGTCACATCGCGTGCATCTCGCGCCGCTCCTCTGCGTGGTTCTCCTCAGCGCGGCGCTGCTGTTTCTGATGACATGGGGCGCTGCGGTCGGCACGGCTGGCGCACAAATGAGCTGGTCTGCCGCCGGCTCGCCCACATACGGCGCGCCCACGTACGGCGTGCGTGACATCCTCGCCGACCTGCGCATCACCATCCGCCTCATTCAGGAACTGTCCGAGTACCGATTCGCGCTCGTTGTCTCACTGGTCGGCATGCCATTCGGGTTCCTGCTGCTCGGCACGACGATGCGCAGCGCGCAGGTTCGGTTCCTGCATCTTGTCCGCATCATGGCGTACTCGGTTGTTCTGGTCATCCTCCTTGCAGGCATGTGGGTCTACCTCTGCACCGCGCTTGAGACGATCCGATGGTTCGGTGCGTTCCCCGATGCGTTGCGCCAATGGGCGGATGCGATCGTGACGAGGGGCGCGCCGTGGTCGAGGCGGGCGTTTGGGTTCCGGTCGTATTTGTCGATGGAAGAGTCGCTGCGCGCGATGCTGTACTGGCAGCCTTGTCTGGCGTGCTGGTGGGGCTTCGCGTGCAGGCGCTATCTGAAGCTGCCTCACCCGTGGCTCGTCGCGGTGCTGCTGGCGGTCTTGATGGGGTTGGCCGGCCTAGTGCTTCAGTTGTGGCTGGTTGACCACCAATTGTTTGCGCACTGGTGAGCTGCAACAGAGAAGTCGCGGTCACTCGCCGTCAAGCGCGAGTATGCGAGCGAGATCGGCCGCAAGGCCTTGCGAGATGCGCATCTCGACATCCGCTTCGCTCATAAAAACCTCGAGCATCATCGGCACGTGAAGATCGAGTTCGCGCACCGTGCGGGCAAAGGCGTCCCAGTCGATCGTGCCGTCGCCGGGCATTTTATGGTCATCGTCGGTTCCGTCGTTGTCGTTGATGTGGATGTAACGAATGGCGGGGGCTGCGGCGCGCAGCGATTCACATACATCGCCGGTCATGTGTGCGTGTCCCGTGTCAAAGCACATCGCCAGGCGCGAGGAGCCCACGTCAAGGACCAGTCGCGACAGCGCCGCCGCGTCGCTGCCGAGATGGAAGAAGGCGGGCAGGTTCTCGATGAGGTATGTCACGCCGAGGCGCTCGCCGACATCCGCGAGACGTCGCATGAGATCCACGAGGTGCGGCGTGCGCTGGGCGACGATGGCATCCGTGGTGTGCTTCTCGCCCGGGAGCATCGAAGCGGGATGAACGACGACCATCGGCCCGCCGAGATCCAGGGCGATCTTGCCTTCCGCTTCGTATGTTTCCAAGCAATGCCAGCGCATCGCGCCGTCCGGGCTTGACGGGTCGAGGTGATCGCCGAACAGGCCGTGGATCGCGTCGTACGGCGTCCCCGCAGCTTCCGACGCGGCGAGCGCATCGACAACCGTAACGCAGTCCGGCTTCTCGGGATTCCGGTAGAACTGAGCGGTCGTCGCGCCGGCTTGGGCGTATGCCTTCATGAAGCGCACAGGATCAGCATCAAACCCAAACGGCGCGGTCGTGGCGAGTGTGCGTTTCACATCATCAGGATAGCGGTGCATGGTTGCCGGGGCGATTCAGGGGTTGCCCGCAAGTCGCTCACGAACAAGCTCAGCACGGGCGATTCGTCGGCCTGCCTGGTCGAGCCGTTTGCCGACGATGCGCTGAAGATGGGCGGGTTGGGTGAGCAGCAGCAGCGAGCGCACAGCAATTGGATCAACGGACTCGATCAGACCCAGGCACGACCCGAGTCGAATCAGGCTGAGCAGTTGCAGCGTCTCATCCGCATCGAGCAATCGCGCGGAGGTGAGCAATCCCCAGGCACGGAAGACCTGGTCCTCAAGGAACACCCGCCTCTTGGCGAGAAGCGCCTCGCGCGCGCGGTGCTCGTATTCGACCACGCTGGGGATCACGCCGTCCACGAAATCGCCGAGGATCTCCCGCTCGCTCCGCCCAAGCGTGGTCTGGTTGGAAAGCTGATAGAAGTCACCCGTCGCCTCGGTGCCCTCGCCGTGAAAACCGCGGAGCGCGAGCTGCATGTCCTTGACGGCCCGCCGAACTTTCTCGATCTCGCCCCGCAATCGAAGCGCGGGCAGGTGCAGCATGACCGACACGCGGATCCCCGTGCCGACGTTGGTCGGACATGCCGTCAGATATCCGAATCGATTGGAAAAGCTGTAATCTATTTCCGACTCGACCTCATCATCGACGCGGTCGATTCGCTCGTAGGTTTCATGCAGTTGAAGCCCCGGCTGAAGCACTTGAATCCGCAGATGGTCCTCTTCGTTGACCATGACCGAGACGGACTCATCGCGTGTGAAGGCGACGCCGCGCGGCTTGCTGCCCTTGGCGTGGTTTCGACTGATGAGCCTGCGTTCGACAAGCAGCGTGCGGTCAAGCGACGGCGCGGCGCTCAGATCGACCCAGACCATGCCATCCGCCCACTTCGGCGCGCATCTGGCGACAAGAGCGACGATCTCTTGCCGTTGCTGGGTCGATGCCTTGGCGACAAAGGGGTATCCCGCGATGTTGCGTGCAAGACGGACGCGTGAGCTGATGACCACATCACAGGCAGGCCCGCCGCCGCCCATCCAGTCGCCATCCGCGAATTGCAGATCAGTGTCGATCACGCCGGATCATCCTCCGCCGGGTCACTCTCCACCGCCTGCCTGGGTTGCCGGGCCGGAGCATCCTTCTCGACGTTCTCCGTCGTGCGGAGACGGTCGCGCAGGTTCGCAGCCCGCTCGTATTCCTCAGCACTGATCGCCTCTTGAAGCTGTTTGCGCAGGCGGAGGATCTGATACTGCTGGTCGATCTCGCCGCCAGCCCGGCGAGGGATCTTGCCGATGTGGTGCGTTCCACCCTCGTGAGCGCGTTCCAGCAGCGAGTTGAGTTCTTGCTCAAAGACGCGGTAGCAGTCGCTGCAGCCGAGCAAACCCGTCTTGCGGATCCGGGCGAATGTCGTGCCGCATGATTCGCACACCGGGGCGGCAGCCGACGAGCTCCTCCCCGCCGAGGCGGGATTCGTCACCATCTTCGTCAGCAGTTCCGAGATATTCGTCGTCGGCTTGGCAACGATGCCAAGCTCTTGCGCGCACTCCTGGCACAGGTGCACCTCGGTCTTCTGACCGTCGATGATGTTCACCTCGTGTACGGTGGCCTCGTTGTCGCAGCGGTCACACTTCATAAAAGTCCACAGCTGGGTGCGGGTCCGGCCCGGTGCCGTGATGCTTCCCATCAGGGAGCGCGAAGAGCACGTCAACGGGTCTCCCGCCCGCCCGGTGGATTGTATCGGTCGCCCCTGACTGAGCGGATGAGTGCTTCGGCGATTCGTGCCATTTCGCCGGAAAACGTGACGCACTTCACCGGATCGGTAGGATGGCGGGATTCACGGGCATGTACGTGGGACCTGGGACTGCGGCATTCGAGGACACCAGACAGCGAGGATGGCTCATGAGTGGTTGGTGGGCATCGGATCTGATGGCGGAAAGCCCCGTGCTGCTCGTCTCCTGGGTCGCGTGGGTGGTCTGCTCGATCATCCTGCACGAGCTGGGCCACGGCCTGGCTGCGATCCGGTGCGGTGACCGCACGCCGATCGAGACGGGGCACATGACGCTCAACCCGATGGTCCACATGGGGCCGATGAGCCTGCTCATGTTCGCGATCATCGGGATTGCGTGGGGCACGATGCCCGTGAACCCCTACCGCTTCCGCGGCAGGCACGCCGACGCCTTCGTCGCGGCTGCCGGGCCAGCGGTGAACCTCTGTCTTTTCGTGATCTGCGCCGTCGCCGCTGCCGTGATCGCAGCGGTGGTTGATCTGGACAAGTCACCGACACTCAGCGCTGTGGGTGACTTCTTCTACCTGGGCGCGAAGCTGAACATCGTGCTGCTGATCTTCAACCTGCTGCCGATCCCGCCGCTCGATGGATCGCGGATCATCATGTCACTGTCGCATCGGGCGAGGGCGGTGCTCTCCGATCCCCGCTCGGGCAACTGGGTGATGGCGGCGTTCTTCGTCCTCTTCATCTTCGGCGGCCGGGCCATCTGGCCCGTTGCCGACACAGTGACGAGGTCGGTGATCGTGTTCCTGCTGCGGATCATCACCTGATGCCCGGCTGATTTAAGATTGAATCTTGAATCAGACGATGACGCCCATGTGTTTGTTGGGGTGCTGTTTGTTGTTTCGTTCGGTCTTGCCCACCTCGCTTGCAGGAATCGTCGCGATTGCTACCCTGTGGGGCTCGCTTCGGGGACAGGTGGTTTCTGCGTCACGACCCACGAACCGTTTGGAGACCGACCGTGGTCAAGCTTCGCCTCAAGAGAGTCGGCCGGCGACACCGGCCGTTCTACCGACTCAACGCCATCGACGGTCGCGCGCCGCGCGACGGGCGAGTCATCGAGCCGCTCGGCTGGTACGACCCCATCGCCACCGATGAGGGCAAGGCCGTCTCGCTCAACGCCGACCGTATCCGGTACTGGCTCAGCGTCGGCGCCCAGCCGTCCGAGACCGTCCGGACGCTGTTGCGCAAGGCGGACATCGACCCGACGCCCGGCAAGCCATACGAGCCGGCCAAGGCCTGAACAATCGGGGCGCAGCAGCCCCGCGACATCCCCTGGGAGCCTTCAGGATGCGAATCGACATCCTCACGATCTTCCCGGGGCTCTTTGAACCGGTGCTCGGTACGAGCATCCCGGGGCGGGCGAGGGATGCGGGCCTCGTCAGCTACCACACGACCGACATCCGCGACTTCGCAAAGGACAAACACCACAAGGTCGATGACAGACCGTTCGGCGGCGGCCCAGGCATGGTCATGATGTGCCAGCCGATCTTCGATGCCGTCGCCATGGTCGAAAAACATGACCCGGACGCGCCCGTTACACGAATCCTGCTGACCCCGCAGGGCATCCCGCTCACCCAGCTGATCGTTGAAGATCTGGCGACCAAGGAGCGGCTGCTCATCATCGCGGGACACTACGAGGGAATCGACGAGCGGGTCATCGAGGAGCTGAAGCCGATCGAACTGAGCATCGGCGACTACATCCTCAGCGGCGGCGAGACTGCGGCACTGGTACTGATCGACGCCGTCGTTCGGCTGATCCCCGGAGTGCTGGGGCATGACCAGTCAGCCGACGAGGACAGCTTCTCGCCAACCGGGGCGGGCGGAGAACGACTGCTGGATTGCCCGCACTACACTCGGCCGAGGGAGTGGATGGGCAGAGAAGTGCCCGACGTACTGATAGGCGGCGACCACGGTAAAATCGCTGCCTGGAGAGACATCCAGCGGCTCCGGCGAACCGAGCAGCGCAGGCCGGATCTGCTTCACGACGAAAGCGCAGCACCGCCGGTGCGGTGAGAACAGGACACAGCGATGAGCACCAGAGAACTGATCGAGAGCGTCACCAAAGACCAGCTCAAGACCGACCTGCCGCACATGGACATTGGCGACACGATCAATATGCACGTGCGGATCATCGAAGGCACCAACGAGCGCATTCAGGTCTACCAGGGCGTCCTGATCGCGCGCAACGGCCGAGGGATCAACCAGTCGATCACCGTTCGGCGAATCGTCGCCAACGAGGGTGTCGAGCGAGTCTTCCCGCTTCATTCGCCCCGTATCGCCAAGATCGACGTCGTGCGTCGTGCCGACGCCCGGCGAGCCAAGCTCTACTTCCTGCGTGATCGCGTCGGCAAGGCCCGCCGTCTCCGCGACCGCCGACGAGGCCTCAAGCACGTTCAAGGCCTCCCCCTCGCCAAGAAGTAAAACTCGCACATACATACACACACACCCCAGCGCCCATGCCTCCCCGCATGGGCGCTGTCGCGCGCCGAGCGAACCAACCGGCTTGCCTCTTCGCGTCACCCAGCAGCGTCTGATACGCTCTGAACCTCCTTCGTAGCGATACGCACGCCATGTCCAACCGCGCCAAGATCACCGTGTGGCTGATCGCGACGAGCCTCCCGCTCGGCCTGCTGCTCACCATCGTCATCGCCTGGGGCGCGGCGATGAGTCCATTGGCCGGGCTTCCCTGGCTCAGATCCGCCGGGCCGCCCGACACCAGCCGCTCTGAGGAGATCGCCACCGGTTGGCCCATGCGGTCGCTTCACATGTGGGCGGCCCCGACAGGTCGGGATCACTACTATCGCGGGTTCACCGATGAAGTCAGGTATCACCAGGGGGTGAAGGTGCATCTGTTGCCCTTGGACCCGGACTCTTACGAAGTGCTTCCGCTAAGGCCGATGTGGCTGGGCTTCGCCGTTGATGTGCTGTGCTACGCGTCCGCAATCGCTGTCCATCTGCTTGTCTTTGCGATCGTGCCCCCACGTCTTTGGCGCAAAGAGCGATGCACGGAGTGTCGCTATGACCTGAGCCACATCGAAAGCACGCGCTGTCCGGAATGCGGGACGCCGCGAGGCCGGCGCTGGTGGATGTACAAACCGATCTGGGCCTGGCGAAGCGCCTTTGGCATCATCCTCGCGTACGGCATGCTGATCGGAATTGTCATCGTCGGCACAGCCCGCGTCGAGCACTGGTCGTCGATCCACCAGGCAGCCAAGTTCGGCGACCTCGACCGCCTGCGCGCCGAACTCGCAGCGGGCGTCGATGTGGACCTTCCGCTCGACATCTCCGCCTCATTCTTCCGCAACGCGACACCCTTGCACATTGCCGCTGTCACATCACAACTGGAGGCCGCCCAACTCCTCATCACAGCGGGCGCGGACATCAACGCTCCGTTGTTGATCAACGGATGGCGGCCGATTGATCTGGCCATCCACGTCGGTGGTGTGGAGATGCTCAGCCTGCTTCTCAATGCCGGCGCCGACGCCTCGCCGAACCCTGCAGTTCGCAGCACGCCGATGGAACTCGCACTTCGGCGAGGTGGCCACGGTGTGACTCGCCTGCTTCTCTCCAGGCAGGACGATCCAGCAGCGGCGGCGCAGCATCTGTTGCGTCTGTGGTGCGCCGAACGATGGGGGATCACCGACCAAGCCATGATTGGTCAGACACTTGTCGAGTTCGGTGCCGACGTGCATGGCACGATGCTGGACGGAACACCTCTGATGCTGGAGGCAGCTCGCTGCATCGACCCCTTCGTCCTGGGTTTCTTCATCGAGCAGGGCGTTGATGTGAACCTCCGCGACGACGACGATCGAACCGCGCTGATGTATGCATCCCTGGCTGGTAGCTACGAAGCCGTGCATGCACTCCTCGAAGCTGGCGCCGACGCTTCGCTCCGTGACGGCGATGAGCAGACAGCACTTGATCTGACGCGCCACGCGCTGGAGAACGATGAGGATGTCAACCCAGATGTCTTTGTCGTGATAAAGGTGCTGGAGCACCACGCGCAGCAGGGGACTCCGGACTGATGAGCCGGACCGGCAACGCAGCAGCGAGCGAGCATATCCTGCGGGCGTCGCAGCGGTCTCGCTGGCTCACGCCCCACGCGTCAGCGCCCATGCCTCCCCCCATGGGTGCTGTCGTGCGCCGAGTGGGCCGACAACCCCCAGCGGTGGCCCATGCGGGTTGGTGAGGGACTAAATTTAGCCGGGCGACTTGACGGGACTAAACTTTGGGATACGCTGTGGCTGTTGCCCAGAGGGAGGTGTAGATGGCTGCTGCGGTGACCGAATTTCGGAACCCCTTTCGTCCCGGCGCTGGCCATATGCCCCCATACTTGGCTGGGCGTGAGACCGAGCGTCGTGAGTTTGCTCGGCTGCTGGATCAGGATGTCGTGCTCGAGAATGTGGTCCTCACAGGGTTGCGCGGTGTTGGCAAAACGGTCCTGCTTGAGACGTTCAAGCCAATGGCTCAGCGAGCGCGATGGCTCTGGATTGGCGCCGATTTGTCGGAGTCCGCCACCGTCAGTGAGACAGCCCTTGCCACGAGAGTGTTAGCTGATCTGGCTGTGGCGACCTCGTCGTTCACGATGGAGGTCACAAGAGAGCCGTTCCTCTTCAACCAACCGGTCAGCGAGTCGCGCCCGCTCGATTTCCAGAACCTCTCCGCTTGCTTCGCCAGCACACCCGGATTGGTGTCCGACAAACTCAAAGCCGTTCTGGAACTCGTCGGCGAGAACCTGCCAACTGACTGCGGCGGCATCGTCTTTGCGTATGACGAAGCTCAGAACTTGGCGGATCATGCTGCAAAGGAGGAGTACCCGCTTTCCATCCTTCTTGAAGTGTTCCAGTCATTGCAGAAGAAGGGCTTCCGGTTCATGCTTGCTCTGACCGGCCTGCCGACGCTCTTTCCGAAACTCGTGGAGGCACGAACATACGCCGAGCGCATGTTCCGGGTGATCTTCCTTGAGCGACTCAGCGAGCAAGAGAGCCGCGACGCCATCACGGAGCCAATCGGGGATGCACACTGCCCGGTCACGTTCTCCGGCGAGTCCATTGACCTGATCTGCGAGGTCTCCGGAGGCTATCCGTACTTCATTCAGTTCATCTGCCGTGAGGTCTATGATCTGTTCATCCAGCGACTGGAAGCGGGACAACCAGCGTCGGTTCCGATCGATGAGATCATGCGCAAGCTCGACTCCGACTTCTTCGCCGGTCGGTGGGCGCGCGCGACGGATCGACAACACGAGTTGTTGTGGGTCATCGCACAACTTCCGAATTCGGAGGCGGAGTTCACGGTCCAGGAGATTGTTGCTGAATCCAAGGCGAGAATTAGCAAGCCGTTCAGCGGCAGTCACGTCAATCAGATGTTGGTCTCATTGGCCGAGGCCGGGCTGGTCTACAAGAACAGACACGGGAAGTACTCCTTCGCCGTCCCACTGCTTGGCCGCTTCATCAAGCGTCAGGGAGATCCGACCAGCTAGGGAAACTGCACCCCGTGCCCTCACAACCACTCCACGCCCTGTGAGTGTTTGTATTACAAACAAGCGTGAAACTGCACTCCGTGCCCCCACGACCCCTCCACGCTGACACGCTGCTCACACGCTTGGCGGACCGTGCGCTTCCCATCGAGCAGGCCATCCTCCCGCACACCGACCCGCCCTGGCGCGAGCAGGTCAGACAGACCGGCTGGCAGCCCGACGCGCTCGGCTCATACTGCGATCGCTGCGGTGCGAAGGTCGGCCCACACGAGCTTGATGACCTCGGCTGCTCGCACTGTCGCGGCACACGCCCCCCGTGGAACCAGATCGTCCGCCTCGCACCCTACGAGGAACCGATGCTCGACTGGATTCACGCGGTCAAGTTCACACGCTGGGGCACGCTCGGCCGACAGCTCGGCCAAGCCCTCGGCGGCTCGCTCATCGAGGCCGGTCTGGACCCGTCGCGCACGATCATCACGCCGATGCCCACCACCTGGCGTCGTCGCATCGCGCGCGGCATCGACCACGCAGCCGAGATCGCGCAAGGCCTCGCAGGCGGCATCAATGCCCCGATGATCCGCCTGCTCACACGCGATCACCGCCCCAGCCAGCGGGCTGTCGCGCCATCCGCCCGTAAGCACAACGTCGCCCAGGCCTTCCATCTGAAGGCACCGCTCAATCTGCGGGGCTGGGATCTCGTCGTTGTGGATGATGTGTGTACGACCGGGGCGACGCTCAAAGCCGCCTGCCGTGCCGCCCGGGCGCTTCACCCGGATATGCTCTGGGCAGCCGTCCTGGCTGTTTCCGACGATCATGCACGCCGAGCACGTCGAGCCGACCCCGCCCTGCGTCGCCATCGGCCCACGCCCGAGCCCCACCCAGATACGCCGTAACCCCCTGCACCGCCTCGTTTTGTGCCCAATGCCCCTGTCTCACGCGCCGATCCGCCGGCACTCCATCCAGCCGGTACATCATGCCGCGATTGGCCTCACCCCGCATCGCGAATGCGTCTTCGCCGGGCTAACTTGAAAAAACTCGCACCGATCATGCTTGTACCGGTTGACACGGCCCCCTTTTATCACCAGAATAGCTCCTCGCTTCGGTGACAGTACCGAACAGCGTCGGGTGTCGTATCGCCCGGGCCTCTTTGACAAGTGAACAGTTGGGTTGTCGCGAGAATGTGACGCATCGACGGCACCGCTCACTGGTGGCGTGCGATGCGATAAAAATGCGGGTCTTCGTCTCACAGCCGAGGACTCGTGAGCATTCTTGTGAGTGAAAGAGAGCTTTTTAGATCTCTTTTGAGTGATGTTCAAATGACCGTCGGGTTTCGCCGCCCGGCGGCACAGTCATCCGCACCACGCGGAGGGCTGTGAGACCGACCGGCGCCGCGCGAGTGGCGCCGGGCAACAGGTTAGGCTCTTTGCGGACTGAACCGCGCCTGCTTCGGGTTTCCCGGGGTTGGTTCGGATCACCCAATAAACAAGTGAAGAGTTTGATCCTGGCTCAGATTGAACGCTGGCGG
>JAGLTS010000063.1 GCA_023135165.1 Phycisphaerales bacterium | reverse complement strand
CTTTCATAGTTTCTCCGTGGTGAATAAGCGATGCCCCGGGCCGCAGGCCATCAGCGACGATGACGATCGGCTGGCGAGATGGGCTGCACGGGAACCGCACGCCGGATACGATCGCTGCGATCCTGTCTGATCTTCCCGATGTTTTAGCGGGATGACGGACCTTCCTCGCTGACTGCCGGTGACGGGATGGACCCATGACCTCCACGTCTCGCACAACCCGTGACAAATCGCTCTCCCGCTGCGTGGGTGAGTTCTTCGGCCACATCGTTCGGGCTGTGAAGAAGGAGCCCAGACGCACCGTCGTGGACAAGCAGGTTCGCGAGGTCAAGCAAAGCGGCGTGATCTATCGGCGAACAACGACCGATGAGATCATCGAACTCCCCCCGGAAGTCCCCCCGGAACAACCCCCCGATGAGCTGTAAGCGACACGCGGCGGTCACCCATCACAGCCCCATGTGGCAACATGGGGTTCATCACTTCCGCGCGGAGTGAAGCTGCGGATTGTACTGCTGCGCACGTCAGGGGGTGGGGGACCGCTGGCGAGGACGCCGCGGCTCGCTCGTCGCCGCTGCCGTTACCGAAGGAGCTTGCGGGCGAACGACACGGTGAAGAGCGCCATGAGAAACAGCCCGAGCAGTCCCTCGACCGATGCGGCGATGCGAAGCCACCCCATCGGCGCGTAGTCGCCGTACCCGATCGTCGCGAACGTGATGACCGAGAAGTACGCCGCGCTGAAGTCCGTGCGCTCGGTAGCCAGGCCGTCCGCGCCGACCTCGAAGTAGCCGCGGATCGTCTCCGGCCCGGCGGCGAGCGCGTACACCAGCGAGAAGAGCGCGAGCACCGCCAGCATCGCGAGGCCGATGCGGTGTGTGTAGATGCCGTACCCGTAGCACCACTTCAAGAAGAACCAGTCGCAGAACCGGCTGACGTGATGCCAAGGCCAGCGCAGCAGCCACGCTGCGCCGCGGCCCTGCGGCGACTCTTTGCCCTTGCGGCGGAGGTTCATGTACTTGTAGTGGCAACGGTCCTCTTCCTCATCCGTACTCGGCTGGGAACGGAAGTTGTCGCGCAGCATGTTGTACTGCGCTGCTGCGTCGGCAAGAACCGCCGGATCACGTGAATCCTCTCCGTCGATGAGCTTGCGACGGCACCGCCCGATCTGCTCGATGGACAGCTCGACCCGCCCGCCCGGCCGAAGCTCGAGGCCGGTGAAGTCCAGCCTCCCTCCGGCACCAAGGCGCGCCTCGCGCAGCCTGATCGCAGCACTCGCGGTGGCGCGCCAGAAGTGGGCATCCCGCGTGAACGTGGCGTCCCTGAAGTAGGCATCCTGCGTGAACGTGGTGTTCGAGAAGTTAGCATCCTGTGTGAACGTGACGCCCCCGAAGTTGGCGTCCTGCGTGAACGTTGCGCCCCCGAAGTTGGCGTCCTGCGTGAACGTGGTGCCACCGAAGCTGGCGTTCTGCGTGAACGTGACACCCTCGAAGCTGGCGTTCTGCGTGAACGTGGCACGATAGAGGCCAGCGTCCTGCGTGAACATTGCGCCAATGAAGTTGGCGTCCTGCGTGAACGTGGTATGCCAGAAGCTGGCGTTCTGCGTGAAGGTGACACCCTCGAAGCCGGCGTTCTGCGTGAACGTGGCGCGATAGAAGTCAGCGTCCTGCGTGAACGTGGCACGCAGGAAGCCCGTCGCGATACGGATTGTCAAACCACGGCAGTCACATTCCACGATCCGGCACGCTGGACATCTCAAGACCAGCGGCTTAGCGTCGTACGCGTCGCCTTCCAGCTCGATGCCTCGCTTCGCCGCTTCCTCTTGTACACCTTCGATCAATGCCCGCAGATCCGCGATCTCGGCTCGCCGCAGCGGCTCTCCGCTGAGCACGGCCTCGACCGCCTCCTGGGTGCTGATCGGGATGTATGTCTGGTCATCTGTCATGGAGCATGCCGCCGGCACTATGCTGGCCCCGCAGGCCAACAGCATATCGCGTCCATCCGCTGCCGCATCGGAGAGGATGCAGCGCAGCAGAGAGACCCATCCCCCTCCGTGCTCCCCGCGACCTCCGTGGTGAATCGTGACGCTCATCATGAGATGATCGGCGGCGTGCTGCTCGATCAAAAGGGGCGGGGCGTGTACCTTGCGGTGCATGGCGTTTCGTCGAGAGATCGTGCTGCGGAGACCGACGGCCGATCGGCTGGGCGTTTTTCTGTCGCGGATGGCGGCGGTGGGGGGTGCGGCGGCGCTCTTGGTTCTGCGACACGGCTGGCGCGAACCGCTCCTGGATTCGAGCCTCCTGCTCGTCGGGTTCTACGTGCTCATCGTCGCCGCAACCGGTGCGCTGCTCCACACGCTCGCGCGTGCCTGGCCGGCGCGTCAGCGGGGTGAGGCGGTTGGTTCGCTCATCGTCGAGGCCGTCGCCGCGGCGCTGATGTGGGGTACCGCCCTCTACTCCATCCGGGCTGCGACCTTCGTCGTCTGCCTCTGGCTCACGCTGCTTCTGCTGCGCTCGTACCTCACCATCGTGAGCCGACTCCATCGTCCCGGGCTGCTCTTTGTCGGCGGATTCGCGCTCTTGATCCTGATCGGCACGGCGGCGCTGAAACTCCCCGTCACGACTCCGCTGGGCGAGCCGATCAACTGGCTCGACTCGCTCTTCACTTCCACATCAGCGGTGTGCGTGACGGGCCTGATCGTGCGCGACACGGCGACGCAGTTCACACCCGTTGGGCAACTCATCATCTTGGCGCTCATCCAACTCGGCGGGCTGGGCATCGTCACGTACGCTGCGTTTGTCCTGCTCCTCTCCGGGTCGCCCTTGAGTTTCAAGCAATCCGGCTCGCTCGCCGGTCCGCTGACGCAGGAACAGTTCGGGCGCGTGATCGTCGGCAAGCTCGTGTGGTTCATCGGCCTGAGCACATTGCTCTTCGAGCTTCTTGGTGTGATCAGCCTGCTGGGCATGTGGTCGGAGGGCTTGCCTTGGTCTGAACGGCTTTTTCACAGCACGTTCATGTCGATCTCAGCGTTCTGCAATGCGGGCTTCGCGGTGCTGAGCGATTCGCTCGTCTCGTACCGCTGGCACTGGGCGACGCATCTTGTGATCGCGCCGCTGATCGTGCTCGGCGGCCTTGGATTTCCCGTGCTTTTCAATCTGTTTGAGATCGGATGTGAGAAGTTCGCGGCGCTCTTCCGCCCGCCCGGCCGCAGGCAGTCACGGCGTCTTTGGATTCGTCTCACGCTGCACACGAAGCTCGTGCTCATCGCCACGCTCGTGCTCTACATGGCGGGCACGGCGGGCGTGCTCATCGGTCAAGGGTTCAGCCAGGATGTGATCGACCCGGTCGCAACCGCACTGCAGGAAACGCTCACCGCACCGCAGCGGCTCATGGATGCGAGTTTCCTCTCGATCACATCGCGCACCGCTGGGTTCAACTCGATGCCCATGTCAGAGTTGACGCCCGCATCCCGCTTTGTCGTGATGCTGCTGATGTTCGTCGGCGGATCACCAGGCTCGACGGCGGGTGGCGTCAAGACGATGACGGTCGTCATCATGGCGATGCTCGTCTGGTCCACGCTGCGCAACCGGGCAGGCCCCGAGGCGTTCGGCAGGCGTGTGTCCGTCTCGATCGTGCAACGATCCGCGACGCTCATCATGATGGGGCTGGCCACGATCGCAGCGGTCGTGCTGCTCTTGCTCATCACCGAGGCGGCGGCGTTCCTGACGATCGCGTTCGAGGCGGTGAGCGCGTGCTCAACGGTCGGCCTGTCGCTCGGCGTGACGGATGCGTTGTCGAGCAGCGGCCGGGTCGTCATCATTGTCGGTATGTTCGCAGGCAGATTAGGCCCGCTCGCGCTGTTGGCGGCGCTGCTTGGCCGACCGGGTCGGCTGCCGTGGTACGAGTATCCCGAGGAAGGCGTCGTCGTCGGGTAAACCGGCTTTGGAAGTGTGGTCCGCCGGAGGCGGATTTCGTCCGCCACGGCGGACTCAAGGTTGTGGGAGTGGGGGTGTTGGAGGAGCCATGGAACGTTTCGCGGTGATTGGATTGGGTCGATTCGGATCACGCCTGGCAGCGAACCTTTCCGAGGCAGGCGCTGAGGTGATCGCGGTTGACCTTGATCGTCGGATCGTCGAGGAGATGCGCGACAGGGTCGCCCTTGCGATTGCGATGGATGCGACCGACGAGCAGGCCCTGCGGATTCAGGGGGTCGATCAGGTGGATGTCGCGGTCGTCGGGATCGGGCAGAACTTCGAGGCGAACGCCCTGACGACGGTCCTGCTCAAGTCGCTTGATGTTCGCAAGGTGGTCAGTCGTGCGGCGAACCGGATGCAGGCTGCGATTCTGACGCGGGTTGGGGCCGACGCTGTGGTCAACCCCGAGGATGAATCCGCCGACCGCTGGGCGAATCTGCTGCTCTCGCCGTTCATCGTCGAGCATGTCGAGCTGGCGGAGGGGTATGGCCTGGTGCAGATGCCCGTGCCGCCTGCCTGGGTTGGGAAACGGCTGCACGAGTTGAACCTTCGCCATGAGCATCGCATCAACATCGTGGCGATCAAGCGGCCGGTGGCGTCGCCCACATCGACGGGCGAGGATGCGTACGACGAGCATGTGGTGGATCTGCCGATGCCCCAGAGCAGCCTGAGCGAGCGGGACATCCTGATCGTCGCCGGGCACGACGTGGACCTTCGCCGCATTCCGCAGGCCTAAGGGGGGTAGCCGCCGCCTGGCAGCCCTCGCCGCAGCCGATTTCGCGGGCACGACGGCTCGTCGCACGGGCCGGCGCTTGACGGTCAAGGGGGACCGTTCGATACTGCGTCGCTCGGCACACGCTGGATGAGTGCTTCGCCGGGAATGTGCCGGGGCGGCTCAGTGTGCGGGTCACACGGTCACGCACTCCACAGGATATGACTCATGATGAAGTTCCGTTTGCCACATGTGTTTCACTGCCTGACGATCGGTCTCACGCTCACCGCCGGCCTGCTCGCCGCCGGATGCGGGAGCAATGAGGTCATCGCCGGCCCGGATGTCAACCGCGCGACACTGCTCATCGACAACCGGACAGCCACGGCGATGGGCTACCGGCTCGACTGGGAGAGCCAGATCGTCATCTCCGACGGCTTTCGGCTGCTGGAGATGGATGTCTTTGATGACATCGTCGTCGCCCGGGAGGGGGGCACGATCTTGACCGTTCTGGAAGCGCGTGACGGCAACACACGGTGGACGGAGGTGTTGGGCGATCCGCTTCAGACGTATGTTGGAACCGCTCGCGTCGACAACAGGCTCCTCGTCTCAAGCAGTACCGGGCTGTTCCATTTCGACGTTGAGACGGGCCAGCTTCTTGACAAGCACCGCCTCGCGACGGTCGTCAACACCAGGCCCGTCGTCATCAACGACCTCGCGGTGTACGGCTCGGCGAACGGCCATGTCCTGGCGCACAACTGGCGGACCGGGTTCAAGCAGTGGGCTTATGACACCAACGCGTCGATCGACACGCAGCCCGTGCTGGTCGGCCGTGACCTGGTGATCGTGAACGAAGGCGGCGGCGTCCTCGTCCTCGACGAAACCGGTCACGCCATCGGTCGTCGGACGCTCTTCGGCACGCTGTCGAATCGCCCCATCACGACGGACGACACGGTGTTCCTGGCCAGCAAGGACCAATCGATCTGGGCGCTGTCACGTCGCGGCTGCCGGGCGCGGTGGCGCTACCGCACCGAATCACCGCTCACCGACCAGCCGATCCTGATCGGCGATGTGCTCTACCAGTATGTGCCCGGCGAGGGTGTTGTGGCGCTGAACCAGATCGACGGCAGCGTCGTGTGGCGGTGCCCCGACGCCAAGGGCAGGGTGCTCACCCAGCACGGCGATCGAATCCTGACGTGGTTCCCCAACTCGGTCTACGAGATTGACATCGCAACCGGTCGGCTCGTTGCCACGCACGCCATGCCGCGCCTCCTCGACATCCAGGCTGACCGCCTGCTGAACGGCACCATCTATGCCGCCACATCCACCGGCCGTCTCTCCAAACTGGTCCCGAGCAACTAACACTCGCAAGGTGGCTCCAGTGCCCGATCTCGTTCAGATCAAACGCGCCCTTCTTTCAGTCAGCGACAAAACCGATCTCGTCCCATTCGCGCAGATGCTTGTCGCGCTCGGCGTGGAGATCATCTCCACAGGAGGCACAGGTCGGGCTCTTGCGCAGGCGGGCATTTCCGTTGTCAGCGTTGACGATGTCACCGGGTTTCCCGAGATCATGGATGGCCGAGTCAAGACGCTGCACCCCTTGATCCACGGCGGGCTGCTCGCGCGCAGGCAGCTTGACGAGCATCAGGCAGCTCTCGACGAGCACGGGATCACGCCGATCGACCTGGTCTGCGTCAATCTGTATCCCTTCGAGCGGACCATCCGTGCTGAGAATGTCACCACCGAACAGGCGATCGAGCAGATCGACATCGGCGGCCCGTCGATGATCAGAAGCGCGGCGAAGAACCACGAATGGATCACCGTCGTCACCGATCCCAGGCAGTACGATCACATCGTCAATCAACTGCGACAACACGACGGCAGCACGACGCTGCAGCTTCGCGCCGAATTGGCGGCTGCGGCGTTCAGCCGAACCGCTGAGTACGACGCTGCGATTTCCGCGTACATGAACCGCGTGCAGGCTGCCGCCTTCCCCGATACGTTGCGCCTGACGTACACCAAGGCGGGCGAACTGCGGTATGGCGAGAACCCGCACCTCACCGCGGCGCTATACCGCGATCCGGCATCCGTCGGCGCCACCGTTGTGCACGGCGATCAGTTGCACGGAAAGCCGCTCAGCTTCAACAACATCGCCGATGCCGCTGCGGCGCTTGAACTGGTGCATGAACTTGAGAAGGTCCACCCGGGCCGGGCATGTGCCTGTGTCGTCAAGCACACAAACCCCTGCGGAGCCGCCGTTGCCGACGACCTCGCCGATGCGTTTGTGCGGGCGTACGAAGGCGATCCGATGGCTGCGTACGGCGGGATACTCGCGATGAGCGCGACAGTTGACGCGAGCACGGCTGGCCGAATCGTCGAGGGGACCGGACGATTCCTTGAAGTCATCGTCGCGCCCGGCTTCGACGATGAGGCGCTGGCGAAGCTCAAGGCTCGATGGGCCAATGTTCGGCTTCTCGCGGTCGGACGGAGCGCGCCGTCGGCGCATCGCAAGCTCGACTACCGATCGGTGCCCGGCGGCATCCTCGTGCAGGACCGCGATCTCCGCTCGGTCCCACCCGAACAGTGGAAGCACGCAGCCGGTCCGGTGCCGAGCGAAGACCAACTCGCCGACGCCATGACGATCTGGACGATCTGCAAGCATCTCAAATCCAACGCCATCGCCATTGGGTGTGATCACCAGCTTTGGGGCGCGGGCGCGGGGCAGATGGATCGCGTGACCGCGGCTCGCCTTGCGGTTGAGAAGGCGGCGAATCGGCTCGGCCAAGGCGGCGGCGCCATCGCGGCATCCGATGCGTTCTTCCCCTTCAAGGATGGTCCGCAGGCGTTGATCGAGGCGGGCGTCACGCTGCTCGTCCAGCCCGGCGGATCGAAGCGCGACCAGGAGACGCTCGACCTCTGCGAGCAGCGGGGCGTCACCTGCATGCTCACCGGCACACGCCACTTCAAGCACTGACGCCGATGACCCGTCCTTCGCGGATCCATGCGCACTGATGCGATGTGAACCCTCGGAACCGGGGGATGCGGATCCCCCTCCGCGTCTGCGGGGCTCTATCCGTTGCGACGTCGGACACGGGGTGCCCGCACGGGTAGGATTGGGCAATGCGATCGCGAGCGGAGAAGGTCGTTGTTGCGATGTCCGGCGGAGTTGACTCATCCGTTGCGGCGGCGATTCTGCTGCGCGAGGGGTATGAGGTCGTCGGCTGTTACATGCGGCTGGGGCGTGGCGCTGCTGACGATGCGCAGGATGCGCAGCGCGTGGCTGCTCAGCTTGGGATTCCGCTTCACATCCGCGACTTTACGGATCAGTTCGGACGAGTCGTCGATTACTTCGTGAGCGAGTACAACGCGGGTCGGACGCCGAACCCGTGCATCCGGTGCAACAAGTGGCTGAAGTTCGGAAAACTGCGCGAGTACGCTCAGCAGATCGGCGCTGCGTTCGTCGCCTCGGGGCACCACGCGCGGGTCGAGATGGTGGATGGTCGGCTGCGCCTGCTGCGCGGCGCGGATGGACACAAGGATCAATCGTACGTGCTCTTCGCGATGGCTGCTGACGAGCTTGGCGCGATACTGCTGCCGGTGGGTGGGTATGAGAAGGCGCGTGTTCGGGAGCTTGCGCGTGAGTTTGATTTACACGTGGCAGGGAAAACTGAATCCCAGGACATCTGTTTTATTCCAGATGATGATTACGCAGCGGTTGTGAAGCTGCGGTCGCCGGGCGCGATTCGGCGGGGGGTGATTGTCGATCGTGAGGGTGCGGTCGTGGGTGAGCATCCGGGGCATCAGCACTTCACGATCGGGCAGCGGCGCGGCGTGGGCGTGGCGATGGGGTATCCGATTTATGTGACGGCGAAAGATGCCCAGGCGAACACGATCACAGTCGGGCAGCGGGCGGATCTGGCGTCGGTTGGGCTGCGGGCGACAGGTGCGAACTGGTTCGTTGAGCCGCCTGTGGATTGGCTGTCGTGCTTCGTGAAGATCCGGTACAACGCGGCGCCTGTGGCGGCGACGGTGCGGGCGATGGAGCACGGTTCCGCCGATGGCGGATTTCGCTCCGCTCAAGGTTTTCGTTTTGAGGTGCGTTTTGCGGAGGCGCAGTATGCGATCGCGCCGGGCCAGGCGGCGGTGTGTTACGACGCGGATCGTTGCGAGGTGGTGCTCGGTGGCGGGTGGATCGACAGCGCGCTGAGCGTATGAGGGGGTATCAGAAGGCTCGTGCCACGGCGGGCTGTGAGGGTTGTGGGGCGGCGGTGCCGTTGGCGGGGACAGTTGCGCGAGCCATCGGCGTTGTCGTGTGTTCAACCATGTGTTCAGCGAGTGAGATTCGCGTCCCGCCGTGTCTCATGCGGATGGCGCGTGTGACGGGTTCGAGTTGGACGTTTTCGGGATTGAGCCGGTAGTAGACCTGTTTTCCCGCACGCCTGCCTGTGGCGACACCGGCCCCTCGGAGGAGTCCGAGGTGGTGGCTGACGGTCGGTTGCGGGAGGCTGAGCAGTTGGCAGAGGCTCGTGACGTGTCGTTCGCCGTCGCTGAGGATGCGGAGGATCCGCAGGCGTGTGGGGTCCGAGAGCAGGCGGAAGACCCGGCAGAGCTGTTCGAGTTCGGCACGATTGGGGGAGACGTTGGAGACCACGGTTGATCCTTCCTGGGAACGAAACGGCTGGGTCGCGGTGAGGTGGAGGGGTGCTCCTGACATTCATCCCCCGCCTGTGCCCCCATTCGCCTTGACAGCCGGTGGCCAGCGGTCGGCGGACTATACGGCGGGACTCCTAAAGCTGTTGCGATAGATTTGCGAGAACGGATGGACGAAGGGCGATTCGTGGGCTGGACAGTGGTCTGGAGGCGGATTTCGCTCTGCTCACGGTGAGTTTGGAGGATTCGTGCAGGCGTCGCTATACTCGGGTGACCAGGAGTCAGGGGCGGTAGCTCAATTGGGAGAGCGCCTCGGTCGCATCGAGGAGGTTGTGAGTTCGACCCTCATCCGCTCCACATCACGAGACGGGCGTGCGATTGACCCGCACGCTCGTTTTTTGTTGGGGGTTGTGAGGGACGCGAAGCCGCAAGCGGCGGGTATGATCGGCGGGACACGATGGCGGACCAGACGAAACTCACCCCGGCGATGCAGCAGTACCAGCGCTTCAAGCAGCGTCACCCGGATTGCGTTCTCTTCTTCCGCATGGGGGATTTCTACGAGATGTTCAACGACGATGCGGTGACGGCCCATCGGGCGTTGGGGATCACGCTGACGCAGCGGACGCCGGGCGTGCCGATGGCCGGTGTGCCTCACCATGCGGTGGATTCGTACATTCGGCGGATGATCGAGCAGGGGTATCGCGTGGCGGTGTGCGATCAGGTGCAAGACCCCAAAGAGGCGAAGGGGGTCGTCGATCGGGCGGTGACGCGCGTGATCACGCCGGGCACGCTGGTGGATGATTCGCTGCTGTCGGATGCGGACCAGAACGTCGTGGCGGCTGTGGCGTTCACGGAGTCGGGCGATCGGTCTGCTGGGGTCATCGCAGCGGTGGAGGCGTCGACGGGGTCGTTTGTGCTGTGTGATACGCACAGCGATCGGCTGGTGGATGATCTGATGCGGATCGGCCCGCGTGAGCTGCTCTATGCGGATACAGCGACGGGGGAGGTTCCGCCTCGCGTGTCACCCGCGCTTGAAGCGCTCGGGATCGCGGGGACGCCGAGGCCTGCCTGGCACTTTCGGCTCGCCGATGCGACGGAAGCGGTACTTGAGCATTTCCAGGTCGCGACGGTGGATGGGTTCGGGCTGTCGATGGATGACCCGGCGCTCGCCCCAGCCGGTGCGGTGCTGCGGTACCTTCAGGAGACGCAAGCCCCCAACGCGGACGGCCCGTCGCTTTCGCATCTTCAAGCGCCCAAGCGTGAGCGGTCGGGCGATTTCGTGGTGCTCGACGCCGCGGTGCTCCGATCGCTGGAGATCGAGCGGACGATGCGGACGGGCGGGACGGACGGTTCGCTGCTTGGGACGCTGAATCGGTGCAAGACGCCGATGGGCAGACGGCTGCTTCGGCAGTGGCTGTGCTTTCCGCTGGCGAAGCGCGCGGGAATCGAGGCCCGGCTGGGCATCGTCGGCGCGTTTGTCGAGGATCGGCGATTGGCGCAGGGTGTGCTCGAACACGTCGGTGTGATCCAGGATGTGGCGCGCATCGCGGGCAGGCTGGGGATCGGCCGGGCGACGCCGCGCGATCTGGTCGCGCTGGGCGCCTCGACGGGGCACGTGCAGCGACTGCGCGAATATATCGGTGACACACCCGCGCTGGCTCGTCATGCGGAACGGTTGTCGCAGCTTTGCGAGCCGCTCGTCGCGCTCTCGTCTGAGATCACTGAAGCATGTGTGGATCATCCGCCGACGCACACGCGCGAGGGAGGCGTCATTCGTGATGGATACGATGCGCAACTCGATGAATGCCGAGCCTTGCAGCGTGATGCATCGACATGGCTTGCTCAGTATCAGAAGTCGCTCATCGAACGGACGGGCATCGCCAGGCTCAAGATCGGATACAACCGCGTCTTCGGTTATTACATCGAGCTGTCCAGGGCGAATGCGGCGAGCGCCCCGGATGACTTCACGCGCAAGCAGACGCTCAAGAACGCTGAACGCTATATCACGCCGGAGCTGAAGGAATACGAAACGAAGATCACATCAGCCGAGGCCCGTGCGATCGAGCGTGAGCAGCGGTTGTTCACATCGCTCTGTGAGTCCGCTGCGATGTGCGCATCGCAGCTTGCTGAGTTTGCGCAGGTCGTTGCGGAACTTGACATCTTGTTGTGTTTCGCCGATCGCGCAGTGCGATGTGCGTATGTCAGGCCGACGATCGTCGATGAACCTGTTCTTGACGTTGTGCAGGGCAGGCACGCGGTGCTGGATGAACGGCTCGGCGACGGGTTCGTGCCGAACGACTGCGCGCTGGGTGTAGCGGGCGAGGATGGCGCCGATGCGTTCACGCTCGCGCTCATCACCGGGCCGAACATGTCGGGCAAATCCACATATATCCGCCAGAACGCGCTGATCGTGCTGCTCGCGCACGTTGGTAGTTTCGTTCCCGCCCAGACCGCGACGATCGGGCTTACTGATCGTATCTTCACGCGCATCGGGGCGTCCGATGAACTGCATCTGGGTCAATCGACGTTCATGATCGAGATGATCGAGGCGGCGAACATCTTGCATCACGCGACAACGCATAGCTTGATCATTCTCGATGAGATCGGTCGAGGCACGAGCACGCTCGACGGTCTGAGCCTTGCGTGGGCGATTGCGGAGTATCTCGCCGCCGCCCGTTCTCGCACGCTTTTCGCCACGCATTATCATGAGTTAACTGATCTGGCTGACACGACACAAGAGGGGCGAGTCGGCAACCTGCATGTGGCGGTGCGCGAATGGGAGGGTGATGTCATCTTCCTGCACCGCATCCTGCCTGGGCGAACCGATCAAAGCTATGGCATCCACGTCGCCAAGATCGCAGGCCTGCCGCCGACCGCCGTCGATCGAGCACAGGACATCTTGAAGAACCTGGAGGCTACGCACGCCTGCACACGCCTCGGTCCGGCTGACGTCGAGCGCACTCCCAAGGCAATGGAGCAGCTTCCGCTCTTCACCGAGTACATCCAGCACCCAGCGGTCGACCGCTTGCGCGAAGTCAGCCTCGATAACCTGACGCCGATGCAAGCGTTCGATCTGTTGCGGCAACTCCGCGAGGAGATTGACGGTTCGTGAGGCCGCGCTCCCCTTCGGGTCGTGGCCAAACGGATAATATCATCTGTTTAGCCGCGACGCGCAGCGGAGCGCGGTTGCCTCCAGGGGCTATGATGTGCGACGGCCACCAAGGTTGGTGCGTGTCCCGCGATCGGTCGATGCCGGGCTTGCGGACACGCCTGCAGGGATGAATCGTGAACCATCGCCCTACGCTCCGTGCCCGCACCTTGCTCCGCATGTCGCTCGCGCTTGCTGTCTGCTGCACGTTCGCAGTTGGCTGCGCCGACACGTACGAGGGCGGCTACCGGACGGGCGAGGTCTACCGCGGCGACATCCGGACCGTCGCCGTCCCGATTTTCGGCAATACCTCGTATGAGCGAGGCATCGAACGTGACGTGACCGACGCCATCATCAAGGAAATCCACGCCCGAACGCCCTATCGTGTCACCGCAGGCTCCGGGGCCGATTCGATCCTGACAGGGACGATCACCAAGCTGGCGAGAACGCGACTGAGCGCGGACAGGACGACCGGGCTTGTGCAGGAAATGGCGATCCAGATTACCGTGAACTTCGAATGGACGGATGAACGCAGTGGCGATTTGCTCGTCGCACGCCGATCATTCTCATCCGGCGAGTACTTCATCCCCGCAGCGGGCGTCCGGGAACCGATTGAGGTCGGCATCCATCAGGCAGTCGCGGAACTTGCACGGGACATCGTCTCGGCTATGCGGGCTGACTGGTAGCCGAGGCACGCGAGACAGGAATCAGACGATGGCCGATCGGCCGAATAACCAGGAGCCGCCGACCCCGGACCGCGATCGTCGGCCGTCCCCACCCCCGCCGAACATGCGCATGAATCGGAGCGCGTTCGGTTGGATGATGATGGCCCTGTTCGTCGTCACGGCTTTCCTCGTGATCTCACAGCTCCAGGGACGACCCCAGACGGTTACGTGGTACGAGTTCCAGCAGCTCTGGGCTGACAAAGAGATCAAGCTGGATAGCGTGAAGGTCAGTCCCAGTGCCATCCAGGCGGTCCGCGTCTCGCAAAACGAAGCGGGCGGACCCATCCAGGTCGAAATCGGCCCGGGCGGCAGGGAGTTCTGGCTCAAGGAGGTCGGCGAGCTGACGGGCAACCAATTCGAGGATAAGGGCACGCGGTCCTTCATCGCCCAGTACCTGCCGCACCTGCTCCTGTGGGTCATCATCCTCTTCGCGATCTGGTTCATCTTCTTCCGCAGCCTGCGAGGCATGGGGGGCGGAGGAGGCATGCTCGGCAGCTTCGGCAAGAGCAGACACCGCGTCACCGCCAAGGATTCGACCGGCGTCACCTTCAACGACGTCGCGGGCGTCGACGAGGCCAAGGAGGAATGCCAGGAGATCATCCAGTTCCTCAGGGATCCCAAGAAGTTCCAGAAGCTCGGCGCCAGGATTCCACGTGGCGTCCTGATGGTCGGTCAACCCGGCTGCGGCAAGACGCTCCTCGCGCGAGCGATCGCCGGCGAAGCGGATGTGCCCTTCTTTTCCATCTCAGGCAGCGACTTCGTCGAGATGTTCGTCGGCGTCGGCGCGAGCCGTGTCCGCGACCTGTTCAAGCAGGCCAAGGACAACAGCCCGTGCATCATCTTCCTCGATGAGATCGACGCGGTCGGCAGACGGCGAGGCGGCGGGTTCACGACCGGCGGGCATGATGAACGCGAGCAGACGCTCAACGCCATTCTCGTCGAGATGGACGGCTTCGAGACCAACGATCAGGTCATCGTCATCGCAGCGACCAACCGGGCGGATGTGCTCGACCCGGCGCTCACGCGTCCCGGTCGGTTCGACCGTCAGATCGCGGTCCCGGCGCCGGATGTGGTGGGTCGGCTCGAAATCCTGAACGTGCATTCCAAGCGCGTCAAGATCGGGCCGGATGTGGACATGAGCAGGCTCGCGCGCGGGACGCCCGGCTTTTCCGGCGCGGATCTCGCTGCGATCATCAACGAAGCCGCCATCAGCGCGACGCTCCTCGAGAAGGATGCCGTCGAGATGGTTGATCTCGAGGAGGCGCGCGACAGGGTTCGCTACGGCCGATCACGTCGAAGCGCGAAGATCGAGGAGGATGAGCGCCGCGCCACCGCGTATCACGAAGCGGGCCACGCCGTGCTCCAGAAGCTCCTCCCCGACGCCGACCCGTTGCACAAGGTCACGATCATTCCGCGAGGTCAAGCGCTCGGCGCGACGTTCTCGCTGCCCGAGAAGGACCGATGGGGCGTCGGACGCAAGTACCTCTTCGCCACCATGCGTTTGCTCTGCGGCGGCCGAATCGCCGAACAGCGCGCCACTGACGACGCCACCAGCGGCGCCGGGCAGGACATCAAGCAGGCGACGCAAATCGCACGCGCGATGATCGTCGAGTGGGGCATGAGCGACCGGCTCGGCTTCGTCCGGTACACCCACAACGATGCTGAAGACACGGTCATTCCCGACAAGGACTACTCCGACGACACGGCCCGCCTCATCGACGAGGAAATCAAACGACTTGTTGATGAAGCATACGCCGATGCGCAGCGGCTGCTCGATGAGCATTGGGATAAGGTGCAGGCCGTCGCTGAGGCGCTGCTCAAGTTTGAGACGCTCAGTGAAGCGGAGGTGAGCAAGCTCATGGCGGGCGAGTCGCTCGACAAGCCGACCGTGATCGATCTGCTCCAAGCCGAGGCGGGCAAGCGCAACGACGCAACGCCGGAGCCGACGCCGACAGTCGAGCCGGACGCCGACACAGGCGGCCTGCTCCCCAGCCCGGCGTAGCATGTCAAATCTGAGATCTCAAATCTCAAATACATGAAGGGCAATCGATGAAGTACAAACGCTTCGAAGATCTGCCCGTCTGGCGGTCCGCGATGGACCTCGTCCTGGGCATCGAAGCGTTCACGAAGGATGCGAGCTTCAACCGGCCGGGTGACCTATGCTCGCAACTTCGTCGTGCTGCGCTCTCAGTCTCCAACAACGTTGCTGAAGGGTTCGAGCGAGGCAGTACGGCTGAACTGCTGATGTTCCTCTACATCGCTCGAGGGTCGGCAGGCGAAGTCCGCTCGATGCTGCACTTCTGCGACCGCTGCGATGACTTTTCGCATCTCAGATCTGAAATCTCAGATCTCAAACCCCTCGCCGAGTCGTGCTCACGCCAGCTCCGCGCCTGGGCTGACAACCTGCAGAACAGCGACATCAAAGGCCAACGCCACCTGAACGAGCAGTCACGAGCAGACTACGAAGGAAGGCACCGCACCGATGCACTGTGGGCCGAGCTGCGCCGCATCACCGACCTCGCTGCGAAAGAGCGGGAATCCAAGATCTGAAATCTCAAGTCTCAAATCTCGAGTTCCAGCCGCGCCGGCACATCCTCCACGCTGATCCCCACGACGCGCACCGTCTTCATCGGGCTGGTCGTCCCCGACTCGATCGAGAGACTCATCACGTCACACCAAGCCTCACGATACCATGAACGCGCTACGGTACACCTCACACACGAGCCGCCTGCCATGCCCACCGACAACATTGCGACCGTCGAATCGCTCCGTCCCGCTGCTGTCTGGCGTTTCTTCGCCGAGATGTCGGCTGTGCCGCGTCCATCCAAGAACGAAGAGAAGATTCGCGCTCACATCCACGCCACGTGTGACCGCCTCGGCTTCGCTGCGCGCCAGGACCCTGCGGGCAACATCGTCATCGAAGTCCCCGCGACGACCGGCTGCGAGCACGCCCCGACCATTGTCCTGCAGGGCCACGTTGATATGGTCGCTGAGAAGAACGCGGGCATCGACCATGACTTCGATCGCGACCCCATCCAACTCGTCATCGATGCTGCCGCTTCGACCGGCGAACAAATCGTCCGTGCCGCGGGCACCACGCTCGGTGCGGACAACGGCATCGGCGTCGCCATGGCGCTCGCGGCTGCAACCGATCCGGACATCACGCACGGCCCGCTCGAACTCCTGTGCACATCCGATGAAGAAATGGGCATGACCGGCGCCAAGGCGCTCGAGCCTGACTTCATCAAGGGACGGACCCTCCTGAACCTCGACTCTGAAGAAGATGACGCCATCTACATCGGTTGTGCGGGCGGCTGCGATGTCACGCTCACCTGGAACCCCCACAAGCAGCCTGTCGCTGGCGACGGCGCTACCGTCAAGCTCACCGTCACCGGCCTGCGCGGCGGGCACTCGGGCGGTGACATCCATCTCAACCACGCCAACGCCATCAAGCTCCTCGCCGCGACGCTCCACGCAGCGGAGAAGCATGATCTTCAATTCATCAGTATCGCAGGCGGCAGCAAACGCAACGCCATCCCGCGCGAAGCCTCAGCAATAATCGCCGTCCCCGCTGATGCGATAGCTGCGCTCACCAGCGCTGCGGCGGCTCTCCAAGACGCAGCCGTGCGATCCAACGGCGAAGCGCACTGCACCATCACCGTCGAAACAATTACCCCAACGACCAACCACGCCATATCACCCGATGACACACGCCGACTCATCGCCGGTCTGTGCGCCTTGCCGTCGAGCGTCCTCGCCGTCACACCCGAGATCCCCGGCCTGGTCCAGACCTCAAACAACGTCTCCACCATCACGACCGACGACACGCTCAACATCACAGTCGGGTGCCTCACGCGCAGCTCATCCGCTGATGACATCCACAACGCTGTTCGCCAGATCACAGCGGTCGGCGCGCTTGCGGGCGCGACCGTCGTTGTCGGCAATCAGTACCCAGGTTGGCAGCCGAATATTGACTCATCGGTCCTCGCCGTGTGCAAGCGCATCTACGAATCGCTCTTCGGCGCAGCCCCGCGCATCGCAGCCATACACGCCGGCCTGGAGTGCGGCATCATCGGCGAACGCATCGGCGAGATCGACATGGTCTCGTTCGGCCCACACATTGAAGGCGCGCACAGCCCCGACGAACGCGTCTTCATCGCATCCGTCGAGAAGTCCTACCGCTACCTCGCAGCAGTCCTCAGCGAACTCGCAACCCCTCAACATTAGCGCCCCGCCATGCCTACATCACGCCGCACCACCGCAGTCAAGCTCGACGACATCGACTTGAAGATCCTCCGCATCCTTCAGTCCGAAGCGCGCATCACCAATACCGCACTCGCCAAGCGCATCGGCATCAGCCCGCCGTCAACGCTTGAACGTGTCAAGAAGCTCGAAGCGCGCAGCGTGATCGACCACTACGCAGCCATTCTCAACCCGCCGACCGTCGGCAAGGGAACGGTCGCACTCGTCTCGGTGACGCTCAAGGAGCACGGCCTGGGCCCGCTCGAAACGCTCAAACGCGAGATGAGCGCCTTCGATGAAGTCCTCGCCTGTTGGCACACGGCAGGCGATGAGGATTTCATACTCAAGGTCGCGGTGAAGGACATGAACGAGTACGAAGGTTTCGTGACGCACCGGCTATCGAGTCTGCCCCACATCGGCAGAATCCGCACAACGTTCATCCTCAGCACGGTGAAGGAAACCACCGAGTTCCCGCTCTGAACCCACCTCCACGACCCCCACGCCCCTAAAGCCGCGGCAGCTCGCTGCTGCGGGAATCCCGCCGGCAAAACAAAATGACCTTTTCGAGCATCGCGGGTTTGGAAAGCGCGTATCTGCTGTTGACCGGGCACCGTGTGCGCCGAGTAGAGGCATCGTTGTGCCGGCATTGACGGAACAGAGGAGCAACTCAATGGCGTGGATCAACAGAGCAGCAACCGCACTGATTCTCCTGGCAGCCGGGCTTCCAACCGCATACGGCGATTGCGGCCCGCTCTTCCCCAGGCAGATGCTCGACGCGGGTGACAGTCCGCGGTCGGTCGCAATCGGCGATCTGGACAACGACGGCGACCTTGACCTGGCTGTGGCGAATGAGGGCAGCGACAGCGTCACGGTGCTGCTCAATCGGGGCAACGGCTCATTTGCGCCGCAGGTGGTCTACAACGTGCATGGTGGCCCACTGTCGGTCGCGATCGGCGATCTGGATGGAGACGGCGATGCCGACTTGGCTGTGACCAACACGCGCCAGTACTACAGCACGGTTTCGATCCTCATGAACCACGGCGATGGAACGTTCGCGGCGCATGTGACCTACGCTGCGGGCGGTCTCCCGACCTCGGTCGCGATCGGTGATCTGGATGGAGACGGTGACGCTGATCTCGCGGTAACCAGTTGGGCCGATGACGGTGTCTCGGTCCTGCTCAACCAGGGTGACGGCACGTTCGGGTCGCACACGACCTATGCCGCGGGTGACGGGCCGATCTTCGTCGTGATCGATGATCTCGACGGCGACGGCGATGCGGACCTGGCTGCGGTGAACGATCGCAGCGACGATGTGTCCATCCTTCTCAACGAAGGTGACGGGACGTTCGCACCGCAGAGCAGATACGGCGTGGGCGACATGCCTCACTCGGTGGTGGCTGGCGATCTGGACGGTGACGGCGACAGCGACCTGGCCGTGGCGGACTCCTTCAGTCAGACCGTTTCGCTCCTTCTCAACGATGGTGATGGCACGTTCACAACGGGCGCCGTCTACGATGTCGATGATCCGGAAGCCGTCGCCATCGGTGACTTGGATGACGACGGTGACGCTGATCTGGTCGTGGCGTGCCTTCATTACAGCGGCGACAACATCTCGATCTTGCCGAATCAGGGCGACGGGACGTTCGGGCCACCCGTGATGTACGCTGCGGGCCATGGACCTCGCTCGATCGTGATTGGGGACCTGGATGGTGACGGCCACAACGATCTGGCGGCGGCGAACACCCAGGGCGACAACGTCTCAACGCTGCTGAACAAGGGCGACGGAACATTCGCCAGGGGCGTGACCTGCGGCGTCGGTCAATGGCCGACGGCGGTCATCATCGAAGACCTGGATCGTGACGGCGATGCCGACTTGGTCGCGGCCACCACCTGGAACGGCACCCTCTCGATCCTGATGAACCAAGGGGACGGGACCTTCGCAGCACATGTCACCTGTGCTGTGGGCATCGTCGCGACTTCGGTGGCGACTGGGGATCTTGATGGTGACGGTGACGCCGATCTGGCCGTGGTGAGCGGCGCGGACTACGGCGTCTCCATCCTCATGAACCACGGTGATGGGACATTCGCAGCGCACGTGTACTATGACGCGTGTGACTTGTCTTGGGCGGTGGCGATCAGCGATCTTGATGGTGACGGTGACGCCGATCTGACCATAGCGAGCGCTTCGGAAGACATCGTCTTCATCCTCATGAACCACGGTGATGGGACATTCGCAGCACCGGTGACATACAACGCCGGCGTCTGCCCACGCGATGTCGCGGTCAGCGATCTGAATAATGACGGTCACGTCGACGTGGTCGTGGCGAGCGAGTTCGGCAACGACATCTCGATCCTCATGAACCTCGGCGACGGGACCTTCGCCACGCACGTGACGTACAGCGTGGGTGATCGGCCGCAAGTTGTGGCGATCGGGGATCTCGATGGTGATACGGATGCCGACGTTGCGGTCGCCAACCACGGCGACAACACCATCTCGATCCTGCTGAACCACGGTGATGGGACGTTTGCAGCGGCAGTGATGTATGACGTGGGCGTTTACCCACGCGCCATCGCGATCGGGGATCTCGATGGCGATGGCAACGCCGATCTGTCCGCAGCGAACTGGGACGACAACAACGTCTCCGTTCTCCTGAACCGGGGTGATGGGACATTTGCAGCCCACACGACTTATGCTGCGGGCACATGGCCTTGCTCTCTTGCGATCGGAGACCTGGACGGTGACAGCCGCGCCGACATCGTCACAGCCGACTGGTGGGGTACGGGCGAGCAGGATGGCGGTACGGTCTCGATCCTCCTGAACCAGTGCCCGCCGGCATGCCCCGGCGATCTCGACGGCGATAACGATGTTGATGCCATCGACCTCGGCATACTGCTCGCCGCCTACGGCATCGACGACGCTGGCGACATCGATGACGACGGCGACACGGATCAGAATGACCTCGGCATCCTCCTCGCCTACTACGGCACGACCTGCGAATGATCGGCGTGCGGTGACGCCGCTTGCGGCTTCGCGCATCCCCCATCCGTTCGTCGATGCGCTTGCGTGATGTCAGCGGCACGCATGACCCGCGAACATAACCGCCAGCTCATGCGATCTTAGCGCCATCTGAACACAGCGACGCGATCCTGCTGTCGTTTCGGGAACCGTATCGGCATACGACACAATCCAACACGAGGAACTCGAGCCATGTTCAGGATGAGAACCGCCCTCGCGATTGCCGTCATCGCAGTTGTCGCCTCCGCCGCCCTCGGCGCGGGTCACGACTACGACAGGGATCTCCGCGGAAGCGTCAAGATCGACGGGTCATCGACCGTTTACCCGATCACCGAAGCCGTTGCGGAGGAGTTCGCTAAGGTCTGCCCGAGGGTGCGCGTGACGGTGGGCATCTCCGGTACGGGCGGCGGGATGAAACGATTCACCGTCGGCGAGACGGATATCTCCGATGCATCCCGTCCGATCAAGGAGAAGGAGCGCAAGATCGCCGCTGAGAACGGCATCGAGTTCATCGAAATCCCCGTGGCGTACGATGGCATATCGATCGTCGTCAACAAGTCGAATACATGGGTCGATCAGTTGAGCGTCGATGATCTTCGGAAGATCTTCCTCGACGGATCGCCGGTGACGACATGGCGGGATGTGCGCGCCGACTGGCCGAACGTCCCCATCTCCATTTACGCGCCCGGCACCGATTCGGGCACGTTTGACTACTTCAAGGATGTGGTGGCAGGCAAGACGGGCGCGATCCGCAGCGATATGTCCGTCTCCGAAGATGACAACGTGCTTGTGCGCGGCGTTGCAGGCGACCGGGGCGGCATCGGCTTCTTCGGCTGCGCGTATTACTTCGAGAACAAGGACAAGCTCAGGGCCATCCCCATCGTGAACCCCGAGACGAGACGGGCGGTCGCGCCAACGCCAGAGACGATCGAGAACGGTCGTTACGCTCCGTTCAGTCGTCCGCTTTTTATCTATGTCAGCCGCAAGTCCGCCGAGCGCCCGGAAGTGCAGGCGCTTGTGAAGTTCTACTTCGAGTATGGTCCGGAGCTTGCCGAGGAAGTCGGCTATGTGCGGCTCCCCGAGATCATCTCCTTGCGAGCGATGGTGAACTTCAACGACCGGATGACCGGCACGCAGTTCCTGACCATGGACGGCGAGAAGATTCACGGTCCGCTGCTGAAGATCTACCGCAAGCTCCCTGTATCCGTTGCCTTGGGACAATGAGGAGGGCATTGTCCCGGGGCTTTTGTTTTGATCTCCTCGGGCGGCGTTGATGACATCATTGACCGTTCGCGAATTCGTAGACTCCGCAAGGCGCGGTCGGGTGAGGTCCAAGCTCGCCCGTCGTGCCGTGGAGGGTGTTGTTCGGGCTATCCTCGTCGGCGCATCAGGCTTCTCGATCCTCACGACGACGGCGATCATCGTTGTCTTGACCTTAGAAACCACGCGCTTCTTCCGGTCGGATGGCGTCAGCTTCACCGCATTCATCACGGGGTTCGAGTGGAATCCGCTGCTCGGCGCGGAGAAGCACTTCGGCATTTGGCCGCTCATCTGCGGCACGCTGATCGTCACGATCATCGCCATGCTTGTGGCGATTCCGCTGGGCCTGTTCACGGCGATCTACTTGAGTGAGTACGCACCGCGCCGCGTGCGAGCAGTGCTCAAGCCCGTGCTTGAGGTTTTGGCGGGTGTGCCGACTGTTGTCTACGGCTTCTTCGCGCTCACTGTGATCACGCCGTTGCTGCGCGGGATTTACGCAGGTTTTGAGATCTACAACGTCTTCAGTGCGGGCTTGGCGGTCGGCATCATGTGCCTGCCGATCGTTTGCTCGATCTCGGAAGACGCCTTGCGCGCCGTTCCCACGAGTTTGCGCGAAGGCGCGTACGGGCTGGGCGCGACGAAGTTCGACGTATCGGTCAGTGTCGTCACACCCGCAGCCCTCTCGGGGATCATTGCCGCATCGTTGCTGGCCGTCGCTCGCGCGGTGGGCGAGACGATGATTGTGGCGCTCGCCGCAGGCAATCTGGCGCGCATGATCTGGAACCCGACCGAGCAGGCGCAGACGATGACCGCCTATATGGTGCAGATATTCCTGGGCGATGCGAGCAACTTCGGCGTTGAGTACTACTCAGCCTATGCCGTCGCCGCGACGCTGTTTGTGATGACGTTTCTTTTGACCCTCTTGGGCCATCGCATCCGCATCAAGTTCCGAGAGGAGTACGAATGACGGCTCCGAGCGGACTTGTGCGTCGGGGGAACACGCAGCGGGCGCTGAAGAATCACGTTTTCAAGTGGTTCTGCGGCCTCTGTGCGGCGATCTCGGTGGTCGTGCTCGGAATCCTGCTCACGTCACTTGTCATGCAAGGGTGGGAGCACCTGGATTGGGACTTCCTTCGCAGCGCGCCGTCGCGCAAGCCGAAGATAGCTGGGATAGGGCCGGCCATGTGGGGCACAATATGGATCTGCGCCGCGTGCGCGATCGCAGCGCTCCCGCTGGGTGTCGCCACGGCGATCTTCCTTGAGGAGTACAAGCCGGTGAAGCCCCCGCTCCGCCGACTTCACAGCTTCCTCCAACTCAATATCTCCAATCTCGCCGGCGTGCCGTCGATCGTCTATGGCATTCTCGGCCTGACCGCGTTCGTGCAGATGTTCGGCATGATCGGCAATCTGAACGACCCGGCACTGACGGTCGGCACGCCGGAGGATTGGTACTACTTCCAGTTGCCCTTCGGGCGCGGTGTTCTGGCCGGGGGCTTAACGCTCATGCTCGTGGTGCTTCCTATTGTGATCGTGTCATCACAGGAATCGCTGCGCGCCGTGCCTGGTTCGCTTAGGGAGGGCGCTCTTGCGTGTGGGGCGACGCGGTGGCAGATGGTCTGGCGCATGACGCTGCCGGCAGCCGTCCCCGGCATCATGACCGGGTCCATTCTCGCAATGAGCCGGGCCATCGGTGAAGCAGCGCCGATCCTGGTCATCGCGGGCATCGTGTTCATCCGCTTCACGCCGCACCACCTTATGGATGAGTTCACCGCTATGCCGTTGCAGATCTACGACTGGGCCGGCCGACCACAGGAGGAGTTCCACAAGGTGGCGGCCACCGGCATCCTCGTGCTGCTCACGATTCTGCTCGCCTTCAACGCCTTCGCTGTTCTCATTCGTCAGAAGTTCCAGAGGCCTCTGCAATGACTCACTTGCCCGCCTCAACATCGTCGCAGGGCAAGACCGACCGATCACAGCCCGCATTGGTCACACCGGAAGTGCTCATCGCGCCGCCGGCGAGACCCACCTGGATCGCTGCTGCGCCGCACGCACGTGGGTCAGATGACAAGGCTGAGACGACGCTGCGCATCAGCAGCTTCTGCTCCTGGTACGGCGCGTTCCAGGCGCTGCACGAGATCGAACTGGCGGTCCCGAAGCGCCGCGTCACGGCTTTCATCGGCCCGAGCGGTTGCGGGAAGAGTACGCTGCTGCGATGGATCAATCGTATGAACGATCTTGTGCCTAGCGCACGCGCGCAGGGCACGCTCGACTTGCACGGCGAGGATCTGTTGTCGAGAAGTATAGATGTCGTTGACCTGCGCCGGCGCGTCGGCATGGTGTTTCAGAAGCCCAACCCCTTTCCCAAGTCGATCTATGACAATGTCGCCTTCGGCCCACGGCTGCACTTTAGGATGCGCCGCGGCGACCTCGACGGCCTCGTTGAACAAAGCCTGCGCCAAGCCGCCCTGTGGGATGAGGTCAAGGACCGCTTGAAGGACTCGGCCCTGGGTCTCTCCGGTGGTCAGCAGCAGCGACTCTGCATCGCGCGCGCCATCGCCGTCGGGCCGGAAGTGCTGCTCATGGATGAGCCTTGCTCGGCGCTTGATCCGAAATCGACCGCCAGAATCGAGGAACTGATCGCCGACCTGCGAGAGAGGTACACGATTATCATCGTCACGCACAACATGCAGCAAGCCGCTCGCGTCTCCGATGTGACAGCCTTCTTCTTTGAAGGCAGGCTCATAGAGGATGGATTGACGGAACACATCTTCACGAATCCTACGAACAAGCAGACCGACGAATACATCTCCGGACGCTTCGGATAGAGGCAGCTATGGCAAACAATATCTGGAAAGTAAGAATCGTGAAACCGTATCCGGATGCGCATAATCACCTGTTGATCGGCGAGGTCCGTGAGGACAACGATCGGTACGTCGCGCTGATGTGCAGATCGTTTCACATGGGTCGAGCGGTCAACGGGTTTCGGGATGTGCGCACGGGCGAGTGTCATGAGAGATTGGTTCCGTGGATGCGCGTTGAAGTGGTTCACGTATTGCCCGCTGATTTCGACTATCGCACAGCCGAGTTGGAGATGGATCATTCGGGTGACATCGTGCTCGCGGATGCGAAGTACAAGTGCCCGATCGTGATGAGTCGAGAACCTCGCTACTGAGCGATGACCGTAAGGATGCGCCGCCGTGCCGATCGACTACTCCAGTGAACTGACTGACCTGCGTCGCGCCATCATGACGATGGGCGCGGGGGTGGAGCAACGCATCAACATGGCTGTGACCGCGGTGATCGACGGCGACATCGACGCTGCGCAGACGGTCCGGCGCGGAGATGATGAGATTGACCGGATGGAGATCGACATCGAGCAGACGTGCCTGCGCGTTCTTGCGCTCTCGCAGCCGATGGTCTCCGACCTGCGCATGGTTCTGGCGATCATGCGCATCAGCGGAATCCTGGAACGTGTGGGCGACTTGGCGCGCAGCGTCGCGAAACGCGCCATCGACCTTCACAATCTGCAGGCATTGGATGTCCCGGCGCCTCTCGTGAGCATGGCCGGCGCGACGCGCTCGATGTTCGCCGACGCGATGCAGGCGCTGGCCGATCGCGAGGCCGGCCTGGCGCGGCGCGTCCGAGCGGCCGACCAGCGAGTGGATGATTTGCAGAGAGAGGTCTTCGCCTGGGCACAACTGGAGATCCCACGGCACGTCGAATGGACGGCTGCGGCGATCGACGTGCTCTCCGTGGCGCGCAAGCTCGAACGCATCGCCGATCTCAGCACAACGATCGCGGAGGAGATCATCTTCCTCGTTGAAGGATCGGTCGTTCGACACACGTGATCCGGTCCCCAGCCGTGTGCTGACGCCGCTTGCGGCTTCGCGCTATGCGCGGACGAACATGTTGCTTGTGCGCTCCGTCTGGATCGTCGTTGTTGGGCCGTGGCCTGGGTAGACGATCGTGTCGCCCGGGAGTGCGTAGAGCACCTCGCGGATGGATGCGTGCAGCAGACGCTCATCGGATGTGGGAAAGTCGGATCGGCCGATCGAACCCAGGAAGAGCGTGTCGCCGACGAGCGCGGTGCTGGACGGCCCGTGGTGGAATGTCACACCCCCCGGTGAGTGGCCGGGCGTGTGCAGGACGCTCCACGTCGTGCCTGCAAGCGTCAGCGTGTCACCGTCCTGGAGCAAGCGGTCGGCTGGTGATGTCGTGATCGACATGCCGAAGGGCAGCGACAGGTTCAGCGCCGGGTCGGCCAGGAACCGCTCCTCCGCCTCGTGAATCGCCACTTTCAGCCCTGGGAAGGCGGATCTGACCTCCTCGACGCCGGCGATGTGATCCACGTGTGCGTGCGTGAGCAGCAGCCAGGTCGCCGTCAGCCCCATCTCCCGCACCGCGGCGATGATCGGCTCCGGGTCAAACCCCGCATCGACGATCCAGCACTCCGTCTCGCCCGCCACGCGGACGATGTAGCAGTTCGTCTCGAACGGCCCGACAGCGAAGCAATCGACGCTGACAGCCGGCCCGACGCCGTCGGTGGGCGTGTTGGGCGTATTGGGGGGGTTGGGGGCTGGGGGTTCGGTGTTCATGGCGGCATAGTATGATGAGATGCAGCCGAAGTGGCGAAAGACCCCCGGAACCCCCGGAAGTCCCGGAACCCCCGGAAGCGAGCGCGATGCACACGGAACACAGCAGCGGTTGGTGGATGGCGTCAGCCTTCATCGTGACGACGCTCATCGCGCTCGTCATCGTCGTACTCGGGGCTGTCGAGCTTGTGCGCGGGGAAGGCGCTGCACTGCTCGCTGCGGGCGTCGTGGCGCTCGTCGGCTGCATGGCGGTCTTCGCCGTGGGCCTGGCGCTCGACACGACGATCCAGCGTCGCCTGTTCAACATCCAGGGCAGGATCTCAGAGCTTACCGATCAGCTCCACGAGCATCAGCGGATACTGCGTCAGTTGCACGAGCACACCATGTTGAGCGATTCTGCCAAGGCGATCGTCTACCGCAAGGAGGAGCGCACGCTGATCCGCAGAGCGATCGACGAGGAGATATCGCGTGAGAACTGGGAGGAAGCGCGCATCCTGATCGACGAGATGGTCCGCAGGTTCGGGTCCGGCCCGGAGATCGGCGAGCTGCGCGACAGCGTGGCGTCATCCCAGGCAGCGGCGATGGAACGGCAGCTTGATGCGAAGATCGCTGCGCTGGACAGGTTCATCAGCGAGCAGGCGTGGGATCGTGCGTACATCCAGGCGGACCGGATCGCTGAACTGTTCCCCGACTCGCCCCGAGCGAGCCAGCTCATCACGCGCATTGAGGATGCCAAGCGTGAGACACGGCAGACGCTTGAACGTGCGTTCAGAGAGGCAGCCGACCGTGAGGACACAGACCGCGCGATGGAGCTGCTCACACAACTCGACCAGTACCTGACCGAAGCTGAGGCTGCCCCGCTCGTCGAGATCGCGCGCGGCGTGATCGCCAAGCAGCGCGACAACCTCGGCGCGCGATTCAAGATGGCGGTGCATGAGCATGCGTGGTCCGAAGCCGTGCGAATCGGGGAGCACATCACGGCGCAGTTCCCCAACTCGAAGATGGCGGAAGAGGTGGCGAGCCTGTTGGATGGACTGCGGACACGTGCGGCGGAGGGCGGCGAGGCGCCCGACGCGGTGCCCGCGACCGCAACGACGGATGGCGGATCAGATCATGGGTGAAACAAGGCGCATCAGTCCGGCGACTCCGGCTGCGACACGACCGCGGCGAACGATGGTCACGGCGTTCAGCCAACTCATCTTGTTTTTGACGCTCATCGCCGGAGCGGGACTGCTCACGGGCTGTGAGACGGTCACCGGCGACTTCTGGCTCACCAACCCGCCACCCACACCGGTCGAAGCGCTGCAAATGACCCGCGACCAGTACGATCCCGACCGTCGGCGGACGGGACTGCTGTACTTGGCGCACGCATCTTGGGCGGGCGAGGACATGTACGTCTCGATCTACGAGGTGCTCGCCGAGGACCAGGACCCGACGGTGCGTGCGATGGCGCTGATCGCTCTGGGTCGTCATGGTCGCCCCGATCACGTGCCGCTCATCGCTGCTCGGTTGGCGGATGATCCGGACCCGCTTGTTCGTCGGCAGGCTGCCTTGACGCTGCAACGATTGCACGCCGATGAGGCGATCAATCCGCTGGTCGCAACGATGAAGACGGATGGCGACTCGGGCGTGCGCGCCGCCGCCGCCGCTGCGCTGGGGCAGTATCCCAGCGAGGATGTTATTTACGCCCTGCTCGAAGCGCTTGATGATGAACGGCTCGATGTTTCGCACGGCGCGCGGCGCTCGCTGCGCGTGTTGACCGGACAGGACTTCGGCTATCACCCCGTGCCTTGGCTGGCGTGGCTGAAGACGACGGATGACCCGTTCGCCGCCGGGCGGATGTATACGTATGAGACGTTTCATCGTGATCCGAATCTGCTCGAGTTTGTTGTTCCCTTCATTCACCCGCCCAATGAGACGCCGGGCATACCGATTGGGATGCCGACCGGGGATGATGATGCTGTCGGCGCCGAGCACGTTGGGTCATAACCGCGACAAATGGTGTGTGCATGCGCGCGTTGCGATTCGATGGTAAGCAGCCGGTTCTGGTCCACGACGCCCCCGAGCTGGAGCCTGCGCCGGGTGAGGCGTTGATCCGCCCGATCCGCGTCGGCGTCTGTTCGACGGATCTGGAGTTGTGTAAAGGGTATATGGGGTTCATCGGTACGCTTGGGCATGAGTTCGTCGGCATCGTAGAGTCGGTGAACGGGAGCGATCCGCGCAAGCTGACGGGCAAGCGCGTGGTCGGCGGGATCAATGTCGTGTGTACGAAATGCGACATGTGCCGGGCCGGGCTGAGCACGCATTGTCGGAACCGGACCGTGCTGGGCATCGTCGGGCGGGATGGGTGTTTCGCGGATCGTTTCACGCTTCCGGAGACGAATCTCGCCCTGGTGCCGGACAATGTTGACGATGACACCGCTGTCTTCACGGAACCGCTTGCTGCGGCGCTTCAGATCAAACATCAGTTGCGCATCGAAGGCTCACCTTACATCACGGTGCTCGGCGACGGTCGGCTGGGTTTGCTCGCGGCCCAGGTGGCGGCGCAACTGAACGCATCCGTGCGCGTGATCGGTAAACACGCTGACAAACTTGCGATGTGCGAGAAGTGGGGCATCAAGCACCGTCTGCTGAGCGAGGTCGGCCTGCGGGAAGACCAGGACATCGTGATCGACTGCACCGGTTCGGCGGACGGCCTGACGACCGCGCTGCGCATGGTTCGGCCGCGCGGGACGATCCTGCTCAAAACCACGGTTGTTTCCGACGCCGCTGACGGTGTCGATCATCAGGCGAACCTGGCGCACATCGTCATCAATGAGATCG
This sequence comes from Phycisphaerales bacterium, assembly GCA_023135165.1. GTDB lineage: Bacteria > Planctomycetota > Phycisphaerae > Phycisphaerales > JAGLTS01 > JAGLTS01. The sequence goes on along the minus strand of JAGLTS010000063.1, from coordinate 25,660 downwards.
ACCTGGTCGGCTCGCGCTGCGGATCAATGTCGGAGGCGATGGAATCGCTCACTCGCTGCGAGGTCGATGTCGTCAGCCTCATCAGCAAGCGCATGCGCCTGGATGACGGCCCGGCGATACTGAGCGCCGCGACACAGCCCGGCGTCATCAAGGTGCTGGTGGATGTGTGACCTTCGGCGCGTTTCCCTTATGGGTCACGGCGACACTTACCCATCGCTATCGCGGTCTTTGTACCACTCACTTTCCTTGCCCTTGTGCTCGCCGGCACGCTGCTCAATATCAGCTTGCGCTTCGCGCGAGAGCGGCTTGAACGCCATTGCGGCATTGTATGCATCATCGACATGAGCGATCGTTTCGCAACCTGGGATGATGACGTCAACGCCGGCTTGGCTGAGCGCATAGTGGACGCACTCGGCAGGTGTGAGCTTGCCATCCTCGAGCAACACACCACCTGCGTAGACCTTCATCGCGACCACCGCGACATCATGCGCTTTCGCGACGGGCAGGAACTCGCGCGTGAATGAAAGATACTTCGTATCCAGTGGATTGATAGGGACAAGAACAGTGGCGAACGGATAGTGCTTCACTGCTTCGATGAGGTACTTCGGGTTGAAGTGCGCCGTGATGCCGATGTGTTTGACGAGTTTCTCTTCACGGGCTTTTTCGAGCGCTTTGAGGACGGCATCTGGGCCGAAGAGCGAGTCGATATCATTCTTGAGCGAATGGATCTGCACCGAATCAACAGAGTCGAGGCCAAGGCGTGCAAGCGACTGCTCCAACTCGCGCCGCGCGGCGTCGCCGGAACGCTCAAGCGTCTTGGTGGCGATGAAGAACTCGGACCGTTCGTATCCTTGTAAGGCAAGACCGATGCGCGTTTCGGAGCGACCGTTGCCGTAGGATGGCGCCGTGTCGATGTAACGCACACCGAGGTCGAACGCATGACGAAGCACGGCCACGGCATCGTCGTGTGATTCGTAATGGATGATCGGATACACGCCGATACCCAGGCGAGATACGACGCGTCCGGTTCGGCCGAGCGTGGTCACCGGGAGGGTCTTCACCTCCGCCGGCTGATCGTCCGCGGCGATGATGCGAGGCCAGCCGGCCAGTGCTGCGACTGATGCGCCTGCAAGGAACGCCCTGCGGTCAATCTCGATCATCATGGTATCGCTCCTCTCGGTGTGTCGATCACGGTTGGTGCGGCGTCATCGTATGTTCTTCGTCGACGGATGCGGTGCTCGCGTGCAGACGCATCATCGCGTCGGCGTATCGCATGCCCAGGATCTGGAGCGATGCGCGGTCGAAATGAACGCGGTCGCCGATGTCGGTCAGGCCTTGCGAATCGACGCAGGCGGCGTGCTGGGCGAGCGAAGGAATGGTTCGCAGGGCGCTGTTGACGGTGCGCGCATACGGATACCGCGTGTTGGCCACGGTGAAGTCACCGAGCGTGCCGACGACCAGCGGAAGATCCGGCTGATCCAAGTCCGTTCGCAGGTCAGCGATCATGCGGGCGAGACGAGGCGCGTAGGTCGTCGCAGCGTCTTTGCGTTCGGCATCGGTTTCGCCCTGATGCCAGAGGATGCCGCGCAACGTCCCGGCCTGCATCGCGGTGCGTGTCCGTTCAAGCAGGTACTCGTAGAGATCACCGCCTCGTTCCCAGCGGTTGAGCGCCGTCGAGCCCCACGCGCAGGGGACTAAACCGATCGTGATCGACTCATCCGCATCGGCCATCACCTGTGCGAAGCTGCGACCAAGCCCTGCGTACGCGCGCGGCGGATCATCACGGTGCAACGGTTCGATCGCCGGCACCCATCGGCCACGCCGATCGAGCATCAGGATACGCTCGTGTGCGATGCGGTCGTCCGGTTCAAGCCGCGCTCGGCCGGACATGTTCGACTGACCGGCAAGGATGTACACGTGCAGCCGTTCCTTGGCGGGCAAGTCATCGGCGCTCTGCGCACGATCACAACTCCCGAGGACAAGAACACCGGCCAAGAGACCCAGCAACACCACGCACACGGTTCGCAGGCGGTTCACGCTCGGCATGATACGGATTCGACTCGCAAGGAACGCGGCAACCCACCGAAACGGGGCGGGGTCCAGCGACAAATCCGGTCCTTTCGCACAACCGGCGAAGTTCGCGCTTGTCCCGGTTCCATCACGCGGCATACTGGATATGGGACTCTGCGATTTCGCCGAATAACCAGGCAAGGAGTGAGCATCATGAAAGGTCTACAACGGATGGCAGCGGTTGCCGTTTCGGCGTGCGCCTGCGCCTTTGCCGGAGCGGATGCACCGCTGGTCTACTCGAATGGCTACGTGTGCGGCGGGTCGGGCAACCGGATGTACGAGTACCCCGTGGATTCGGCGAGCTACCCGATGATGGAGTTTCGCGTTGGGACGAATGACCTGAACATCGGCAACTACACCGATGTCGTGACGCCGCAGGGCTGGCACTTCGCGGTTGAGGATGTGCCGATGATGCATGCGTGCGGGATCTTCACCAGGCCGGGCGGATTCTCAAGCCCCTGCTGGTCCGTCACGCTGGGCAGCGTGCACTGGTGGACGGACGATCCGGAGCACGCGGTCGAGCAGTTCACGTTCGGCTACGACCACATCTGGCCGCCGGAGGACATCGGGTGGGAGTTGACGACGCAGCGTCCCGGCCCGCCGCCGGAGCAGTTCATCTTCATCGAGCATTGGGACAGCGCCGTCGGCTGGGGGATGGGGCCGGTGCATGGGCCGTACCCGCCCGCGGTGTACTGCTGGTCGAATGGCGACTGCCACGAGGATCACTACTGCTTCTTCTATGTCTGCGCCGCCGAGACGGGCGTGTGCATGCCCCGGCCGGAAGAGTGTCAGGAGATCTACGATCCTGTCTGCGGATGCGATGGGCAGACGTACGACAACGCCTGCGAAGCGGCGCGGGCCGGCATCAGCGTGGACTACAAAGGACCGTGCGGAGGCATCCCCGGCGACCTGAACGGCGATGGTTGCGTCGATCAGACGGACTTGGGCATTCTGCTCGCTTCATACGAGATTGACGCAGGCGGCGACTGTGATGGCGACGGCGACACGGATCAGGCAGACCTGGGCATCCTCCTCGCCAACTACGGCGTCGGCTGCTGATCGTCAGCGCTTCCGCGATGCATGGACCGCCTCAAGAAAGGTGGTCCACTTAATGTACTTATCCGCTGTCCCCGCGCAACACGCGCCCGACATCGCAACGACGACCTTGTCCGCTCGCGCTCGCATTTCCTCATTCTACCCCAAAGCCGCAGCAGCTCGTTCCTGCGGAAAACGCACCACAACCCCCACGGCGTGCACCACCGTGATATCATCAAGAACATCGGTGAAATCAACCGCCAAGGAGGCAGTCCAGTGACCCACACAGCGCGCGTTTCCGAACGGGTGTCCCGCATACAACCGTCAGCAATCCATGAGATGACGCGACTCTCCAAGGAAGTGGAGGATGTCGCCTTCCTCTCATGGGCCAAGCCGACCACCGACACGCCCCAGCACATCAAGGATGCTGCAACCAACGCAATCCAGGATGGACTCGCAGGCGGCTACTCGGAAACGACCGGCCTGCCGGCGCTGCGTGAAGCCATCGCTGAGAAACTGGCGCGCGACAACAACATCACCGCGCGCAGCTCCGAGATCATCGTCACCGTCGGCGCGATCGAAGGTCTCTGCGCCGCCGTCTTCGCACTGATCGACCCAGGCGATGAGGTCATCCTCCCCTCGCCGACCTACTCAACCCACATCCGTCAGGTCAGCATCGCGTCCGGCACGCCCGTCTTCGTCCCGCTCATCGAGGAGGATGGTTTCAGCCTCGATCTGGACGGCATCCGAAAAGCGATCACCCCCAAGACCAAGGCGATCATGTACTGTTCGCCGAACAATCCCACGGGGACCGTGCTTGAGGAACGCGAGCTTCGCGCCCTTGCTGACATAGCGATCGAACACAATCTGACTGTCATCACGGATGAAGCGTATGAGTACTTCATCTATGATGGTCACAAGCACTTCAGCATCGCGTCGATTCCGGAGATGGCGGGGCGTGTCGTGAGTTGTTTCACACTCACCAAAACATACGCCATGACCGGCTGGCGAATCGGCTACATCCACGCGCGGGAAGATCTGGCCCGTCAGATAGGTAAGATCCACATTCCACTGGCGATCTGCGCGCCCGTCGCTTCACAATACGCGGCGCTCGCGGCGCTCACGGGTCCGCAGCGCTGCGTCGAAGAGTTCAGCGAGCATTACCTCGAAGCTCGCAACCTCATGTGCGACCGCCTTGATCGCCTCGACTCCGTCTTCGCCTACCAGAAACCCAACGGCGGCTACCTGATGTTCCCGCAAATCCTCCTGAAAGAAGGCAGCGACTCCGCGACCTTCTGCAAGAAGTTGCTCAGAGAGGCTCGCGTATCAACAACGCCCGGCATAGCGTTCGGCCCGACCGGCGAAGGACACCTCCGCCTCTCGTTCTGCATTCCCAACGAGCAGATCAACAAAGCATTCGACCGCATGGAGGCGTACCTTCGCTGAGCAAACCCGAGCGCCGAAGCGATGACAAGCAACACGCGCCCGACTTCGCAACAAGCAGAGCCGAACTCTGTGAGTCCGGTGTACGTCAGAACTGCAACACGCACACACTTCCCTTCCCTGCCTTTGTGCCTTTGCCCCTGCTGCCCCTGCTGCCTATGCCATGCCCCGTTGCCACTTCCCCGCCTTCCGATCCACTTAATGTACTTATCCCCTTTTCCGACCTCTTGTGGTAGGGTCGAAGGGCAGCGAGGTGCGCACGGGGGCGACGGGCTCTCGCGGGCAGCAGAGCGAGGGGAGGTATGCTACTTGGGTGAGGCTTCGTTGATGGAGAAAATGCGTCAAGAGACAAGATCTGCCCCCATTGCCATACGGGGCGGTTCTAAGTGGAGCCCAATGAAGGAGGTACCTATTAGCACTGCTATCATTCTAGGCCGGGAATTGCTGGCAGACGGAACATGGCCTCGTTGAGCTTGGCGACCACGCACAGCGTCCCGTCATCCTCCGCGCCTGTGGGCCAAACCACAAAGGTGCCCACCCGCGACATCAGAGGACCGTACGGGCTGGCGATGAGTGTCGCGGACTGGAGGAAGTTCAAGACGGCGGGCACCGCCTTCGCAGATTTGTCAAAGACCTCTAGCAGCTCCTCCCCTTTGTCCCGGAGGACTGCGTGGTACCGATCATCGGCCTCCGCTCGAAGCATGGAGAAAGGCATCTCAGCAGTCGCCCACGCCCAATGGATGTCTTGTTCGTCTGGCTTTCCGATCACCGCGCCGCCGGGATTGCTCCACAGTGAGTCGTGGTTGATCCAGTTCCTGGCGTTCAGAACAACAAGGCCGCGGTCCGCGTCACTGCGATCAATCTGGGACACAGCAGACTTGATGTTGTCATAGGCGGAGATAGTGGAATCCCCGTTCGGGACCTTGCAGGCCAGCGCCCACTTGGTGTCGGCATGACAGAACATGACATCCGGGTTGTGGCCCTTGGATGTGACGGGATGATCGAGAGCCACTTTGGTGCCGAAGTTCATGCATGCCAGAGCCAGGAGAAGTTCAAAGAGCTTGTTGGCCTTGTCGTCACCGATTCGACGAACGTTCTGCGCGACCGATGCTCCGTTGAACAGCTCCATATGTGGTTTCAGGATGTCCAACCGGCGCCCTCGGTCGAAGGTCGCTACGAGAAGTTCGGCAAAGTGCAGGACCCCCATCGCACGCGACATCTCAGCACGAAAGTCGGTGTCTTCTGGAAGGGGGCTCCGGCGAGTGCGTTTATCTTCGAGGTCCTGAATCTCAAGGCAGATGGCCTCAAGCTCGCTTCTTGAAGCAATCGAAACTCCGTAGCTGCCGAGCACCTGCTCGAATCGCTCCACGATCTTCCCGGCCTGTTCAAAGCTGCGCAGTTCCTTGGGGTCCACTTCGTGCTCCTCTCTTCGCGGCCCTCACCCAGACACTCACGGAGGACCTCACAGGCAGAGACCAACGAGAAGCTGAGCGGCGTCGCTAGGCCACCCCTCCCAGGGCTTCAATCCCGATGTCGAGGAAGGGAGGCAGAACGGGGTCAACTCTTGAGGGCGTGTTGCCCTAATCGTGTTTCGCTCTCAATCCTTGAGACTGTGTCAAGGATGACTTTGATCGTATCCTTCGCCACATCTTGCTCATAGTAACTGGACGACAGACGTTGCCTGCACCACTCCTCAGACTTCCAAATTGCCGTTTCCAGTTCAACCATGCGGCTTCTTGGATACAACTCTGAAAAGGCATCGAGAAGCGCGGCCTTGTGACCCTCGTAGGCGGCTAGTAAGTCGTGGGGGTTTAGGTCGGAGTCGATCAGGCTTTCTAGGGCCTCTTTCGCATCATCAATGCTCTCAGATGTAATACGCAGCGCCGACGATGCGTCTCGCTCTTGTCTTAGAAGACTCTTTGATTGTTTGTCGAGTTGAACCGGGACGATGATTGACCACCCGATCAGCAGCATTGCCAGGCCGCCCGCGAGCATCGCCAGGATGGTCCAGAAGTTGACGCCCCACTCAAGCATCGCCCACTCCCTCCCCTTGGCGATGATGAGAACTGGTAGGCCAACGCCGAGCGTCGCAAGACAGCACAGCGAACTCCAGACGATGTGATGTTGAAACGTCTCTTTGACGGCTTCTCTAGAGACCAAGATCGTGTAGCCCAGCACTTCACGGATGGAGACCTTGGGTAGCTTGCTCTCGTGCATGCGGCAATCCTTCGTGGAGGGGGGACTCGGCACAAATCCTACCGCGCCCGGAGAGCCGAGGGGGCGGGAACGGTGTCGGATACCGTTTTCTGGCCCGGCGAAGTGGGACGGGCTGGGCAATGAGCCGGTCATGCCGGCGGAGCGTGATGCCGTGCGCTGCTGTGTGCCCTGGGTCGGCCAAGGGCGCGAGAAGCGATCCCGTGAGTCGAACCCCACAGAGCAGGAGGAACTGGCCAGCCGGCTTGTGCCGAGCCGAGCTCGCGCGATGACCCGGTAGTGCCGAGCGCGGGTGCTCGGCGGAACTCGTAGCGACCTCCACAGTTGAATCGGCGATCGTCACCCCCCTCCCCACACGGTCGCACATCGCACGCGACATGCGCACCACTGCGGTCATCGCGGCACTTCGCGGCTCATCGCGACACCCCCTCTGCAATGCGCGCGCGATCCCGATCGAGCCTCAAAATGTTGCTCAAAACCGACCCAAAACGTGCTGAAACTGATCGAAAACGCGCCGAAACTCGCCAAAACCGGTCAAAACTGGCTCAAAACTCTGGTCCGATAACACGTTTTCCGTGATTCCGTGCGCGCGCTGATGGAATGGCGGGTCCCCCGATCCGGGGATTGCCTGTTGATCCGTGGGTTGTGTGTGGGGGGTTACTCGGGCGTGCCGGCTGAGAGGTCGTAGATCCAAGGCTCGATCTGGCGCGCACTGTCGAGGATCTCGCCCGGGCTGAAGAAGAGCGCCAGTTCGTGCTCTGCTGACTCGGCACTGTCCGAGCCGTGGATGAGGTTGAAGCTGTTGGAGACGCCGAAGTCGCCTCGGATGGTGCCCGGGTCGGCCTTGGAGCCGAACGTCGCGCCCATCATCTTTCGGCTGATCTCGATCGCCCCGACGCCACGCACCGCCATGACGAAGACCGGCGAGCTTGTCATGAATCGCAACAGCTTGTCATAGAAGGGCTTACCTTCGTGAACAGCGTAGTGTTTCGCTGCGAGTTCGGGGCTGATCCGCATGAGTTTCGCGCCGACGATGTGCAAGCCCTTGTCCTCGAATCGGCTGACAAGCCGGCCCATGAGACCGCGCTGGAGCGCATCGGGCTTGAGAATGATGAGCGTGGTTTCCATGATCGCAGCCTCCTTGTGCCGTCGCGGCGGGTGGGCAGGATAGCGAAGGGGGGTTGGTGCTGCTTGGCGGTCGATCCGTTTCGCAGTGGGAATCGAGCGATCAGGGCCTGTCATCCGATAAAAAGCGTGGTCGTTCGTACAGGACGGGCGGTATTGACCGGAGGCGAGGCTCGGGCATGCAGAGTTTGTGCAGGCAGATCCATGAATTCGTTGTCAAACCGCGCGGGGCACGGCTCTTACACGATGAGCGAGCGACTGCGCCTTGTCGGCCTGTGGACCACGCTGCGGCGGTTCTCGATACCCTGCCGACCGCTGTCATGAAAGAAAGGCACCGCATGAAGCCAATGGCATTCCCACCCGCGCGACGAATTCTCGTCAGCTTGCTGCTCCTGCTGACAGTAGTATGTTCTGATACTGCAAAGACTTACGCGCAGCCTGTCGAGCCTGTGCTGACGCCTGAAGGCTACGTGTTCAGCGAGAAGCTGTCGGTCGGAGGGCTGCTGGATTTTGTCAGTAGCGAGCTGGACATCTCGTTCATCTGGGATGAGCAGACCGAGCAGAAGCTCACGAGCGCGACATCGTTGGTGACGCTGCGGATGCGTCGGGCGGTGAGCGAGGAGGAGCTGTTCAGCATCCTGGAGGTCGTGCTGCAAAGTACGTCCCCACAGCCGTTTACGATCATCGAGACATCCCAGCCCGGCCTGTACCGCCTGATGCCGGGGGCTCGGACGGCACAGCCGAGCGAGAGCATTTACTTCCTTGATGCGGGCGAGCATCTCCCTGCGGATCCGGAGAACCGCGCGATGGTCATTACGGTCATCGCCCGGATCGGTGGCAGCTCGCCGCAGGAGGTCATCGCCGGGATGAACCTGCTGCTGACCCCCAGCGGTCAAGCGCAACCGATTGGTTCAAGCGGACTTATGATCTTCAGCGGCTCCCGATCGCGTGTTGAGACGGCGCTGAGGTTGATCGAGATGGCCAGCGAAGTGAGCGATGAGCCGACGTTTGAGATCTTCGAGCTTGAGAACGCGGATGCGACGTCGGCGATCCCGGCCTTGAATCAGTTGATTCAGCTTCTGAACCTCCCCCGGCCTGGCGCTCGAACAAGCCCGGCAAGGGCGACGGTGGCGATCCAGATTCCCGGCACGCGGAGGATCATGGTGGTCTGCACGAAGTCGCAACTGCCGAAGGTGCGGGACTTTGTGAAACAGCTCGACACGGGCACGCCTTCGGAGATGAAGATCTATTCGGCGACGATCTTGCCTGCGGATGAGATGGTGACCTTGATCAACGGGGTTCTTCGGACGCCCACGCAGCGAGGCGCAGCTGCCACCACAGCGACGGTCCAGGCGATCGGCTCAACGGTGCTCGTGTACGCGACAGCCAACGGTCACGCCAAGGTGGAGGAGCTCATCGCCACGCTGGAGGAGGTTCCTCCCAGTGCGAGACAGGTTGTGCGGTATTTCAAGGTGCTTAACCGCGATGCGGCTGAGATTCTCGACGTTCTCGAATCGCTTTTTGAGGGGGGCGTGATCGAGGGTGAGATCGACCGAAGTGCTGCTCCGGCGCAGGATCGCGGCCGGCGCGCGGAGGCTGAGCCGCAGCCGATGCCGCAGGAAGGCGCTCCGCCCGGCACGCGACCGGCATCACTTGCATCTGCGGATGAAGTGCTCTTGGATATCACGCTGGATGAAGCGACGAACACGCTGATCGCGCGTGGCGAGCCGAGGCTGATCGACCAAGTTGAGTCGTTGGTGCGGGATCTGGATGTGCGTCAGCCCCAGGTGATGCTTCAAGCGTTCCTCGTGACGCTCAGTGAGAACGAGGCGCTTGAGGTGGGCATGGAGTTGCAGGGCGAGTTTCAGTGGGGGACGACGAGCTTTGACCTTTCGTCGCTGTTCGGGCTTGGCCTGACGAACGCGACATCCGCGACGCCGGGAACGCCGGGGACCGGTTTCACGGGTCTTGCGGTAAACCCGGGTGATTTCAGCGCGATCCTTCGGGCATTGCAGACCGTCGGCGCCGGGCAGGCCATGAGCAGACCCTACATGCTCGTCAACAACAATGAACAGGCAGAGCTTAAGGGCATCGCAAAGGAGCCGTATTCCGACACCAACCAGGGCGAGAGCACGACAACGACGAGCTACGGCGGAACAGAGGATGCGGGCACGACGCTGATCATCACGCCGAAGATCGCTGAGGGGAATCACTTGATTCTCGAGTATTCGGTCGTGCTTTCATCATTCACGGGCGCTGCGATCAACCTGCAGGGGGGCGGCAGGCTTCCACCGCCGAGCAGGGAGGACTCCATGAACAGCGTCGTCACGATCCCCGATGGATATACAGTCGTGGTCGGCGGGTTGGAGGACACAGCCGAGAAGACGACGGTGAACAAGATCCCGATCCTCAGCGACATCCCGATCATCGGCGAGCTGTTCAAGTCAACGGTGACGAGCAACAAGCAGAATCGCCTCTATGTCTTCATCCAGGCGACGATTCTGCGTGACCCGCGTTTCCAGGATCTGATTCATCTGAGCAGCGAAGATCTGATTCACGCCGGCATCGAGTCCGGCTTGCCCGCGATCGAACCGGTATGGATCGACTGACGAATCGAGTGATAGCTGATGGCTGAGAGCGTTCAAGACAAGTCGGAGATGCAGCTCGATCCGAGCCTGGTCAGTGATGGGTTCGCCCGTCTGATCCCAGGCGAGTTCGCGCGTGACCACCTGATCCTGAGTCAGGGTGTGGACGGCGAGGGTCGGGAGATCCTGTACGTTGATGACGCGATCGGCAAGGCGCTGCTCGTGCACAACGTGGCGGTGCGGCTGGGGCGAGCCGCGGATGTGCGCGAAGCGCCGGGCGAGGCGCTTGCGGACGCCATCACGCATTACTGCGAGAAACTGGCTGCGAAGACAGGTCAGTCATCGGACAGCGATGAGTATGACGCTGAGGAGTTCGGCGAGCTGAGCGAAGCGGACATCGCCGACGCAATCGCATCACAGGACCGCGACTTGCTTTCGACGGCAGGCCGAGCCCCGGTGGTGAAGCTCGTCAACGCGGTGCTTTTCGAGGCGCTGAATCGCCACGCAAGCGATGTTCACTTCCAGCCGCTGGAAGATCATCTCCTGGTTCGGTACCGCGTCGACGGCCTGCTGGCGGATGCGAGGAAGCTGCCGCGGAAGCTGCTGGACGCGGTGGTGAGCCGTGTGAAGGTGATGTGCCACATGGACATCGCCGAGCGGCGTCTGCCCCAGGACGGCAGGGCAACGGTGACGATCGGCCCTCGCTTGGTTGACCTTCGTGTGTCGAGCCTGCCGACCGCCTACGGTGAGCGCGTCGTGATTCGTCTGCTCGACAAGGGGCAGAACATCTTCGAGCTTGAGAAGCTCGGCATGGAGTCGGAGATCCAGCGCCGATTCGCTAAGGCATGCGAGCGTGCGAACGGGATCGTGCTCGTCACCGGACCGACCGGATCGGGCAAGACGACGACGCTGTACAGCATCCTTCGGCAACTCAACACGACCGAGCGAAACGTGATGACGCTCGAGGATCCGATCGAATACAACCTGCCGGGCATCAGCCAGTCGCAGGTGAACGTGAAGAAGGGCGTGACGTTCGCGACGGGGCTTCGGCACATTCTTCGTCAGGACCCTGATGTCATCATGGTCGGCGAGATCCGCGACGAAGAGACCGCCCGGATTGCGATTCAATCGTCGCTGACGGGGCACCTGGTGCTTTCGACGATGCACACGAACGACGCGGTGAGCGCCGTCTCGCGGTTGGTGGATCTGGGCATTGAGCCTTACCTGGTGAACGCCTCGCTTGCGTCGGTTCTGGCGCAGCGTCTGGTTCGTCGTCTGTGCGGCAAGGCATGCCCGCATCGTGTGCGTGGCGAGGCGCCTCGGGAGTGCCCGATATGCGCCGGATCGGGGTTCAGCGGCCGAGTCGGTGTGTTTGAGTTGCTGCTGATCGACGACAAGATGCGCGAGCAGGTGAGCGACGGCGCGCCGATCACGGAGTTGCGGGCAGCAGCCATGCAAGGAGGCATGCAGACGCTCCGTGAATGCGGTCAGGCGCTGGTTCAACAGGGAATCACAACACAGATGGAGGTGGATCGGGTCACGCTGCTTGATGAGGCTGTGCTCGACCACACGGAACTCCCGGCTGTGATGATCCAGTCGGAGCGTCCTGCGGGCGACGATCAGGACCGATCAGAGAAGGTGGGTGACAGGTAACGATGGCTGTGTACGCGTACAAGGCGATCGACGTCAGAACCGGAAGGCGGCAGACGGGTGAGCTCGCTGCGGATTCCGCGTATCAGGTGCGCGCTTCGCTTCGGCGGATGGATCTGCGCGTACAGTCGATCAGCGAGGTGCGATCACACAGCGGTGCGACGAGGTCGACGGTTCTCAGCGGAGTCCGCGAGAGGCTCGCCCGGTCGCGCCATCGTCAACGAATCATCGAGCTTTACGAAAACCTCGGGACGCTGCTTGCCTCGGGCAGCCCGCTTGTTCCGGCGATCGACACGCTGGCGGGGTCGGCGAGGAGGTCCGGCTCAGGCGCCGAAATGGGCACGATGTGCAGGCGTGTGAGCGAGAAGGTGCGAGGCGGATCGAACTTGGCGGATGCGATGGATGAGCAACCGGACTGGTTCGGACCGATTGATGTCGCGCTCGTCCGATCGGGTCAGTCGAGCGGTCATCTTGAGCAGTGTCTGGCGGACCTTGCGGACATGCACAGCCAGTCGGATGCGCTTCGGAGCCGGCTGATTGGAGTCCTGGCATACCCGGCCATTCTGCTGTCGCTGGGGATCGGCGTCGTGATTTTCCTGGCAACGGTTCCCATCCCACAACTTGCGGGCGCTCTGCAGGATCAAGGTGGTGAGTTGCCGACGCCGACCAAGCTCCTGCTGATCATCGGTATCGGATTCCGTGACTACTGGTGGGCGTTGGTGCTGCTTGCCCCATTGCTCATGGCTGGCGTGCTCCTCGCTACGCGGTCGAGAGTGACCGCGCTGTGGCGGCTTCGTCTGCCCGTGCTCGGGCCGCTTATCGCCAAGACGCAGCTTGCGTCGTTCTGTGCCATTCTCGAACGCTTGCTGCTCGGCGGCATCCCGCTCACCGAAGCGATCGAGCTGGCGACACCGATGTTTCGCAACACCGCCTTGCGATCCGTGTTCAAGACCCTTCCCCGGCAGCTTGCGGACGGCCGAAACCTCGCGGAGCCGTTGCGTGAGAGCGGGCTTTTCGACGCGGTGTTCTGTCGTGTGCTTGAGATCGGCGTCGAGAGCGGTGAGCTTCCGATGATGATCGGGACGATCGGCCGGCGGTATGCGCTGATCAGCCGTCGGCTCATTGACCGGTTCGCCACCGTCGTGGAGCCGCTGGTCATTGTGATCCTGGCGATTCTGCTCGGCTCGGTCGTTTACGCGGCGATCCTGCCTATGCTTCGATTGACGCAGATGATCTAGGAATAGGTGAAGATGATGGACAGCCTGAACAAGCAGCTTGCATCCGACGTGATTCTTGGCTCCCAGGAAGGAAATGGACCTGTGATGTGGACAGCACGTAAGCGACGGAAGGTCTCTGTCAGCGGCGGCATGCGGCGAGGCGGTTTTACGCTTGTGGAACTGCTCGCCGTGGTGGTGATACTGAGCCTGCTCATCACGACGGTCCTCTTCACAATGCGAAGCACGGTGGGTGAGGCAAAGAGCAAGATCGCCCAGACGCGAATCGGCGTGATCTGCAACGCGATTGAGATGTTCGCGATCAGCAACGGCCACCTGCCGACCGCGGAAGAAGGCCTGGACATCCTCACGCAAGCGCCGATGGGCCAATCACAAGGCTACCTGAAGCAGGCGCAGCTTCTTGATCCGTGGGACAACAGGTTTCTGTATCAGATTCCGGGACAGCTCAGCGAATACGAGGTGTACAGCTACGGCGCCGACGCCCAGCCCGGTGGTGAGGGCGAGAATTCCGACGTATCGAGTGAGGACTTGAACCAACCGCAGTAGTAAGCCATGAGAAGCGCACAACACGTGCCAACTCGACGATGCACGGCGGGCACAGGCTTCACACTCCTGGAGCTTCTGTGCGTTGTCACGATTCTGGGCATCGTCTCGGCGCTCTCAATCGGACTGCTTGGATCGTGGATGGGCGGACATCAGCACCGCAGCGCGGTCGCAGCCACGAAGCAGGCGTTTCAACGGGCAAGCCTGCTGGCGGAGGCGGGTGGAGGCGCAAGACTCTGGTGTGAAGGGAACATGCTGCTTGCCGAGGCGAGCAACGAGGACTTGCCGACGATGCGCGTTTCGCTGCCTGCGGATTGGCGCGTGGAGGCGGACGACTTCTCTCTGTCGTACGACGGCTTGACCGCATTCGACACCACGGGCTGCGCTGCCAACGGGCAATATGCAATCATCGACCCACAGGGGAATCGAACGCGTGTGGACTTCCTCGGCCTGACGGGCCAGATAATCGTGTATCAGGGGGTGGACCAATGGTGAGGCAGCGCGCCGGCATTACGTTTGTCGAGATCCTGACGGCGCTGGTGATCTTCAGCATGGTCGTCACGACGGGGCTTGTCACGCTACGAGCAACACGCCGGTCGCTGGAGGAATCGCGGTTGGCCGAGCGCGCGGCGCAAGTGCTCGATGAGTGGCTTGCCTCGCAGCGCACGCGCGAGCCGGTGCCTGCGGAGTTCACCGATGAGGACGGCCTGACATGGCGCATCGTGGATGAGGCTGCGGAGTTTTCAGAAGCTGAGGCGGAGTCGATTGTCGAGACGCTGCGAGACGCACCGGACCTTGATGCGGCGGTCGAGATGCTCGGTCTTGACGAGTCGGATGAAGATGAAGAGCCGCCAACGGCGGCAGGATTGATTGAGTTGGAGTGGTCGGTCCTTCGTGTGGAGGTGGTGTTTGCGGAAGGCGGGGAACCGATCGAAGTGCTGCGGTGGCATTCGATCACGGACGGCAAGGCGCTGGCGATCGCTGGGCTCGGCGGGCCGACCGGCGCAACCGATGGCGCATCGCGCGCTCAACTCAGCACACTGTCCGGACAGATCGAAGGGGCTGGCGGCGGAGCGGGACGCACGACGGGCGACAGGAGCGTCCACCGGATCTCATCTCCACGACTGCCGCAGGAAGGCACGCAAGGTCAACCCGGTCGGCGGGCGAGACCGACGCGCGTCAGACCACCAAACGTGCATCCCGGCCAGATTGATGAGCCGAGACGCGGGCCGCAGAAAGAAGACGAGTGATGCGAAGGCAAGGCATGACATTGCTGGAGCTGATCTTCTCGCTGGCGATCCTCTCAGCGTTCGTTGCCGTCTATGTCGCATGGTCATCGGCTGCGCTTCGGTACAGCCGGGCCGTGGAGACCGAGTCGAGCCGGATTGCCGTCGATCGGGCGATGGACTGGGTGATTCGTGACATCCAGGACCGTGTGCCGGAGTCGATGTTCGACGGCCCGGAGGACGACGAAGATGCGATGGATGCCCAGGTATCGGATCTGATGGAAGAAGGTGGCGAGACGCTTGGCGAGGGGGAAGACGACGACGCCACGGGGTCTTCTGATGATGAGGAATCGCCAGCCGATTGGGAGGGGGAAGAGGAAGCCGATGACCTGTCGCTGTCGGATTTTCGGCAGGTTGAGTTGATCACACCGCACGCTGCACCGGGTGAAGCGCCTGGGTTCTACTACGTCCGGTACCACCTGCGCGACGGATCACTGTGGCGCCGCAGCCGACCGATGGAAGGCAAGGCGAGGCGTTTGATCGTGACACGATCGGGCTCGTTCTCCGGCGACGACATGGAGTGTCTGCGCAACGTCACACGGTTTGACATTGAGCCGGTGGATGAGCGCCACGTGCGCCTGGGCATGACCATCACGCTTGAGATGGAACTGGACGACGGGAAGCGGATCACGCGGAGCAGATTCATCAGGGGGTATCCATGAAGGTCGGCGATATCCAACTCGGCAGGACGATCCAGGTCGGTCCCGCACCGCGACGCCGCGGTATTGCGCTCTTGCTCGCGCTGGCGGCGTTGCTGACGATGACGTTGGTCGTGACGAGCGTGGTGCGCGTTGCATCGACCGTCAATGTCGTCGATGGTCGGCGTCGAACTGGACGGGAAGCCGCAGCGCTGTCGGAGCGGATCTCGGTGCTCATCCCGCGACTGCTCGGTCAGATTCCCAGCGAGCCGACTGCCGGGCCGTGGTTCACCGTCATCGAGTCGCCAAACGACGGTGTGCTCGTGCGTGTTCGTGGGATCGACCTGTCAGGCAGGCTGCACACGCGACACCTTGGGACGCCGGCCCGGTTCGGTCTGCCCGCGGAGCTTGAGGGCTTCTCGTGGGATCACCGCGATCGCGTCGGGCCGGTGATGCTCGAAGAGTTGCTCACGGACAACGATTGGCTGGCCATCTACCCCGAGCCGCTCGCCCCGCTGGATCTGGGTGCGGATGGTGAGGATGAACCGCCTCTTGAGCCGGGCGACGATGAGGATGAGAGCGATGGGGGTGATGAGGATGACGAGTTCGTCGATCCGTATCTTGATCGCCCGTTCGCCTTGTGCGAATGGGTGACGACGGTCGGGTCGGGCGTGTTGAACGTCAACACCTCGCCGTACTTGCTTCTTGAGGCGGCGGTGCGGGCTGCGGACGCCTCGGCGGCGGAGGAATGCCTTGCTGCGAGAGAGAAGGGCCTGCCGGTTCCTGATGCCGTCATCGCCCGGCTGAACGAACCGCCCGGCGGACCGGATGACGATGAAGAACTTGAAGATGATGTGATTCGCTTCGTGAATCAATCCGAGGCGTGCGGACTGCTCGTTGAGATCCAGCACGGGCAGGTGACGCGCCGCTGGTGGATGACGATGGTCAAGGAGAGGGGGCGATGGCGCCTCTACGAACACAGGAGGATCTACCGATGAATCCACTGGACCCTGTACGCATTCCGACGTGGCTGGCGGCAGCGATCGCGATCGTGTGCATCGGCCTGCTGGTCCGCTGGGCAAACAGTGCCTCGGCGACGGATGTCGTCTTCACGGGCGTGATCTCCGAGCAAACGGAGGCGACCGAGACGTTGCCGGTTGAGACGACGACCGTGCCGATCATCGTGACCAACATCACGCTCCGACATCCGCCGGGACCGATCCGTGGGTTGGAGGATATCGATACCACGGGGCTGGACGACGTAGCGATGGGGATGCTCGAAGAGGCCTTCGGAGAGCACCCAGGCGAGCTGCAACTCGTCGGCATCGAACACCGCGATGGCGAACTGCTTGCCATCCTGTTCGACAAGAAGAGCCTGGAAAGTCATGTCGTCGGCGTCGGCGAGAGCATCGCGGGACATGAGGTGACAGCCATCGACCCGCGTGGCGTATCGCTCAACGGCGAGTATGAATTGATCCGTCTGAACCTCCTGGAACCGGAAGAACCATGAATAGGCGACGCCTGCCCAAACTCGTGCTTCGACGCGACGAGACCGTCTTTGTCACGCCCGGTGGTGATGAAACGGCCGGGCCCGAGCTGAACGGCAGTCAGAACATCAACGACCGATGGAATGCGTGGTTCCGCCAGTGTGTACAAGAACATCGCGTGCGGGATGTCGCGCTGGACATCGCTGCGGACCGATGGTACTGGATGGTGCTGAGCGGGCCTGGCGCATCGAGCGGAGCAGTTCCAGCGGGTGATGAAGAAGAGACGCAGCCGACCGGTGGCGTGGTCGTACGTCATTCCGGGCGACTCGGTTCGGAGGCGGATCTCTTCTCGCTTGAAGCGGGGTTGCCGCTGCCCATCGAAGAGATCGAAGCGCGATTCGTCAAGAGCAAGTCCGGCGAAGTGCTGGCTGCTGCGGCGGATCGCGAACAACTCAGTGACTGGATTTCGATCATCGAAGCGATCGGCCCGAGGGTGCGCAGCGTCCGTCCAGCCGACATCGAGCCTGCCGTCAGCGAATCGATCGGAGGCGACGGGCGGAGCCTGCTCGCAGGCCTGGAATTCCGGAGCGGGTCGTTTGAGCATCCCAAGGACACGCGGCATCGCGTAGGCATCCTGTGCCTTGTCGCTGCGGCGTGGGGCATCGCATGCTGCGTCATCGGATGGGGCTGGCTGCGGATGGCGTCGCAGTACGATGAACTGGCTGCAGATGCGAACGCGATGTCGTTCAAGCTGGCGCGGTCCGTCCTGCCTGCGGACCAGGCGGGCAATCCCGATCCGGAACGGCTCCTGTCTGCGCTCGTCGAGCGGCGTAGACAGGCGCGCGATCAAGGGGCCGAGCAATACCGCCCCAAGTCCGCCGCCGAGCCGTTCGTCGCGATTCTGACCGCTTGGCCTGATCTCCCTGACGTCCAGGTCGACGGCTGGCGCATCGACCGGGGTCGGATGCTCATCAAAGGGACATCCGCGGACTCCGCCACTGCCGATGCCATCGCCGCGGCGCTCAAGTCAGCGCTACCGGCCGACGAATGGAGCAACCCACGCGGAACGTGGCAGGAACGGTCAGGCCGAAACTCGTTTGAAGTCTCAGTTACTAGAAAAAGCAACGTCACAACAAGGAGGATCAGGCCGTGATCCGCAGCAAGCGTGAACTGATGATCGTTCTCGCCGCCGCGATGCTGCTCGGTGTGGTCATCCTCCTGATCACACACCAGCGCCACGTGTCGGCGGTGAACCGCTTCCACTCCGCCGAAGCGCGGTACCAACGGAATGAGGCTCTCGCGAGGGACTATCGCAGTCTGAGCCAAGGCGATGCGATCCTTCAGCAGGACAAGTCGCCTGAACAGGACATGACCGGCCGTGTTCGGCGAGCCGTGGCTGCCGCGGGACTGCGCCAGGAGAGCGTTCGCGCGGTCCGCGCGATGGGTGGGGGGCCGATCCGTGGGACGAACTATCACAGTCAGAAGTACTCAATCACGATCAAGGATGCTGACGCCAACGACATCGCGCGGTTCCTCCAGATCTGGGCGCGCAATGAGCCTCGCTGGACCGTCGCCGAGATGGACCTCTCCGCCAGAAGACGGCAGGAAAGTTTCGATCTCACCGCCGTTCTCGAATGTCTGTACATCTCCGACAAGGAGTCCCAAGGACCATGAGCAGGAAGATGACAACCGGTTCCCAAACGACGCGCTTCGTGACGGCACTCACGTGCATGTTCTGTGCTGCGGTGCTCTCCGGATGCGCCTTGGGGCCAAAACGTCCAGCCGCGCCGAATCCGCAGCTTGCGATGAAGCTCCATCGGGAAGCGACGCAGGTGCGCGATGACGATCCAGCACGGGCGAGGGAGCTTCTGATGAGCGCCGTCAATGCGGACCCATTCTTCGGACCGTCGCACAATAACCTCGGCACGATCTACCTGGAGGAGGGGCAGCGTCAACTCGCGTTCGCCGAGTTCGAGACGGCGCGCAGGCTCATGCCCGGCGATCCCAGACCGCACGTGAACCTCGGCATGCTGTTCGCCTCCGCCGGCCAGTTCGACAACGCGATGCGGGAGTACGATGATGCGCTCGCCCTCCACAGTAACTTCATGCCTGCGGTCAGGCAGAAGGCGTGGCTGCAGGTCCACGCCGATCAGATCGACGAGACGACGCTGCCGGCACTGGAGATGATTGCGATTCGGGCGGATGACGATGAGTGGCGCGAGTTCGGCAAGGAGTGGAGCCTCCGACTGCATGTCGAGGAATGATCGGCGCGCACCGACGCAACGACCGCACCGCGCTGTTGGACGATCAGCATGGGCGTACTGCCGAGCATCCTGCTCTCACTCACCCTCACAGTCACGCCGCTCACCGAGGGCCAGCGCGAGCAACTGTGCGTCGGAGTCCTCAGCGCTGCGGATTACCGTGAACCCGCCTTTGATGCACTGCTCGCGAATACCGCCACGTGGTCTGCGGATGACGAGCCCGCTGCGCCGCAGCCCGTGACGACCTTCGACCCGAGAATCTACAGTTCGATGACGCCCGGTGCGCTGGTGCGGGTCGAGGGCGTCATCGCGAGGATCGAAACGCTGCCGCCGGACTACCGCGATGTGCAGCGATGGCTTGTCATTCCCGTGGATCACGGCAACGTGGAAACGGCGTCACCGGCCGTCTTGTTCGTGAACCGTCGCCCGGAAGGCGAGCACACAGCAAACATCAGCGTCGGCGATCGCATCACCATCGAAGCCCGTTTCTACAAGGTCATGCGATTGCTCGTATCGGGCGAGGCGAGCGACTGCACCGCATTCGTGGGCGCGCTACCGCGCATCAGTCCAAGCCCAATCGTTGCCCTGTTATCGCCGCGAGGGATCGTCATCCTCGCAACCCTGCTCGTCGCAATCATCCTCATCACGCTGCGCGTCTCACTGCGCTGCCGCACCGCGCCGCGCGGGCGTACGCCGGTTGGTGCGGATACGATGGACCTTGCGGAACCGATGGATCTTCCCGAAGAACCTGCTGAGGCGTTGAAGACGCTCGCCCGACATGCGGAGAAGCCGCCGTGAATAAGATTCGCTCTGTTTCGGTCAACCTTGTGTCGCAGGCGCATCGTTATGACGTCCTGATCGAGCCGGGGCTGCGCGATCGCGCAGCGGAGTTGCTCGCGGCCATCACGCCACAGAGAAGGCTGGCGCTGGTATGTGATGATGCCATCGCCGACGGGCCGGGCGGTGATCTGGAGATCGCGCTGAACAAGGCGGGCTGGACCGTGTCGTGTGTGGCCACAATCAGGGCCGACGAGGCGCACAAGACGCTCGACGCGGCGGATCGCTTGCTTCAGATGCTCGCCGATGCAAAGCACGAGCGCAACGAGCCGATCCTCTCGCTGGGCGGCGGCATCACGGGCGATATCACCGGTTTCGCCGCAGCCGTTTATCACCGTGGGACGCCGTTTGTGAACATGCCGACGACGCTGCTGGCGATGGTCGATGCATCGGTGGGCGGAAAGACAGGCGTCAATCTCCAACTCACGCCGGGGCAGGCGGGCGCATCGCTTATCAAGAACGTCATCGGCGCGTTCCACCAACCGACCGCGGTGTTGATCGACCCGACGTTCGTGACGACGCTGCCCGTGCGCCACATCCGCGCCGGGCTTGGCGAATGCGTCAAGCATGCGGTTCTCGGCGACAGTGATCTCTTCACGTGGATTGAGCAGCGCACGCACAAGTTGCTGGGGCTTGACGAGGAGGCGCTCACCGAGTTGATCCATCGCAACGTGGCGATCAAGGCGAAGGTCGTGATGAGTGATGAGCGCGAGTCGGCAGCGTCAGGCGGTCGAGTGCTCCTGAACCTCGGTCACACATTCGCGCACGGGCTGGAACCCATCCCGTCGCTTGACCTCGTGCACGGCGAGGCGGTCGGCCTCGGACTCATCGCCGCGGCGCACTGCGGCCAGAGCCTCGGCCGATGTGATCGGTCGGTTCGGCTGCGGATCATCTCGCTGCTCGAAGCGCTCGGTTTGCCGACGTCGATCGAATCGCTCCCGCCGATCGGCGACGTGATCGGCACGATGAAGCGCGACAAGAAAGTGCGAGGTGGCCAGCTTCGCATCGTCTTGCCCACGCACATTGGCGAAGCGATCACCGTTGATGAGGTGTCGGACGTCGTCGTGGAGGCGGCGCTGCGCTCGCTCGTGCGTGCGTGACGGCACGCTCCCCTGTGCTGGTTCAGTGGGAGTTGGACAAGCGAACTTGCTCGGTAACGAGTGATCGGCTGGCGAACGTGTCGTCTGAACACCATCCGAGTTGCTCTCCGCACGACCCGCTGTTGCGCTTCGGAATTGAATCCGCCCCATTCTCCGGAGTTGAACCGGTCGAACGGGTGTGGCGTTGGTTGCGGGACCGCAAGCTGAGCAACAGCATCCTCCCCACCGACGCCGAACTGGATGCACTTCTTGCAGAGGCCATGACCGCGACCTCACCGGGGAGATTTAGATCGCTCTGCCACGTCGATTGGTTGGATGCCGTGCATGATCGCTAACAGGGATTCGTATCATCTCCTGTTGCCGGGATGCTCGAGTGGGCGGTTGGATCGTCGCAGCACAAGGATAGCCGAGCGCGGGTCCGGAGCGAGCACTTCATTGCGAAATCGGCACGGCGAGCACCGGAGCGCCATGAGAAAAGCGCAGGATTCCAGAGTCCCGGGCTCTGCGCGGCCATTCAGCCGGGATGTGGCGCCGCGATGTCAGCAGGCGTTGCCGTAGTTGGCGAGGAGGATGCCCAGGTCCGCCTGATCCGTGTCGCCGTCGCCGTCACAGTCACCACCGTCATCGAGGCCGTAGGAGGCGAGCAGGATGCCCAGATCCGCTTGGTCGCGCTGGCCGTCACCGTTCAGATCGCCCGGGCAGTCCGCCACGGGCATGAGGCAGATTGAGAGATCGTACAAGGCGGTCTCCCAAACCCCGTTGTAACTCGCCCCGGAAACGCCATCGCCATCGGGCGAACTCATCCAGGCGAACCAGCAATCCTCCGGCTCGCTCACACCCATGATTGACACCCATCCCTCGGCGAGCGCACAGGGCGAGGGCAGCACGACATCGTAGCGATAGAGCACTAAGTCATTGGAGTAGGTGTAGCCCGTGTCCACACCGTACACCTCCACGATGTCGAGGGAGACCATATCGCCGGCTACACCGCCGTAGTCATAGTAGAAGGCAATGGCGAACTCCATGGGACTCTCGTCACACGGCTCCCAGGCCACACCACTATAGAACGCCTGCAGCCCCCACCAGCGTAAGGCACTGACGTTCTCGCCCGCCTCGAAATGCTCGAAGCGCCGAAGGAACTGGCCGTCGCTCCAATGCCAATCGCTGACACCCGCTGTGTAATTGTTGGCAGCGCTGTGCGGCGATTGACTGAAGATCGCACCATCCGGACAGGTCTCCTCAAAGGGTTCCTCTGTGATCGTCAACTCGAAGTTCGTGCAGTCAGGCGGCGGATAGGTGTCCACCATGATGTAATACGAGCCCGGCTGGAGGCACAGATTCTCTATTACATCCGGGTTGGCCATACTGGCGGCCATGGCGAGGCCGCTGTAAGGTCCGCTGGAATCGCTACAGTGGTCAAAGACGGCCATGCCCGCCCAAGGCGAATCGGCAGTGAGTGAAAAGTCAACGATGCTGCCATGCGGGACAACCAACTCATAGATGATGTCCTCACCGTCATCGTACGTATCCATGTACGTGTCGTCATAGTCGTTGACCCGGTCGCAGGTGGCGTTCACATCCGTGTAAGGTAGATCGTCTGGAATCTGAATAACGATCGGATCGCTGCAATTGTCGCCCGTGTTCGCTTCGTAGCCATCCTCACGGTGGAAATAGATGGCGTTACTCCACTCATAGAGTATGCCATAGCCAAAAGCGTTGTTCCCATTACTCAACGGCGGCAGCCAGTTGATCGCCGTCCATGTGCCGGCTATCGTATTGCCAAGGATCACCGGGTCGTTCCAAGGAGAGTAGCTGTATGTGTGGCGGTTGCGAAAGATGATGTAATCCACCCAGGTAAGATCCTGCTGGTAGGTGACGGCGATGCCGCCCCCTCCGCGCGCCGAAGCATCGGCCATAACAAACGGGGTTTGACCCGGCGGCTCGGCGACGTTGTTGGCGTACCAGAGGCCGCTCCCCGCCTCGTAGTTGATGTACGCGCGAATGCCGTAATCCTCGCTGTACATATGTTCAACTGCACAGAAGACGGTCTCGTCGTAGGCTGTCAGTGCCGTGCGGACGTTGGCGCCGGTAAATGGCGTGAGGTGGCACTCGCTCCACGCACCGTCGCCGCGACGCCAGACGTGCAGGTTACCTTCCATGCCGATGTAGGACATGAAGAGGAAATACGTGTCGTGGTCATCATTCCAATGCGCATCGAGCCCGCCAAGAACGTTGCCCAAGCTTGGCGAGGCGTCGGTGAACATCCCGCCCCCACTGCTTCCCCAGAGGTAGCGGATTGTGTTGCTGCTGGTCAAGCAGAAGCAGTACAGGCCGTTATCCGAGTCATCCGCATTGGTGACCAGCGCGACCTCCCTGATCGTGTCGGAAGAAACGTCGCACACGACCTTGGATCCGTAGTCGGAATCACTCATTCCATCAGCCACGAAGAAGCGGCGCAGGCGCATTTCGCTCGCAAGGCCGGCGTCTGCGTAAAGCACGTAGGCCCAGTCGCCGACGACCGCCAGGTCAAGATCGATGATGTCGGTACCGTGCCACTCAAATGTCTGCGTCCAGGAGGCCCCGTCGTCGTAGGAGATTTTCATTGTCCACTGGGAGCCACAGGCGAGGGCGGCAAAGATGTTGCCCGTCTGAGCGTCGTAGTCAATCGCGTACAACGGTGGGAGGTCCCTCCCCTTCCCGTCCAAGCGAACCGGGACACCCCGAGTTTGCAATGATGCGGGAGGCTGCACCAACCCCGGGGAAACACCGACCGCGGGTGAAATGCCCGACTTCTCCAGCGAATCAAGCAGCGTCAAAGCCTCATCGCAGCGCCCCTCTTTCCACAGCGAGGCGATCAGGTCGCCGCGCTCCCGCACCTCTGCGGAAATGTCGGCGGGGAGTTCCACCTCGACCTGCGACGCATGACCCTGCCGCGCGCTCAGGCCTGAAAGACACTCCGAGGCGGGGATGAACTCGGCCACCGGCTTGGATTGCACGCGCGGCGGACGCAACGCTGCAGGCTGTGCGGTCGGGCTTGGCGGACCCACAGCATCAGACCCATCCTCCGGAAGCGCGGGCGGGAAAACGGTACGCTTCGGTTGCTGCTCTGCAATGGCTGCTGACTGTCTGGCTTTGGCGCTGTCGATCGGTCGGCCGTCCTCGCCGATCTCTGCTGGAATAAACGTATCGCGATCGTGCTGGGCTGCGAGAGCATTTGATGACCATACAGGTGCGAAGAGGCTCAGGACGACCGCCGCACCCGCCGCAAATCGAGATCGTTTCATTGCGTGACTCCTTCCGGAATGAGTACGGAACCCAGGCGTCCGCTCTCGACTCGTGGCCGCTCTTGAACGAATGTACAACATGCCCCGCACAGTTAGCGGCGAGCGGAACCCGGACGTCTCGATCTAGTATCGCGCGCGAATCGAGAATTGCAAGGTCAGCTCGACGACTGACTTAGGAATCTTCTTCCAGCGCGTCAACTCCCCCTGTAATGGAGCGATAACTACTTCACCATGCCCAGTACTGGAGGGGCCCCAGCTTCGCCAGGCTCGCGCGGATCTCCAGACATCGTTGCTGCCTTCCTTCAAGAAAACCCCGCCTGAAGCGACGGGTTGATACGCACGCTGGTGTGAAGCTCGGCGGGGTCACTCACCGTCCGTGCCGTAGATGGCGAGGAGGATGCCCAAGTCCGCCTGATCGACGCAACCGTCGCCGTTCAGATCACCGGGACAGGCCTGCACCAAGGCGCACCAGCCGAGCGTGCTGAGCAGCGCTGTCAGCAACACTGTGTGATTGAGTCACATGCTCTCCCTCTCCTTTGGGACGTTGCAATGCGCAGCGTCGATGTGTTGTCAACCACGAGCGACCGGGTGAGACGTGCTCGGCCGCAGATGGACCGCATGTACCATCCTCACACGCCTTCTGCGGGAAACCCAACTTCGATGCCCTCAACCACCAGTATGGTCCGCTCGTTCAGGCGACGCGGGGTTTATCTCAGGCTGGCGCTGAGACGGCCTGGCGTGTCGGCGGGGAGGCGGGTGAGCCGGTGTTGTGTGGGGCGGGGGGGACCCGGGCAGTGTGGCTGAGTTCCACGGGGCGTGGCGAGGCTGGTGTGCGGGGGGTCCCCCGGGCCACTGCAAGGAGTTGCA
>JAGLTS010000062.1 GCA_023135165.1 Phycisphaerales bacterium | reverse complement strand
CAGAGCATATCCGACACCGTTTCTGCCCCTGCGGAACAGGATCGCATTCCCTCGTGCATGCTGCTGATTGAATGACGCTCTGTGGAAGGAAGGCCGACACGTGAACCAGCCAGAACCCCAGGGACGTTCATTCGAGGACATGATGCACGCGATCGGATGCGGGACGGTAAAGATCCCACAATTCCAGCGCGATTTTGTCTGGCCCAAGGCCAAATCCGCCAAACTTCTTGACAGTATTCTCAAGGGTTATCCGATCGGCACATTCATTTTGTGGAAGACCAAGGAGCAACTCAGGACGGTGAGGAATATTGGCGGTGTGGACTTGCCGCCAACACCTAGTGGCGATTACACGGAGCAAGTGCTGGATGGCCAGCAGCGTCTCACGAGCCTGTATGCTTCGGTGCGCGGACTGAGTATCAAGCGTGACAACGGCAAACCTGAGTCGTTCGTTGATATGTTTGTTGATCTCGACAGCGACCCGGATATCGACATTGACCTTATGCTTACGTCTCTCGATTCCGATGCCGAAGAAGGACGCTTCGTCAGACTGGTTGATCTCTTGAAGGGCGAGTTTGAGCTTCTCTCGCAACTCCGTGACGACCGACGTGAGCGCCTCCTGAACTACAAAAAACGGACTGAGGGGTATCGGTTCTCGATCATCCTGATTCAGGATTCGCCCATCGATGTTGCGACAGAGATCTTCACAAGACTCAACGTGTTCGGCCAGGCGCTCAGCGTGTTCGAGATCATGGTCGCGAAGACATACGATCATGAGACAGAGTTCGATCTTGCTGAACGGTATCGGCATCTGAATGAGAAACTGAGCGAGGTCAACTACGGCACCCTGCCGGCTTCAGCAATGCTGCAGCTCGCCAGTCTCTTGATGATTGGTGAATGTCGGAAGAAGAACATCCTAAAGTTGGACACGAGTGAGTTCAGGGCCATGTGGCCGCGGGTCGAGGAGGCTGTAGAGCGAGCCTGCGATTATTTCAAGGGCTTCTATCGCATCCCGGTATCCACGCTTCTCCCCTACGCATCGCTCATCGTGCCGTTTGGGTATTTTTTCGACCAGCATCCGGATCGGCCGACCGGTGTTGAGAAGGACCTTCTCCGAGAGTTGTTCTGGCGCGTCTCTCTGAGCGGTCGCTACACGTCGGGAGTTGAGACGAAACTCGCCCAGGACATGCAGCGAGTCGATACGATCTTGAAGGGTGGGGAGCCCAAGTACGATTATGCCGTTGATATCAGCCCGGATGCGATTACCAATCGCGGTGTCTTCCGTACCGGCAGCAGCTTCATCAAGGCGATCCTGTGTCTGTTCGCGTACCGCCAGCCCAAGTCATTTGCCGACGAGTCGCTCGTAACCATTGCAAACGAATGGCTCAAGAGAGCGAATAGCAAGAACTACCATCACTTCTTCCCCAAGGCGTATCTCAGGAAACGTGGCTACCAACCATGGGAAATCAACCACGTCGTCAATATCACGATCGTCGATGATTACCTCAACAAAAGAAAGATCAAGACGCGGGCACCATCTGACTACATGAATGAGTTTGCGGAGTCTAATCCCGCGATCACATCAACGATGAAGACGCATCTCATCGATCTGGATGCGTTCGGTGTATGGGATGACGATTACGATCTCTTCTTCGAAAAGCGTTGTCGCGAGATCTCAAGAGCCCTGCGCAAATGGGTGCCGCCACGTCCAATCGACAGTACAGGTCGCCAAGGTGATTATGACGACTTCGACCCCGAGATGCTTGAAGAAGAAGTACCTGATGCAGTTGGGTAATCTCGGGTCGCTCACGCTACGCCCGACCCGCATTATTCGACTTTCGACGGGGGGACGAAACGGTATCGATACCGTTAATTCGTACTCTTCGGCCGTCCCGGCGCTCGCATGTAGGAGTGCAGGCCGAATCGCTCTACTTGACGCTGCGCCCACGCATGGGTGCCGTAGGGTTGGCTGCGCTCAACCGTGCGATGCAACGCCTCCAGTTCAGACACGTTCAGCGGCGTGTTCACCGTGCGCAGCCACTGTCGCGGACGCCCGCCCGCTTCGACAACCCCCACACCCCATCAACCGCGACTTTGCGATTGCCCTGACGAGGCAGTGAAGCAACTCCATACGTGTCTCCGCAAGCCTCGCCCACGAACCGAGTTCCACCCTCGCATTACCCGGCCGTGAACGTCTCACGCAGGGCAAGCAGACGTCTGATTCGCCTCAGCACGGATACCTGCCCGAGGATGGCGAGCGTCTCGCCGATCGCCGGACTCACGACGCCTCCGGTGACGGCGACACGCAACGGCTGGGCGGTCTTACCGAGCTTGCCATCCGCGTGGGCGTCGGCGTACTCGCTCAGCACACCCTCGATCGCATCCACGGTCCACCGGGGCAGCGCCTCGAGCAGCGGCGCGATGGCTTCAAGATGCGCAAACCCGTTCGGCTCGCCGTTCACGAGCGCTTTGCGCACCGGCTTGCCCCGCTCATACTCGATCTCGTCATCGGGCACGACAAAGAACCGGCACGACGCCACGGGATCTTCGAGCGTCTTGGACCGTGCGTGATTCGATCGCGCGAACAGATCAAACGAGGCATCGTCGAAGTGGGCTATGAAATCGCCGTGGTATCGCTCGCAGTGCTCACGCACACGACGGACGAACTCATCATCCGACATCGCCTGGAGCGCATCGAGGTTAAACGCGAGCAGCTTGCCGCGGTCAAAGCGTGACGGTGTCTTGATGAGCCGATCGAAGTCGAAGCGATCCGCGAGGAAGCCCATGTCGAACTTCTCGACATTACCGCCCGGCGACCAGCCAAGCAGCGAGATGAAGTTGCAGAGCACTTCAGGGAGGTAACCCGCTCGGCGGAAGTCATCGACATCAACTTCGGGAAGGGCAATGCCCAGGCTCACCGCGAGGGCGCGTAACTGATCCGGTTCGAGTTGGGCTTTCTTGTCCTTGAGCCATGCGGAAAACGTCGCGTCGTCAATCTCGGCGACGGGGCTTGCGGCGAGACCCGCCGCTTTCGCTGCGGTTCGGGCTGCCTTGTCCTTGTCCCGTTTGGACATCTTCGACCCGTCGGGGTTGAAGGTGAGTGACATGTGGGCATAGGCGGGCTCGTCAAACCCAAGCGCCCGGATGAGTGCGATGTGCTTGGGCGTGTTGTTGAGATGCTCCTCACCGCGCAGCACGTGCGTGACACCCATGAGCGCATCATCGACGACCACCGCGAAGTGATACGTGGGGAAGCCGTCGCGTTTGCGGATGATGAAGTCATCCATCTCCTCAGGCTGAACGGTGACGACGCCTCGGACGGCATCGTGCACGGTGATCGCCTCATCGGGCATCTTGAGCCGAATCACATGCTCGCGTCCTTCAGCCAGCCACTGGTCGAGCTGGTGCTGCGGGAGATCCAAGGCAGCGCGGTCATAACGGTAGTTGCGTTTCGCGGCGATGGCGGATTTCCGCTGCGTCTCAAGCTCTTGCGGCGTTTCGAAGGCGGGGTAAGCCTTGCCTTGGGCGATCAGTTGCTGGAGGTACGTGTTGTAGATGTCGAGGCGTTGGGCCTGGAAATATGGCCCGCGGTCACCGCCGCCGCATGTTGAGCCGTCGGGCAGGATGCAAGTCGGTCCTTGATCCCATGTGATTCCGAGCCATGCGAGGTCATCCATGATGCCTCGTGCGGATTCTTGTGAGGATCGCGCCTGGTCGGTGTCTTCGATTCGCAGGATGAACTGTCCGCTGTGCCGTTTGGCGTAGGCCCAGCAGAAGAGGGCGGTCCGCGCCCCGCCGACGTGCAGGTGGCCGGTCGGGCTGGGGGCGAAACGCGTGACCACAGGGCGGTCGTCTGAGGTGTTGTGGGTCATATCGCGGCTCGTGTGTGTGGTGGGATGCTGCGGCGCATCGTAGTGCGATGGATGTGGCCGAGCGACCGGTGCGAGGTGTCGCGGGCCTGTGCGTGAAATCGTTACGGCTGGGTCGTGTCAGGGACGGGCGGCAGCATCGACAACTCGGCTGGGAGGTGTGGGATCAAGACAACCATAGCGCGACGGCCGACGCGAGGAGACCAGACGGTGCGCGGCGACTTGAGCAGAAGCTCCGCAATGGTCGGCACGACTTGGGCGGGCGGGCCGAAGAGCTCCAACTCATCCAAGGGCTGAACGTCCTCGGTCACCTCGTCAGTATCCGTCGCAGGCGGAGGCGCAGGCTCCCAGTCGATCGTCGGCGACTTGGCGGTGAGCAGGTAAACGAAGCCCTGCTCAAGACGGACGCGAGCGAGCGCATCGCGGGCCATCCACGTCCGCCGTGAGGCGCTGCGGTCCTCGACCCACGATCGCTGCCTGCGTGCGATAAATCGAGGCATCCATTCGACGTACAGGCAGGGCTCCCGCCCTGCCGCTACCGCCCAGGCGCGGACCATGAACTCAAATCGACCCTCCGGCAGCGAGCGTTCGCCGATGTCGAGGCGGACCGACTGGCCTTCACGCAACCACGGACCTGACATCGCGAGCAGCCACTCCGGCGACTGCCCCAACCAGTCACAGGACAGCTCGGTTGAGACGTTCAGCGCTGATCGTAGCGACGTGAAATGATCGACCGGGACACACGTGAGACGGAAACCGTTGCGGGCAAGCCGATCCGTGGTCGCTTCGGGAAGCAGCGTGCCGACCCGGCTGTACTCGCTCAACACTTCCGCGAGGCGCTGCGCTTCGTCGTCGACGATCCACCAGCGAAGTTCAAGTCCGACTGCTGCGGGAAGCGCCTGACGAACAGCGGGCGACGCGACCGGGTGCCGCGGGTCGGGGGTGTGCGATTGACAGGCTGAAGCGGCGCAGAGAGCCGCAGCCAGGAGGATCAGCCGAATTGAACGGATCGGCGGCACGATGTAGGGACCGGCCGGCCTGGTGTTCATCTACGCCTCGGCGTCGAAGGTATTGATCGTGTCGATCATCATCCGGAGCAAGCCGTACCCGCCCTTCTTGTGGTGGAAGACGAGACGAGGCAGGTCGCGGAAGCGCTGCTCCTCGTCAAAGGCGCCCCGCTGGACGATCGATCCGGCCTTGACGAGCGAGCTGTAGTTGGTGTTGAGCAGATCGACCTGCTGATCGGTCAGGCGGTGATTGAGCCTGATGACGAGATCATCTTTGACGTATCGGGAGGAGTGGTAGACGCTGTAGAAGCGAAGGACATGGTCGATCGCATCGTCGACGCCGTTGGCGATGTAGTAGAGCCTGAGATCCTCCTCGCAGACCTTTCCATACTCAAGGAGGCTGTGGCGAACATAGTTGTCCCAGTGGTTCCAGTAGTCGCCGCCCTCGCCTTCAAGCATGACGATGGGAACCATCGCCCCCTTGCCCGTCTGAACGAGCGTCAGGGCTTCAAAGCCCTCATCCTGTGTGCCGAATCCGCCGGGGAAGAGCGCCACGGCCTCGGATTGGCTGATGAAGATCAGTTTGCGCGTGAAGAAGTACCGAAAGCGGATGAGTTTCTCATCGCCGACGATGAACTTGTTGGCGGTGGTCTCGAAAGGCAGGCGGATGGCGACGCCGAATAGCGACTCTCGCCCCGGGCCTTCGTGTCCCGCCTTCATGATGCCGTCACCGGCGCCTGTGATGACCATCCAGCCTTGCTCGGCAACTCTGCGGGCGAACTCCACCGCGGCGATGTAGTCGGGGTGATCGTCCGGCGTCCGCGCGGAGCCGAAGATCGAGATCTTATGGATGTGTTCGTAGTCAGAAAAGACCTTGAAGGCGTACCGCAGTTCCTTGAGGGCGGTGTTCGTCAGTTTCAGATGGCCGGTGTCCGTCTTGTCGACGGTGAAGCGGAGGGCTGTGGTCACCATCTCGCGGACGAGCCGGCCTTCAAAGCTGCCAGGATCGCCGCCGACGGCGCGAATCAGAGCCTCCGCTTGCTCGAGCACTTCCGGATCGCTTGCCTTCAGGATGTCGTCTTCACCGTTCATCGGCACCTTCCATGTAGAAACCAGGTCGAGGGCGATCGTTATCGCTCGGGTGCGGATGGCCGATGCGTCGCGGGGCGCTGCCTGCTGCGCTCGGGCCGATCCGTGCCGAAAATCTCCGCCAGCGTCCGTTTCGTCTGGCGGAGGGTCTCCGACTCGAATCGAGGATCATACAGAGTTCCGATGGCTCGCATCGTGATGATCTCATCCCGCACGCCTGAGAAAAGCTCGGAGAGGAAGGGCACTTCCCGTATCATGTTGCCGGTGGTGAACTCCAGATCGATACCCATGTCATCGAGATCCAGTGTTCCCGTGCCGCTGATCCAGATTGTGGAACCCCACACGCCGATGCGCTGGAAACGGATTTCCCTGCCGGACAGGTGGAAGTCCAGTTCCGCGTAGTCGAGTTGATCGCCGGCGGGGGGCACGAAGTTGCTGAGTTGGATCAGGCTGAGGAGCACCGGTAGCCGAACGACGTCGCCGCCGCCCAAGCTGGCTGTTACGCGACCTCGCCGGCTGTCCGGATCGTCAACGAAACCTGAGAAACCGACGAGCGCGTGGAGCCAGCCGCGGTCCGGGGCCGGTTCGGCGACAGGCGATGCGTCATCGTCATCGGACGGTTGCTCGACAGCGTCGAGCGGCACGAGACGTGCGCCGGCATCCAGCTCATCGAGGACGGGCGTCAGCCGAACGTTGGAGACCGCAAAACAGCACTCATAGAACTGATCGTCGCCGAGCAGCAAGCGGGACATGCCGGACACCCGGCCGGAGTGACAGTCAGCGACGATCGTCGGAATCAGCACTTCGCCGGGCTCGCTGCCGTTAACCGCCCGAAGCCGCAGATCGGTCATCTCGATGCCGTGGACGCGAATGCGATCGGCGACGCACGAAACATCGAGCGTAGGCACCTCATACCAGGGTCGGCTGCTCACGCACACGTCAACCGTGCCCGTGATGTCGGTCAGGGGCACGCCGATCATCGCGCAGCCGCCCTCCACGGTGAATCGGCCCTCAAACGAGAACCGGTCAAGCGCCTCATCGCCCGTGTCGACGTATCGCAGTGTGGCGTCCGAGAGCGTCAACCGCCGATCCACGCCGATCTCCAAACGGTCGATCACCGTGCCGAGTTCGCCGGGGATGAGTTCCGCGAGGTCGCGATTGAACAGGTTGGTATCAGCCTGAAGGTCGAGGCTGGCGTCGGCGAGGTGCAGCGTCGGGCCTTCCGTCTCATCGAGGTGATCGGTGAACAGCAGGGAACCCGTGACGGAGAAGGTCCCATGCTCGTGATTGCCGCCGAGATCGGCAAGCGTGATGGCATCGCGATCGAACGTCACGCTGCCATGCATCTGATCTAGCGAGAGCCGCTGGTCGCCGCGACGAATGGCAAGGCGCCGCGGCCGAAGATCGCCCCGGACGGAAACGCCGCCCTGCTCGTCATGCTGGATTGAGATGTCAGCGTCGATCAGCCCGGCAGGGTCGAAACGCTGGAGCGACGACCCGAGGCCGCCGAACTGCGGTACGCTGAGCAGGTGGCGAATAATGTCCGACTCGGGGCGAACATCCCGGGCGAGGATGTGAAGCTCCCGCGACTCATCAGGCGTGGCTCGGCGAGCGGGCGATCCCGTCTGATCCGCAGCGGGGCTTGCCAACCCTTCCCATCGCCAACAACCGTCCACATGAACCAGCGCCGCCTCAACATCGCCATCCATGATCGCCGCCTCGGATGCGTCGAATGTCACGCTTTCGCCATCAACATGAATGCCGTCGATGAGACCGCGCAGTCGCACGCGCCGGCCGAGCACATCGAATGCGGGATCACGTGCTGACAGATCAACGACGTATCGCGTCTCACCACCGGCGGACGACTGCATGAGGATTTCAGCATCGACTCGGCCGGACGGTCGATAAGATTCCCAGATCGCCTGAAAGCTGGGGAGCGCCTCACGTTCGAGGATCCGACTCTCGATGAACGGCTGGACAAGCGAGGCGAGTGGATCTTCCAGGTCCAGATCCTCAAACCGGAAGGCAAGCCTGTCTTCGACGTGCGCCTCGGCAAGCTCATCGGCATCACCGAGGCGGATTGTGCCAGCCGCGTACAGTCGCGTCTCGCCGTGGGTCGCTGTCAACTCGCGCAGTTCGATCGCATGGTCGGTGATGACAAGCGTTCCCGAGACGTTCTGGAGCGGGTAGTCGCCGCATCCAGGAAACGCCGCGGCATCGCGAAAGTCGCAGGTGATGCGGAAGGTGGTCGATCCGTCGCCGTCGTTTGTGATTCGTGCGGTGGCGGAGACGTCGCCCTGGAGGTGGAAGGCATTCAGAAGCCTGCCTCCCGATGATGCCGCCTCACCGGCGAGGGCAGCCTCCGCATCGTCCGCCGGAATGGCGTGTGAAAGGAACCGGTCAATCGGGATTGACGGAATGGTGATCGTGATGTCTGGTTCATAGACTTCCTGACCATCACGTTCCAACACGATCTGGCCGACGATGCTCCCCATCGGACGATCCCACGGGCCTCGCAGGTTCGGCATATCGATCGTCGCCGTTTCGTCGGTGAGGATGATCGACCCGTCTTCAACTCGGACCGGGTAGGGGAAGTAGGTACAGAGGAGTTGGCCTTCGCGGACGCTGATCTCGACGTCGTGCCGATACCTGCGCCCGGTCTCTTCCGACCGGTGGAAATGCACGTTGACATCAGCAATGGCGCCGAGGTCAAACGTCGGCTTCCGCAGTTCTTCGTCAATCCACTGCACACGCTCGCGATCGGCGGCGCCTTGCGCATCTGTGAGATCGCGACGCTCGCTCTCCAGAGCTGCCCGGCGCTCGGCTGGGATGATCAGCCCGTCCGCCACGTGCCGATCGTACGAATCGACATCCCAGAGGTCATCGAGAGCACGTCCGCTCTCAATCCCCTGGAGCGCATCGTAAAGCCACTGGTCGGCGGGCACGTCCCTTGCGATCACCTTCACATCCAGATCCGACTTCGTCGCGCGAGGGAAAACCGTGACGCGCAGGTCAACATCGGCGCCCGACGCCCCCTTGCCGACGAGATGAACATCGAGCCGGCCGTCGCCGAATTGGATGTGCCCGTCCGCGTCGGTGAGCGGGTAGCGGAAGTGCTCGGTGACGCCGGAAAACCCGCGCACGCTGAAATCGCTGCGGATCGAGAACGGCTGCGCCTGACCGTCGATCGCCGCCGGTCGGCTCAGCGTGACTTCGCCCTGAAGCTTGGCGTGACCGAAGTCAAAAAACGCGAGCTCCTCATGGATCGCTTCGGGCGCGAACGGGAGCAGCCCTTCCGTCTGTTGAATGTCAAACACATCCGTTCGCAACGTGAGGAAGAGTGCGCCATCTTCATCGTAGCCGTCGTATCGCCCACTCAGCGTGTAGGGCAGACCCTGGATCATGCCTCGCAGATCGACCAGTTCAATGCCGTCGCGACTGAAACGCACGTCGCCCCGCACATCGCGCACGGCAAGTGGCGCATCGTCACCCGCCGATGACGGCACGTCGAGGTTCAGGTCAACGCCTGCGAGGCGGAGAACGGCTTCGAGTCCGTGCTTGTCGAATTGAAGGCTCGACTCATCCAATCCGCCCCGAACAGCGGCGCGAGCCCACCAGCTTCGCGCTTTCTCGGGCACAGCCATGTGCAGCCAATCCTCGAACTGCAGCTCGCGCATGAAGAGCGCGCCCTCTCCGGATGCGGGCGTCACCCATCCGGCAAGACGAAGCGCATCATCGCTCACGCCGGTCGGCAGGAGTTGTCGCAGGCTGATTTCATAGGTCGAGGGATCATCGCCGCTCGGCGCGAGTTGTCCCTGCACCTGGATACGATCGAGAAGCGTGAACCCACCGGGCGTCTCATGCTCGCCGTACTCGATCGCCGAGCGTGTGATGACGATCGAAGGGAGCGACCCCAGGAGCGAGCCTGACTCCTCAGCCGGTCGATCCAGGAGCGGTGCGGCGGTGAGTCTGCCGTCGCTCGACTCCTGGGTGATCCGCAGAACCGCACCGTCGACCAGCACCGTTTTGGCTGACAGCCGAGGTGGGAACAACGATGCGAGCCGGGGGCGCGTCGTCACTTCGCGGACCGTGAGCACCTCGCCTGCCTTACCCTCTACGCCCGGGATGCGCAGTGTGACGCCGTGCAACACGACGGCTCCGGACCGCATGAAGGCATCATCCACCGTCACCTGAGCGCCCGTCATTCGCTCGAGAAGGGGGATGCTGACAGCCCGAAGCACGACGGCGCGCGTCAGGACAACCGAGGCGACCGTGAGGAGGAGAATTGCGTACGTGACGACCCGCAGTCGGCGACGGAACCGGCTTCGGCGAGCTGTGCTTACTTTCGATCTGGACGCTCGTGTGCTCAAGACCTGCATTCTACGCCCACCACAGCTCGCCGTTCACCAAGTGTCCGGACGACCTCCGCTGCACTGCGATCTGACGTGGGGCGGTGCAATCCGAGCCGATCGCCGGTTTTTTGCCAGGCTCGGTTTCGTGAACGGCCCTGAGGAACGTATCATCGTGCGCTGCTGGGCACGCTCGGAGGACTGCGGCCATGAGTCGAATCACGATCCGCACGCTCGGACAGATGAGAAAGCGAGGCGAGCGCTTCGCCTGCCTGACATGCTACGACGCCACCACGGCGAAGTGGCTGGAGCAGGCGGGCGTCCATCTGCTGCTCGTCGGCGACACGGCGGCAGAGGTGATCCTCGGGTTGCCCTGCACGATCCACATGCCGTTGGAAATCGCCATCGCACTGACCGCTGCCGTCAAGCGGGGCGCACCGAACACAGTCGTCATGGCGGATATGCCGTTCATGAGCTATCAGGCTGACGACGCGGAAGCACTGCGAAACGCCGGCCGATTCCTCACGGAAGGGCTGGCGGACATCGTCAAGCTCGAGGCGGATGCGAGCTTCGCGCCGCTCGTGCAGAAGATGGTCCGCGCTGGGATTCCGATCTGCGCGCACGTCGGCTCCAAGCCGCAGAGCGCCGGCCTGACGGGTGGGTATGCCTCACAGGGCAGGACGGCGGCGCAGGCGGACCAAGTGCTTCACGACGCACGCATGCTCGAAGATGCGGGAGCCATCATGCTGCTGGTGGAAGCGGTCCCCGCCCAAGTCGCGGAGCATCTCGTCGCCCAGGCGAACGTGCCGGTGATCGGCATCGGGGCCGGGACGGCGCCGGATGGACAGATCCTCGTCCTCCAGGATTTGCTTGGGATGACCACATGGCAGCCGGGCTTCGCCAATCCCATCACCGATGTCGGCCGACAGATCGAATCCGCAGCCCGCGAGTGGATCGAGCGCGTCGCGGACAACCGCGTCACGGATCACCGGTATGAAATGCTGCCAGGTGAAGAAGAGAAGCTCACTAACGTGGACAGATCAGGCGATAGGAATCGCAAGAAGCGTTCATCCACGGTCAGCGTACCCGCCGGCGAACGTCTCGTCCCGCACCCCGGGGAGTGAGCCGAGTCAGCGGAATCCTCCAGCCCGACAGTGGTTGAAAGGAACACCATGCGCCGCGTCCATGCGTACACCCCTGCCGTCGTCGTCCTGATCACGTGCCTTGTCGTGCTGCTGGTCGGCCCGCGCGCGGTGCGGCGACTCGAACACGCGCACCACCTGCAGGTCGTCCATAACGCGATGCAGGATCTTGCCGCCGACGACATCCTTGAGAGGCTCAACCGCGCCCGCCGGGCGGTCGCCGCGATCGTTGAGCCGAGCGTCGTCTTCATCGACGTTCGTCCACCTGCCGACGTGTCAAGCGAGACCATCGGGACGGGCAGTGGATGGGTGTACGACGAGCAGGGACACATCATCACCAACTACCATGTCGTGCGCGATGACGACCCGGGTACGCGAAGCCGAATCCGCATCCAGTTCTCATCCGGCTGGGTCAGCGACGCGATCCTCATCGGCACGGACCTCGCCACGGACATCGCCGTGCTCCGCGCGCTGGACGGCCCGACCCTGCCCGCACAACGGGCAACCGGCGAACCCGTTCAGCAGGGCGATCAGGTCTTCGCCTTCGGATCGCCGTTCGGATTCAAAGGCTCGGTGAGCACCGGGATCGTGTCCGGCACGGGGCGGGAAGCGATCAGCGGCGGATTCGTGTCCTATCAAAACTTCATCCAGACGGATGCGGCCATCAACCGAGGCAACTCCGGCGGACCGCTCACGGATGTCCACGGCCGAGTGGTCGGCATGAGCACCGCCATCGCAACGGCGACGCCGGATGGCGCATCGAGCGGCGTGGGGTT
This sequence comes from Phycisphaerales bacterium, assembly GCA_023135165.1. GTDB lineage: Bacteria > Planctomycetota > Phycisphaerae > Phycisphaerales > JAGLTS01 > JAGLTS01. The sequence goes on along the minus strand of JAGLTS010000062.1, from coordinate 16,794 downwards.
TGCGGTCCCGCTGCGCACGATCGAGTCCATCGCGGACCAGATCATCTCGGCGAAGCCTGTGAGCAAGACGGTGATGGGCGTGAAACTCGGGCACCTCAGCAACCTTGACCGCATGGAAGAAGCGCAGCGGCGCGGCTTTGTCGGCCGGGGCGTCAGAACGGACATTGTCTATCCCAACTACCCGGCAGCGGAAGCGGGGCTTCAGGCAGGTGACATCATCACACACGTTGACGGTGAGCCGATGTCGAGCGTCGACGTCCTGCGATCGACAATCGCCAGTCGTCATCCCGGCGATATCGTCACGCTGCGGATCTGGCGACAGCACGCTGATGAGGATGCCGGTGGGGAGTATCTGGAATTGCGCATCACACTGATGCTTGCGGACACTGATGAGCGAGGTGAACCGTACATCCCGCTTGAGCCGTAGCACCACCGAAGCCGGAGAAACGGTATCCGACACCGTTTCCCTGACACCCACCAGGAGTCCGCCGCCAGCGCCAGCACGTGCCCCACGGCGATGATCCCCTCCGGCGGAAAACGCCTGGGAATCGGCAGCGACCGATACAACGGCTGCACGAACGGAACCAGGTACGGATCGAGCAAACTGTGGGAGACTCGCTTGCTCGCGGGCGCTCCTTTCTAGTTCTCCAGCACGAAGGGCCCCAGACCCATGCGCCGCACGCAGGAGGTGTCGAGATCCTCGACGTTCACCAACTCGAGAAACTCCTGCACAATGCTGTTCACGCAAGGACCGAGCACGCCGTGCGCCCCGGGCACGATGACGTGCCGACTCCGCGGCAGCTGCGCCGCCAGTAGCTCACCCCATTCAGGAGGCGTCACCGGATCCAAGGAGCCTGAGAGAATCAGCACCGGCACGTCGACACACACAGGCTCTGCGAATCCCTCGGGCAGGTCCGATCTCGGCCAGACCTCGCAAGCCTCCATCTGACGTTGCACGCGACCGGGACCGGAGAATGTGCCTTCCGTCAGGGGCCCAATCAGCTCCGGATCGATGCGGGCGATATCCTCGCTGCAGGTGACACACAGGAGCATGCCAAAGGCGATCGAGTCGCGAATGCTCCGATCCGCTTCCAAGGCCGCCTGCGCGAAGGCATCGACACTTCCCTCGAATGCCCGCTGCACGTGCAAGGGCACGCGCCGGCTGTCGCGATACATCATGATCCGCAGGCCCTCAGCGAAGCCTTCCCGATCTAGCATCGCCGGCACTTCTTCGCCGGTCGCCGGATGGCGGAGCGTCACCGGCACCGGCTCCTCATCCAGGCGCGCGAGCACCGTTTCCAGCTTGCGCTGCAGGTCGGGGAAGGCCGCGTTACAAGCGTCGTCATCTTCGCACTCGGCAAAGATGCGCTCGATTGCGAGCTGCGCACCCCAGGCGTGGTAGAGCGGGTTGGTGAACTTGAGTGGGGCCACGCCGTTCAGGACAGCACAGCGCACCGTCTCGGGATGCCGCCGCATGTAGACCAGCGCCGCCCGCGTGCCGTACGACCCGCCCATGAGGTTGATCCGGCCGTACCCCAGGGCGGCGCGGATCTCGTTGATGTCGTCCATGGCGGTCGGCGTGGAGTACATCCGCAAGTCCGCCTCGAGCTCGAGCGTGCGCAGACAGTCGCGAAGCGACTCCGGGTCAAAGACGGGGTCGAGATATCCGGCGAGATCATCATTGCCGCCCGGCAACTCGCAATCGAGGCGAACTGTGCCGCCCGTGCCGCGCTGGCTGATGAAGACGACATCCCGATCTTGCCGCCACACCGTGTCCCGGAAGGTGATCCGAGCCGTGAGCGCACTCACACCCGGCCCACCGGCGAAGTAGAAAATCGGGTCGGGCTTCGCCTTCTCCGCCTTCGCGGGCAGCACCAGCACCTCGAGGGCGATCTTGCGGCCCTCGCCTGCGGCGCGGTTTTCATAGACGGGATACAGGCCATACAGCACCACCTCGCCGGTGACGCTGTCATGACGAGCCTCAAGAAAGTCCGCGACGTCGGCCGTTGCGAGGGCTGACATCCCACCGATCGTGCAGAGAGAAGCGAGGAGCGTGCGAAGCATGGCGATTCCTCCCTGCCCCAATCCTACCGGAGGAGACCGCCTGTTCGCGAATCGCGCTTCAATCGCAGGCAAGCCAACAAAAACGGGCAGGCCGAAGCCTGCACCGTGAATGCGATCAGGTAACGATTGGCGATCGAGGCGCCGGCATCAATCACTGGCGAGCGCGTAGCCCAGGGAGTGGATGCTGTTGGTGCTGCCCAGCAGGGGGGTAGAAACGGGGCGGATACCGTTTTCTTGGCTCGTCTTTTGTCGGCTCCGCCGCGTGGGCTTCGATCTGGTGAAACGGGGGGGCCGCATCGACGTGCGGCAAGGAAGGCAAACGCTTCAAGGCCGGCTGGGACCGAGATTGCCCGCTCACGCTGCCCACAGGATGGCTTTGTGATTGCCCTGCTCTCACCCCCCCCGCTGCTGCTACGATCGACGCCATGACGGCCGAGCTGAGCCATGCACGATCGCCTGCGGATGAGCCGATTCTGCGCGTCGAGCATGTCCGCACATACTTCCCGATTCGATCGGGCTTGATGCAGCGAACGACGGGCTGGGTCAAGGCGGTGGACGATGTCAGCTTCCAGATCGCCGAGGGCGAGACGCTCGGGCTGGTCGGCGAGTCGGGCTGCGGCAAGACGACGCTCGGCCGAACGATCCTCCGCCTGATCCCTGCAACCAGCGGGCGCATCCTGTTCCGCGGCGAAGATGTCCTCGCCATGTCATCGGGCAGGCTCAAGAGGCTTCGCCGAGAGATGCAGATCGTCTTTCAGGACCCGGACGGCTCGCTCAATCCGCGCCTGCGCGTCGGCACAATCGTCGGCGAACCGATCAAGGTGCATGGCTTGGCGACGGGCGATGCGTTGCGCCGGCGCGTCGGGTCGCTGCTTGAACGCTGCGGCTTATCCCCATCCGCTGCTGAGCGCTACCCGCACGAGTTCTCCGGCGGACAGCGCCAGCGCATCGGCATCGCTCGCGCGTTGGCGGTCGAGCCGACCTTCATCGTCTGCGATGAGCCGACCAGCGCGCTCGACGTGTCGATTCAATCGTCAATTCTCAACTTGCTTCGAGACCTGCAGGACGAGTTCAGCTTGTCGCTGCTGTTCATCAGCCACGACATGGCGGTCGTGCATCACATGTGTGATCGCATTGCGGTGATGTATGGGGGAGAAATCGTGGAGCAAGGCGAGCGTGACGAGGTTCTTCGCCGACCGACGCATACCTATACCAAGGCGCTGCTCTCCGCGGTCCCCGAGGCGGATCCGCGAAAGAAGAATCGGCGTTCACCCGACGCGGAGGTCGGCGCCGCGACGGCGTGAGGGTTCCCACTCGCTACGGCCGAATTCGCCAATCGGCCTCCGGCCTGCTCCCAACAGCCCGCTGGCAACCGATAACACATCCGGAATCTGTGCTGTCCCCTGTCGAAGACACCCATGATCCGTGTCCTCGTCGTCGATGACTCAGCCTTCATGCGTAAGGCAATCAAGGAGGTCGGCGGGCAGATCATCGCCCAGAACGAGGGGGCGTGTGTCGTGTACGGCATGCCCAAGGCGGTCACACAAGCGGGCACCGTGACGGCCTCGCTTGAACCCCCTTCTATCGGACGGACCGTGCGTCAGTTTGTCCGACCGAACCGCCTTGCGCCCGGCATGCCGCGTCTGTCGGGACCCACAACCCACCGCCGTGTAGGGCAACGACCGAGCAGCCTCGGCGTCCACCTCGCAGGCATCCTCAGGCAATGGGCCATCTGCCGCAGTCGGGGTTATGTCGCCCACTGATTCGTCCGAGAAAACAGGGTCAGCCAGAGGAGGTCACACGATGTCATCTACAGAGGCCACACCCCAGGAATACGACGCGACCGAACCGGTAGAGGGGGATCAGTTGCAGCTTGTCACCTTCGAAGTGGCGGATGAGGAATACGCGGTCGACATCCTCGCTGTGCAGGAGATCAACCGGATGATGGAGATCACCCGGGTGCCACAAGCGCCCGAGGAGGTCAAAGGCGTCATCAACTTGCGAGGCAAGATCATTCCCGTCGTCGACATTCGCCGCAGGTTCAAGATCGACGAGCGTGAGAGTACCACCGATGACCGGATTATCGTGGTGAAGGTGCAGGGCAGGGTTCTTGGCTTCATCGTCGATCGCGTGCATGAAGTGCTGCGCATCAGCGCGTCGATCATCGAGCCGCCCCCGGCGATGATCTCGTCGGTGGACTCCGATTTCATCTCCGGCGTGAGCAAGCTAGATGATCGCCTGATCACCCTGCTTGATCTCGAACGGCTCTTCGCAGCCGACTTCATGGATCAAGCTGAATCGGCCGTCGAACGCGCCGCCGCCGCCTGACGAATCGGCATCACATCACTACGGAGACCCGCATGCCCGTTCAAGCACCATCGTCAAGCCAGAAAACCACGATGTCGGCTGCGCAGTTCAGCCGGTTGCAGCAGATCATCTTCGAACGCAGCGGCATCTACTTCCAGGACTCGAAGAAAGACATCCTCGAGTCCCGACTCGGACATCGCCTCGGTGAACTCGATATGGGGAGCTACGACGAGTACATCATGTTCATCACGATCGGCCCGTATCGCGATGACGAGTTCCAGGAGATGTTCAACCGCATCACGACCAACGAGACGAGCTTCTTCCGCAATGAGCCGCAACTGAACTACTTCGAGCAGGAAGTGCTGCCGGTCTTGCTGGAGGCCAAATCCGCGACGAAGCGCCTGCGCATCTGGTCATGTGCGTGTTCCAGCGGCGAAGAGCCTTACACGCTCGCAATCCAGCTTCATCGAAGCCTGGGTGTGCGCCTCGCCGACTGGCATATCGAGATCCTCGGCACCGACATCTCAGAAAAGATGCTGAAAGTCGGCCAAACGGCTCGCTACAGCTCACACGCCCTTCGATCAACAGCAGACATCGTCAAGAGCCGCTACTTCAACGAGGTGAACGGCTTCTTCGATCTCGACCCCGAAATCCAGTCCATGGTTTACTTCGAGAAGCTCAACCTCAAGGACCGCCTCAGCGCCCTGAGGTTCGGCACGTTCGACGTCGTCTTCTGCCGCGATGTTCTGATCTACTTCAACGACGAAATGAAGCAGCATTGTGCGGATCTGTTTGAACGGACGCTCGCGGATGACGGGTACCTGTTCCTTGGGCACTCGGAGACACTCAGGGGCCTGAAGTCACCGTTTGAGGCGATCTCTGTACCCCATACGTTCTGCTGGCGGAAGATGACGGCAACGAGTACGAAGAACAACGGAAGGGCATAACGCACGATGGACTTTGATGCCGACATCATGGCGGACTTCCTGACTGAGTCCGGAGAACTGCTCGAGCAGCTCGACACCGATCTGGTGTCGCTCGAGTCAACGCCGGGTGATGAAGACCTGCTCAACCAGATCTTCCGCGCGATCCATACGATCAAGGGGTCGGCATCTTTCCTCGGGTTGGCCAACCTCGTCGACTGCGCGCACGCCGCGGAAGACATCCTGAACGCGGCGCGTCGGGATGAGCTGCGCGTTGATCGCCGTTCAATGGATCTCCTGCTTGACGCCACGGCCGTTCTTCGCATGCAGTTCAGTGAAATCAAAGCCGGTCAGGAACTGACGCAGGCGCGACGTGACATCATTGCTGAAAGGGGCTACGCGGACATGGACGCATGCTACATCACGCCGTTCATCACAAGCATCCAGAACGTCTTCGGGACGATGCTGCAGCTTTCCGTGCAGCGCAGGGATCCATCCATCAAGAGCGATGATGCGCCTTCCTATGACGTGTCGGGGATCATCAGCCTTTCGGGCGATGTTGACGGGTCCACCGTCCTGAGCATGCCGATGGAGACCGCCCTGCGCGTGGTCTCACTGTTCACCGGCACGGAGTGCGAAGCGGACAACCCGGACTTCCCTGACGCCATCGGCGAGCTGCTCAACATGATCACCGGCAACGCCAAGGCCGGCTTCGAGGGGCGGAAGGTGACCTTGTCCTGCCCGAACGTGATCATCGGGAAGAACCACCACGTGGCGAGACTCTCGGATGTGCCCTCCATCCTGATCCCCTTCGAAACCGACTGCGGTGAAATCAACCTGGAGATCTCGATCCAGGACAGGAAAGCAATGGGCGGCACTGTCGTTGCCCAAGCGGCCTGATCGACAAGCGTTCACGCTGTAGTACGTATGGAGCCAATGCAATGAAGATCCTGCTGGTTGACGACTCCAAGACGATGCGAAACATCCAGAAGGCCGTGCTGAACCAGCTTGGCTACACGGAGATCGAGGAGGCGTGCGACGGTCAGGACGCGCTGAGCAAAGTCGGCGCGTTCGCACCCGAGCTGCTCCTCGTGAACTGGAACATGCCCAACATGGACGGCCTGACGTTTGTCAAGAAATACCGTGAGCGCGACAAGACCACGCCGATCATCATGGTGACAACCGAGTCCGAGCGATCTCGCGTGATCGATGCGATCAAGGCGGGCGTCAACAACTACGTTGTCAAACCGTTCACGCCTGATCTGCTCGCTCAACGAATCGCGGAGACGCTGTCCAAGGCGGCCTAGTTCACCCGGGCGATGCACTCCACCTATATGCGTGCTCGCCCCGTGTCAGAATGCACGTTAGGCTCATCCATGGCGGAGCAGGCGAACAAGAACGACCTTCTGATCACAATCCCGACCGATAGCATGTCGGCGACGCTGTCAATTTTTCCCGACTTCCCGGCCGATTCCACCGCGAGGGAGACAATCATCGCCACACTCACCGAGCGCGGCATCGTCGTGACCGTGCAGGTGGCAGCGGCGGTCGAGCAGATGCTCAGCGAGAGGAAAGACGGTGACGCCGGGGTGATGGAGCGCGAGGTGGCCAGGGCCACGCCGCCGACGCACGGCAAGGACGGCCGGTTCATCATCGTCGATCGATTCAAGTCGCTCATCGAATCACCCGCCTCCGGCGGGGAGCAGAAACCCGACGACGACGATGAGGGGCCGCAAGACAGCGACGACGACGTGATCAACCACCGTGACCGGAGTTCGCTGCTCACAATCGCCGAAGGCGAGCTGATCGGGAACATCATTCCACCAGAGCCGGGCACCGACGGCGTCGATGTCCGGGGCAAGAACCTCGCCTGCAAGGAAGGCAAACCCCACAAACTCAGCCACGACGCGTCTATCGAGATCCACCAGAACGGTGAGGTCGTCGCCCTCGTGCCCGGAGCACTTGTCGAGGAACTCGGCAGGCTCAAGGTCATTCGTGAACTTCACGTCGGCGAGTACGTCGACTTCTCGACCGGTAACATCGACTTCACGGGAGACATCACCGTCAACAAAGGCGTGCGCGACGGCTTTCGCATCAGTGTGGATGGGTCGCTCATCGTCAACGGCCTCATCGAGGCTGCCGTCATCGAAGCGACCGGCGATGCGGTCTTCCGGCGCGGCATGGCCGGTCGCGAGAAGGGCCGGTTCAACATCGCGGGGTCACTGCACGCCCGCTACCTCGACAGCATTACGGGATCGGTCGGCCTGGATCTGACCATCGACAAGGAACTGGTCAACTCAGAGGTGGACATCGGTCGGAGACTCATCGCGCCATCGGGCGTCCTCTTCGGCGGCGGTGTGGCGGTCACCGCTGAAGCGGAGGTTAAATCGCTCGGAACCCCATCACAGGGAACACTGCTTTTCGTCGGCTCCGTCCCGGCGCTCGACCGCATCCTCGCCGAAGCGAAATCGCTGCGTACACAGGTTGAAACATCGCTTGGGGAGGCCAAGGAGAGGCACGAAGCCTACAAGCAGGCGACTGTCAAGCCCACAGCCAGCCAAGCGGAAGAGTTGACCGAGATGGTGTTCATGCTCTCCTCCCTGGAGTCGCACCTGAGCAAGATCGATCAGAAGATCAACGAGGTCCAGGAACTGATCGATTCCATCAGTCGCGTGGATGTGCTCGTCCTGCAGTGCATCTATGCCAACACGGTGCTCCGCATTCGAGGCCGAACGTTCAAGTTCAACACCAACGTCAAGGGTCCGGTTCGTGTGATACTTGCGCCATCGGGCGAACCGATGCTTGAAGATGTCGCGCGAGGAGGCGAGGCGCCTCTGGTGCAATACGCGGTGGAGCAGGTCGATCAGCCGAGTGACAAAGCCGCTTGACGGGCCGATCATGCATCCTCATACGCCATGCCGAGCAGCCGGCGCGGTCCGTCCGAAAGCATGAGCCGGGTCGTCTTCCTGCCCCACGCGCGCTTGAGCCTGCCGACACCCGCCAACCGATCGTCCAGGCATGAGCGATGATGAACGTCAAGGCACATCATCGCGTATCGCTCCGCTTGAAGCAGTTGCTCAGCACGATAGGCCGGCATTAAGCCGTCCAAGCCCGTCAACGGACGGAGGTTGCCCTGAAGCAGCACGCCTCGCTCGACGAGACGACCCATCAGATCGATCCACGGCTCAACCAGGGCCATCCGCTCGGGATGCGCCAGGACCGGTGTGAACCCTTCCGCCAGAAGCCAATCGACGAATGCATCGCACATCGGCGTCCAGCGCTCGCCCCAGTAGTCAAACAGCACCGCTCCTCGCCCGAAACCGCACGCATCGCCCGCCCGCCCAAGCGCCTGCACCCCCTCGACGCGAAGCCAGTCGAGCAACCCATCCGTCAGCGACAACTCACTCCCCGGTGACAGCACAAACGCAAGCCCCTCGGCGTCAACGCGCCGCTGCAGCGCATCGACCGCATCCGCGATGACATCCGGCGTGTTCCGCGGGAAGTGCGGCGGGCCGCCGTGCGGTGCGCACACCGCGCCGACGTACCCGTGCTTCACCATCGCCGTGATGCAGGCGATCGACTCATCGACATCCCTGCATCCATCATCCAACCCGGGGAGGAGGTGGTTGTGCGCGTCAAGGAATCCTCGCGGAGGAATCGACGGCGCCGATGACGTCGCAGTGTCGGGAGCAGCATCCACAGCCGGACGGTACCGAGTATGCAGTCATTCATCCAGGCCTTGTCAGACACACGCTTGCCGCCGCAACCGTCAGCAGATAGCCTGCGAATGATACAACTGAGCCTGGAAGGTTCGGGCCGGTGCGTTGGTGCGTACCGCCTCGCCGCTGTGACCGCCGATGAGTGATTCGCTACGAACTCGCGTGCTCGTGCTCCTGGCAGTGGCTGCCGCCGTGGCTGTCGGCCCCACGCGCGCGGATGACGCACCAACGCCGACACCGACACCGGCTGCGACGAATGCCGCGACTGAAGATGATCCCCACGGTGGGTATCCCGAGGCGCTTGTTGTGCTGCGGGATGGTCGGCGAATCGAAGGCGGGCTTGCATATCAGGATGACAACGAAGTCACTCTGATTGTTGCCGGCATCGAGATTCATCTGAATCGTGCAACCATCCGGCGAGTCGAGCTGCTGCCTTCGCTCATGGAACGCTACGAGGCGCTCCGGGCTCAGCTTGCCGATGGCGATCACGAGGGAATCCTGCGGCTCGCGGAATGGCTTCGCGTGCGTGGGGCGCTCGAAGAGGCGCTCGAAGAGGCCGGCCGAGTCGTCGAGGCGGACCCGGACAACTACCGCGCACGTCAACTCTTCTACATCATCGGTGGCCAGATCGCGCTGAAGGCTGCAGCCGGCCAGGGCGCTGAGCAGGATGACTACCGTCTCACGAGGCGCGAGCTCCTCAAGCTGCTCCCTGATAACCGCATCTCCGACGACGATGTGAACTTGCTCCGTGTCTACGAAGTGGATCTCAACGACCCGCCGCGCATCATCATCTCCCGTGAAGTGCGTGAACGGCTCATCGAGCAATACACGGGAGACCCGCTGATTCCAACGACGCGCGTCGCCCGAGCCGTCTTCATGAGAACGTCCGATGCGGATGTGCTCGCCATGATCTTCAAGCTCGGCGCCAAGGAGTACTACGGCGACGTCAAGGTGCTCAGCCACCCCGAATCGCTGCGCAGGTTCCGCGATGATGTGCACCAGCCCTGGCTGCGAAAGTCGTGCGCGACGACACGATGTCACGGCGGACTGGATGCCGGGCGGTTCTTCCTGCACACGCGCGAATACCGCAGCGACCGGACGGTCTACTCCAATTTTCTGACGATCGAACGGCTGCTGACCACGGATGGTGAACCGCTGCTCGACTACGAGAACCCGAGCCGGTCGGTGCTGTTCCAGTACGGCCTGCCGCGCGATCTGGCGATCCATGACCATCCGGATGTCCAGGGTTGGCGGCCCGTCTTCCGTTCCGAGGAGGATCGCAAGTTCCTCAAGTCGGTGGCGTGGGTCGAATCGCTCTACAAGCCCAGGCCGAACCACGCCATCGAGTACGACCCGCCCTCGCTCGAATCCGTCGACATCGAGCAGGATGAGGATGCCGACCGGTAAGCGACGGCGCGCGGTGTGACGAAGGACGGCTACCCCTTCTTCTTCTTCTGCATCTTCGCCCACGTGTCGCGCAGGCTGATCGTGCGGTTGAACACGAGCACCCCGGGCTGTGAGTCCTTCTCATCCACGCAGAAGTAGCCGAGCCGCTCGAACTGGTAGGACACGCCGACCTTGGCGTCCGCCAGCGACGGCTCAAGTTTGCAGCAGGTCTTCACATCGAGCGAATCCGGGTTCAGGTTGTCCAGCCAATCGCCGCCATTCGGCACATCCGTCGGATCCTCTGCGCTGAACAGATGGTCGTACAGCCGAACCTGGGCATCGACGGCGTGACGGGCGCTCACCCAATGGATCGTCCCCTTGACCTTTCGACCGTCCGGCGGCGCATCGCCGCCCCGCGTCTGCGGGTCATACGTGCAGTGCAATTCCACGACATCCCCGGCGTCATCCTTGATGACTTCCTGACACGTGATCCAGTAGCCGTAGCGCAGACGCACCTCGCGCCCAGGCGCGAGACGGAAGAACTTCTTCGGCGGATCTTCCATGAAATCCGCACGCTCGATGAACAACTCCCGGCAGAACGGAATCTTGCGTTTCCCGGCTGACTCGTCTTCCGGGTTGTTGATCGCGTCCATCTCCTCGACGAGATCATCAGGGTAGTTCGTGATGACGACCTTGATCGGATCGAGCACGCCCATCACGCGCATCGCCAGACGATTGAGATCCTCCCGAAGGCAATGCTCCAGCATCGCCACGTCGATGTTATTCTCGCGCTTGGCGATGCCGACCGTGCGCCAGAAGCCGCGGATCGACTCGGGCGTGTAACCCCGTCGGCGTAGGCCGGACAGCGTCGGCATGCGCGGGTCGTCCCAACCCGTGACCTTGCCCTTCTCGATGAGTTCGAGGAGCTTTCGCTTGCTCGTCACGGTGTACGTGATGTTGCCTCGCGCGAACTCGATCTGGCGCGATGGGAAGATACCGAGTTGCTCGATGAACCAATTGTAGAGCGGACGATGATTCTCGAAGTCGAGATCGCATAGCGAGTGGGTGATCTGCTCGATCGAATCACTCTGGCCGTGCGCCCAGTCATACATCGGGTAGATGCACCACTGATCGCCGGTGCGGGGATGGGTCGCGTGGAGGATGCGGTACATGACCGGATCGCGCATGTTGATATTGGATGCCGCCATGTCGATCTTGGCGCGCAGGACGCGCGAGCCGTCGGGGAACTCGCCCTTCTTCATGCGCTCGAAGAGGTCGAGGCTCTCGCCCGCGCAGCGGTCGCGCCACGGGCTGGGGATGCCGGGTTCGGTCAACGTGCCTCGCGTGTGACGGATTTCGTCAGCCGTCTGATCATCGACGTAGGCCTTGCCCGCCTTGATGAGCTGAATCGCCCACTCGTAGAGTTGCTGGAAGTAGTCCGATGCGTAGTACTCTCGCTCGTCCCAGTCGAAGCCGAGCCACGTGATATCGCGCTTGATCGCGTCGATGTACTCCTGCTCTTCCTTGATGGGGTTCGTGTCGTCAAAGCGGAGGTTGGTGCATCCGCCAAAGTCCTGCGCGATGCCGAAGCTGATGCAGATCGCCTTGGCGTGCCCGATGTGCAGGTAGCCGTTCGGCTCGGGCGGAAAGCGTGTGAGAATGCTCTCGTGTTTGCCCGTCTTGAGATCGTCAGCAACGATCGTGCGGATGAAGTCAAGGGGGGATGCTGTCTCGTCCGTACTCATCTGCCGGTCATCCTTCCGTGCTGGGGCAATCACACCTGCCCGGTCGTCGTCGCCCACCTCAGGTCCGAGCGAAGAATACCCAACTCGCCGCACCGACGAGGAGCAACGGGTTCCATCACAGTATGATGCAGCCGTCCCGCCCCACGACACCCTCACGACACACCCCACGACGCCCCCATCGACACCGCTTCGATAAGGAACCTCGCCATGTCGCTCATCGTCACCGGAACAGTCGGCATTGACACGGTTGAGGCTCCGACCGGCTCACGCGAGGATGTCCTCGGTGGATCGTGCGTCTACTTCGCCGCTGCTGCGTCGTTCTTCTCACCCGTCCGAATCGTCGCGGCGGCGGGCGACGACCTTCCCGACGAGCACCGCCGAGTCCTCGACCACTTCACCGGCATCGACACACGCGGGCTTGAGGTGCGGGCAGGCTCGCGGACATTCCGCTGGGGATGCCGATACCTCGACGACATGAACGAGCGTGAGACGCTCTACACGAGCCTGGGCGTCCTGGAGGAAGAGCCGCCGACCGTGCCCGATGCGTTCCGGGACTCACAGTACGTGTTCCTCGCCAACTCGCATCCCGCGGTGCAGATGAACATGCTCAGCCAGCTCCATCAACCCACCCTCGCCGTCGCTGACACGATGGACCTGTGGATCAACATCGCGCGCGAGGAGCTCATCTCCCTCCTGGAGCGGATCGACGGCGTGATCCTCAACGACTCCGAAGCTCGCCTCTTCACCGGGAAGAGCAACCTCAGGCACGCTGCGGAGAAGATCATCGAGTACGGTCCGGCGTTCGTCGTCGTCAAGAAGGGCGAGCACGGCTGCATCATGGTCCACCGTGACGGCATCGCGGCGCTGCCCGCCTACCCCTCGCGCGAGGTGGTCGATCCCACCGGCGCGGGCGACTCGTTCGCAGGCGGCATGATGGGGTCGATCGCCGCTCAGGACGACCACTCGCTCCACGCCATCCAGCACGGCCTGGCATGCGGCACCGTTGTCGCCAGTTTCAACATCGAGTCGTTCACACTGGATCGGCTCAAGACGCTCGACAAGAATCAGCTTCAGGCGCGACTGGCGAAGTTCGCTGAAATGGTGCGTGTGAACTGAGACGGGACGGCTCCGATCCGTCACCGCGTCGGGGAGCAGCGGCTGGTGAGCGCAGAAGAAAGGCCGACGGAAACAGGTCCGCCGGCCTTCCAGTCGGATTCGTGCTGACGGCATTCGCCGGTTCTTACCGACGACGCCGGGCCGCAATGGACATCCCGCCCAGCAGAAGCAACATACTGCCCGGCTCAGGGATCAAGGCCAGGAACGCACCGTTGCGCCCGTCCTGGAGTTCGCCCTCGAAGATCAGCCATTGCCCGTTCTCGCTGATCTGGAAGTTGCTCTCGCCGGTGTAGATGTCCAGGAGCGTCGATCCATCCACCAGAGTCACGCCCTCCTGGATGATCAACTGGTCGTTCATGAACAGACCCTCGTCACGTGTTGTGTCGGGGTCGTTCCAATCGCCGAACCAGAAGACACTTCCGTTGTCGTCGATCTCGACCGCGCCCGTACCAAAGCTCGTAAATGTGAACGTGCCGCCGATCGAGTCGAGGCTGAATCCCTCACGGGCAATGATCTCTGTCCCGTTCTTGAGGATCATCTTGTCGTCCGACGTGCTTCCATCCAGATCCGCCATCATGACCCAATCGCTGCTGTTGTTCATTCCCAGCGAGGCGCCATACAGGGTGCCCCAGTTCCGCCCGGCCTCAATGCCCGAGGGGTCGCCTTCGCGCAGAAGGAACGTGTGGGTCGTGCCGTCGCTCATGTAGACGTGGCCGTCCGTCAACGAACTACCCGTCTCCAGATCGGTCGTGAAGAGGGTGACGCCGCTGTCACTCCATGCGAAGTCATGAGGACCGGTGCCGAAGTCGTTCACGGCGAACCCGTTGAGGATGTCCGCCTCCTTGACGTAAACGGTCTCAGTGAAAGCGCCGCCGGGATTGTCGATTCGAACCATGGCGCGGTCGGTGGTCGTCTCGATGTTCGGGTCATCGACACTCGCCATCGTGAACAACTGGTTGCCGTTGTTGATCTTGACATCGAACCAGCCTGTGTACGGCGTACCCGGCGTGAACTGAGGGGCTGTGGAGATAGTGCTCTCCTGGATCACGAGCGAGGTGTTGTAGTAGACACCGCTGTCGTCGCTGGACCCGCTGGTCCCATCCAGGAAGAAGTTGAAGCCGTGTTGACCGAGGTTGTTGACGGTGACAGCGTCGAAGGCGTCGATCATCGCCCCCACCGGAGCGGAAAGCGCCTGCCCCTCCTGGAGGTACAGCGACATCGGCGAGAAACCGAGACCCCGCACCAGGGCGGAGTCGGTGTCGGTGTTGGGGTTGGTCGTGTCCGTCTCCACAATCCAGTAGCCGCTGTTGTTGACATCAAGCTCAGCAACGGAACTGAACCCCCCGGTGACTTCCCCGACCCCTGGAACCATGTCCCCCTCAAGGACAATCGGCACGACAATGATCTCCGCCCCTGCCGTACCTGCGATGGTCATCGCGATGACCGGAAGGCATCCGTTGATTCTGCGCATTTTCCACCCTCCTTTTTATTCGAGTCCGCATTCCCTGTTCGCCGATCTCCGCTTGGAAGTCTGCATCAGTAACGTGCCCGGGTCCAGCAGAAAATGGCGAATCCGGTCATGAATCCCGCATGCCTCCTTGGTTGATCCCGGGTCCATCCGCCTCCGGGACGAATGTTCCTCCCGGATTCCGCGCAACCCACCAACCACGATGGACGCATCGTCTCGCTCATGGCAGCCTGGCTGCCGAGTCGTTCACACTGGATCGGCCCGGGACGCTTCGCAAGGGGCAACCTCAAGCACGGTCGGCTGTGACCGCAGGTGTGCGCGCTGCCGCCTACACTACGCCGATGACCGCGACCCGCGTCTATCTTGAGACCTTCGGATGCCAGATGAATGAGCTTGACTCCGAGCTTGTCGCGGAGATGTTGCGCTCGCACGGCTACGAGTTCACATCTGATCGCAACGCGGCGGATGTCGTGGTCTACAACACGTGTTCCGTGCGAGAGCAAGCGGAGAACAAGGTCTACTCACGCATCGGCGAGATCGGCCGACTCAAGCGGCGAGGCCGAAACATGGTCCTCGCGGTGGTCGGCTGCATGGCGGAACGTGACGGCGAGAACATGATGCGCCGTATGCCGCAGGTGGATGTGCTCTGCGGTCCCGGCGAACTGGACAAGCTGCCGATGCTGCTCAACAACGCGGTGGGGACGGCAGGCGTTCACAGGCGCGATCGCCGGCATGTGACGGTGGCGCTGCAAGGCGACAACTCCCGGCGCACAGCCACGCTCGGCGCGGCGGAGGATCGGCTTGAGGCGCTTGATCTGTCACGCTCGTTCGATCCGGACTTCCGGGCAGGCTCCGCAAACAGCGCGTACGTGCGGATCACGCGAGGCTGCAACAAGTTCTGCACGTACTGCGTCGTGCCGTTCACGCGCGGCGCGGAGATCCATCGCCCGCCTGACCACATCGTCGACGAATGCAAAAAGCTCGCTGACGCCGGGGTGATCGAGGTGACGCTGCTCGGTCAAACGGTGAACCACTACCGCTACGAGCACGGTGCCGCCGTCACGACAGGCGGGGTGGCGCAACCGCAGAAGGGCAGATCCTACGGCGGCGGCCACGGACGAGACCCGCTGCACGGCGCGAACACGACGACGTTCGCCGATCTGCTGCACCGCATCCATGAGGAAGTCCCCGCGATCGCCAGGCTGCGCTTCGTCACAAGCTACCCACGTGACTTCGGCGATGATGTGCTTCAGGTCATGCGTGATTCACCTCGCATCTGCCGCTACCTGCATGTGCCGGTCCAGTCAGGATCAGACCGCATTCTCAAGCTGATGAATCGCGGCTACACAGCCGGTGAGTACCTCGACCTCATCGATCGCGTCAAATCCTATCTTCCGGACATCATGCTCGCCGGCGACTTCATCGTCGGATTCCCAACCGAAAGCGATGCGGACTTCCAGGCGACCGTCGATCTGCTCCGAACCGTTCGATACAAGAGCAGCTTCATTTTCAAGTACAGCCCGCGACCGGGGACGATGGCGGTCAACAAGATCCCGGACGATGTGCCGCTCAGTGTGAAGCGTGCGCGGAATGCGGCGCTGCTGGATGTGCAGGCCGAGATCAGCGACGCCGTGGCGAACGAGCAGATCGGAAAGACGATGGATGTGCTCGTCGAAGGCGCGAGCAAGAGGACGCGCAAGGCCCGCGGTGATGATCGCAGCGGCAACGTCACACTGACGGTCGAGGGGCGGGCGCACGATCAGCGTTCGGATGGCGACGAATCGAGTGATGCAGCCGTACAACTCTCCGGCCGAAGCGATGGCGACCTGATCGTCATCTTCGACGGCGACGAAGCGCTGCAAGGCACGATCATTCCCGTCCAAATCACCGGGGCTAGGATGCTGACGCTTTTCGGCACGCTCGAAGCGTCTTGACGACACGCCTCTTCCGAGTCCTGGGCAGTTCCAGCGTGGGTATCCCGGTGATGGTTGGAGGTTGAGCAGCCCGACACCCCTGGTTTCGGGGATGCGGTCAGACGCGCATGTTCCCGGACCACTCAAGGGGCA
>JAGLTS010000061.1 GCA_023135165.1 Phycisphaerales bacterium | reverse complement strand
GTCTCCGGAATTCCCTGGACAGAGGCCTGTTTTGCGGCGTACACTCTCAATTCAAGAGGAACTCTCGGCGCTCGCCGAGATCACGCAAACTTGCTGCGATGCGGCCGTGGCCCAGCGCAAGATGGTGCGAACCATGGGATTCGAGTACGCGATAGACAAGTTGTACGGAACCGGGTGGCTGCCCGGCGATGGGGCGGAGTGCGACCGACATGCGGATGGTCGTCAGTACCCGAGCATCGCACGGGTGCAGCGGGAGTTCGCGGAGATGGGGCACAAGCTGTCAGTCCGATATGTCGAGCTTTTTGACTGCTACCGCGCTGAGTGGCGAGATGATGAGGGCACGGCGAAGGGCGCGGTGGTCGGTCAAAGCGAGGCTGAAGCTGTGGTCTACGCCCTGGCCCAACTTCGCCGGCAGCTCCAGGTGGCGGTGGCCTGAGCTGGACGCTTGCTGAACACGCTGATCGACGGACAGCATGTGCGAACACACTGATGCACGTGTGGGGCGGCCCGGGGGTTGACGCGACGTTGCCTGACGCTACGCTACGCCACCTGCTGACCCCATCGTCTAGTCGGCCCAGGACGCAAGGTTCTCATCCTTGAAACAGGGGTTCGAATCCCCTTGGGGTCGCTTCACACAGGTTCGCCTCCGCAGGCGGGCCTTTTCCATGCGCCCGTGCGGGCTGGATGGAATTGAGCGTCTCGTCAAGCGGTACGAGGAAGTGCTCGACCCGGAACGGGAGTTCCGATCGCTCATCGAGACTTTCCGCGACGGGGGCATTGAGGACCGGAGGGGCGATAACGAGAGCCGCCAGCCGCCCCACCACAGGTCGCAGCCCCGGTGTTAAGTGACGCCGGCCACAATTGAAGGGCGGGATCTTGGCCGTTTTGCGGATCGGCTGCTAGAATTCACGAGCTTTGGTGTCCCCATGGCTGGAGACTCGGGTAGAATCAACTACGAAAGACTTTGCGAGTTCTCGCGATTGGCCGTTTTCGGGCCGCTGTCAGAGCCGATGCACGGAAAGACCAGCAGTCGCCGCCGAACCCGCTCAAAGGAGCTTGACCGATGAGACATACGCGAGTGATGAACCGGATCGTCACAGCACTGCTCGCCGTCGTGCTGGTCACCCTCATGGGGCCGCAGCACGTCACCGCAATCGATGATGAAGTGAGCGACGAAGCCGTAGCCATGACCGTCGACAAGCTGTACTACCGTGACGGCACGGTGATCGTCGGCCAGATCATCTCCGAGACTGACACGGAGATCGTCATCGAGGTCATCGTCGGCGACATCCCCCCGCAGGAGAGGACGTTCTCGCGCGAGGGGTTGATCTACATCGAGTATGACGTTCCGTACGAAGGCGACAAAGACCCGACGGAAGAGGAACGCCGGCGCGACGAGGTCGACCCGGACTCCGTCGGCGTCACCGTCATTTCACTTAAAGGCAAATTCGGCTTCCACATCTCGCAGACGCCGCTCCGCGAGGCGATGGAGGCGGTCGAGAAGACCGATGCGCAGTACGTCATCCTCAAACTGAACTGCTTCGAAGGCAACGTCTTCAGCCTCGGGGATATCTTCAAAGTCCTTCAGGAGTACATCTACGACGAGTGGAAAGACGACGGCCCGGACGTTGTGATTTGGGTCGAATTTGCCTTCCAAGGCGCCGGGTTGCTCCCGTTCGTTGATGAAGATGTCTACTTCAAGAGCGACGGTATCATGGGCGGTGTGACGCGCTTCGACGATGACATCAGGGAAGCGCCGGCGGATGACATGATCAAAGAGAAGTGGATCTCCGCGACGATGGGTCAGGTCGAAGGCGTCTGCATTCAAGGCGGCTACGACACGCGCCTCGTCAAGGCCATGATCAAAGAGAGCTTCGAGCTGTCGGTTGACTTCGTCGGAGGCCAGCCCATCTACCACGAGGATCTCACCGGCAAGTATGTCCTGACCGACAACGGCGAGGGCGAGTACGAGGACACGATCAGCGAGGGCGGTCAGACCGTTCGATTCCAGAACCAGAACGACGTGCTGAATCTGAACGCCGAGATGGCCTACCGTCTCCGCGTCTCGGATGGCACAGCCGACACGCTTGATGAACTGATGAGCCTGCTGCATGTCCGAAAGTGGCATGAGATTGACGGCAAACCCCAACGGATCATCCTGAAGTGGTCCGACGGAATCGAACGTGCCAGGGCGCAGATCCGCTCGGGCTGGGAGCAGATCCAACGCATGAGGGGAAGCGTCAACGGCGACTACCGTGAGCGAACCCGCAAGCGAGGGGCCATCCTCAACGAACTGAAAAAGGTCGAGCGCCTGGTGAGGCGGTATCAGGAGGTGCTCGATCCGGGCGGACGCTTCCTGATCAACATCGAGCTGACGCGACATGAGATCAAGGAACAGCAGAAGCGAGACAACGAGAACCGGTAGGATGCGTGCGTGACGACCCGGGAACCCCCGTGCCGTCTCTCCCGCCGTGCGTTCAACACACGACACGCCGTATCCTGATCAGACAAGGACAAGTGCGATGCAATCGAACCGGCTGAAGCGAAGCGTAGCCTGGGCGTCTGCCTTGGCGTTGGCGATCGTGCTGATTCTGCCCGGCGTAAGAAACGCCGCGGCGGACACGCTCAAGTTCAACGATGGCCGAACGTGGGATGGCGAGATCCTGCAAGAAACCGACGATCTCATCAAGTTCAAGATGGTCATTGGTGCGATCGAGCAGATACGGTGGGTCTCAAAGGATGATCTCAAGCGCATCATCCGCGATGAGCCTGCCGGCGACACAAACGCCGCAGCCGCAACCTCGCCGGATGTGGTGCCCAGTGCGGATGCATCGAGCGACGATTTCGACCCGGACGTCCCGACACTTGTCTTCATCCCCATGGAGGACATGGTCGGCACGTACATGAACAGCCTCCCGCTGCGCGAAGCGCTCGAAGAGGCGGAGGAGTTCGGTGACAACGTCGTCGCCGTTCTCGTCTTCAACTCCGGCGGCGGCATGCTCAGGGAAATCCTGATCATGAGCGACGTGATCGAGGAGTACAAGCATAAGATCCGCGTCGTCTCGTGGATCACATCCGCCATCTCCGCAGCCGCCATGACCGCGATCGCCTGCGAGGAGATCTACTTCATGCCGGAAGGCAACCTCGGCGGATGCACCGGCTTCTTCTGGAACGGCAGCTCCTACGAACTCGTCAAGGATGAAGCACTCGAGCAGGTTCTCATGATGATGGAACGCCTCAGCGAACGGGGAGGCTACGACCCGCTCATCATGCGCAAGATGCAGGTCAACTGGTTCACGCTATCCTGTGACATCGACCCCGACGGCGTCGTCCGCTTCTACCCCGATGATCGCGGGGAGTTCCTCGTCAGCCCGGAAGGCGAGATCCTCACCTTCAACTCGCAGACGGCCATGCAGTTCGGCTTCGGCAAGGGCGTCGCGGAGACGGAAGAAGAGCTCGCAGATCTGCTCCAACTCACGGAATGGCAGCGATCCGACGCCGGCGAGAAGATCATGGAGAGATGGCATGACACCATCCGCGGAGCCGAGAAACAGGTGCCCGAACGGTTCATCAAGTACATGCAAGCCCTCGGCGGCGCCAATGGAGCCACTCCGACCGGCCGGCGCCTCCTCGGCGAAGCGCGAGGCCACCTCAAGGCGCTCAACAAGTGGTACAAGCGGGCGGAGATCGTCTGCCTCATGAGCGGTATCTCTGAAGAGTGGCTCCGCGAGCAGGATCGAATCCTCCGCGAACTCGCCCAGCGGGACTGATACCCACTGCCGACACAAACCTCCGTCCACGAGACGCCGGAGCATCGACGCCGCGCCGAGACGCACAACCCGTTGCATCCAGACCAAATCAAGGATGACTGCCATGCGATTCAAGCGCAGCACTTGGGCATCCGCGTTGGTATTGGCTGTTACTGCAGTGTTGTCCGGCACAGATGACGCCGCACCCGTCTCAGATGACGACTTCAATTCGGATGTCGCAACGCTCGTCTTCATTCCCATGGAGGGTACGGTCGGCACGTACATGAACAGCCTCCCACTGCGTGAATCGCTCGAAGAGGCCGAGAGCCTCGGTGACCACGCCGTCGCGGTCCTTGTCTTCAACTCCGGCGGCGGCATGCTCTCGGAGATCCAGGAGATGAGCGACGTGATCGAGGAGCACAAGGGCGAGATTCGCATCGTCGCCTGGATCGAGTCCGCCATCGGCGCCGCTGCCATGACCGCGATCACCTGCGAGGAAATCTACTTCATGCCGGAGGGCCACTTCGGCGGGTGCACCGGCTTCTACTGGAACGGCTGCAGCTATAGAATCGTCAGCCGCGAAGAACTCGAGCAGGTCCTCTTCATGATGGAACGCATCAGCGAGCGGGGAGGCTACGACCCGCTCATCATGCGGAAGATGCAGGTCAACTGGTTCGCGCTCTCAGCCGACATCGACGCCGATAGCGTGGTTCAGTTCCACCCCGATGACAGCGGTGAGCACATCGTCAACCCTGACGGTGAGATCCTCACTTTCAACTCGCAGACGGCCATGCGGTTCGGTTTCGCGAAGGGCATCGCAGCGACCGAAGAGGAGCTTGCCAGCCTGCTCGGCCTCACACAGTGGCAGCGATCCGACGTCTCCGAGCAGATCATGAAGCAGTGGCGCGAGACGATCCGCGCAGCCGAGAGACAGGTGCCCGAGCACATCGTCAAGTACATGCAAGCCTTGAGCGGCGCCGGCGGAGCCACTGCGACCGGTCAGCGTCTCCTCGGCGAAGCGAGAAGCCACCTCGACGCACTCCGTGACTGGCGCCAACGGGCGCAGGTCGTCTGCCGCATGAGCAACATCACTGAAGAATGGCTCCGCGAGCAGGATCAAATCCTCCGCGAACTCGCCCAGCAGGACTGACGCTGACTGCCAACAGCGGAAACGCAACACGCGCGAGGGGCGGAGGCAGAAGGGGCAAAGGCACAAAGGCAGAAGTCCACCACGCGCTCCGCGTTTAGCCGCGACGCGCAGCGGAGCGCTTGCCGCATAGACGTGTGCCATACGTTCCAAACATAATGCAAGACGCAAGCGGCGCTACCATATTGCGCATCCTGTCCCCACGCGCCCGCCTCCCCGCCTTCCCCAACTTCTGCCTCTGTGCCTTTGCCCCTTCTTCCACCTTCTGCCTTTGTGCCTATGCCTCTTTGCCCCTCCCCCGCCTTCTACTCCATCTCCGCAACCAACGCCCCGGCTTCGTCGTAGGCTGCCTTGTACGTGTAATCGGGCGGGCCGTCGCATGTGGCGAGGCTGCGGGCCTGCTTCGCATGCTCAAGCGCGGCGGCCTTGTCCCCCCCGGCGAGGGCGATCTTGGCCAGTTCCAGGTGGGCATCCGCGCCTTGCAGAACGTAGCCGCTGCGCTCGGTGATGAGCAGCGCTTCCTTGGCCAGCCGCAGGGCCTCATCCGGCTCGCCGGTCGCGGCGCGCAGCCGCGCCAGGTCAATGAGAATGTCGGCTTCGGCCTCCACCGTGTTGTTGTGGCGGCAGCGCTCAAGCGCCTCGTGCAGGTGATGCTCCGCCTCGACATGTTGTCCCCCGACGCGGTGCGCCGCGCCCAGCACCCAGTGGACACGGATGTAGTCGCGCTCGTAAGGGAACTGTGTGCGGGCGGTCTCATCCGCCAGCGCCAGCGAGCGGCGAGCCGATTCGAATGCGGACTGCGGAGTGCAGCGTGCGGGATCAAGATTCGAGCGCAGCAGGAACAGTTTGCGCAGGGCGAGGTATGCCCAAACGATGCACTGCGACTGACGGTCGTTCTGCTCCTCAAACACCTTCAGCGCCGTCGCTAGTTCCGTTTCAGACACGGCATACGCGCCGCGGTAGGCCAGCAACCGGCCCAACTCCTGGTGCCCAACCGCCTCTCCGGGCTCATCCCTGATCTCCTGACACAGCGCGATGCTGCGGCGCAGATTGGCCCCGGCGGCCCGCAGTGCGCCAATGTAGATCTGCGCCATGCAAGCCACATTCCCCAAGCTGATGCCGAAGTTGGTCTTGTTGGCCAGCTTCTCGTCGATGTCATTTGATGCTTCAAACAGCGGAACGGCGCGACGGGGCTGACCACTGAGGCTGTAGGAAATCGCCAGCCCATTCAGCGTCCAGCCCTGGGCGCTTTCATCCTTCAGGCGCGGCGGGCCGTCTTCGCCGTCGGGGAAGAGCGCTCGCAGCAGCTCGATGCGCAACTGGTAGGCGCCGAATTGGTAGTAGGTCGCGTCATTAAGGCGCTCGTGGAAAAGAGCGAACGCCTCGTCATACTGCCCGGCGCGAACGGTGTGGTGATAGAGCTCGATCACCGGGGCCAAGTCCTCCTCGCGCTTCACCTTGTCCGGCGGGGGCACGGCGGCGAAGTAATCGCGCAGGTGGGCGTGGGCGGCGGCGCGGTCGGGCGCCGCCAGCCAGTCGTAGGCGTAACGCCGTACGATGGGGTGCAGATCGAACCGGCGCTCCCTTGTGTCGTGGTGCAGCAGACCGCGCGCAACCAAGTCCCGCAGGTCGGCATCAAGGGTTGCAGCGGACTCGTTTGCCGATGCCGCCACCGCTTCGAGCGCCTCGTATTTCATCGGGCCGCGGAAGCAAGCGATGCCGCTCAGCAGCGCCTGCCGCTCTGCCGTGAGGCTGTCGTAGGCCACCTTCAAAACGTGATCCTTGCGCTGAACGAGGTCGCCGGTCACGTCGAGCCGGCTCGCGGCAGCGATGTCGCCGGGCTGCTGGAAATCGCCCACGATCAGGCCCGCCAGAAGGCGCAGGCTGAGCGGATGGTAGCCGTACGGTTCGCACGCGCTCTCGATCTCGGCGCGCGTGCCGCGGATGCCGCTTGCGCCGAGGAACGCCACGGCATCGGCGGGCTGCATCTGCGTGAGTTCCTCCTCGCAGCAGCCTTGCAGAAGTCCGCCGCCCTTGGCCTCCAGCACGCGCGGACAAAGCCGCGTGGTGAGCAAGACCCTCGACCCGAGGTTCGGCAGCAGCGCGACATGGCGCAGGAACAGTTCAGCGAGTGGCGAGATGCAATCGCGGTCGCTCTCTTCGGACTTCGCTTCGTCGCCTTGGTATGCCGCGTTCAGGCCGCCGAAGGCGCGAAGCACGCGCTCGAAACCGTCCAGCACGAGCAGCGTGCCCGGCGCATGGAGCATGTGCAGCAGGGCCTCAACGTCGTTGGCCGATGGCTTCGCCAGCGTGATCGCTCCACCGCTGAGGTGTCGCAGCGTCTTGACCAGGAAGTCGTCGAAGGTGGCATTGCTCTCGTAGAAGCTCCACCAGATGACGCGCGGCCAAGCGGCGGGTTTCACATCATGCATCAGCCAATGCCAGGCAAGCGCGCTCTTGCCGAAGCCGCCCAGTGCACGCAGGCTCAGCAGCGGATGCGCGGCGTCCCCATCCAACCAGCCTGTGAGCATCTCACATTCCGCAACGCGCCCCGTAAAGTTCGGCGGCATCGGATAGGGATGAGCAAGGAACCAATCATCGCGCTGTGGCTCCGGCGGCGCTACCGGTTCCAGCGGCGCGCCCAGAGCAGTGAGAAGCTGGCCCCATGCAAGGTCATGATCCGCGCCGTCGGTGAAATCAATGTGGGTAAGTACGCCGATGCGAGTGGGCTTCTCGCACTTGGTCTTGAGCAGTGGGATGAGGCGGAGATCGCGGTTGGCCGGGCTGAGCGTCTGGACCATGACGCCTTCGAACTCGCACCACTCGCTTTCGATATAGCTTGGCGTAAGAACGAGAAGTGTCTTGCCGCACATCTCCACGCCGCGCTCGCACTCCTTGATGCTCGGCGCGCCGCGAGTGAAGTCACGGTAATCAATGAAGGCCCTCAGCCCAGCCTGCTCGATGCGCTGCAGCAACTCGCCGCGCACCCACGTCTCGTCGTCGCTGCTGTAGGAAATGAAGACGTCGAATCCGAATTCAGTCTGCACGAGCATCCACTCCCGGCCTGCGAACAATGATCTGGCCAGACCCGCCAACCCGGTCCACGCAGCCTACCCGATCTTGCGTACGAACCAACCCCCACACCCCCCACACTCCACCGCGCATCGCACGCGACATGCGCGCCGCTGCGGTCATCGCGGTTCGTCGCCACGCATCCTGCCCAATGCGCGCGCGATGCCGAGCGAGCCTCAAAATGTCGCTCAAAACCGACCCAAAACGCGCCGAAACTGATCGAAAACGCTCCGAAACTCGCCAAAACAGGCCGAAACTCGCTCAAAACTCTAGTCCGATAACACGTTTTCCGCGATTCCGTGCGCACATCCTGAACACGAACCACCACAACCGGGGGGGGCGTGGAGAGCGTGGGGGGATGCTTGATAAGAGGTGATGACTGACCGCTCAGCGGGAGACTCAGCGCGTTGCTTGCTCGTCACCATCACCGGCACGACGTGTGAACCACGCGCGCCGGCGACGCCAACCGCGCGCGATCGCTTCGCCGAGCGAGGCAAGCAATTCGCTGAACGAGTGCAGCGAGAGTTGGAGGCGAAGACGCCGTGCGTTCTCATCCTCCGGATCAACCGCGAGCGCTTGACGAACCCAGTACCCCGCCCTGCGCCACTGGCCGTCCTCGAGGTACGCAAGCGCGAGGTTGTGCATGGCCTCGACACATCGCCGATCCATGCGCAGCACACGCCGGCAGCACTCGATGCCGCGATTGCGGTCCTTTGATGTAAAGCACGCCACAGCAAGATGGTGCCACGCCTGGACATCGCCGGGTGACTGCTCGACGAGCCGGGTGAACACCTTCACCGCCCGCTTGGGCATGGAGGCATCCAGCAGAAGTTGTCCGAGGTCATCGAGCGCCTCGTCGCCGGCATTGGGCGCTTCGACGAGTTGCTTGAATTCCTCGATGAGTAGGCTGCTCGCGGCATCGCGCCGTCCCGAGTCGATGAGCAGTCCAGCCAGTCGCCGACGAACATCGGGGTAGTCGGGTTCAAGGCTGAGCACCAACTCGTACTCGCCGAAGGCATCCGCCGGCCGATGCTGCCTGCGAGCCAGCTCGGCGAGATAGAAATGCGCATCCACGTTCACCGGCTCAAGTTCGAGGATCTGCCTGAACTTCTCGCCGGCTTCAGGCTCCCTGCCCGTTTCGGCGAGCAGGCAGCCGAGATCCAGCAGCGTCCCGATGTCACCGGGCGCTTCGCGCAGCTCGCGCAGGAACAGTTGCCGAGCGCGTTCAAGCCGGCCCATCGCCCAGTATGCCTCGGCGAGACGTGCGTGTGTGCGAGGCAGATGCGGGTCCAGGGATGCCGCTTCGCGCAGGCACCAGACCGCACGTTTGTGCTCGCCTCGCTGCAGGAGCGAGTCCGCCAGGTTCGAGTAGCACAACGGGCAGGCGTCGCTGAACTGCCTCGCCGTGTAGAACATGACCTCCGCCTGATCGTGATCGCCGAGCTGAGCGTAGCTCTCAATCCGGTGGCAATACGGCGTCTCAATGCTTGGGTCGAGCTGTTGCACCTGATCGAAGCAGGCAATCGCCTCCTTGGGTTGGCCAACACGGTTGAGACTCATCCCCAGGAAAGTAAGCGTCTGGACGTCATCCGGTTCGAGCTGCTGGGCGCTGCGGAACGCCTCGATCGCGCCGTCGAAGTTCCCCGCCGCCTCGAGTGTCAGCCCCAGGTTGAAGTGCCATTCAGCTCGATAGGGATTCAGCGCCAAGGCGCGACGGAGTTCATCCACCGCCTCGTCCCATCGGCCCATCTCGTAGAGTTCGTGGGCCCGATCAACGTGTTGTTCAGCGTCTGACCAGTCGTTCATGGCTGCCTTATCGGGTGGGTATTGTACCGACTTGGCTCCGGTGGGTTGGATTGCATGACTGCGAACTCAATCAACAAGCCCGGGAAGGGAAGACACCGCGACGATGTGGGTCCCCTTTTCCGATATAGTAGCGGGAGCGGGCATCGAAACCTCCCACCGACGCGCGTTTTTCGGCGCGTGGACGGTGATTCGCTGCCCGTCCATCCGCCGCCTTGATTGGATCGCGCAGAGCGGAATACGGCCTTGACGCACTCGGCCCGGAACAACCCGCGGACTCAGACGCACCTGCGTGCCGGCACCCGCCGCCCCGTGCGATGGCATCGTCCATGCCAAGCCATGGCTGTGGCAGTGGCGGTGATCGCCGGGCAGGCCTGCGCCCAAGTCGCGGAAGCGCCCCCCACGGATGCGGTGGGCCTGGGACCGGTCCAGGCGCAGCGTGAACGGATCACCCTCTACCGCAATGTGCTCTACCAGGAGGCGATGAGCGCTGACGATCGACGAAGGGCAGTGCTGGAGCTGCTTGGGGTCGGCTGGGAGGATGCCCTGTATGTTCTCTCAGACGCTCTGGATACGACGCTTTCCGATGGGGTCATCCTTGCCATCGCCGATGGGATCGCGACGAGCGCCACCCCCCTCTCCCCACCGCCGCCGCTCCTGCCGTCGTTGCTCGATGCACTGACGCACGCCTCACCCGCCACCCGCCCCGCCTTGATCCGAGCCGTCACTGCGTATTCCCCTGACGACGTGGTTCCACCCCTGAAGCTCGCCGCCCAGCAGGCTGACGCCCCCGTCGGCGAACGGGTCGGACCGATCGCAGCGCTCGGCCACATCCGGACCGATGAGGCCATCGACACGCTCATCTCGCTGCTGGATGACGACCAGCCGAAGGCGGTGCGCGACCATGCGATGGAAGCGCTCGAAACGACCACGGGGATCACACACCACCACGACGATCCGGACGGCTGGCGACAGTGGTGGGCACAGAATCGGGATGTGCCGCGAGAGGAGCGATTGGCGGACCTGATCACCTCGCTGTCTGGCCAGATCGCTGAGCGAGATCGGCACATCGAGCGGATCAACAATCGACTGGCTGAGGTCATCCGCCAACTCTACACCATGACACCCGCGCCACGGCGATCCAGCCTCCTGGCAGAGCTGCTCGCCGACCAAGAGCAGTGCATCCGCGAGGCTGCGATGGACCTTGTCGAACTGGCAATGGGAGATGCCGTCGCGCTCGATGCGGTCGTCAATGAGGCGCTGCGGCGTCTGGTCAACGATGCGAATCCGGCGTTTCGCGCGCGGGCAGCCCGAATCCTCTTGAACCTCGCGGACGATCGGATCGGGCCGCTCGTCGCTGAGGCGCTCCCCGGCGAAGCACATCCACTCCCGCGGGGTGAGTTCCTTTCCGTGCTGGCGCGTTCGCCCCAGCCGGGCATTTGCGATCATCTCGTCCAGCTCATCGCCGACCCGCAGTGGCGTCAGGCTGCGAGCAGCGCTCTTCTCACCGCAGCCGATGCCGATCTGGTGACAGCCGAGCAGCAGCAGCGCGCAGCGGCCACACTGCGAGCGGTTGAGCCGGCGGATCTGCCGCCTGCTGCTGCGAGGCTCCAGGTGAGGTTCGGGACGGATGCCGACCGTGCGGAACTGCTGACGCTGCTGAGCAGCGCCCAGCCCGAGGTGAAACGCGAGGTGGCTCGCGGGTTGGCACGCAAGCCCGAATACGTCGAGACCCTGCTCAGCGCGGCGGACGATCCAGCCGTCTACCCGAGTGCCGTGGATGCGATTGTGAGTCACCGCACCGGTCGGCCGGCAGTGGATGCTTTGCTTTCGTTGCCGCCGATCCGGTCCGAGCAGACCACGATGTGGCGTGACGCCTTCACGCGCGTAACACAGCCTTTGTCATCCACGGAGCGGCTTGCAGTCGATGATTGGCTGCTGTCATCCGCCGGGCCTCTCGTCGCAGCCGACGCGCGCGAACTCCTGCTTGTCGCACTGGAAACAAGCGGCGACGCCCCGCCCGCCGAGCAAATTGCCTCATGGGTTGAACTGACGATCCGCCTGGCGTCGATACGCGCCGAGCAGGGTAGACTGTCGCCCGCGGCAGCACTGCTCGATCGCATCCGCCCGCATGGCCCCGCCAGCGACGACTACATCCGTGTGCAACTGACGGTGTGGCTCGCGCAAGGACAGTACGACGCCGCTGCTGAACTCGGCGCTTCGCCTGCGCAGTGGCTCAACATCGCGCAGTGGGCAAGCAGCAGTGCGCCCGACTCGGCAGCACCACTACTCACAGACATCCAGCGGCGTTTCGCGGATGTACTCAGCGACGCGGAGAAGCAGCATCTGGCGCAGCTCGCTGAGGAATGCGGTCTCGCCGAGCCGCCAGCCGATGAGGTGCCAGCCGATGAGCCGCCGACCGACGAGGCGAACGCACCGGTCGAGAGCGACGAACCGTGACGACTGATCCACTCACGATTGCGAGGGAGAAGATCGGCTGCGCGGATCTGCTCGTCACATTCAGCGGGGCTGGTCTGTCCACCGAGAGCGGCATTCCGACATTCCGTGACGCTTCGACCGGCCTGTGGGCGAACTATGACCCGGCGAAACTCGCGAGCCAGGAGGGTTTTCAGGCCGATCGCCGTCTCGTGATCGAGTGGTACGGCTCCCGGCGCAAGATGATCGCCGAGGCCCCGCCCAACCCGGCCCACATCGCCATCGCCGACTTCGAGACTTGGCATCCGGGTCGAATCGTCAACATCACGCAGAACATCGACGGCCTGCTGCAACGGGCCGGTGCATCCAGCGTACTCGAACTGCACGGCACGCTTTTTGAGGATCGGTGCAACTCGCCGCACTGCTCGCACAGGCAACCGGTTGACCTCGACGAAGAGGTGGTTCTTGTGGATTGCCCACGATGCGGTGCCCCGATGCGGCCTGCTGTCGTCTGGTTTGGTGAGATGCTCCCGCAGGATGTGTGGCGTCAGTCGGACCAGGCATGTCGGCGCTGCGATGTGCTTCTGGTCATCGGGACCAGCGGCGCGGTCTACCCGGCAGCGGGATTGGTGGATGTCGCCAAAGCGCACGGGGCGTCGGTCATCATCGTCAACCCGGAGCCGACGCCGTTGGATCATCTGGCCGACGCCGTCTTCCACGAGCCGGCGGCGCGGATCGTCCCGGGCCTCCTTGAGGATCACAACGCTGCGGGCTGATCAGGTCGGCTTCGCGGGGTCACAGATCCTCAACCATGACCATACGCACGACATCCGTGAGGATGATAGTTTCGTGCTGATGTTGCTCGCCCGACGGGATAAACAAGCCGTCGCCGGGGTTGAGCGTCGTCACTTCATTCGCGAAGCGCAGCTCCATCCGCCCTTCCAAAACGAATCCGATGTGTCCCTTGGCGCAGATGTGCGGTGCCATGTCCTTGCCATACTCGACGAGCCGAAGCTGCCTGCCGCCTCGCCTGAGTGCCTTGAAGCGAAGCCCGTCGATCGGCGTCTCCCACGGCATCTGCGTGAAGTCAACCCTGTAATCACTCATGCTCGCGCCCTCCATCGGTCATCGCGCGATGACTAGGGGCACTTTACGTCGAGCGCGGAGGCGCGTCCAAGTTGGGATTCCACGGCGCGCGACGCGGTGCGTCGCACCTGCTGAGAAGGATCTACCTTGAACCGCTCGACCAGAGCGCGTAGCTGCTCGACGTTCTCGGAAAGCTGATCCGCTGCTTGCGCCGTCCCGACGATCTCGCTGAGCGAGTCACCGGCCCTGGTCGCCAGTTCGACGTCGGTAGCAGCACTCCCGAGGGTTCGGCTGCACACATCTGCCCTCATCGGGTTGGAAACCGCAGCGCTTCACCCCGGAACGGAGAGGAGACATGGAGCCCGCATACCGTTCCGCGTGATTCCCACACCAGCGCCTGAGCCGGCGAATCCACGGAAAGTCGGGAAAACCACAACCGGGCTCGCTGCGACGCGGACGAAGCTGCCCATAATGGCGATCACATCGGGGACTTTTGCGCGCAACCACGACGGGCCGAATGCAGGCCGAGGAGATATGAACCATGACTGCTCAGACACGGATCGAACGGGACACGATGGGTGAGATGATGGTGCCTGCGGATGCGCTGTACGGCGCATCGACGCAACGGGCTGTCGAAAACTTCCCGATCTCAGGTCGGCCCGTCTCGGCGGAGGTCGTGCATGCGTTCGGTCGACTCAAGGCTGCGTGCGCGAAAGTCAACCAGGACCTCGGCAAGCTCGACGCGGACAAGGCGACGCTCATCATCGAGGCGGCGGGCGAGGTGGCGGAGGGTCAACTCGACCGCCACTTCCCGGTTGACATCTTCCAGACGGGTAGCGGCACCTCCACGAACATGAACGCCAACGAGGTCATCGCCAACCGATGCGCCCAAGCGGCGGGCAACCCGATCGGCGCGAAAGATCCAATCCACCCGAACGATCACGTCAACATGGGCCAGTCGAGCAACGACACGTTCCCCACCGCGATGCAGATCGCAGGGGCAGTGGCGATCACGGGCAAGCTCGTGCCCTCGCTTCAGCGCCTGGCGAAGAGCCTCAAGGACAAGGCGGAACAGTGGGATGACATCACGAAGATCGGCAGAACGCACCTCATGGACGCCACGCCCATCCGGCTCGGTCAGGAGTTCAGCGGATACGCGGCGCAGGCGGAGTATGCCGTCACACGCGCCAAGCGAGCAGCACAGCGACTCGCTGAGAACCTGCCCATCGGCGGCACCGCGGTCGGCACTGGAATCAACACGCACGTCGAGTTCGGCACGCGCATCGCGGCGGAACTCTCACGCACGACCGGCATCGAGTTCACCGAAGCGCCGAATCACTTTGAAGCGCAAGCGACCCGGGACTGCGTCGTCGAAGCATCCGGCGAACTCAAGACGATCGCTGTCTCATTCAGCAAGATCGCCAACGACATTCGCTGGCTCGGCTCGGGCCCGCGCTGCGGCCTGTTCGAGCTATCGCTCCCCGCCACGCAGCCCGGCTCGTCGATCATGCCCGGCAAGGTCAATCCCGTCATGTGCGAGTCCATGATCCAGGTCGCCTGTCAAGTCATCGGCAACGATGCCGCCATCACCTACGGCGGGTTCGGCGGGGTCGGGTCGCTCATGGAACTCAACGTCGGCATGCCCATGATGGCGGCGAATCTCTTCGACTCGATCAACATCCTCGCCAACATCGCGGACGCCTTCGTCGACAAGCTGCTCGACGGCTTGGAAGCGAACGAAGCGATCTGCACAGGCATGGTCGAGAAGAGCCTGATGATGTGTACATCGCTCGCACCCGTGATCGGTTACGAGAAGGCAGCCCAGGTCGCCAAGGCAGCGTTCAAGGAAAACAAGACCATCCGCGAGTACTGCACGGAGCAAAAGCTGCTCGACCCAGCGAAACTCGATGAACTGCTCGACCCGACAAGCATGACCCACCCCGGCGGGAAGTAAGCAACAGAGAAGTACCACGCCCGTGTGGCCAAGAGGGAGCCTGTGGGATGATGAAGCGTCGGAAGCAGCTCAGCCTGATCGCATGTGTCGTGGTTGTTCTGGCCGTCATCACGATCCCACTCGCTCGCTTGGGGATCGCCAGCTGGCAAGAGAGGGCGTTCTTTCGCGCGGCCGAGCGAGGGGACGTAGTGGCCGTGCAGACAGCGCTTGATCGGGGCATAAATGTCAACACTGTGCGTTCATACACAGAAGGCTGGACGCGCGGCGAACCGTTGCGCGTGACAGAGACAGCCCTTGAGCTTGCAGCCGCGGAGGGGCAGTTGGAGGTCGTCAGGCTGCTCCTCGACCATGGCGCGGATCCAAACATCCGATGCACGTTCAATGCGACAGCCTTGACGAGCGCCGCGATGCGCCCCGGACAGGCCAAGATCATTCGACTCCTGATTGACGCAGGCGCCGATCTCACCGTCGTTGGAGGTAATCCTGGTTTTGCACGTTCCGCGCTGGGATGGGCGGTCGGGAGGTCTGACTACGAGACATGTCGCGTTCTTTTGCGCTCATCACTGGATCAACGGTGCTTCAAGACACTTCAGCCCGGCGCTCTGGTATGGCTGCAGTGGCGGAGCCCGCGATCAATGAACCGGCGTATCGCCAAGGTTCTGACAGCGGAGTATCCCGAGGGGACTATTCTGTGGGCGGCGATGCAAGGTGACTCGATATCGCTCCAGCAACTTGTCAGCGAGGCCGGCGACGTTTCGAGGGTTGGAGATGCGGATGGCTGGACACCCTTGCATTGGAGTTCGGGTATCGAAGGCAGCCTTACAGATGTTCAGGTGCTCCTTGCCCACAGCACCGATCCGAACGTAGCAACTGTGCATGGGTATACGCCACTCATGGCAGCAGCGGAGGCAGGAGACACCGAGAAGATTCGGCTCTTGCTGCAGGCCGGCGCGGATGTCTCGCTGACAAACGAGGATGGCGATACAGCGCTTCACGCTGCCTGCCGGTATGCGCCGAGCGCGGCTGTCTCGCTTCTTGTGGAAGCTGGCGCCGACGGCCGTGTCCACGCAAACGACCAGACGAGGCCACTGGATATGGCGAGGGAACGAGCACGAATGGGAGGCACGGACGTGACCGGCCTCCTCAAGCGCCGTTGAAACAGACGTGTTGCGTAGCGGCTGGAGGGGAGTGACCTCCGAGTGGGCTTGCTGTCCCAATGCCATGAGGCCGTGACGACGGCGATTGCGACGGAGATGATCGCACCGATGATCAGACGGTTTTCGGCAGCCGGGCGACGTTCTGTGACGTACCATATGCGTAGGCCGTTTGGGGCCGCGTTCCGTGCATCCTGTGGCTTCCCCACCGCATCCGGCGGTCGGCAAGCGGGTAAAAACCGGCATTCGGGACGAACCGCGACATGCGTCGAACCGGTGGAGCCGATCAACGCGAAGGGCGATCATGGATCAGGAGGGTTGTATGCCCGTTGCTTGTTTGCTGGGAGTGTCAACACACTGTTCTGTGAGAATCACGGCGATCGCCGCCGGTCTGCTCGCGGTGCTTCTCGGCCCCGCGCACGCCGTTGGGGAACCAATCCAGGTGGCCAAGCTCACCGCATCCGATGCTGCGGAAGAGGATCTTTTCGGTCGTTGCGTTGCATTTGACGACGACACGATCGTTATCGGCGCCTACCGCGACGACGACCGCGGAACTGACTCCGGATCAGCGTACGTCTTCGTGCGAAACGGTGAGACATGGACGCAACAGGCCAAGCTCACGGCATCCGACGGCGCGCCATATGACTGGTTCGGAAGCTCCACCGCGCTCGACGGAGACACAGCCGTCGTCGGCTCAATCTATGACAGTGACAACGGGTGGGCCTCCGGCTCGGCGTATGTCTTCGTGCGAACTGGTGAGACATGGACGCAGCAGGCCAAGCTCATCGCCTCTGACGCCGCGGAAAACGACTACTTCGGTTGGACCGTTGCGATCGACGGCGACACAATCATCATCGGTGCGGATGGCAACGACGGCTACGCCGGATCGGCGTACGTCTTCACGCGCAGCAGTGCGACCTGGACGCAGCAAGCCAAGCTCACCGCCTCCGACCCTGCGGGGGAAGACCACTTCGGCTGGGTCGTCGCGCTCGACGGAGACACAACCGTCATCGGCGCGTACGGCGACGATGACAACGGGTCCAACTCCGGCTCGGCATACATCTTCACACGTAGCGGCGAGACGTGGACGCAGCGAACCAAGCTCACCGCATCCGACGGCGCGACGGGCGACCGTTTCGGCCATGCCGTCGCGCTTGACGATGGCACAACCGTCATCGGCGCCTGGGCGGACAACGGCGTCGGGGCGGACTCAGGTTCAGCGTACATCTTCGTCGGCAGCGGCGCGAGTTGGACGCAGCAAGCCAAGCTCACCGCATCCGACGCTGCGGCGGCTGACTACTTCGGCTGGGCCGTCGCTATCGACGGCGATGCGGTCGTGATCGGCGCGGACCATGACGACCACAGCGGATGGCCGGACACAGGCTCGGCGTACGTCTTTCTGCGCACCGACGGGACGTGGACACAGCAGGCCAAGCTCATCGCCTCCGACGCTTGGGAAGCCGACCTCTTCGGTCGGTCCGTCGCGATTGACGGCGACACGGCGATCATCGCGGCGTACTTCGACGACGACCACGGGCTTTTCTCCGGCTCAGCGTACGTGTTCACCGATCTCGGCGTGCCTGACCCGTGCGTCGGCGACCTCAACGGCGACGGCCAACGCGATCAGTCCGACCTCGGCATCCTGCTCTCGCACTACGAACTCGACGACGGCGGCGACCTGGATAGCGACGGCGACACGGACCAGGCCGATCTCGGCATCCTGCTCTCGGTCTACGACGTCCCGTGCCCGTAGGCCGTTCCGCACCGCCTGATTGGATGCGTCGGTGCGCTGAGACGATTCGCGGACAAGTTGCGCGTGGTGCTGACTGGGCCGTTAGACTCGCCGCACTATGGCAACAGACGAACAGCAAATCGGTGCGCTCATGAATCAGCCGCGGTTCCCGCGCAGCGCAATGTACGATGCGCAATGGATGATCGACCACAACATGGGGCCGAACGCGGTCTGGATGACTGAAGCGCTGTGCGATGTCATGCCGATCAAACCGGGAATGCGCGTGCTTGACTTGGGGTGTGGCAAGGCGCTCAGTTCGATCTTCCTGGCCCGCGAATTCGGTGCTGCGGTGTGGGCGACGGACCTGTGGATCAGCGCGACGGACAACTGGCATCGCATCTGCGAAGCCAAGCTCGAGGACCGCGTCTTCCCCATCCATGCGGAGGCGCACTCGCTGCCCTACGCCGATGGCTTCTTCGACGCGGTCGTGTCGATCGATGCGTACCACTACTTCGGAACAGATGATCTGTACCTCGGCGGACATCTTGCCAAGCTCGTCAAGCCCGGCGGGCGCATCGGGATCGTGATTCCGGGACTGACACGTGACCTGCCCGAGACGTTGCCAAGGCATCTGCAGCCAATGTGGGATCCGAAGGAGTGCTTCAGCTTCCACACGGCAGCATGGTGGCGCAGGCATTGGGAGAAGACCGAGACGGTAGAGATTGAGGTCGCGGACGTCATTGAGGACGGCTGGCGGCACTGGTTGGATTTCGAATACGCCAAGAAGGAGGCAGGCGCGCAGCGATTCGACGATGAGGTCGGCGTGCTCGAAGCGGACCGAGGACAGTACCTCGGCCTGATCCGTATGGTCGCCAAGAGACGGAGCGAATGACGCATGGATGATCGTGAAGTCGCCCGCCTCTGGGAAGACAACGCTGAGACGTGGACGCAGCTTGCGCGATGTGGATGCGATGTCTACCGCGATTTCGTGAACACGCCCGGCTTCTTCGCGATCCTGCCCGACGTGGACGGCCTGCACGGACTGGACATCGGCTGCGGCGAAGGGCACAACACACGCCTGCTTGCCCGGCGCGGCGCGATCATGACGGCAATCGACATCGCCCCGACGTTCGTTCGGCATGCGAGAGAGTTGGAATCCGAGCAACCGCTCGGCATCACCTACAAGGTGGCCGACGCTCGCCGTCTGCCGTTCGATGATTCATCGTTTGGCTTCGCAACGGCCTTCATGAGCCTGATGGACATGACTCGCCCCAACGAGGCGCTCGCCGAGGCTTACCGCGTCCTGCGCCCCGGCGGCTTCCTCCAGTTCTCGATCACGCATCCGTGCTTCATGGCGAGCAGGTGGAAGTGGGTCCTGAATGACGCGGGCGAGCGGATCGGCGCCATCTGCGGCGACTACCACTTCCCAAAACAAGGCCAGGTCGATACATGGTTCTTCAGCGTCCTGTCGGAAGAGGAACGCCGCAGCCACAAGCCGTTTCGCGTCCCGCGTTTCCCGCAAACACTCAGCTCGTGGGTCAACACGATGATTGACACGGGCTTCATAATCGAGCAGCTCGGCGAACCGACGGTCGATGAGGACACCGCCAGGCGTCATCCGGAGGTCGCGGATACGCGCATCATCGCCTACTTCCTGCATGTTCGATGCCGCAAGCCGGTGTACCGAGAGGCGGACACATAGCACGTGCCACGCGCGTTCACCGTCAATCGCGCGTGAACTGCGGCATTCCTGCCGCAGCTATGAAAGATCATCGACGCTGCACATCACGAATCGGTGTCGTCGCCCGCTGCCGACGAGAACTCAGTACCGGTAGTGCTCAGGCTTGTACGGCCCATCGACAGGCACGCCGATGTACTTCGCCTGCTTAGGTGACAGCGTCGTCAGCTTCACGTCGATCTGTTCCAGATGCAGACGCGCCACCTTCTCGTCGAGGTACTTGGGCAGCGTGTAGACCTTCTTCTCGTAGTCCGCTTGATTCTGAAACAGTTCGATTTGTGCGAGCACCTGGTTCGTGAAGCTGTTGCTCATCACGAAGCTGGGGTGTCCCGTCGCGCAACCGAGGTTCAGGAGGCGACCCTCAGCCAGCATGATGATGCTGTGCCCGTCGGGGAACCGCCACTGCGCCACCTGCGGTTTGATGTCGATCTTCTCGATACCCTGGAACTTCTCCAGTCCAGCCATGTCGATCTCATTGTCGAAGTGGCCGATGTTTCCGACGATCGCCTTGTCCTTCATCTTCGCCATGTGTGAGGCGAGAATGACACCGTAGTTCCCGGTGGCTGTGATGAAAACATCCGCGGTCTCAACGACATCTTCGAGCGTGACGACACGATACCCCTCCATCGCAGCCTGAAGCGCACAGATCGGATCGACCTCGGTGACAACGACGCGAGCGCCTTGGGCGCGAAGCGACTGCGCGCAGCCCTTGCCGACATCGCCGTATCCGAGCACGACGCAGACCTTACCCGCGAGCATGACATCGGTCGCCCGCATGATGCCATCCACGCAGGAGTGTCGGCAGCCGTAGAGGTTGTCGAACTTGCTCTTGGTCACCGAATCGTTGACGTTGAACGCGGCGAAGAGCAGCGTGCCGGCGTCAGCCATCTGATAGAGGCGATTGACACCGGTCGTCGTCTCTTCGCTCACGCCAACGATGTTCTGGCCGACCTTCATCCATTTGTTTGGATTGCTTGCGAGCGACTGCCGCAGTCGATCGACGATGACGCGCCATTCCTCGGGATCGTCCGGCTCCGTCTCGGGCACAGCACCGGCCGCCTCGAACTGGGCGCCCTTATGGACCATCAGCGTCGCATCGCCGCCGTCGTCAACGATCAGGTCCGGCCCGGCGCCATCCGGCCAGGTCAGCATCTGCTCGGTGCACCACCAGTAGTCCTCGAGCGTTTCGCCCTTCCACGCAAAGACAGGCGTGCCTTTGGGGTCATCCGGCGTCCCGGTCGGACCGACGACGACCGCAGCGGCAGCGTGATCCTGCGTCGAGAAAATGTTGCAGCTCGCCCAGCGCACCGTCGCGCCCAACTCGACGAGCGTCTCGATGAGCACAGCCGTCTGAATCGTCATGTGAAGCGAGCCGGAGATCTTCGCGCCCTTGAGCGGCTTCGCCTCGCCGTACTCACGCCGCAGGGCCATCAGCCCCGGCATCTCATGCTCAGCGAGATGCATTTCCTTTCGGCCCCATTCGTGCAAGGCGAGATCCTTGACCTTGAACGGCGGAGCGGCGGTCTTCTGAGCGGGCATCGTGGCGGTGGTCATCGCAGGGTCCATCCTTTTGCCTGATCGCGGTGGATTCTGTTTGGGTGACATTTGGTATTCATCCATTCATCCGGATAAAGTGTACAAAGCAGAGCCGGGCAAGGCAAATATTCGCCACGAATTCCTCGCAGCACACTCCCTACCGGTCGCGGCGACCCCCGAATGGCCACACTCAGCACATAAGAAGACGACTCGACGATACAACGCGCCGAGCCGTCAATGGCGGCACCTGGATTCGAACCAGGGACCTAGGGCTTATGAATCCCTCGCTCTAACCAACTGAGCTATGCCGCCGAGCGTGGTCAACCATTATCGTAGTCGGCTCCGGCGGTGCGTCAAGGTTCTGCCAGCGCTCGCCTCCACAGATCCTGCATTCCGCGTCGGCACGACACAGCTTCGCTTCCCGCCCGTTCGCACGATCCCGTCAGTCGGCTGGCTCAATGTCGAGCATCAGGATGGCGTAGCCGTCAAGCTCGAAATGCTCGACTCGGATCAGGACGGCTTGCGCCTCGTCGAGAGTGAGAACGGCTGAGTCCTCCGTCGGGCCGTGCCATGTCCAGTTGTCGATCACGAGTTCATCGTTCACCCACACACGGACGCCGTCGTCGCTGACGGTGCTGATGCGCCATCGGCCGGCGGGCATCGGCATCGTCGTCTCCGCAATCGTGCCGAAGTGATCGCTCGGCAGGGCGACAGGTAGGTGGGCTGCCTCGTCAAGCCCACCCATTCCGTAACGCAGGTCCAGCGAGTGCGCGTGCAGTGTGTACGGATCATCGCCCGCTTCAGACCGCCACGTGTTTGCATCCTCACGCGGGTCCGTCTGATACGGGAAGACGCGGATCACCCAGTCGGCCGCGATGATGTACCGCACATCCATCCGAGACTTGCCGTCGGAATCCTCCCACGACACATCTGCCCGATGCACGCCCGGCTCCGTAGCGATGATGCGCAACTCCGCACCGTCACGCTTCCGCACAGTAAGCCCACGACCCGCCTCGACTTTGACG
The DNA here is from genome assembly GCA_023135165.1 of Phycisphaerales bacterium. GTDB lineage: Bacteria > Planctomycetota > Phycisphaerae > Phycisphaerales > JAGLTS01 > JAGLTS01. Next base: position 8,489 of record JAGLTS010000061.1, on the reverse strand, counting down.
ACAGGCAATGAATCGCCCAGCAGGCGGTAGCTTAGCATCGGTCGACCTTGCTCATCCGTACCAACGCCCGCGAACACGACTTGGGGCGACTGCCAATCGTAAGGCCCCCACTGCGTCATGATGATCTTGTCCCGACCGCGCAGCTTCGGCCTGGCGCCGACCGGCCTGATCTCGCCATGAGCTGTGTACGGCGGCGGTGCGAACATCTCCATCGTCAACATGACATCGCGGATCACATCGCTGTCCGTTGCGTCAACCTCCTGCTCGACGTTCGTGAGGCGGTTGCCGGCGAAGATCGTCTGCGTGCATTGGCGCAACTGCAGTGCGAGCGTGTCGCCGTCGAACGTGTTCCGTGCGATGAAGTTCCGGCTGCTGCCCCGCTCGTTCGCCTTGGCCCACGGCAACTGCATCAGTCCTTCATCGGGGTCCCACCAGAGGTGGATGCCGCAGGCGTTGTCCTTGAAGGCGTTCCACTGGATGCGGTTGGCGTAGCCGTGCTCGATGTTGATCCCGCCACGCTCCAGGCCGTACGCCATGTCGCCGTTGGCTTGGATGGTGTTGGCGACGATGTCGGTTTCCTGGCTGTAGCCTGCCCAGATGCCGCAGATGGCATTGTGGGCGAGGCGGTTGCGGATGATGCGGTTATCGAAGGAGAAGGTCAGCTCCAGGCCGTGCGCTGCGGCGTAGGAGAGGTCATTTGCGATGATGAGGTTGCGGTTGTTGCCGCGGCCGACGCACCATTCGATCAGTTCGTCGCCAGCGAGATCATCCGGCGGCTTCTGGCCGAGTACTTCCTGGCCGGCGAAGGCGAACAGGCCGTCCCCGCAGTGCGTGGCCGAGTTCTCCGCAATGATGTTGTCGCAGTTCTGCTCGAACATGAGGATGCCCGCCGAGTCCTGCCCGCGGTTGTAGACGCCGTGGCTGTAACCTCGGATGCAGAAGTCGAAGGCGTTGCGTGAGATGACGTTGCCGGTGCACCGCCACATGGCCAACCCCCAGCCGGAGAGGAACGAGCAGTCGTTGTCGTAGACCTGTGAATCCGTGACGCAGTCGAGGATGATGCCGTTCTGCCCACGGCGGGCGCGGATGCGCCGCAGTGTGACGCCTGCGGAGTCCTCAACCCACACGCCTGCCCCGTAGCGCTCCGCCCACTCACCGTGGTCGTTGTCGTGCGGGAAGAGCCAGTCCGCCGCGTCTTCGCGCTGCGGCGTCGAGCCGAGGCGTTGACGGAAGTTGCCGGAGACATCGAAGTCTTCGATGACCAGGCCGGGGCAGTCCGCAGCATGGATGGCGACCTTGTACCCGGTGATGCCTCCGCCACGGATTGTGATGTTCCGCCCCACAACTGATACGCCGATGCCCGTGAGATGGTCAGGGTCGGTCGAGGCGTCGGCGCCGCTGAGCACATGACCCGCGAAGTCGACGGTGATGTCGTCGCCGCGGATGTGGACAACGCCGTCGCCATCTGTGTCGGCAATGGGCGACGGTGAGGGCACGAGGATCGCTGACGTTGTGATGACGGTGTCGTCGTGTTCGATGGCGACGGTCGGGAGCTCGCCTGCCGAAATGGCGGCTGAGTGGGCTACGACGATCGCTGCGACGCACCACACGAGGCGCTTTGGGGGGATCGCTACGGTAGGCATGACAAGTGGATGATATCACGCACAAAAAGTCCCCGCACGGCCACGAGGGCGTTCCGGTTTGCGTACACTGCCCGACTACTTCGTACTTCCATGACTTTACCCCTCGTATGCAGGTGAGCCATGAAACTGGGCATCCTCAAAGAGATGCTTCCCGATGAGACGAGAGTTGCGGTCACGCCCGAGATGACCAAGAAGTTCGTCCCGATGGGAATCGAGATCGTGGTCGAAGCCGGCGCCGGCCTTGGTGCGGCACATGACGACGCAGCCTACCGCGAAGCCGGCGCGACCGTCTCCGACAACCGCGAGCAGATCTGGGCCGAATCGGACCTCGTCTGCTGCATCAACCCGCCCGCAGCCGAGGACGCTGCGCATATCAGGGAAGGGGCGGCGCTGCTCTGCCATCTGCAGCCGGTGTCGAATCTTGATCTGATTCGAACACTGGTTGATAGAAAAGCGACCGGCCTGTCCTTCGATCAGGTGCCGCGCATCACGAGGGCGCAGAAGATCGACTCACTCTCCGCGATGGGTTCGATCGCCGGATACAAGGCCGTCGTGCTCGCCGCGGACGCCACGGACAAATACTTCCCGATGCTCATGACGGCTGCGGGAACGGTGACGCCGGCCAAGGTGTTCGTCATCGGCGCGGGCGTCGCGGGTCTCATGGCCGTCGCCACCGCCAAACGACTCGGCGCAGTCGTCGAGGGTTACGACGTTCGGCCTGATGTCAAAGAGCAAGTCGAGAGCCTCGGCGGGAAGTTCATCGAGTTCGAGATCGAGTCGGCTGTCGGCGAAGGCGGATACGCCAAGGAACAGACCGCCGACCAACTCAAGAAGCAGCAGGATGCGATGCGCGACCACATCGCCGGCGTCGACATCGTCATCACGACGGCGATGGTGCCCGGCAGGCCCGCACCGAAGATCATCACGCAAGAGATGGTTGAAGGCATGCGGCTCGGCGCCGTGATCGTCGATCTCGCGGCGCAGACGGGCGGCAACTGCGTCTTGACCAAGCCGGGCGAGACGGTCGTCCACAACGGCGTGAAGATCCTCGGGCCGCTGAACCTCGCCGCCACCATGCCCTTCCACGCCAGCGGCCTCTTCGGACGTATCGTGGGCAATCTCCTTGTCGATATCGTCGAGGAAGGCGAACTCAAGCTCGACATGGAAGATGAGGTCGTGGACGGCATGGCCATCACCCACGCCGGTGAGGTCCGCCACGCACAAACAAAGGAAGCCCTCAGTGAAGGAGGTGCGACATGACACTGACTGTTTGCATCATCGTCTTCGTATTGGCGATGTTCCTCGGCCGTGAGGTCATCACCAAGGTGCCCGCCACGCTGCACACGCCGCTGATGAGCGGGAGCAACGCGATCTCCGGCATCACGGTTGTCGGCGCGATCCTCGCCATCACGGTCTTCGTCCGTGAAGATGTCGACACGAACATGTGGGCGATCATCCTCGGCGCGTGTGCCGTGGCCTTCGCCTCCATCAACGTCTTCGGCGGCTTCGTGGTCACCGACCGCATGCTGCAGATGTTCAAGCGGCGATAACCCTCGTTTCAGTGAAAGAGACTCAAGATGCTCCATAACATCTTCACGATAGCGCAAGATGCGGGCGCCGCTCTCACCGAAGCTGCGGCGAGCGCCACCGCTGAAGCGGCCGAGCCGGCCGTCACATCCGCACCGATCATCGACTGGGCGACCGACTCGTATCTCATCGCCTACCTGATCGCCGCTGTGCTCTTCGTCGTCGGCCTCAAGAAACTGTCGTCACCGAAGACGGCCCGCAACGGCAACCGAATCGCTGCGGTCGGCATGCTGATCGCCGTGATCGCCGCACTCAGCGAGAACCCCATCGGCATCAACTGGTGGGCGTGGGTGTTCGGCGGAATCGTCATCGGCGCTGTCATCGGCTGGGTCGCAGCCCTCAAGGTCAAGATGACCGCCATGCCCGAGATGGTCGCCCTTTTCAACGGCTTTGGCGGCATCGCATCGGTCCTCGTCGCAAGCAGCGAGTACATCCGCGGCTCCGCCCAGGGCAGCATCCCCAGCGACACCGCCTTCACCATCGGCATCGCCATCCTCATCGGCGGCATCACGTTCACGGGGAGCTTCATCGCGTGGGCCAAGCTCGCCGGCAAGATGTCCGGCGCGCCGATCCTCTACGGCTTCCAGCGATCGATCAACGCCGTCCTTCTGCTCGTCTGCGTCATCGGCTCCGGCTGGCTGGCAGTCCAGTACGACGCTGCATGGTGGGTCTGGATCATCCTCGTGATCTCGTTTGTCCTCGGCGTGACATTCACCATTCCCGTCGGCGGCGCGGACATGCCCGTCGTCATCGCTCTGCTCAACAGCTACTCGGGTCTCGCTGCATCCGCCACCGGGTTCGTCCTCAAGAACCCCGGCCTGATCATCTCCGGCGCTCTGGTCGGCGCGTCGGGCCTGATCCTCACCGCGATCATGTGCAAGGCCATGAACCGCTCGCTGGCCAACGTCCTCTTCGCAGGCGTGGGCACCGCTGACTCGACCGGCAGCGCGGGCACACAAGGCGCCAGCGACAAGGTCGTCCGCAGTGTGGATGTTGAAGATGTCGCCATCATGCTCGATGCAGCGAAGCAGGTCGCCTTCGTGCCCGGCTACGGTCTGGCCGTCGCCCAGGGGCAGCACGCTGTCCGTGACCTGACCAAGTACCTCGAGTCCAAGGATGTCACCTGTTTCTACGGCATTCACCCCGTCGCGGGTCGTATGCCCGGTCACATGAACGTCCTGCTTGCCGAGGCGGATGTGCCTTACGACGAGCTTTTTGACCTGGATCAGGCGAACGCGGAACTTCCCCGCACCGATGTCGTCATCGTCCTCGGGGCGAACGACGTCGTGAACCCCGCTGCCAGGCACGACACGACAAGCCCGATCTACGGCATGCCCATCCTTGACGTGGACAAGTCCACGACCGTCATCGTCTGCAAGCGTTCGATGTCGGCAGGCTACTCCGGCGTGGACAACGAACTCTTCTACCACGACAACACGCTGATGTGCTTCGGCGATGCGAAGAAATCGCTGCAAGGCATGCTCACAGCACTCAAGGAACTGTAAGCCGGCGAACAATACCACAGGCACCAAAGGCAGCAGCGTTGTGACGACGCTACTGCCTTCTCCGTAGCCAACTCATCCTCGTCACCGCCGCGACGCGCACAGCAGCGGAGCACACGTTCGCATGAAGACTGTCATCATTCTCAACACGGACGTCATGGGGCACGGGGACCGCGTGCTTGGGCGAAAGATCCTCAGCGCCTTTCTGGCGCGGTGCCGGAGTATGCACGAGGTTTCCGCAGTCGTGTTCTACAACAGCGGCGTCCATCTGGTCAGCAAAGACTCGCCCGTGCTGGGAATCCTGCACGAGTTGCATGAGCACGGCGTCGATCTCCTGCCGTGCATGACATGTCTTGACCACTTCGGCCTAGAGCCTGCGGTCGGCCAGGCGTCAGACATGGATGAGATCATCCGTGAACTGGACTCGGCTGAGCGGGTCATCACGCTGTAGCAGGCATGGGTGAATATCGGGGTATCGTGAGGAGATCGTGATTCCTCTTCGCCCGGCTGAACCGCGCGGCGAAGCTGACTACCGCAGCGGCCAAGGCTCTGACCCAATCAGACAGAACACCCCCCATTGAGGTGGATTTTGCACAAATCACCGCATTTGGGTTGACACAGGCCAGCCAGAGACGATAATAATAACGAGTCCTATTAGGAGATCAATCGTCAGCCAGCCCCATCGCCATTCTCGTCAGCGTCAGGTGATCCTCGATGAGTTGAGGAAGACCCGCTCGCACCCCACCGCCACCGAGCTGTACGACTTGGTTCGGCGACGCCTGCCGAGGATCAGCCTCGGCACCGTCTACCGCAACCTCGATCAGCTCGCGGAGTGCGGGGAGATCAACAGGCTTGAGGTGGGCCGGCTGACACGGTTTGACGGCGACACTCACCCGCACTGCCACGTACGATGTGTCCGTTGCGGTCGTGTGGATGACGTCCACGACATCCCGCCTGATGCGGTGAAGATCAACGTCCAGAGACTTGGCGGCTACCGCATCATCGACGCACCCATGGAGTTCCTCGGCGTCTGCCCTACGTGTGACGCCGACGACCTGCCGTTTCCAGATCGCTCCACAACCACACAGTAAGGAACCCACGCGATGCTGCCCCAGACGATTCAAGATGCGTTCAACAAGCAGATCAACGCCGAGCTCTTCTCCTCGTACCTTTACCTGTCGATGGGTTCGTGGTTCGACTCCCAGAACCTGAATGGGGCGGCGGGCTGGATGCGGCAGCAAGCTCAGGAGGAGCTTCAGCACGCCTTGAAGTTCTACGACTTCGTCCTCGAACGAGGCGGCAGGGCTTTGCTCAGCCAAATCGACGCACCCAAGACCGAATGGGCGTCACCGCTTAAAGCATTCGAGGATTCCTACTCGCACGAATGCATGGTCACAAGTCTCATCAACGATCTGATGAATCTCTCCATCAAGGAGAACGATCACGCTGCCACCGCCTTCCTTCAGTGGTTCATCACCGAGCAGGTCGAAGAGGAAGCGACCGTGGACGCCATCGTGGGCAAACTGAAGCTCGTGGGCGACAACCCCGCGGCGCTCTTGATGCTCGATGCACAGCTCGCTCAACGCACAGCCGAAGCTGCGCCCGCCTAAGTCGGCGCGGTCCAGCGGTCCAAACCAAAGTCCAAGAAAGGAACGTCCATGCCCTGGCTCGTCACAAACCAAGCACCTGATTTCACCGCCCAAGCGGTCATGCCTGACAACTCGTTCGCGGATCTCACACTGTCCTCATACCGCGGCAAGCACGTTGTCCTGTTCTTCTGGCCGCTCGACTTCACCTTCGTGTGCCCGTCTGAGATCATCGCCTTCGACAAGGCGGTCGATGCGTTCAAGGAGAAGAACGCGGAGATCATCGGCGTATCGATCGACTCCCATTTCACGCATCTTGCGTGGAAGAATACGCCTGTGAATCAGGGCGGGATCGGCAACGTCCGGTTCCCGATGGTCGCCGACCTGACCAAGAGCATCTCGCAGGACTACGGCGTGCTCCTGAACGACTCGATCGCACTGCGAGGATTGTTTGTCATCGACAAGGAAGGCGTCATCCGGCATGCACTCGTGAACGATCTGCCGCTCGGGCGGGACGTTGATGAAGCCATGCGCATCCTCGATGCACTGCAGTTCACAGAGAAACACGGTGAGGTCTGCCCAGCCAACTGGAAGCCCGGCGACGAGGCCATGAAGCCGACAGCCGAGGGTGTTGCTGAGTACCTCGCCAAACACGAGGGGTAAGTCCCCCTGCTGTTTCCCACTGAACCAACCCACATCCGGCTGCCGATCGGCTGCCGATGGTGAAAGGACACAATCATGAAGAAATGGAAATGCATTTGCGGCTACATCCACGATGGTGACGAGGCACCCCACGCATGCCCAAAGTGCGGCGCACCCGCGGACAAGTTCACCCTCCTCGACGACAAGCAGGCGCAACTCGTTGAACGGTCACGGCACACCAACTCGCTGCACTGCCGGCTCGTCGATCTGAGTCGTCAGATCGAGCATGTGTGCAAGGACGGTATTGACGACAAGCTTGATCCCGGCTGTGTCAAAGTGTTCGAGGCGTCGCTGGCCCACGCTTATGAGATGATGAAACTGGCGATGACCGAGATGCAGGGGCACATCGCCAAGGGTAAGTGGGGTTGAGTCAAACCTCCCGCCGGCGCCGACTGCGCGTCCGGACTCGGTGATGATGCCGTGCCGGACGCGCAGCAGCGCGTTGCGCTCTGCGGCGGTCTTTCTCGACACTGAAGGGTCACAACCCTCGCATCGCATATCACATGGATCACGGCTGACTATGAAACACAGCGAACTCAACGCGATCGTCATCCAGAAGATCGATCTCGCGTGGGGCCTGATGGTGCTGCGCGTCGCTACGGACGGCTCGGATCTGCCGGCTTTCACGCCCGGTCAGTTCGTCGTCCTCGGCCTACCCGGCTCCGCATCCCGATGTTGCGGGTCGGATCCTGACGAAACACGGATCGCCCCGGACAAACTCATCCGACGTGCGTATTCGATCTCATCGGCTTCCGTCGCACGGGAGTACATGGAGTTCTACATCTCGCTGGTTCAGTCCGGAGAACTGACACCCCGGCTCTTTGACCTGAAGATCGGCGATCATCTCTGGCTCGGACCGAAGGCGTCGGGGCTGTTCACGCTCGACTCCGTTCCACGGGACTCGAACACCATCCTGTTCTCGACAGGCACGGGATTGGCGCCGTACGTGAGCATGGTGCGATCGTTCTTGACGCACGAACCTCATCGACGACTGGCGATCATCCATGGAGCACGCCATTCGTGGGATCTCGGCTATCACGCCGAGTTGACATCACTGCAGCACATCTCGCCCGACTTCGCATACATCCCGGTCGTGAGTCGTCCGAATGAGGAGCCTGTGCCGTGGACCGGCCGAACCGGACACGTACAGAGCATCTGGGAGCAGCGTGCTCTCGACGACCTGTGGGGTTTCCATCCCGACCTCGAGAACACGCATGTCTTTGTATGCGGCAATCCCACGATGGTTGACCAGACGGCGGAGATTCTCAAGACCGAAGGATACGCGGAGCACTCCCGCAAGTCGCCCGGCAACCTCCACATCGAACGCTACTGGTAGGGACGACCTGAGTCGCCGAGCAGAGGTGATCGTGTGTCGGGAAGCGAATCACCCACACTGCCCGCTACAGGCAGCGACGCGCGCGTCTCGCGTTCGGCGTGTCTTACGAGAATGGGCGATACAGGACTCGAAC
>JAGLTS010000060.1 GCA_023135165.1 Phycisphaerales bacterium | reverse complement strand
GACCTCACGGGTGTGATCCGTGCGCTCTAGCCAACTGAGCTAATCGCCCGCAGTGTGCGAAGTATACCGCTGCGGACGTTCGGCGTCATGCCAGCAAGATGACCGCCCCACTGCCACCCGTGCGCCAGACGAGTCGGCCGGTGCTGGTTCGGCGCGATCCCCGCACCGAACAGCGTCCTTCGTGAAAAGGAGATAGAATCATGTGGAAACATCGGAACCTGCGGAGCGGTGGGCGAAACCGACCGATCGCAGTTTAGGGGGACTCAATCGAAGGGAGCCAACCATGACTGTTCGCAACCTCGACATGATCTTCAAGCCTAAGCGTGTCGCCGTCATCGGCGCCAGCGAGCGGACCGACAGCGTCGGCTACACCGTCCTGCGCAACATGATCACCGCGGGCTACGACGGCGTCGTGTACCCGGTGAATCCCAAGCGCGAGGCGATCCACGGCATCCAGGCGTACCCCGACGTAGCGAGCCTGCCCCGCACGCCGGACCTTGCGGTGATCTGCATCCCGGCGAAGTTCATCCCAAGCGTCGTGCGCGAATGCGGCGAGGCGGGAATCCTCGGCCTGCTCATCATCTCCGCGGGATTCCGCGAGGTGGGTGAGGATGGCAAGGCGCTCGAGGCGGAGATCCTCGCTGAGCAGAAGAAATACCCGGGCATGCGTATCGTCGGGCCGAACTGCCTGGGCGTCATCGTGCCATCACTCGGCGTCAACGCGAGCTTCGCCGCCGCCACGCCCAAGGCCGGCCACGTCGCGTTTCTGTCCCAATCGGGCGCTTTGTGTACTTCCGTCCTGGACTGGGCCATCAAGGAGGACATCGGGTTCTCGCACTTCGTATCGATCGGCAACGCATTGGATGTGAGCATCGGCGACTTGATCGACTACTTCGGCCAGGATGCGGAGACGAGTTCGATCATCCTCTACGCCGAGTCGGTCACGGATGCAAGGCAGTTCATGTCGGCTGGACGTGCGTTCGCCCGGACCAAGCCGATCGTCGCGTACAAAGCCGGTCGGTTCGCCGAGTCAGCAAAGGCGGCGGCATCGCACACGGGCGCCATGGCGGCGGAGGATGATGTCTACGACGCGGCGATGCAAAGGGCTGGCATCGTTCGCGTGTTTGAAGTCGGCGACATGTTCGAGTGCGCGGAACTGCTCGCACGCGGACGCATCCCGACCGGGCCGCATCTGGCGATCATCACGAACGCGGGCGGGCCTGGCGTGATGGCGACCGACACGCTAGTCGAGCGTCACGGCGTGCTCGCAACGCTCTCCGACGAGACGATGGAGAAGCTGAACGCAGTACTCCCGCCGTTCTGGTCGCACAACAACCCCGTGGACATTCTGGGAGATGCCCCCGCGGCACGATACGCCGAGGCTGCGGAGATCGTGCTCGCCGACAAGGCGGTCAATGCCGCACTGGTCGTCCTCACGCCGCAGTCCATGACCGACCCAACCGCGACGGCGGAGGCGGTGGCTGCAATAGCGCGCAAATCGCGCAAACCGGTCCTCGCCGCATGGATGGGCGCCGACGCCGTTGCCGAAGGCATTCAGGTTTTCAATCAAGCAGGAATCCCAACCTATACTTCGCCCGAGCGCGCCGTGGCTGCGTTCATGTACCTTGTCTCATACTCGAGGAACATCGACGTGCTCTACGACACGCCGCGCGAGATGCCCGTGTCGTTCGCCCTGGACCGCGACAAGCTGCGCGACATCTTCGATACGGTCCTGCTTTCCGCCGGTGAAACGCTGTCCGAGTCGTTCTCCAAGGCGATGCTCGATGCGTACGAGATTCCGACGACGCGGCCGAGGTCCGCGCACTCGGCGGATGAGGCCGTGCAGGCGGCGCGGCGCGTCGGCCATCCTGTTGTGCTCAAGATCCTCTCCCCGCAGATCACACACAAGACGGATGTCGGTGGGGTGGTGCTGAATCTGCGCGATGACGCTGAAGTCCGCGCCGCCTATCAGCGCATCGTCGATGACGCCGCCACCCATCGGCCGGACGCCACGATCGAGGGTGTCACGGTTCAGAAGATGATTGACACCAAGGCCGGCTTCGAGCTGATCCTCGGCGCTAAGAAGGACCCTGTCTTCGGCGCGGTCATCATGGTCGGCAGCGGCGGCGTGACGGCTGAACTCTACGGCGATCGCACACTGGGGCTTCCACCGCTCACCGAACGGCTCGCACGACGCATGCTCGAATCGCTCACGTGCTGGCCCATCCTTGAGGGCTACCGCGGCAAGCCGCCCATGAACATCGACAAGCTCATCGAAATCCTCCTGCGCCTGTCGTACCTCGTGGCTGACTATCCGGAGATCGAAGAACTCGACATCAACCCGCTGCTTGTCACACCCGACGAGGTCACCGCCCTCGATGCGCGCGTCATCATCAACCGGGAGCTGGCGGAGAAACCGGTTCGGCCCTACGCACATCTCGCGATTCGGCCGTACCCGGAACAATACATCCGCGATGCGAAGATGCGCGACGGCACGCCGATCGTCCTCCGCCCGATCAAACCCGAAGACGAGCCGATGTGGCACGAACTGCTCGCGTCCTGCTCGCCCGAGTCGATCCGCAGCAGATTCAGCTATCTCTTCACCGACACGTCGCACGACATGGCTGCCCGCTACTGCTTCATCGACTACGACCGCGAGATCGGCATCGTCGCGGAACTTGAGACGCGTGACGATGATCGGCGGCTGATCGGCGTCGGGCGACTCGTCGCAGACCCCGATCACGACACCGCGGAGTATGCCATACTCATCGCGGATGAATGGCAGAACCAAGGCGTCGGCAGGCTCCTGACTGCGTACTGTGTCGAAATCGCGGACAGTTGGCACATTAAACGGGTCACTGCGGTGACGAGTTCAACGAACTCGCGCATGGTGAAGATCTTCACGGAACTTGGATTCCAAGTCAGTCGCGACGATGAGGATGACCTTGTCGTCGTCGAGAAAGTGCTGGCCTGACCGATCATCGTCCACCGGCTTGCCGGGCATCGCGCAGCCGCTTCCCCTACACTGGCGGCGAAAGGGGGTCGCCATGACTCGCCGTCGTCGCTGGCTTGTGCCGGTCCTTGTGTTCGATGCTGTCGTGATCGTTGCGATCATCCTCATCTGGTGGGCTCGGCAGCCTGCTCAACCAACGTCCGGCCGAACGGATACGCCGCTGCACCTCGCCGCAAAGACCGGCGATGCAGGCAAGGTCGCTCGCCTGCTTGGTCGCGGTGCGGACCCAAACGCGCGAGGTTTCTTCGGCGCAACGCCGCTGCACGGCTCGGCTGCGAACGGCCACGCCGACATCGTGCGTCTGCTGCTTGACGCGGGGGCCGATCCGGAGCTGGTTCTCAACGAAGATGACGGTGAACTGCACAACTATACACCGCTGTACTGGGCGACGGAGAACAAGCATGTGGATGTGATGCGCGCACTCCTCGAAGGCGGCGCAGATCCAGACACGCCCAGCGCGCACGGCCAGACAGCGTTGCACCAAGCGACGGCGTCCGGCGACGTCGAACTCGTGAAGCTCCTGCTCAACGCCGGCGCGGATGTCAGCGCGCGCGGTGGGGGTGAAAGAACACCGATCTTCATAGCTGCTGCGTCCCTCCTGGAGGTCGCGCCCATCCTTGTGGAGCACGGCGCGGACATCAACAGCCGCGACGATCTTGGGCAGACCGGGCTGCACCTTGCCGCGAGCTTTCTCGGCGCCACGCTTCACCTTGGCGAAGCAGCCGAGATGCTTGGCAACTTCGATCACCTCCTCGAACTCGGAGCCGATATCAACGCCCGGAACAACGACGGGTTTACGCCGATCCACTACGCAGTCGTTGAAGGGTCGCTCGGCACGCTCGACCCGTTCATCGAGCGAGGCGCTGATCTGTATGCCGTAAGCGACTGCGGGCACACACTCATGCACTGCGCAGCAAATTCGCCGCTGACCGGGGAGGACCGCGTCGGCCTCGCCGGGGACCTGATCCGGCGAAGCTTCGCGATTGATGAGCCGAGTGCCGACGGGGAATCGCCGCTGCACTTCGCCGCGATGCACGGCAACGCTGCGCTGGCAGCCTTCCTGCTCGATCACGGCGCCGAGCTTGATCGACCGACGGGTGTTGGCTCCACACCGCTCTTCTACGCCGCCGTCGGAACGCGTTTCACGATGCCCGGGCGCGTCGCCACGGTCGAGCTTCTCATCGAGCGAGGGGCGGCGATCGACGCGAGGACGGCAAGCGGCAACACGCCATTACACGGCGCCGCTCGAATGGGGCGATCCGAAGTGGCCGAAGCTCTGCTCGCCGCCGGGGCTGACCCGGCGCTGCGCAACGACGATGGACAGACACCCGCCGACGTTGCCGAGGCGGAGGGTCATCCGGTGCTGGCTTCCACACTTCGGCAACCGTGAGCCCGATGACACAAGTCCAGGAGGGGCTTTTCCTGGGCTTTGATGTTGACTCAAAAACAACAGATTGCGCGGCGCACCGCTGTTCAGAACTGCCGGTCCAGCAGACGGTACTGCACTGCCTCGGCGACATGCGACATGCCGATCGCCTCCTCGCCGCCAAGGTCGGCGATCGTGCGTGCGATTCGGCGGATCTTGTCGTAGGCGCGTGCTGAAAGGCGCATCTCCGTCATCGCTTGACCGAGCAGACGCTCCGCCTCACCGTCAAACGCTGCGAGCGTGTTGAGTTGCTTGCCTGTGAGGAATGCGTTGGGCTGCTCGCCCTGACGCTCTCGTTGCGCCCGGCGTGCAGCGAGGACGCGCTCGCGCAGCTCGGCGGTCGTCGCGCCGCCTGCCCGGCGTCGCAGTGTTGCGAACGGGACGCGCGGGACTTCGATGTGAATGTCGATGCGATCCAGCAACGGTCCGCTCAGCTTGCCCAGGTACCGCTCCATCTCGCGCAGGCCAGCTGTATCGTTCGGGCTGGGCAGGTCGCCGCGCGCGGTGGGGTTCATCGCCGCGACAAGCATGAAGCCGGCGGGGAAGCGTGCGGTCGAATGCGCACGCGCCACGGTGACGGTGCGGTCTTCGAGCGGCTGACGAAGCGTTTCAAGGACGCCCCTGCCGAACTCGGGCAACTCGTCGAGGAACAGGACGCCGTGGTGCGCCAGGCTCACCTCACCGGGCCTGGGAATCGACCCGCCGCCGACGATGGCGACGGCCGATGCGGTGTGGTGCGGCGCACGGACGGGTCTGCGTCGAACGATCGACTCGCCGTCGCTGATGAGGCCGACGGTTGACCAGATGCGTGTGACGTCGATCGCTTCGTGTCGCGTCATGGGAGGCAGGATGCCGGGCAGCGCCTTGGCGAGCATCGTCTTGCCCGTCCCCGCCGGGCCGATCATGAGCAAGATGTGTCCACTCCTCGGCTACGGTCATCGCCGGGCAGTTGGAGCTCGAAGGTGATGTCTCTGACGATCCACTTGGCATGCGGTCCCGGTCCGAAGCTGCCCTTTGAGTTGCGAGATTGCGTGCGGATGACCCGCTCCGCTTGGATGTCGATGCGGTTCACCATGGCGTGAAGTAGGTTCTTCTTTTCCTTGACGCTGAGTCTGCGAGGATCACCGATCAGGAGCCTGATTGCCTTGACCACGCGTTCCGCCTGTGAGCTATCGGTGGAAGCAATCCGTCGTCGGAGCTCACGGAGTATTTCCTCGGCGCTCTTCAGCGCTTCCTCCGCCTCACGGCTCTTGTGCTGGAACACGTCCTTGGAGATCTCGCCGTCGGCTCGCATGTCGATGAGGCGGTCCAGGCGCCTTCGCAAACGAGGGACCTGTTTCTCCTGCCTGCGGATCTGCTCGTTCAACTCCTGGAGCGGCTGTCGCCGCTGCGCCGTCTTGATCATGCTCGCCACGAACTCAGGACCAGTTGTCAAGGAGACGAATGCCTTCCAGATGGCATCCTCAGTTTCCTTGGCAGGAAGCCAGGGACCAGGACCCCGCCCATCACGGCTCCGGTAGAAGGACCGACCACGTGACGAGTCGCAGGCCAGACGGCGGCCGTCGACGTGGAGTAGCCCTGTCAGCATGTAGGCCCGCTTCGTTTGCCTAACCTTGGGCAGGGCGTGGACCGCGTCCCAGAGCTCGCGATCGATGATGGCTTCGTGTGCATCGGGGACGATGATGGCGTCCGTGCTCCCCAGGTCCAGCTTGTAGCAGCGGCTTCCTTTCCTCATCGGCTTCCAGGCAAAGCTGGCCAGCACCCCGAGGTAGCTCGGATTGTCGAGGATTCGCCTGATCGTCGTCTTTCCCCAAGTACCTCCGCGAGGAGCGCGGACGCTCTCAGCATTCAGAGTCCGAGCGATGCTCAGGGTGCTCAGCCCTTTGGCAGCAAGCTCGAAGATGCGTCGAACGACTGCTACCTCCTCCAACACCATCTTCAGCTTGCCGTGTTCCGGATCACCGCGAAGTGGATTGTGGTAGCCATAGGGGGCAAAGCCGCTTCCTCGTCTTCCCTGTCTGGCCTTCTCGCGCTTGCCCCGGTCCATGCGCTCGCGGATCCGCTCCGACTCAGTCCGATCGACCAAGCTCTGAATGCCGAGCATAAAGCGTTCATCGATGCTCTCTAGGTCTCGTACCACACCGCCTATGATGACCTTGGTTCGTTGCTCCCGTAACTCGCGGAAGAGCAGAGCGGCGTCCAGCTCATCCCCACGCGTCAGGCGCGACTGCTCATGGATGTAGACTGCGTCCGGCTTTTCGGCCCGAATGCAGGCCAACACCTGCTGCAGAACGTCCCTCTCCTTCGCAGCCTGAGTGGCGGACTCGCAGCCGCGGAAGGTGGCGACCGTCTCCCATCTCTCCCGCTGGGCAAGCTGTCGGTAGTGGCGTTCCTGGGCGTCGAGCGAGGCTCCCTGCTCTGCCTGCTGCTCGGTAGACACCCTGAACATCGCCACAACGCGCATCTCGATCGCTCCGGTTTCAGCCCAATTCGTGAGGGCCGTTTGGCTACCAAGACGCTTAGTTCGCCCAGGAAGTCAAGGACCTACCCGACGAACGCCTACAAGCCGCCGGAAGGGGGCTCCGTGGGCCACCTTCAAGCCGTGGGGGCACCTGGGGGCCGTGGGGGCCGTGGGGGCCGTCCAGCCGCGTCCTTGCGGCGTGTAGCCCTCCTCTGGCACTTGGACGGGCTTCTCTCAGGCTGGGCGAGTACCTTCTCAACCGGTCCCTCGCACCAACGCAACACCAGGCGCTCGATGTCCTCAACATCGCCCTGACGGGCCAAGCGCAGCACCTCCTGACGGATCTCATGCTCGGCTCGTTCGATCGCTTCGGCTTGTTCGAGCAACTCCTCGGCAAACCGGCTCGAGTTGGGCTCAGCACTCGTCATGCTCTTGTTCCTCGGTAGCTCCCGCTGCCTCATGAGACAGCGACGATCCAACCGGCCATGGCGCCATCGCAGTTCCATCGGCTATGTCATCTGCGGCGGCGGCGTTAGCCTCCTCCGATTCGTCGCCACAGTCCCCAGCGCCAAGAAGACCATGAGCACCGCACAGCGGGCAATCCGGCCGGGGCTTGCTGCTCGCCGAGACCATCTCCCCCTTCACCGGATCGAAGTGGACGTAATCCCAGGCACCGAACTCAGGGCCGTGCACCAGCGACAGCACAGCCGCGACGCCGAGCTGGGCGGTCATCGCATTGAGGTTGGCGATCGAGGGAGTAGGGGCCTGAGCATCAGACCCACGCACATACCCGATCGAAGCATGCTCGGCCCGTCTCTTCGGATCCATCGTGTCCAGTGCTGCCTGCGCTGGGTCATACCCATCACAGCAAAGCAGGCAAGCCGTCTCACCGGGGATGACTACACGCACCTGGCCACCAACGATCCAACCTGCATCATCAACCTGGATGTCACAGCCCAGATCAATGTACGGGATGAGATAGCGAACCGAGCACTCGTTCAAGAGCTCCCTCACCCCATCGTTGTCGGCGGCTCCAATCAGCAGCGTCGCTTCCTTGATCCGCGCCAGCACCGCCTCATCCGCTGCTTCGACTGCATATGTCAGCACTCGTGTCCCAGGGGCACGCACTCGGGCGTATCGCGCCGCCATCTCCACCTTCCCCACCCCCACGACACCCACGACCCCCACACCCCCCACTCCCACGAGTCCCGCAAGATCCTGCGCCGATGCGGCCCCCGTCTCTGCGACGACATCGGTCGTTGCGTAGGGGATCCGGGGCAAGTTGGAGGCTTCGATCACATCCGGATCAACAACTGCCAGCCACCCCTCCGATCCTGCGCCAAGCGAGAGCAGCGTCTGGTAAAGCGGTGCCCCGTTACCGCCCGCACCCACGATCACGATCCGTTGCTTCGCAAGGCACTCCTGCTCCCAGCCGGGAACGAGCCTCTGCCGAGCGAATCGCTCCGACAGCTCTCCCTTCTTGCCCACAGCTTCTCTCCGTGCCTTCGTCTCCCGCAACTCCATCCCCCGGCCCAGGATCTCGATCCGATCAATCGTGCGGTACCGACCCCCACCTCCACGACCCCCACGACCTTCACGAGCCCCACGAGCCCTGCGAGTGCATCTGCGCTCCTGCCGAGCCTGCCCGCGACACCGAACCCCCGTGCAGCGGCGAGCAGCTCGGGCATGACTCGATCCGCAGATCAGTTCGTCGCTCCCTCCTCCATGATCAATCTCACATTTGCAGCGCTTGCCTGTGGATCGGTCGAAGATCACCGCATCGTGGAACCGCACGTCGTTGCCGAAGACGATCATGACGTGGGTTATCCGATCATCCTCAAAGTGCTCGCCGATGTAACGGCCGTTGGCGGCAGCAACCGTCGTATCAATGCTGCTGAAGCGAGGTCGTCCCGGATGGAGGTGCGTGTGCACATCAATGATGTTGAGCCCCACGGCCTCGGCCATGGTGTACACAAGACGTTGGAAGGCAGGCGTTGGAGCCACGCCCCCCGCGCTCTGCTCGCTGAGGTCACCTGGGCCGGGCAGAAGCACATCTCGGACGATGAGAATCGTCAGTTCGGGACCCTCTACCCGGCTCGCCAGCAGGAACGCGAACTGCTCCGTGTGGGGATCCCGCCGCAGATGCTCCGTCAGGATGTCGCTGTGGCACTTGCCGATCCGCACGATCACCTGGTCTTTCAGTGCTGAACACTGCTCTTCTGAATGCTCTTTCATCGTAAGTATCCTCCTTGAGTCACTTCGTGGATGGATTCGTCAGATCCGCCCGGACCATCTCCAGGAACTTGATCAGGTCATCTGTCCGAGGATCCCAACGAATCCACTCGTAACAGAGCCAGGCCCAGTTGCCCCAGCCTGGCGTAACTCCCGGGTGCACGTCTTTGAGCGTGCGACCGTGGAAGCGCAGGTCAGGTGGCAGGTACACCCTCGAAGCCACACCTGGGGGCCGACGCGGATAGCGACGGGGCACCTCAAAAAGCACATCAACGGTTGACCTGCCGTATCCAGGCGGCAGCTTGAAGCCGTGGGCGATCACCGAACGGTAATCGCGAGCGACAGACAAGCGATAGCCCAGACTGAGCGCCTCCAGGTCATGCAGCAGATGCGGCAATGGTCTCATGGCCGACCCCTCGCTTGTGCAGCGGCATGTCCTGGAAGTGCTGGCCCGGACGCACCGATACCGTCTCGCCAGGATTGATGACCTCGTTACCGCCATCCAGCCGTTTGAGCAGCAACGGCCTGCTGCGCTCGATGCCTGCGAGTTCACGCAGTTCGTCCGCGTCAATGCAACCGTCGTAGTCCACAGGCACAGTCACTTCTTGTCCGTTCACAAATACTCGTCTCATGATGAATCTCCTTGACATGAATCCAAACCGACACAACCCCCACGAGAATCACTTCGAAGTCCCCCGGCGACCTTGGCGCGTCGCGTGACCACCCCAGGCGGCCTTCCCAATGAGCACCCCCACGAGAACGAGCACGAGTGCCCACACCAGCAGCGTCAGCTGATCGGGCAGACCTCCACGTCCGTAGCGGTATCCCAGTTCGGTGAGCGTGATCGATCCGAAGGCAAGGCCGAGCCGATCCCACTTCCTCACCACGATCGTCACGATCGCTGCGAAGATCAGCAGTCCCAGGATGCGCCGCCAGCGGATGATCATTGCCGAGTCCTCCTCTGCTTGCCGGTGAAGAGATCCGCTGCGGCTACTTGAGGACTCGCGAGGGTGGGACTCGTGGAACTCGTGAGGGTCGTGGAGGTGGGGGTCGTGGGGGTTGGGGTTGTGTAGTTCGCGACTGGTGGATGCAGATAACAATCCCGAAGTGCTTGCAATGCAGGCCCCAGCGGCAGAATCCAAAGACGCTTTGGCAACCATTTGGGATCCGCTTCGACCAGCAAGTACCTCGCCCTCTCAGCGGTCCTGCTCGTGGGGGTGATGATGAGAAGATGGGTCGCTTCGAGGGTCTGGGCCTTCTTCAAGGCGACGGTGATTCGCCTTGCCGTGAGCTCCGCTTCCACCACGATCCGCTCGTGCTGAAGTTCAATGAAGAGGTCAACCGCAGGCGCACCTCGACCCGGGCGAATCGGATGTTCCCTCGAGACACAAGCGGCAAGCTCGCAGAAGAACTGCTCGATTGGTGTAATCAGGACCGTGTTGTGCAGGAAGCCTCCCCGCATCAGTTGCCTCCCTGGTCTGCGTTGGCCTCAACTCCACGGAGGGCGGGCTCAAGCGGTTCAACGACGAGCGACTTACGACCTCGCCGACCGGTCGCCACCGAATGAAGGCGCAGGTAACCACGCTCCACCAGCCGCTTGCGGATAGCGGCGGCTCGGCTCGTGTTCAGATGGGCATACTTGGCGTAATGGCTGGAGGGCTCGCCTGGATGCTCCACAACGGCGCGCAGGAATCGCAGCTCCGCCTCATCCAGTTCCAGATCATCATTCCCGCCCGTGTCCGGTCCCTCCTCCGCATCACCGTTGCTTGCGGCTGGCGCGGGCGACTGGTTGGTGTCGACAGAGACCGACGCATACGGCGTCCAATTCATGAACTCGGTCGCAGGGACCAGTTCCAGATCCGCCAGGGCTTGCACGCTGTCTCTGGCATCTTCGTCGCTCACCGTTGCCGGCACATGGACTGGCGGGATCTCCAGGAGGAACGGTCTCCGCCAGTTGCCCAGACCCACTTGGCCGATGAAGCGTCCAGGACGCAAGTTCTGTTTAGCCCAGGCAATCTGCTCGCGATCCATCCCCATGTCGCCACCGAGGGCGGCGTAATCCTCCGACCGGCCAAGTGCTCCCATGATCTTGAGGTTGGTGTTGGCCGCGATGCCGCGCGGCAAGCCTGCCATGGTCTGGGCGCTGAAGAGCAGACCGCGTCCCGACTCACGCACAACCCCCACGAGCTCTTCAAGAGGAGGCAAATCGGCGCTGGTCGAAGCTCTGCCAGCCAGGATTCGCTGAGCGTCTTCCAGAACGATCAGTTGCTCCAAGCCCGATGCCCGTCGGCCCCGTTCCAAGGCGGCATGGAAGACGCTGAAGATGCAGTGGCTGAGAACCAGCGACTTGGCGGGCTCACTCAGTCCGCGCAGCTCGAAGACGATCATGCGACGAGATAGGTCAAGAGGCGACCACGCTCTCCTGTAAGCCAGGCACTCGGCCGAGAGCGAAGTGAGAAGGGCTCCCAGCCTGTCAAGGATCGCCTCTCTCGCCGCAGGGTTCAGCCGGGGTGCACTCCGAACATGCTCGTAGAGATCAAAGAGCGTTGGATACAGCGGCCGCTCCTGCCGGAACACGCCGAAACGATCGTAGAGTTCCAGACAAGCTTGCCGGATGATCGTCACAGCTCGTGGGGGTAGATCGAGCGAGCGCTGCAGGAGATCGACGACAAGCGTCAAGTGCGTGCGGGGGTCGCAGCCCTCCGCCTGCAAGGGATTGAGACGAAGTGTCTCATGGTTGAGTATCACCAGGTCCTTGCCCACACGACCCAAGAAAGGTCGCAGGTGCCGCAGCCGCTTCTTGTAGAGATCAGTCATCCAGATGGAATCAACGAAAGCGGTGATCTGCAGCAGCAGGAATTCAATCAGCGTCGTCTTCCCTCCGCCGGTCGTGGCAATGAGAAGGGTTCCGGCCAGGAGCAGTGACAAGGGGATGCCCGCGCTCGGCGCTCCGTCTCGAGCGCTCAGAATCAACTCGCGACTTGGCAGATGCGGATCACGGAAGGGTCCAGCCATGCCAAGCGCCGCCTCGTACTGGTGTCGAGCGGCACGGCGATGCAGTTCGGCAGCGATCTGTGAATCAGCGCTGCCTAAGCCGTAGAGCTCCAGGCAGCGGTGGCCAAAGCGGTCGCGGCACAGATCGTGCTCCAGACAGTAGGCAACATCACTCAGCAGGTCGCGCTGTCCACCAGCGCCAAGCCCGGATCCCCTGGGCTGTGAGGCAGCTGACCGGACTCGGCGAGTGAAGCTACCTGTAGCGATGTGGTGAGGAGTCATGGCGTACCTCGTTGACTCCCAGGAAAACTCGAGGCGGATCTCTTGGGGGTCGTGGAGGTGGGGGTCGTGGGGGTGAAACGGATGAAGGGCGAGAGGGCTGTGCGAACCAGCCCCTTCAAACGCCGACGTCTCTGAATGGCATCAAGACACTGTCGGCAGACGACCTGTTGTCGTTGGCCACCGAGAGAGAGAAGCTTGGCGTGCTCCGGGCAGACCGGCGAGAGGCAGAGACAGCAGCGGCCGAAGCGCTCCTGGCAGCGGGCGCAGGAGACGCCGCCGCACTCGACGCAGCGGCTCCCCGGAGGGTTCCTGGTGTCGCAGCCACATTTGTAGAATCGCTGATGGTGAACGAGAGTGGTTTCCAGAGCGCCATCGGTGGCGAAGGCGAGACGCTCGTGCTCCACCGGGATAACCATTGGCAGGCCGGTCTCCGGATCCTCGGCGACAGTGACCCGCACGACGCGCCGAAGTACACGCGGTCGCTGCTGCGAATCCAACTGGTTGTCGTCGTAGGCATCCATGGTCACCACGGTTCTGCAAAGAGTGTTCGGTCCAGAAAACGCGCAGCGAAAAAGGCAAGCTTCACGATCACGTAGGTCCCAGCTAGAGAGAGAGCGATCACGGCGATGAGCATCGCACCCCGAGAGACAAAACGGAGCACATCAGCGGACAACTGCATGATGTCGTGCTTCCAGGCCATGGCCTACTGCTCTTCCTGCTGGGTTGCCGAAGCCTGCATGCGACGGACAGCGCTGAGGTGGCTGGATCGAGTTGGGGACGACGATGTCAACGAAGAGGTCCTCTCTGCCTCCAGGTGACATGGCTTCGGCCCCTGAAGACGGACCCATCGTGACGGAGGGATATACCCCCAGAGCTACCCCGGTAAGTACCTTTCTTTGTTCATCCGTAAGACGTCCAAGTCGCAGCACTTATAAGGAGAAAACCGTCTCGTAGGCATTGCTTGGGCAACCAAGACGGCGACGCCGTACTTCCTCATGCTCACGGGCGGCTACCTAGAACCCGAATCACCGACGGAGCAATACCGCAGCGAGTGGCAGGAGTCGCCGGAGCGAGCCCTGACTTTGCGCCTGTGAAACCTGGCCCTTGGCTCGAATGGCAGCTTGGCCAGCGCGTCCGCCCCGTTGCGGTCGATATTCGACAGGAATCCCCTTAGATGAGCTGCTCCCACGGGGTCAAGCGTCAATCGGCAGGCATGTCGTTCTCGCTGTCGATGCCCCATTCTCGCAGATCTATCCGCAAGTAATGTACTTGTCGATCTTCGGGTGTTCGTTGATAGCGGATTGCGACACGCCCTTCCCCGTCATCAAAACGCTTGATGAGGTTCTCGTATTCCTCCTTGGTCAGAAAGACCGCCTGATCCGATGCCCCTTTGCACGAAATGAGCCGAACAAACTTCAAGTCTTCCACCGTGGCTCCTCCACCATCAAGAAGCACCCGCGAGTTGCTCGGGCGTCAGCGGGCACTTCGCTGGGCAATCGCCTTCGCACTTGAGCAGATTGCCACCGCCGACAACCCTCGTGTCATCTCGATGGACGGGTGAGTGCTTGTGTGAACACCAAGGGCATCTGATGATCTGGGGAGCCGGCCGTTGTCGATCTGGCCGAATCCGGTTGCTTTCTAGCTGCTTGGTCTCAACGCGGTAGTAGGCACATCGCTGATTCACCGTCGCGCTCCTGCCATCAGCCCCTCCAGAGCATAATACTTGGCGAGCGCTTTGGCTTGCAGCGCTCCAGCGCCTGCGATGCCCGCCTCCCAGATGCCGCTGGCGGCCTTGCCAATCATCTTGCCCGTTCACGCCGAGGCTTTCGGGCCGAGACTGTCTGGTGCCGTGGGAATCGGGTCTTCGTCGAGTGCCTGTTCGAGTTCTTCATAATCCGCATCATTGACATTGGACGTTGCAGGCTGTTCAAGGCCCTCGAACGAGAAAGCCCCGGCCAATGCCGAGGCAGGTGAGACAGCCAATGCTGATCTACGCTCCCTTCTTCACGCGGAACAGCCCACGACCCGTCTTCTCGAACCGGGAGTCCTTTCCCTTGTTCGCAATCTCTCGGATAATGGCGGCGTGAAGCGTGGCCTCCGGCGTCTTGCCCGAGGTCGTCCATAGCGACTGCTTGAGGATCGCGGCGATGATCTCCCTGCAACGCATCGGCGTCTTGCTCCTCCGCAGCACCTGCTCAGCAGCAGCGAGAACTCCCAGACGCTTGTCCTTGCTCGTCGACGGACCGGAAGTCTGTCGACGAGGTCGTTGCGGCTTCTTCTTACTTGCCGTCTTTTTCTTCGCGGTCGTCGTCTTGGCGGTTGACTTTCGAGACGGTGACTTCTTCGCAGTGCGCTTTCGCGTGGTGAGGTTGGGTGTCTTCTTTCGCGGGGTGCTCTTCGAGCTCTTACGTGTCGACATTGTTCTGCTCCTCTTAATTGGGGTGTCGACTGGGCCGGATAAACGCTTCATCCGGCATGGCAACACGTATAAGCCTTGGATTTGCGGGATCATCAAGGTGAATCTGGTAACTTGAGCGATCTTTCTCCAAGCTTCTGGGGTCTTGCCGCATTCGTCGGCGATGACGGTGCACAAAGGGGTGAGAAGCGCCCAGAAGTGGGGGGCAAGATACCCGGACGTTTCGAGGAGGCCGGTGCTGCGTCTTGGAGTAGGCATGTCCGCCTTCTGTGATCTCGACGGTGGATGTCAACTGCGACAGTCACGCTACCGCTGCCTCGCTGACCGAAGGAGGCGCGATTCGCTCTGGCTCGGTTTGATCCAGACGTAGCGAGGAACGCGCGCGACTAGGTACTGCTGCATGCCCTTCTCGGCCTCAACGACATCACCGAGGAAGCCAAACAGCGTTTGGTTCAGCTCGCTCTTGACCTTGTAGATTGCCGGGCGTCGGAGTAGAGCTGGGATCTTCTGGTCCTGACCGAGGACGTACTCACTGATCGTCTCTTGCTGAATGGGTGCCAGCGTTCGGAACGACTGGAGGAGGAGGCCAAGCAAACGCTTATGCGAGGACGAAAGCGATGGCCAGATGACGCGGATTAGCTGCCTCCTGCGGCCTGCTCGCTCGAACGACGGTCGGACTTCCAGATGTGAAAGCCGCTCATCCACGATGAGTTCAAGCCCACTGCGTCGGGCACGCAGCCATTCGTCGAGCCGCTTGCGCGGGATTCTGTGAGCCCCAACATCGGTCTGCTTGTCCAGTCTGCTCTTGATGTTCCATTCGATCCAGACGGTGTCCTCTCGAACGCCTAGATCCTCGCTGAAGAACTCACTCCCCTCAGAGTCACTGTCGGCGGCGGAGTCGCAGATCAATCTCACCAACAGCGCCGCAAACTCGTGGATACGATCTGAGTCGCAACAAGTACCAGGAAGAGTATCGACTGCCTCCTGCAGCAGTTTCCGGAACTCACCTGCTTCGACATTCGCACCTTGATTACGCTGCCTCGTGGAGAGATCCAATCGGGTGCACAGCGCCGCGATCCCAACGAGCAACGGGTCGAGGTCTCCCCACTTCGTCACGACGACGGAAGAAGCGCAACACTCACGATGGAACTGCCCAACGGGTGTCTGCGACAACCTGCATTCCTGCGGTTCAGGCGTGGTCTTGCGCCGTGCCTTCATGCGTGCGCCCTTCGGCATGAGCTTCATCTGCACGCACTGGTGATGCTGTGTTTATAAAAATAACGGGCCAACACACACCATCACCTGGTGCGAGTCAGCCCTTGGGCGTTGCCGGGGCACGCCGCCAACAGCGACGCGTCTGGTGACCTACGCCGGACCCAGACAATCTCCAAATGTCTGGAACAAGTCTATCCGTCGCCACTCCCCTGGGTCAACGGTAAACCGCACATCCTGCCCAGGCACTCGTCAACTCGCCTGTCGGTCATTAGCCAGGATCGCTGGAATCGGGCTTTCGGGCCATGTACCCGTGGCATTGCTGGCATTGGTAGATCTCCAGGTCAGCCCCCGGCTTGGACGTCCTCTGTATCTTCTTGCTTGCACAGTGGATACAGCGACTGGTCTCTGTGGCCAGTCTCACCCGCTTCGCCTCCTCCGCGAGGAACTCTTGGCCACAGTTCTGGCAGCGGTACCGAGTCAACAGGTACTTCTCGAGCTCCTCAGGAGTCGTTGGGACCGCACCGAGCCACACCCAATGGCTGCTGCCGCAGTGCGGGCAGCGTCGTTTCGAATGAGCGGATACTCTAGCCATGTTGGAATCCCGAGCGTACTATCGCCCCGCCCAGCCAACCTCATCGACGACGTTAGTCACATCTCCAGGCAAGTTCCAGCTGGCCTCCTCCACGAGAAACTCGGTGCCGCACCTCCGACATCGATAACGCACCAGGAGATACTGTTCAAGTCCCTGAACGCTGACTTGGACTGCCCCAAGCCACTCCCACTTGTCGTTGTCACACTCCGGACAGCGGCACTTGCCGTGTGGCCTAACATACTCCTATCTTCCTCTCGCAGCTCAACCACTTGCTTTGATCCAGCAAGGCCGCACAAGCCCCTCTCCGACCTGCGGGCTCTGGGCCAGTCACCCGCAGTCGCACTGCTGTTTCGCACTGATGCTCTTGACACAGATTGACAGGCACTGCCGATGTCATATACTGTCACATGTTGTAGTAGTTCATTGTCACATGCGAGTTGATGTAGTGCCCCGAACAGATACCGACCACGATCCGCGGTTGTCATTACGCGACGTGGCACAGCGCGCGGATGTATCCTACGAAACTGCGGCCCGATGGGTGAGAAGCGGCCGTCTGCCAGCCCTAAAGGTCCGGATCAAGGGACTACGAACAGAATGGAGAGTTTCCGCCCAAGACCTTCGAGAGTTCCTGGAGCAGTAGACAACGACTGTCACTGTTCCCCTAGTCGTCGATGGGTTTATTAACATCTGTCACCTCGGGCCCTTATGGTGACAGTAGTATTCGGAGGAGATGCTATCTTGCTTCGGCGGCCATGCCCAACAGCCATGCACCTCCTCTACGACATCGTCAGCATTGGAGGTACTCTGAGATCGCGCATCGACAGCGTCCATCCTCACGCTGCTCCACCCTTGCCTGCACTGCCGGTACCACACGTCAGTCAGCCAACAGCAACCATCATCATTCATTTACCCCGCTGCCTGTCCTCTCCATTCTCCTCCCCGCGATCGCCCCCACCACCCCACCGCCTATTCGGCACGATCGCCAGATCCAATGATTCAAACCCAGCGCCCGCCAATCGCCGCGCGACTACGCCCCCGCCCGTACAGTTTGGTTTTCCGTCGTCAGATCGATTCGACGAGCCTGCCTGCCGGAACACAACCATATATGTTTCTAACCCAGAGGTGCCGCCGTGGACACTCTGATCGAACCAGTCCCAGCCGTCGTGGGAACAGATTGCGAAGGCACAACCGTCGTCAATGACAACGCTAAGGAACTTGCGAGTGCTGTCATTCCAGACGGGGATACCTTGTTTACTACACTTAGCCGCTTCGACGATTATATCGCTTACGTCTATCGACGGCCTGACTACAACGCAGGCGACACGCTACGGCTCATCCAGCCATTTCTCTACGCCTACGGGTTTACGGAAGACTGGTTTTCGGCCTGGGCAGCAACGAAACCATTAACTCTCATTGATGACGCCGCCGATGCGGTTTCGCACATTGCCTCTGCTGGCCTGCCAGTGTATGAAATCACTGTCACCTATCGTCCAATCGCGCTACGTGTGGCAAATGCCGTCGGCGTTCCCTTGTCACATGTCTACTGCACCGATATTCCTAGGGAACCGATCAGGATGTCCCAAGGCGAGTCCTCTCGCGTCCGTCACGTTGCTCGCGGTATCCTGTCGTCGGGTCCACTGCCCTCCCTTGGTGCTGATGCGATGGAGGCCTCTGAACAACGATTGTCCCAGTCAACACGCCAACATATCCACCGTTTAGAGCGACTCATCTGGCACGAGCTTCCTAATCGATCACTGTCCGCGCGCTCCATCCTCGGATGTGTGCGCGCGATGGGTGGCGATTATAAGGCCATGGCACTGCGGCACGCCGCAAGTCGATCGGGCACGACGATGCGACACTGTGCCTACATCGGTGATAGTATCACTGACGTAGAGGTTCTTCGATCTCTGAAGACGGCAGGCGGCGCTCCTATCAGTTTCAACGGCGATCGCCACGCCGTCCGTGCTGCACGCTACTGCTGCTGGGGAACGAGCTCGCTCGTTCCTGCATTGCTAGCGCTCGCGTTCGGCCGCCTCGGCATCAAAGCACTAGACATATTCGCATCATCCGGTGGCAAGGAGCGTGATATCTTCCTGGCAGATGCTCCTGTGGCGGAGATGCTGGATCAACTTGAAAAGCTGGAGAACGCATGGGGCGTCGCGGCATATAGCCCTGCCAATCGACAGATGATTCTCGATAGTAGTGCCCACTACTCGCGCTTGATACGCCCGGCGGAGGCTGGTTACGCCCAGGCCATATAGGGGCTTGTGCTGATGCCTCTCTGCCTCTCAAGGAGTGCGTACGATCACAGGCGATTTGCACAGTCAGTTTCTGCGCGACCGGGCTCGTGAGGTTCAAGACGTTGCTGGCGCGACTCTTGACACGATATGGTCTTGGGCGCGCGAACTGCAGCCATTTCAGAAGGGCAAGACCGAACAGGGTCGGGAGCATTGCCAGCGAGTCGAACGCAATATTGGCAGGTTGTTCAAGCAAGCTAAGATTGAGGAGGCATGCTGCCCAGCCGCGGCGTATGTTCTCTCTGCCGCTGCCGCCTTGCACGATATTGATAAGGTGGAACTAGCAGACGATTCGTTCCTTCGGACCGGTCTCCCTCATGGCCGCCAGGCCGCAGAATGGATCAGAGACTATGAAGCCTTCGCCAAGTTGATAAGACACGCTGAGTATCGCGAACTCATTGCCACGCTGATTCAGTGTCACGACGATGGTAACTTCGCGAATCTCAAGGAATCTCGCTCATTTGACGGCCAAGTCGTCTTTCCTCCGAGTCTGGCCGGACTGTTTCGGCTCGCGGATATGCTGGACGCAAGTGGCAGACGCGCACCGCAATTGTGTATGGACTTGAAGACCAAGCAGTACACAGAGAATCGAGAGGTGTGGAAAGCACGAAACGCCATAACGGACTGGCTCTTCTCAGATAAGTGCGACGCGATTTGGTTGCAGTGCTGTCCAAGAACCCCTACGCAAGCGAAATATGTGCAAACACTGATCGCCATGTCTAATACAGACGTCACTAGCGATCATCGCGCTGCGCTCGTCGGTTTCAAATACCGTTCTGTTGGCAAAGATGAGCCTCGCTCACTACCACATGTGTTCGAGATCCATCCGGACGATAAGGAGAGAGTCAACGAATTGGCATTGCAGAGACGCGGCAAATATGATGTTGTTGCTCGCAATGTCACTGTGATCTACGCTCACGACCCGAATGAACTCCCGCTCGTCGTCGAGCGGTTTGTCTTATGCAGTCGTTATCTGCCGAAGACAACACGGTTCGAGCTTGCCGTGTCGGGAGCACGCATCGAAGAACTCAAGTGCACAACCGCAGTTGCGTGCGAAAGCAATGGACAAAAGCTGACCTCCCGAGGTCAGTCCGTGAGCGCCCAGGTGAATCTGGGCAAGATACTTGTCAAGACCTCAGGAACGGTATCAGTCTGCCTCACGTACAGGGCGAGGTGGAAAGAGAAGACACTGCGTGAGCTTGTCTTCTCACCAGTTGGACGCATGAAGACAGAACTGCTTACGGTCGTGCTGTATTACCCAGAGAGCCGATTATACGATGTGGCGATGGAGTTCGTTGACAAAGTCGGATCGAGGACCCATGCGAGGTGCAGGGTCTGGAAAGAGCAGCTGGGTAAATCGTGCATGTGCAGCTGGATCCTCGAACCCTCCCCGGAGGATGTGAGTTACTTAGTCTCGTGGTCCACGAATCGTGTCGGTGAATGAAACGGCTTGTCAGTTGCTTCTAGATGCATTGGATTTCATCCCAGAAGCCGTCTCTACGTGTGCCTATGAGGAATGGGCGTGAGGCCGTACGTGATCGCGCAACTCCACCGATCATTCGACGCGTCTCGTCATACTCTCTGTCACACGCGATCAGCCCGCTGGATGCTCGACATCTCTCTGTTGATCAACTTGCCGCATTCGACCCGGTAATGGCTTTCCAGGCATCTCGTCGACGTCGTATCCGGGTGAGCGCGAGAGTCAATGTTCGCAGCAGCTCGCTGAGGCTGCTATGGGGTATTCTATCTCAATCCATCATCGTACGATACAGTTCTGACTATACTTTAGCAATGCCACCAGGCAGGGTGCTCAGAGACCGTTTGAAGTGACGGACGCTAGGTAGTGTGCATGCCAGTATGGAATTGACTCCAGGGTTTGCTGTCCTGGTTGGGCATGAGCGCACCTGAATTGCTACGCGAGCATGGAAGACCATGGCAGCGAGCGCAGAAGCAAGGTAGGCGATGGGCTTGAGTAGGAGGAGCTTGTGGATCAACATCCGTGGCTATCGCGAGCAGCGCACGGATAAGGACCAGGCGTCCAATGCGTGCCCGCCGGGATGACCCGGACCTTGGCAACAGATGGGGACGAGAGTTCTCGAATCTCGTCTGAAATGCGGAGTGTGCGATCTCCGCGTGTCACAACAACGATGACTCGGTCAAACCCTTCCGCTAGGCAGTTCCGCACGTTGGCAACCACGTCTGACTTCCCTGTCTCGATCTCGATGCCGATCCGCTCACCGTCCTTCTCAGCCAGAACGTCCACCCTCCCCCCGACTCGGGGGGCCTCAACTTGGACTGCGTATCCTCGCTCCCGGTACCAGCGGGCATACCACCGCTTCCAGTAAGCATGTGCAATCGACTCGCGGAAGACCCCCCGGGAGGGGATCCCGAGCGCTTCACGCGCTGGCTTCGTCAGCCTGAGCATGAGCCGGCGCGTCCTGCCCAATGGCACCATCTCCGACTCCAGCCAGCCAAGGTCCAGCAAGTCCTCCTTCGACCTCGTGCCCTTCTCTGCACTCAAGCCCAAGCGTTCGTACCTGGCTCGAACACCATCATCTGGGTGTTGCTGCGCATCCTCGATCAGCGACACTTCTTCCTCACTTAAGCTTCGATCGTCCAACCGACCCTGCCGAACGCGCCGGAATTCCGGCCCCAGAGCCGGTCTCCGGTCAGAATGCGCCTTGTACCGCCTAAGGAGGGCACGTAGGCGCGGATCAGTCATCGCGCCCTTACTGAAGGCGACGTGGGGGATCTGCACGAGGAATGGCCGCCTCCACCGGTCCTGGAGCTTCACGATCGCCTGCCCCACAGGCAATGTGGTCAGGCATCTCTTCTCATCCTCGTCGAGCAGCGACAGTCCAGCAGCTTTGTTGATGTCAGTCGGATCCTTCAGGTTCAGACAGATGCTGGTGTAGGTGTTGCCCACTGCGGCCGAACTGATGAGGTGCGGATGCTGATCCACAATCACCGTACCAACACCCAGTTCGCGGAACTGCCGGATCAAGCTGTTCATGAGCGACTCTTTGGACCGCCGCTCCTGTCGGTAGAGGACGTGGTGAGCCTCTTCGATCAGGATGACAAAGCGGAGTCGCTCACGATCTGAAGCTCCTAGCCTTGCAGAGTACAGCCAGAGGCAGAGTATGGGAACGAGGAACTTCTTGGCGCCGTCAGAGAGGCCATCCAGCTCCACCACGGTGTTTCTGCTCAGCAAGCTGGCGGCAAACTCCTCCTGGGCTGCAGCATCCTTCGAGACAATGCCAGAGAGATTCAGGCTCTCAAGGGCGCGCCGAGCCGATATCTTCCAGCCGTGCTCACGCTGCTTGGCAGGGATCTTGTCCAACTCTTCGAGAAGATCAGCAACAGTCGGGGCGTGTCTCCCCTGCTCGTAGCAGGTGTTGAGTACGCGATGAAGGATGCTGCGAGAGCCATCGCCTAGTGTGAAGGCATCACCGAGAACATCCACGACCTGATGCAGGTAGACGCGCTCTTCCAGCCCCGGTGGAGCGATGAACGGGTTGAAGTGAAATGGTGAAAGCGATCTTCCCGGCGTAAAGACATCGATACGGCGAGAGATCCTGGGGATCAGGTGCCTGCCCGTCCTCTTCCAGTCAAGCATGAGCCAGGGAACGCGGCGCTCGGTGAGCTGCTCGAGAAGATGGAAAGCGACGTTGGTCTTTCCAGCGCCCGACCGGCCAAAGATGGCGACGTTCTGCATGAGCTCCTCCGCCGACAGGCCAAAGGGCCACTTCACATTGCAGTAGACGACATCGCCAAGGTTGAACTTCCCGCGAGAGAGCGACTTCGGCGGCAAGGAAAGCAGGATGCTCTTTTCCACATCGCCGAATCTGCGCCGTGCGACTGAGCTGATGTGTCGTTCGATGAGCGAGCGAAGCTCGGGATCCGCCACCTCCCAGGTCGCGCGCCATCTGGCAACCTTCTGCGGCATCAGGGGCTCCAGCAGGCGCAGGAGCCTGGCCGTATCAGCCATCCTAGCCAGTCAACTGAGCGTGGCGATTGAGCAGGATCAGCAAGCGATCATGAAGCGTCTGAATGCGTTCCACCATCGACAGCGATAGCCTTCGACGTTCCTGCTCCAACCTGGCCAGACGCTCGCGGAGCTTCTCGCGATCCGGCCGCCGCGTGAAGAAATACTGTGAGGGCTTAGGATCGGTGTTCATGAGCTCTGTATCTGTGTAACACTCGATGCGAAGAATGCTCCGCAGCTGTTCCCGCTGCAGACCTCTCAGGCCATTGACATGATCCAGGGTCAGC
Source organism: Phycisphaerales bacterium (assembly GCA_023135165.1). Classification (GTDB taxonomy): domain Bacteria; phylum Planctomycetota; class Phycisphaerae; order Phycisphaerales; family JAGLTS01; genus JAGLTS01. Next base: position 41,046 of record JAGLTS010000060.1, on the reverse strand, counting down.
TGGATGTCGTGCCGAATGATGGGTAGCAATGGAGCGTCAACGTCGCTGAAGCGTCGGTCTCTGAGAAGCCTCCTGGCTCGCTCCTCCAGCGACGCAGCGAACCTGACGCCGTGGCCTCCGTCACGTGGATCCCGATCCCTCAGGCCCATCGTCCTCGCTCTCTCCCTCCTTTGCAGATTCTGGATGATCGGGAGTTTGGCGGAGACGCTGGTTGGCCATCTTCAGATAGTCCCGGTTGAGCTCAAAGCCGACAAATCGACGTCCGAATCGCTTGCAGGCTACAGCGGTTGTCCCTGATCCCATGAACGGATCGAGAACCAGATCCCCAGGATTCGAGCTTACCTGCACCAGACGTTCAATGAAGACGAGCGGTTTCTCGGTCGGGTGTGAGGTGGCCCGATGCCGGATCGTGTAGTGGAAAACGTTGACAAGCTGCTGCTGCGAGAGGAAGTTGAAGGTGCCAAGCCGTCCCTTGGTGAGGAACATGCAGACTTCGAATGCACTCCTCCAGGCATTCTTGTAGATGCTGGGAAGCGCAGGGGTCTTGATCATGACAAGCTGGGTGCGGTAGGTGAACCCCCTCGCGAGAGCGTGGCGGACGAAGAAGCCGTTGTCCTGGCGGGCTGTGAACATGTAGAGGGCGCCACCGGGCTTGAGCACGCGGTAGCACTCGCTGATGACCTTCATGATCAGGAGGTCGTGGTCGAAGGGATGACGTGAGTCCCAACTTCCCCAGGCCTTCTTGGTGGTCATCACCTCGCCATTGCGAATGGTCTTCTTGTTCGAGTCGGCGATGTTGTAGGGAGGGTCCGTCACCACGAGATCCACGGATTCATCCTCCAGCTTGCTCAGGCCCTCGATCGCATCCCCTCGATGGATGCGGTTGACGGTCAGCATGGATCCCCACGACGGGCGGCAAGCCCTCGTGCTCGCTGCATCCCCTGGTAGGGGATGTCTGGTGATAAGTAGAAGTGCTGTAGCGACCCTTGCTGGCAGTCAAGAGGTCCGCGCTGAGGCTCCTGTTTCATTGTCGCACCTCCGCCTGATTCAGGAGAATCTGCAGCTTCGATCCCAGATCGGTGAGTTCGTAGCGTGGGTGCGTCCTTCCTCTAATCCGGACAGGAGCGACGATTCCCCTCGCCAGAAACAGTCGAATCACATCACGCACATTGTTGGTGCTGATGCGCAGCTCTGGATCCTGTGACAGTGCTTTTCGCTTGATCTCGGCCGGATACATGGGGCTCACGAGTGCTCTGATGATGGTCGTCCGATGCCTGAAGCAGACCCACCCGTAGAGGTGCCAGTCAACCTCGGGGAATACGTGCTCGACCGGACGTAGGCCCCCGTGCTCGCGCAGCATCCGCTGGCACTCTGTGCCGGCATCTGTCAACCAGTACACTCTTCCTCTACGGGCGCTTACGTTCAGACAGGAGACCAGCATGTAGACGGCGAGCTCCCACAGTGCTCGGCAGCCCCGATCGAGGAGCACGCCCGTGCGGCGACACAGCTGCCGGGCTGTCATCGGCTGCGTGAGCTGACTCAGAATCGTGCGGCGGACCTCGCTTCCTTCAAGCCATGAGAGAGTACTTTCAGTATCCATGCATATACCAGGGCGTACCCATAAATATGCTTTCCACTGGTTTGTTTGGGAGGTGAATCGGTTCGCTTGTCCGGCGTGCGCATAACCCGGAGGTCGCGGATTCGAATCCTACCCCCGCGATTCGCTAACGCGTGGAAGGCCAGCCACTTACGGCTGGCCGTCCGGTCATAGAGCAAGGTCGTCCTGGGGGATTCGTGGGTGGCGAGGGCCGCAGGACGGGAAGGACGAGGGGTGCGACCCCTCACCACAACGGCTTCACCCCGCGTCCGCGTTCGCGAGTTGCCGATTACCCTATTAACTGCAGTCTACCGGCGGGGCCAGACCGAAAGATATAAGAACAACGCTGTCCCCCCAGGTGGATGAATCCCAAACTCGAAGAGGTCGCAATGAGCGCACGCAGGTGTGGAACAGAAGCTCTTTCGCACCAGAAACTTAGAGTGGCGGGCCAGACTAGCAGCCCGATCAAGGGCGTCAACCTCGTGACACCGGCATACGGAAGGCGCTCGCCGCCTCCGCTAAGACTCGGATTCGTAAACACAGGAAGGGGAGATCGGTCCTATCAGATCGGCATCATGAACGACATGTATGATTACGCCAGTGGGATCCAAGTTGGTCTCGGAAACGTAGCTGGCCACGGCAGCCGCTCAACTCAGATAGGCCTCATCAATATCGCCGGCGGCCGAATCGCCGATCTGGGAGTTAGACCGTCCCTTCGAAAAGCGGGTGCATTGAGCCATGTGGTGCAGTTCGGCATTTGCTGCTACGCTTCAAAGTGCACCGCGCTTCAGCTGGGTCTCGTCACCCTGCGAGGAGAAGGGCGCTGGTACCAGCGAATGAGCCCCTTGCTCGGTTTCTCGTGCTCCCGATAGCGGGGTCTTTCGCGCGTCGATCCATACGACTCCAGATCTTAGGTCATTGATTTCGAGTGGATTTGCGTCGTGTCGGGCGCAATCAACTTCGAACAGCGGAAGATGCGATCGACGCTCCTGCAATTCAACTGGGCTCTGTCGGAAAAATGTATTCCTTGTGATCGGATCGTCGATATAATGACGATTCTCTTGACGAAAGGAGTCGTCATGATTCGATATCGCTCACGGATGAGCAATGGGAGTTGATTGCCGACCTGCTTCCCAAGCCCAAGCGCACGGGGCGGCCGCCTCGTGATCGACGCCAGATCGTGGACGGCATCTTGTGGATCCTGCGGACCGGTTCGCCCTGGCGTGATCTGCCCGATGACTTCGGTCCGTGGGCGACCGTGTGGGATCTGTTCGACACCTGGGACGCTGATGGCACGCAATGCAATCGGTTCTCGATACGGTGACGTCGAGCGACGCCATCAACTGCTTCCGCCACTGTGGCTACTCGCTACTTCTGGATTGAGAATGCTCTGGAGACATTGACGAGTCGATCAACCGGCAAATGCGACCGCGTCCCGGTGGGAACGACTCGCGACACCCCGTTCACCCAGTTCTCCAAACCGCGATTGTGGCCGCTCGCCTCTGGCGAGCAGGCAGTTGCAGGCGGATCGTCAACTAGCTCCCGGGCGCCGTAGGCCTCCAACAAGGCAAGCGCAGCACTCAGGAGGAACACTCTCTGAGGCGCACAGCCGCTCGTCAGGGCCGACTACTCAATTCAGGGCTCGCTTCAGCATTCATCCGGACCTCGGATGCACCGGCCCGATAACATCCTAGGCAACCCGGTCAGCCGTTCACGACTCGCCGTCTGCACACAGTCTCCCGTCCCGCACCGCACGGCACCGACGCCCACGGCCGCACTCCGAGACGGCGAGCAGGACCACTGTCGCCCAAGGACGTTCTCGGACACCCCCGACGGCCGCGCTCACAGCCTGCCATGTCTGGTGCCGCTCCCAAGGCAATCGCAATTTCGACCGCCGTTTCTGATGCGCCAGCGAGCATCAATAACCTCGGAAAGGCTGAAGCCCATGAGAATGCGATTGCCCTGGTGCCGCTCCTTCCTGAGCAACGGACACTGAAAACAGATACCCTACTGGCGAGGTGCGCCAATGGCGGCAGTAGCTGATTCCGAAACGCCAGTCTGCGACAACGCCGTGTACGATGCGATTGCCCCGTATCTTGTCCAACACATCCTGTCGTTCGCCCCCCCCGCCGTCCAAGATATCTCTGACTTCGACTACATCCAAAGCACTCGCCTGCATACACGCTGCGCGCTGTTAGACGCGTGCCCCAGGTACCAAGCGTCAGGAGAAGCCCGCGCCGATCTAGGACCCGCAGAGAGCGAGATCCTGCAATTCGCATTCGATGACCCCGATACATGTCTCCTTGCATTGGTTGGCCCCCTCGGCTGTGGTAAGACGACGACACTTCGCTATCTGATCAACCAGTATCTGAAACAGCGGGCCCAGGTGGCGTACGTAGATTTCCATGCTGCTCAGCCACCATCGCCGTCACCGGCGCCCACACCCGACGAACAGACCTGGCAGATCGCAGCGCCGCTTGATACGCTCGGTTTCCAACGCCGCCTCTGTGATGAAATTTCGCGCTTCGTGACTCACGAGGACAAACTCCCGCTGCGCACGCAGGCCACACGGATGTGGGACTGGGCAAACTCTGTTCGGCCCGAGCTTGGTGCCCATCCGGCAGCAGCAATCATGCAGCGCGTGTGGGACCACCTGCCCCCCGATGCCAGCGCAGACGTTGTTGCTGTGCCCCTGGATGTCCGAGTTGCAACAATACGCCGATTTCTATCGGCTGTGCTCGTCGAGGATCGCCTGTTGTACTACATCCTCTGTCTCGATTATTTCGTATCTCATCATTACAGTGGCGACTCTCGGTCCGTAGTTTTTGTATTTGACAATCTCGATCCGCTTCCGTGGGCTTTCCATACGACTGCCTTAGACATAGCGACCTGGATTACCACAAACGCCCGCTGTAAAGTCATTATCGCCATGCGGCCGCTCACGTACACCTCTTCTTATGCTACTCTTCAGGGCGGAGCGGGCACTACTGTGTTTTTCTATGTCGAGCATTGCGGGCCGTCGCTCGAACATCTCTTGCGCAGTCGCCTTAATAATCACATCCTCGGCCTGACGGATGCAGAACTCTCTACCCGTCTTAATCGCTGCTTCTCATCACACGACCAGAAGCATGGTGGACTACGACGGATCATCACCGCGCCTGATACTCACGAGCCGGCTCTTGCAATTGGACACAAGGCGATTCCATTGTCATGCGTACGTCGTTGGCTCACGGCAACTAGAGACACGCTCTTTGAACCGGGACGGACACGTGACGTTCTTGCCGGGGTTGCGGGGGGCAGCTTGCGCACTGGTATGCTCCTATACGACAAGGTGGTCCGTGGGCCGGCTAACGTTGTGCGCCTTGAGAAGACCCTGGGCATTGCAGGGCGCAAGCCAAGGCAGATTCTGGCTGAGGGCACCCTATACGATCTATTGCCGGCACCCGATGAAGGGGTGGCCGAAGCACTGCCGCATCGCGCGGCGGTGCGAGCGATGCTGTTGCAGAATCACCAGCATTTTCGTCCAAACGAGCGGCGCATCTTTGACAATTTGTTCAGCACCGCCTGTGCTCAGGCTGGCAGTCTCACATGTAAGTTGAGGATATTGCATTATTTGAAACAAGCGGGCAGAGAGCCGATCCAGCTGCGCGAGCTGCTATCATGGCTGTCGTGTTTCGGTTATCGCGAGCGCACGATAGTGCACGCATTGAACCATATGTTGGCCGATGCCCGGCGGCTTATCTGCTGTGACACCGTACGAGTGGTAGCAACCCCAATACAACCGCAAATGAACGCGCTATTATGTATCAGTGCCATTGGGCGGTTTTGTGCTGATAGTCTGGCACAGAACATCGACTATATCCAGGAGATGATCCCGAGCAGTGACGTGGGGCTTTCGCTAAGCGACGAGGGCGACGTCGCGAGGCGGATGGCGGATGTAAGGCACTTCTTGGATGCCCTTTTCGACCAGGACAAACTGGAGGTCGGGCACGCGCTGTTACGTTCGTGCGGGGCGCAGTACACGCACGTATACGGGAGGTCGATGTTCTCGGCTGATATTATGTTTGCCGCATGGAGAAGTGCGCAGAGGATTCTCGACGCTCGGCGGCTTGACGGAGTGGGAGTGGAACTTCAAGGTGCGGCCTATGCCGAGTTGGTGAACTGGCGTGATTTCTCCATACCTCGAGTAAGGGAGGGTGTCAAGGACATCAAAGGGGGGCTTCCTTCATGAAAGAGTGGGTGGCATGAACGGATGGAACGTGGTGTCGTATGTGATCACGGGCATAGTTGGCTTCGTGACGGGTTGGCTGACGGACTACAGACGAATGCGGAGGAAGGAGGACGCTGAGCGACGGCAGTTGATGAGGGAGGTCGCTCGACTCGCCAAGGATGGCACGAGCCTATATCGCGAGGAGGCGGTGGGCTACTTGCTGGATGCGGCGATACAAGTGCGCCAAGACGCGGGGGCGATGAGACCGGTCATCTCGCACGTGAGTGCCAGCTGGGTGTGTAAGGCTCGGGCGATGATCGACGGGGTTATTTGTGACCTTGAGTTGGCGCTGCCGCGCGAGACCGCCGAAGACGGGGAGTGGGCCGCGGCGCGGCGCGAGGAGGCGACGAAGGCACTGGAGAGAGTGCGGGCAAGGTGCCGTGACTACCTTGAGCCGAGCGATGCTACCTAGTGCGACGGTCACGGCGGAGCATTGGGGACTCGGGAGGTAGTTGAGGTGACTCTCGAAGCCTACACGGTTCGCCTTGACACAAGAGGGGGCGAACACGGCCGCTACGATGCGACGCCGCTCTTCCTTCGCGGAGAATCGTTTCACAGCACGTAGAATCCGGTATCCAACAGTAAGTTCGCTGTCCCGGCATTGGAACAGATTGCGTTTGGTTTGCGTGCTCCCATTGGGCCACTGGATGGAGCCAGCACTTACGCGCAGCATGCGACTGGAGAGTGGTTCAGGACGGCGGGGGGCCGCGAGCTCCGCAAGGTGGTTACAACGCGAAATGACGGGAACATCTTCTGGGAGATATAGGGCTCCTGCAACGCACGGATGATTGACATGTTCGACAAAACGCTCCGAGAATTGAAACGGCTTGAGCGCGGCATCCGCGTTTCGGTTGAGCTGCCGCTCGATGAACACAGCTGCATGGACCGTCGTTGCCCAAGCAAAGCCTGTGGGCGCGATTTCAAGGTGGTCTTCGAGGACTGGCGAGACAAAGTCTCCGACGAACGAGCATACTGCCCATTCTGCGGCCACGTGGAAGAGACAACAGAGTGGAACACCCCGAGCCAGGTGGAGCACATCGAGGCTGCCGGTATCGCCCACATCTCACGGATGTTGGACGAGTCCCTGGGGAGCGACGCTCGCAAGTTCAATCGGCAACAACGGTTACAGCCAAGGGATGGACTAAGCAACTTTTCGATGTCCATGAGCTACCGGCCGGACCGTCGGCCGGTTCCTGTCCCCCCAGCGGCGGCAGAGGCCTTGCGCCAAGAGTTCAACTGCGAGCGTTGCGAGTGCCGCTGGTCATCGCTTGGGGCGTCTTTTTTCTGTCCGGCCTGCGGTCACAACTCGGCCGAGTCGGCATTCGCATCGACGATCGAAACGGTCCGGAACTTCGTCGCATCCGTTGGGGCACTCAGGCAAACGCTCACCGAGCTGCATAATGCAGATGTCGCAGAAGACACTGTGCGTCAACTGCTTGAGGACCAGTTCGGGCGGGTAGTTGGGGCCTTCGAGCGAGTGTGCGAGGCTCTATTCGAGCAGCTGCCCAACGAAGAGGAGCACCCGCGACAGAAAAACGTGTTCCAACGCATCGGAGATGCTTCGGCACTCTGGAAGGCCGCGACGGGGAGGGGCTATGACTCGTTCCTCTCAGAGAGTGAACTCGGGGAGTTGGCTCGCTTCGTGCAGCAGCGGCATGTTCTTGGGCACAAGCAAGGGATCCTTGACGAAGCGTACATTGCGAAATCGGGAGATCGTCGGTTTCGCCCAGGGCAGCGCCTGGTCGTGCGCGATCTGGACGTACTCCGCCTGAGCGAGCTGGTCGAGAAACTCGCCGCGGGCCTTCGAACGACGCTGGACTCGGAGAGACCAGAAAGCGTGGCGGATCAGTGAGGGGGCTGTAACACCCCGCACCGCGGTATACGATGCGGCCTTGCTGTTCGTAAACCCCCATGCTGGCGGGGCAACCGGGCACTTCCAGTTGACATGTAGCGGGTATCCGCAGTGTCGGTAGCAGTTGCAGGCATCTGCGGGCGTGACGACGTTCGAGGGCAACCAGACCGAACAGCTCCTCGAGACCCGCGACGAATGCGCCGTCGAGAACGTCTTCTGGGTGCCGCCGTAGCCCGCTTCGACAACACCCCCCAATCAGGGGCTTCTTGCCTTTGCCGCCACTTGTCCGGACGAATTCGCGCGCCGCGTACATATAATAGCCTTGGGAGCGTGCGCTCAGTCCGCGCTGCCCACCTGAGCCTCGTCTCGGTTGTTTCGACGGACGGCTATCGTTCTGGAGACTCGTCCCGCACAAGCCTCACGCCCTTGGCCCTGCCGCCGCGGCGACTGTGTCCAGCCACCTCTCCATGGCAGAAACTCCATCCGGCGTGTCAAACGCTGGATCGCGCGCCACCCTCACTTCCACGTGCACTACACACCGACGTACACGTCCTGGATTAACCTGGCGAGAGCTGGTTCGCCGTCCTGACCAACCGGCGCCTTCGCCATGGCAGCTTCCGATCGACCCTGCAACTCGAAGCCGATAGCTTTATATAAATAGAACTCATTCATATACCTTATGACTGTTTCTGAGCTTCAACAGGGGGCATACCGAACGCTATTAGCCGATGGCCGGAGATCACAGCATGAGCAATTGGACGAATAGGTTACGCGACCCAATCACTACAGTGTGTGATGCCGTGGGTCGGGCATGTCAGAGCGACCGCAGAGACTCTCCACCGAGTGACATACGGCTGTTCATCCTCGCCATGGGACTCTTGATCTTGCTTGGAATGGTCGTCTGGGGGCTCCTTTTCCGCGAACCAGGTCGGCCGCAAGGAGCCTCTCTCGAGCACCAACAGCACGTTGAGGTACGTGTGGATCAGGGTCGTAGCGAATAGTGCCCAGCCCGTGCCGTGACCGCTCCGTGGGTGCGGGGCCCGCCAGCCACCTGTCGCTGCTGCCTGTTGACCAAGGCATCGAGCACACCGGACGCTTGACATCCTCGCCGCCTGCTCACGTAAGTACACCCACATGATCCCCTTCCTCGTCAAGGTCAATCACAAGGAGTTGGTGACACTCCCGGACACCTACGCCCAGATCACGTGCAGCTCGGTCGACCAGGCGAACCACCTCGGCGTCACGATTCAGGCTGACATCATCAAGCAGAAGCAGCCGGAGAACAACGGGCTCTTCAATGCGGCCAAGTTCGCCAAGACGCACAAGGATGTCTACGAGAAGCTCACGCCCGGCGAGCATCGTATCCTGCCTGGCTCACCTGCCGGACCGAGAGCAAAGAAGAGCCCTGCTTCCCAACGCACGTCCAAGGCTGAGCCAGACGGCCGCCGGAGCGGCGGCAAGTACAAAGGCAGACGTCTGGGCCGTCTCAATCCAGCATGCAATCGATGACGGGGATTTCAAGCTCGCTCGGGACTTGCTCGACCCCGCTCTGACATTTGCACTTGAGTCGGGCGAACTTCTGTTCATTTGGAAGGTCCTCATGCTCCATCGCATGTTCGCCGGGCGAATAGACATTGGGATAGATGCTTGGAACCTAATGCACGAGCGCCTCACAGCGCTTGGACGACGGGACCTCGTCGTATCGGCGTTTGCGGACCCGTCCTGAGGTGCATGACGAGTCAGAGAGTGGGCCGACCCGTTCAAGCTGCTCACGGAGGCACGGTCATGGCACGGACCGCCTCGGAGTGGCGGTCGTAGTCGTCGAAGCGATAGCAAGTGCTAAGCGAATAGCCCTCCGCCGTCATCACGAGAAACTGTACCTCTCCGCCGATGCCGACCTGCTCCTTCGGCGGCCGGGCGTCGTCGAACGCTTTCTGGCGCTTCATCACCTCGACGAAGCCGGCCGGGAGGCCCTTCTCGGTGCACGTGTTGAGCGCCTGCTCCAGGTCGATGCCATCGGGCGGCTTGATGCCGAAGCCCGGGTTCTTCAGCTGCTCGGTTTCGAAGCCGTTGGCGCTCCGGTACGCGAAGCCGCGCATCCGCTTTTCAGCGGGCCAGTACCCGAAGTGGTAAATGGTGCTCGTGAGGCTCTCAGTGACGCCACACTCGTCGGCGAGTTCGGGGAGCTTAGCCCGGGCGATGTTGTCGAGCTCTGTGACGTCTCGGGCTACGGCGTTCTGCTGCAGGAAGGCACTCCAGTAGTAAATGAGCGACCGGATGCCGGTCCCGCAAACAACGATCTGGAGGTGCGGGAGGAGGAGCATTTTGGAACAGAAGGGTCCGGGCAGGTGCTCCCCGTCGTCCTCGATGCTGAGGCTGCACGTGTCCATTGCGATGCAGACACGCTCGGGCTCCAGGAAGAAAAGCAGTGCCGTCATCGCTACTCCTGCCTACATGAAGAAACGGAAGTCGTAGGGCGTGCTACTCAGCGTGCCGAGCCGCTTGACGACACGAGCGAGCACCGATGCATAGCTCAGCGTGACGGGCAGGCGGTCATAGAGGGAGTCGTTGTTCCAGTTCATCTTGGTGAGGCCCAGTAGCTCGCGGGCAGACGAATGAGTTCCACCCGTTCCGAGATGCCTGGTCACCAGAAGCGGGTGTGGAATACCCTTGCCCTCTTTGAAGTAGCTGCCAGTGCCGATACTCGAAGCGTTGCCCTGGGTCCAGAGGGCGTACTCGTAGGCACCGAGCGGAAGCACGGTGCCGCGTTCAACGGGGTAATTGGCTGGCACGCCCTTCGGGCCGCGCGTCTTCGGGGCGTCAATACGGATGGCGTGCCACGGTGTTCTTGCCGAAACAGTCAAGAGCTCCAAGTCGTCCACCGAACCGAGCGCATCGACGCAGCCATCAATCTCGTCAGGCCGGAACTGCGTGGTCTTGTGCACCACCAACCGAGTCGGCGGTGCGCCCTTTTGCCTCTGGTACAGGTCGATAGTCCGAGCCATCACCCGCCGCATGTCTTGACGACGAAGGTATGGGTTGTCCCCTTCATAGAGGCCGTCCTGGCTCTCATACAGGAGGAACCGGAGATTCGTGCCTTCGGCATCGAATATCTGGCTGCAGCAGGTCACGAACTGAGCTGGAGCGCCCTTGCGGAGGCAGTAGGACAGACCAACGTAGGCGTGTCGGCTCTCAAAGCCAGCAAGCTTCCAAGGAACGCCACCGACTTTCGTATACATAGCTAGCGAGAGCCTCCATGCGACACTGCATCTGCAGAAGTACGTAAGGGCGTTGTCATTAAGAACTTGGACCGGAACGCCTTGAGCTGCACATACGGCCTTGAGAGTGTCATGGAGATCAAAATCGCTTTCGAGGTCCTCCGGCGGACTGCGAAACGCCAGCGAAAGCCAGTTTGGGAGATAAACCACGAGCACGTCGTAGAGGTGCTTCTTGGCGGCGAGGTGGCGTACGCCAGACAAGACCATTTCGGCGACCTGTTGCTGTGGCTCAGTGCTCTTAAGCGCGGATTCAAGTTGGCTGGTTGGAAGCTCGCAAACACGCTCGTCTTCCGGATGGAGAGGACAGTCGAGACCGATACCGAACACCTTCGAGAAGCCGTCGAAATCCTGAAGGTAGTGCCGACGCTCCCGCGGGCGCTGCGTGGAGCGAAGTTCGCTGAACAACTGCACGATCTTCGGTAGTGCTCCGGCAGGACAGAGAACGGCGACATGAAGAGGATCTCGGAGCATGAAGTTATGGCTTCTGGAGTACGGCCCAAACTGCTGAAGGCCGCGGAGCGGGTGAACATCCACATCTCCGTCGCGGTCAGGATGGAAGAGCAAGGTGGGCTCAGTCAACCCGTCGAATGCTGGAAGAAGGTCTTGGTTATCGTTGCTCATGCCTTCCTCGCATACGCAGTGACCGTCGAGATAGTGAACTCCGCTTCCCGTTGGGCGTCAGATGGAAACGCTGCTTTGAGAGGTGTTCCGCAATGCCTTTGCAGAAACCCAATCCACAGCTGAAGCGTTGCGTTCCTTTGCTTGTTGTACCGTGTCACGAGTGGTTCACGTGCAATCTCCGAGCGGTCAGTCCCTTTGTACGGGACTCGGCCGTCGGCGGTCACAACGATGGTGGGGTCCAAGAGCATCCAGAAGCGGTTGTCCCGGAAGTCGAGCGAGAGCTCGAATCCCTCATGGAGAACTACTCCTGGTCGAAGGGTCCAGACGCCTTTTGACCTTAGTCCGCGAAAGACCCTCAACTCCTCAGGCGTGAACGCTTGGGTGTCCGCGGCGAAAAGGAATCTGCCCTTCGCGTTCTGCGATCTGAGCAAACCCGTCTTGTTGGCGATCCCCTGCACGAGTGCGTGGTAAAGAAGCCCAAGTTCGGGGCAGTCGTAGCGGAGGCGACGCTCCTCGATGCTGTGACGGTCAAATTCCTTGGCGTCGAACTGGTCGAACACTTCGCTGAGCCGATCTCGTGTGCCGAAGGCGACGACACCCACCCTCCGACGGAAAGCCACCATCTCGGCCGAGTGCGGGCGCGTCAGGGCCTTTACCTCGCTGGTCTTGCCCACCGTCGACTGGAAGACAGTGCAGGTGGCGGGATACGTGGTGATGTGCAGAGCGTTAGTTCTCAGGACGGGCCAAGGAGCAGAGGCGCTGTAACTGATGGGCATTGCCCGCCTGGCTGGCCTAGCAACCCTAACCAGATCGCAGACCTCAGCGAGGGAATCCTGATGCGGCAGGAACAGGTCCGCCATGAGCTCGTCGAACGTGTTCACCTTTACGAATACGGCTTGAGCCCCGGCTCTCTGAGCCTGAACGATGAGGCTCTGGACGGCGGCAATCGGCTGCTCGCCAGGACGAACAAACCAGAATAGCCCGTGAGGAAAAGGGGCCTTGGCCTGTAGAGCGTTGGTCAGCGTGCTCATGACCGAGACATCGCGTCCGCTGTAGCCGACAACGGCGAGGCCACACCTGCCACACTCTTCTGTGAGGTGATGTCGGAGAGTCGAATCCTGGGATTGAAGCTCGGGCGTGGTATTCTTGAGTTTCCGGTAGAGGAAATCTCCATGCATCTTCACGAGCAATGGCCAGGCCTCATCACGGATGAGGTCGCCTGCCTTGTCCGGCTGCTCCAGCCCAACGATAGCAAGAGAGCGGGCCAGTTTCTCCTCGATAACGGGATACGCACACGCCTTCTCGATGAGATGGTCAAAGTTTGTCGTCCAAGCCAGTCGAATCCGACCGAGGCTCATCAATGCTGCAAAGCAAAGGTGTCCGTAGGATGGCTTGCAGCCTTGGAGTCTCGAATCCAGGAAGCGGCGACGGTCACGCTCATCGGGCAAATACTCCTCAATGTAGGCAGAGTACTCCTCATCGTCGCCGAGCTTTGGGAAGCCTGCTTTCGAGTCGAAATACGCCTGAACGAGTCGCTGAAACCCTGGCTCATGGAGGTCGGGGAATCGAGACGGTGGAAGCCGCTGGGCGTTGCAGTACAGCTCTCGCTTGAACTCCCATGTGAGCGTTCCTGCGGTGGGTAGACCGGCACCAACAGAAGCTCCCGCCCCAAGAAACCACATGAGGTGCAGCCCTCGATGCGGAAAAAGGTTGAGGAAGTTGGTGAGGTCGAGCCAGAACTCATTTGGAGTCACTGCCAGCGTGGTGCCTCCGTGCGTATTGGCTGAAGAGGGAGCCAGCGCTCCGAACCCCACTCTCCAGCGAGTTGATTAGCGACGAAATCGCTCAAACCCATGATATCGTGTTTGACCATATGTGTCTGACAATCGAGTTCGCGCTGCACCCGAGATAACGCTTTTTGTGCCATTCGCTCGGCACTTCGAACTGCTCCTGCCTCCACAGACGATGCACTCGCTTGCGGTTCACACGCCAACCATCGAGACGAAGCAACGCCCAGATCCGCCGGTAGCCGTAACGCGGATGTTGTCGAACCAGTTCGTGCATGCGTTTCACGAAACGCATCTCCTCATTGTTGGGTCGCTTCGATTCGTATCGCTGCGTCGAACGGGGCTGATCCAATACCCGTCACGCCTGACGCTGCGAGACGGTGGGCACGATCCGCTGCACGCGCCGCGTCGTCTCGCGCCGACGGGCCGGGTTCATGCCTTTCCCAGGAAGTCCACCGCCTCCCGGAGGATCTGCTTGTCCAGCGTCAACTCCGCGACCGCTCTCTTCAGCCGCGTGTTCTCTTGCTTGAGTCCCTTCAGACGCTTGGCGTCGGACGACTTCATGCCCCCGTACTGATTCCGCGAGTCCTCCTCAGGCGGACTCGCTGACCTCCAGACGCTGCCCGACCTGGGCGATCGTGGGGCACGTGGCCAGCATGACGTCCGCCTCACGCAACTTGGTGATGATCTGTTCAAGGCTGTGTCGCTTTCGCTTCATGATCGAGAGTCTCCTTGCCCCTCAACAGGGCCGTTGCGACCCTCATACCTACTGGATCAGATTTCGGGGAGCAGACCAGTCAGCACGACGCCAGTTTAGCCGTTCCAGAACCCGGCACGGTGCTCTGAGAACAAGCGGCGTTCGGCGTCAGATCTCCTGACTGGCTAGCGACTTAGCGTCATGCGGAGAGTTGCGACAGGATGGGATGGTGCTTTCGCCACGGACAAGGGACAACACCCGTCCTAACGGCCCTTGACGAGGTCGGTAACGTCCGTGCCTCCCATTCGTGCTCGTTCCCTCGCTATATCCAGCGGCCTCACTTGGTCGTTTGCGTGGACACGGCCGTCAGCGCCGGCCTTCACAAGAAGCGAGACAGCCTCGATCGGCGCGTACTGGCAAGCAGCGTGAAGCGCTGTATCGCCATCCTCGTCTGTCAGCGAGACATCCGCGCCGGCCTGCAGCAAGAGCCGAATCTTCTCGGTGTCTGCTGCCTCCGCCGCCGCCATGAGTGGCGTATACCCGTGCACAGTTGCTACGTTCGGATCGATGCCGTGGGCAAGGAGCACCTGAACATCTGTAAGGCTGCCTTCGATACCCGAACTCCAATGCAAGGGCGTCCAGCCATCCGCATCTCCAACCCTCGAAACGTCGCCGGCCTCGCTGACAAGTTGCTGGAGCGATGTCGAGTCACCTTGCATCGCTGCCCACAGAATGGTTCCCTCGGGGTACTCCGCTGTCAGACCCTTGGCGAAACGTCGGTTCATTGAGTGCGGGCTCCGCCACTGCAGCTCTGACAGAGCGCCGGGCTGAAGCGTCTTGAAGCACCGTTGATCCAGTGATGCGCGCAAAAGAACACGGAATGTCTCGTAGTCAGACCTCCCGACCGCCCATCCCAGCGCGGAAGATGGAAAAGCAGGATTACCTCCAACGACGGTGAGATCGGCGCCCGCGTCAATCAGGAGTCGAATGATCTCGGCCTGTCCGGAGCGCATCGCGGCGCTCGTCAAGGCTGTCGCATTGAACGTGCATCGGATGTTTGGATCCGCGCCATGGTCGAGGAGCAGCCTGACGACCTCCAACTGCCCCTCGCGAGCTGCAAGCTCAAGGGC
Organism: Phycisphaerales bacterium; assembly: GCA_023135165.1. Taxonomy (GTDB): domain Bacteria; phylum Planctomycetota; class Phycisphaerae; order Phycisphaerales; family JAGLTS01; genus JAGLTS01. The sequence continues at coordinate 25,814 of JAGLTS010000060.1, read as the reverse complement.
TGTCTCTGTCACGCGCAACGGTTCGCCGCGCGTCCAGCCTTCTGTGTATGAACGCACAGTGTTGACATTTATGCCCCGATCAAGCGCTGTCTGCACGGCCACTACGTCCCCGCGCTCGGCTGCACCAAAGAACGCCCTCTCTTGCCAACTGGCGATCCCCCAGCGGGCGAGCAAGATAGCTGCGATCAGGAGAGGGAAAGAGGCGCCCAGACTCACGGCAGTTCGTCTACGATTGATTCTCATTGGTTCTCTCGCGGTTCAGTAGTACTCACATGATCATGAGGTACCCATTCCATACATCATTCCTCGACGTGGACACACAACTCTGCAAGAGACCAATCCGAAGTGGCAGATGTGATAGCATCTCGAGTTAACATCCATGGAGTTCCATTCGAGTCAGTCGTGTGATCGGACGCTCTGTTCTCCGTGAAGCTCTAAGGCCCGTCGGCCGCCTCATCGAGGAGCGCGACTGGAGCAGTGTCTGCGACTCCTCCACCGACGGAATGTCTGACAAGGATAGCGGTGAAGATGACGCCTCAGCTTCAGCAAAGGCGAAAAATCCATGCTCTTGGTGGACACACGCGGCCCTCCAGAGACCGTCGACACCTCGCCAGCGAACGGAGATGATAGCCGACTTGTGCAGGACATGCTTGACTCCCTCCCGACGACAGAACCGGCCGCGGATGGAGTCGACGACGGGTTCTTCGACAGCGATCAACTCAATCCGGAAGTGCTCAAAGCAAGTATCGCCCTGATCGCGCCGCGCCGATCGAGTTATATACCGGAGAACAGAACGCAGGACCGCCGACAACGCCACCGCTGCAATCGACGATGGGCGGTGGAACGAACGGTCGTGTGCATTCAGCACTTGGGGCAACGGTCCATCCGCAAGGAGAGGTCGGCCGTGTTGTGTCATGCCTGTCTTCATTCTCGGATGCACCATCCTTCTGCTTCGACAGGTCCCAGGAGGGGTCTGGGGAGCATCCGCGTGCACTCACGGATGACACTGGAGGGCCGTGCACTCTCCAGTAGCGTATCGGCACGTCCACAACGATTACCGCGGTTCAATCAATGCCGCACATCTGTGACGTGGGCACAGGGCACGGCGGGGGCAATCTCCTTCAGACAACAGCCTGGCTCGCCATCTGGTGCACTACCACATACGACCGGGTGATCCTGGACGAGGCCTTCCTTCACGCTCTCCCGGCCAGCGTTCTAGAGGCCTTGCTGGTCTTGGTGGCAGGATAGGAGGGGTCTTGCAGAACGTTCCCCCGAGCGTGACCTGGCGCTCGCAGTATCGCTTGATCTGGTGGTACTCACGTTCTGTGATGCCCGAACCAGGGGTTCCACTTGGAGCGAACTCACGGATGCAACATTGTACCTCTTCATACCGTTTCGGGTCGCGCTTATAGGGACTCACGTCCTCAATATAATGTGCGAGGATACGGCGACCAGCGTGTGCGACCGTGAGACCCCACATGCAGCGTCCAGTGAAGTACTCACCGAATGGTACCTTTTTACCGTCAATTGTACCCGCGCAGCCCGGCCTCGTATCAAGTTTACCATTCGGGCTATAACAGCATTGCTGCCCCACCGATGTCGTGCCACTACCGTAGGATCGGTAGCAGCGGTTGTTACAGTGGAACTTGGATTTGCCCTCGGAGCACCAACCGTCTAGCCTGTAGAGAAGTCCGGGACCAGAGGGCTGTCGCGTCGGACAGCCGGGTATCTTGGGACCTGGAGCAGGAGCCAAGCCATAATAACACCACATTCCAGGTCCGCACATGAGTCCGAACGGGTCATAGTTGACCAATGGGCTGTCACATGCGTACTCATACAGGTTCATTCCATCAACGTACCCAAGTGGATCTCTTCTTGTCCATCGGCCCAGCTCGGCGAGGTAGACGCGGTACCGGACGTGACAGATGACGTCGATGGCCTCGTCGTGTCGGTAGCCGGCGTAGCCGAAGAAGTTCTGGACATCGTCTGAGGAAAGGACACCCCTGCCCAAGCTGGAACCACTCGTTGCGAGATGTATTCCCAGGTCGGACTGATCAACATCGCCATCAAGGTCGAAGTCGCAACGGGCATTGTATGGCCCGCTCAGAGCCGCGAGGACGATGCCGAGATCGGACTGATCCACATCGCCATCCGCATCCGCATCACCGACTCTGCTCGCGAACGGGACGCCGTACGGCGAGTAGAAGACGCGCTCTTCCAGTGCGCCGGAATCCGTCAGAAGGGCGACCACATCGCCGTGGTAGTTCTGGAAGTAATATGTGCGCTTCTCAAGTGTGCCGTCGGCCTCGGCATCCCAGTCCGTGTTCGCATCCTTGTCACGGCAGATGATCATGTCGATGTAGGATGATCCGCCTTGGCCGGAGGAGACCCCAGCGCTGTGATGCGTGAACTGCTCCTTCGGGTCATCGTCGTCATTGCGGTAGGTTCCCACGACCTGCCAGTGCGTGTCATAGACGTGATGGTAGGTGGCGTCGTTGGCATCGACATCCCCGTCAATGTCGGTGTCGTAGTGGACGCTGATACGGTAGCCAAGACCGTTGTAGGCGTACTCAGTGACCGTATCCTGGCTCTGGTCAGTGATTTCAACGAGGCGGCCGAAAGCATCGTAGATGTACTCGTAGTTCTCGTCGTCGTCGGTGAGGTTGCCGACCGCATCGTAGACGAGCGTGTAGTCGTCGTTGCCATCGTCATCGGTGTCACGTGCGGTCAGCTCGTTGACCGCGTTGAACGTGCCATCATCATCGAGTTCATCCGCGTCGGTGAAATCACCATCGCCGTTGAGGTCGAGTTGGTGGATGTCCCAGTTGCCGACTTGATCAAGCGTCCAGACCTCATCCTCGTGGGTCGTCGTGATGCTTGATCCTCCCCACTCGCCTCGCTCCGCCTGGATGACGCGATTCAGGTCGTCGATGCTGTATTCAAGGTCCCATCCGTCGTCATCGAAGAACGCATCTTCGATCAGCGTGAGAGCGCCGAGGCGTTCATCGCAAGCCAGAAGGCCGAAGGCTGGATCGTCCTGCCTGACCACTACGACGATGGCGGGTTCTCCGGCGGGAGCATGGAGCGTCCCGCACTCGGGCGGAGGCTCCGCGACATCGGCGCCGTCAAGCCCTGAGTCATCGGCCATCCGTTCGGCGGACGGCAGGCCACCTCGACTTGGACTGGCCCACACCTTCCACTTGACGCGCTCTTGCTGTTGCTGATAGACTCACTTACGCACCCTGATGTGCTCATTCGTGTGCCAGTGAATGCTGGCAATGCCTGGGCCGGGGGTTGTATGGGCGCGTGAGTGTTCTTCATCAACCGCAGAATTTGCAACACGTAGAGGCCGCTTTCAGCGAGGTGAATCCCATGACGGCAAATCCCTCCCCGTCGATTGACATCTTCGTCAGATCACTTACTGCCGAATTCGCGCCGGCTAGCAGAGGTGATCAATGGCGAAACTGGTCACATGACTGGAACCAGGACACTGGACCTACCTGGTGCGATTGCCAATGGCACGGTCCTTCCAGCGACCCCAAGAGAGTATCTCCGAGCAGTAGGATTCCAGCACAGTCATTTGTGATACGTCGCGAGAGCTTTGGCGCCCTTGCGTACCACCCAGGAGTCTCCGTGTTTAGGCTCAATCACACTGGGGCAGCATACTTTAGGAAGTTGAGTGCACACGAACCCCCACTTGCTGCCGCTGCGACTCTGGGGCTGGATCATGATGCATGTGTTGCTTTTCTGGATCAGTTGGAGACTTACGGCATATGCATCGATTGAGTGCCCCGTTCATTACGGTCGTTTCGATCACAGGCCAGTGCAACCTCAACTGTGTTTACTGCTATGCACACCCGCTGACCGGTCAGCATGTTCCCACAAGTGACGTGCTCCGGCTAGTTCGCGAACTCCACGACCTTGGTGTGTTTGAAATTGTGTTGGGCGGCGGCGAGCCGTTTACCCATCCAGAGATCTTCAACATACTCGACGGGATCTTCGAGTTTCGCGAGCGGGTTAGTGTCCTGACAAACGGAACTCTTCTCAATGAGATCGCTTGTCGTCGTCTGGCAGCATACAGCTCCAAGCGATTGCATATGAGGGTCCAGGTATCACTCGATGCCATACAGGGACATATAAACAACGCAGTCCGAGGATGCACCGATTTAACAGTGAATGCCATCGAGAGGCTGGCGTCGACGGAAGTCGATCTTCAGATTGCCGCCGTGGTCCACAAGCACAATATCGCTGTCGCTGGTCAGATAATCGATGAATTCTATCCACGCGTCAAGAATTTCCATTTTATGAACCTAATGCCGTCAACCAAGCTCAGGGACAATCGACGAACAGCGGACGAGCTATGCGTGGACGACATCCAGCTGAAGAACTTCTTTGATGCTCTCGAGGAGAAGGTGAGTGGGCTGCCATCCGACCTACACGTTAGTGGGTGCGCGGACTATGTGCGAGAAGTCGACGACGTCCCCCGGTGGTCTGCGCCTGGTTGCCTAGCCGGCATTACCAGATGCGATATCGATGCAGATTTCAATGTGCTGGCCTGTAGCATGGCACCAGAGGCGATCCTTGGAAACGTGCGAGACCGGTCATTCAAATCGGTCTGGTTGTCAGAGAGGGCACGCCAGTTGGCGGACATGGAGGCACCTCTTTGCAGCGCGGCGGGCCGGACGGCGATCGCTCAGTGTACGGACTGTCATTGCAGCATGAATCGGGGCGCTAGATAGAGGATGAGCCACCTGCGGTCGTACGATGACGTTTTGCGCAACCTGCCGTGGCCTACACGACCTTTGGCCGCCTTGCTCGGCCATCACCACCGCTCCTTGACACCCGATCGAGGCTATCGTCGACCACGCCACTTAACGGCCACGCACTCTTGGTCTGCCGTCGCGACGCTGTTAGCCGAGCAAGACAGTGATTGCAGTCGCCCCGACAGGTACTCTGCACGCAGTGTGCTGCGAATACACCACCAGTTGGCGGAGACATCGCGTTTTGACATAGAGGGAGGGTTGCCCTATGGCACCTCGGAGTGAACCGCTCTGTTTTGTCATTATGCCGTTTGCTGAGGCATATGACGACGTTTATCAGATGATCAAGCTCGCGGGTGAGTTCGCAGGCTTTGCAACCGAACGATCCGATGAGCACTACTCACCGGAGACCGTGCCGACTCGAATTCAGCAATTGCTTTCATCGGCCGCCGTCCTAGTTGCCGACATCTCGGATGGAAATGCCAACGTCTACTACGAACTGGGCCTCGCGCACGCAAATCGCAAGCCAGTCATTCTTCTTGCTCGCCGTGGTGCCGCAATTCCATTCGATCTTGTGCACTGGATGCAGCTCAAATACGATAACCCGACAGACATAAAAAGTCCACTCGCAGATGCGCTTCAGGGCGTCATCGATACGCTCAACGACAAGAAGTCCCAGCCTAGCAAGGATGCGCCACGTGATCTAGAAGTTGGCCAATTGGCAGTGAAGTGTGGCATGCTCACGCCGAGTGCTCTCGAGCGGGCCATGTCTCAATTATATCAGGCAGACTGCCAATATGCTTCACTGCTCGATCTGCTGATCGACACTAGTGAACTCGATGCACATCAGTCAACCGTACTACGACAAGTCCAGGAGTGGGTTGGCAACTACCTTGAGGGTGTATCGCGTTCGCTCAGTGAACCGGTCTGGCTGCGACAACTGCATCGAACAGTGACCTTCCTTACGTGGCGATGCAAGGAGGAGGGCGCAACTCCCGCAGCCAAAAGACACATACACTCGCTCGACAAGACGATTGATGTCTTTGATGAAGCCGTGTATGTTGACTATATCCTCGCGCAAAAATTGCAGAAGGCGACGTTTACCGCACGGTCGACTGGTGTGATTGTGCTACACGAGATGGAAACTGACAAGTACAGGTGCAGCGTTCCGTCGAGTGCTCAGAAGTATTACAAAACGTCTGGTGGAGGTGCACTCGACTATGAAATAGCCGTGCGGAGCGATGCTCCACTGCCCGTGTTGGTCGAGCGAACGCTAACGTATCTTAATGGTTTTCAAATAAGCGATAGCGATGATAATCGCGAGTGTGGAATACGGGCAAGCCAGCCAGTTGAGGACCTCATGTTAAAGGTCGACTTCAGCAGGCTGGATGTAGTACCGACTGACGTAGTTGCAGAGCTACGCTCGAACGATGAGTCACAGACGATGCCGTTGAAACGAGCAAGTGACCGATGCTACTACGCGCAGTGCCTCCATCCAGAGAGAGGGGCAGCGCTATACATTAAGTGGAAATGGGACTAGCAGTACCTGGCAAGAAGATTGCGAGCGAGCCGGGTCGTGCCCGGAGGCGGGCTTGTTTGGAGGTCGTTGACGAATGCTAGGCTTGCCGCATGCAGGCAACCGTCCATTTGCGCAGCAGTGGTTGGCTGATCTCGCCCGATGTTGCTTGGGTAAGGTACGGAACGAGGTCGCGCATGGCATCTAGTCCGGGAAACGTCTCCAGTACTCCCATGATTATCGTCTTTAGGTAGGCCTCTCCCGGCGGCACGCGCGCGCTTGGTGCCACGTCGGCTTGACGCGTAAAGCTGTATACGGGCAGCCCGTCGACATCCGCAACATACAGACAGTTCCCGTAGAGGCTTTCTGATACGACCAATGATCCGCGGCGGTGCAGCTCAGCAAAGTCGATAGAGGCTTCACCGAGTGGCAGCCTGTTCTCTTGGGCAAAGACGTCTAAAAATTGTTTGCGCGTTAGGCGGTATATTCGGCTGAGCGCGCTGTATCTAGCTGACCGACTCGTCTCGAGAAACGCTATCCCCAAGTGTTGCCATCGGGCTGATCGTTCAGCAAAGTAGAGACGGTGTGGCAATCGAAATGGCCTGGCGTCGCTGGGCGGCGTCGTGTTGCGAGCGCCGGGGTTTGCTGCCGATGCCCCCTTCGGAGTGCCGCCCAAGATGTAGCACATAAAGCGGCTGCGCCGCAGATTGGAACCGTAGCAGGCATACCATACGTCGTCGTTCATACTGTCACTCTCTGGTCGAATGCCATTGGCGAATTCCTGAAGAACGATGGCCTCGGCAGCTGGCACGTGAGTCATCATGTGGCCTGCATGGGAAAGTCCGCGCGTCTATCGAGGCGTATAGACGCATGTTACCATCTGGGAGCGGCAGATGCAGGCACAAACGTCCCACACGTTAAGGATCGGGGCCGCTCAAGTGGAGCGTGGCCGAGAAGGCTGCGGAGAGAGCCTGTGGCCTGCCCCCGTCGCAGAGAGCACACCAAGCCTTACGCTGCTTGTTCCAGTCCAATTCAGCCACGATTGGACGGATGTCCCGCTCGGTAATCACATCGCGCCCAGAAACCATACGCGGTAGGAACAGGATTCCCTCCAGGATCTCGGCACCTCCTCCCCTGGTAGGGGACCGTCGCTCTGTGAGCCGGCGACGAGAGAAGGGTGTCGCCAGCGATCAGCCCGGCTATCTGACCGAATTCAGCACATTGTCTCTTGACACTTGGGAAGTCCGGGGACAAACTAACGTCCGTAGCGTACGCGCTTCTAGAGACCCCCACGAGCCCTGCCGGCACGTCCCCGAGATGCGCTGGCGGGGTTTTCTCACACCGAGCAGGTGGGCGACCTCCGTGAGATTAGGCCACGTCTGCGGCTATCCGTCTATCGCCGCATCGCCCGGCCGCTGCACCTCTCTGATACAGGTCTGCATCACCTCTCGATTCCGACCCTGCCCCTGGCAGTGTCTGTGGCTGGCCTTCGCTGTAGATCCGGGCAACTGACAGCTCATCAATGCCAGCACGATCGATGTACCTCTGCGGCATCTGACTGGTCATCGTCCAGCCGAAGCGCTTGCAGATCTTGAAGTAAGGCAGCCGATTGGCCCAGAAGGTAGCGGAGGAGTGTCGGATGAGGTGTGGGTAGACACGCTGGTTTAGAACGCTACGGCCCAATCGTCCGACGACGAGCCTCACTGCGTTAGCAGTCGTTGGGAAGAGCTGGGCATCGATGTTCCTCGCCTGAACTGATCCGTCATCGGCGATTTCGGCTCTGGCTGGGTGATCCTCAAGCCAGAGCGTGAGCCATTTGGTGGACGCGGGCATGGGCAATGCCACTGTGCGCGGCATGGTCTTGGAGAAGGGCACCCTGACCACGAAGCACTTCTTCTCCGGCTCGCGCGGATCGAAGCGAGCCAGCCGCACATGCTTCAGGCGGATGTTGAGCAGTTCACCGATCCGGAACCCGCCATCAAACAGCACCTGGATCAACGCCCGCTGCAGGACTGTCTTTGCCCTGTCCAGCATCCGCCCAATCTCCTGCTCGGAGAGGGCCGCCACCTCCTTATCCTGCACGTAGGTATCGATCCAGCTCACCAAGGGCGGGTACTCTTTCGGGCTACCGAGGAGCCACTTGTAGAACTTCTTGATCGTCTTCTTCACATTGACTTGGTATCGCTCGCTCAACGGTGCCCCACTGCTCGCCACCCTCGACCCCGACAAGCGCGGTGACCTCGATCGAACGGCACCACCCTCCAGAGCCTCGACGAACCGCTCAAGCTCATCCTGGCCGATCTTGTCTAGGTCCTTGCGGAGAAAGAGCATCACTGGGTAGAGATGTAGGATGTAGGTGATGAGCGTCGCATCTGAGATCTTCTTCTTGCGTCGTCCGATGACTGTCTTTCCCAGCGCCGCGTCCCTCAAGAACTGCTGGATGATCTCCTTGTTCGTTTCGCTGATTCGCCCATCAGCTCGCAGCCTCGCTAGCGTCAGCTCCAGATTCCTCTTGTTGTTCTTGATGTCAATGTACTCTTCTTCCTCTACCATTGTTCCTTTGATCTGTCCGAAAGGTTTATGTACTTTCCACTGCCCTTGTCATGAACCTATCTGTGCGGGCGTGACAGACATACTGTTTGCCCAGCAGTCAGATTTGATGACTGGCCCCGTAGACCGCTCGTCTTAATAGGCACGTCGTCGATGTTGGCTTCTCGGTTCGTTTCGCGGCGTCAGACGTACAGTCACCACGCAAGACGCTCAATCTCTCGGAAGTACTCATGAATCATGCTGTTTGTCCCCCGCGTTCCATCGAGTGTCTCCTGCAAGCACTCGGCCATGCTCCACCGATCATCCCGATCATCTGCCTGAACTTGATGCTCTCTGTCGAGCGTCGGCGTGAGGACGTGCACGTCAATGTACTCGCTTCCGGTCCTTCTCGCTATTGTCGCATAATGTCCCTCGCAATCACCCTCGATGTCTGTTCGCAGTATTCTCATCGCCCTTGGAGGCGCCGCAGCTATATAAATGCTGCGCTGGCAGTCAGTGACGGGCGAGATTGCACTGACGGTGCAGAGATCGCACACCTGCGACCGCAGATGCTTGCGCGAGCTTTCAGTCGATGCCGCATCGGACGGGCCGCTGCAGCGTGGGCCGCTGTCGGATACGACGACGGCACATGCGACGTCGGAGGGGAAGATCAGCGCGCTGCGTGATGGCAACAAGGAGCCAATCGCACTGCCGCAGCCGTGGACGCCTACTTGATCGCCGGAGCACAGCGAGTTGGTGGCGGAGGGCGAGGTTCTCAGCAGCCGCCATGACCGGCGCAGAATCAATGACCGCTCGACAACCACTCATGCAGTATGCCGGCTAAACCCGTCCTCGCTCGACCAGTCGCCGGTAGTGCTCGCCGAGCACCGTGAGCTCGCACGATTTGCTCGCCATCGCAGCATGCCACATGTGCAGCGCATCCACCGGAACCACAAGGTTCACGCGGTTGTACTTTTGGAGCACGGCAAACTTGAGCGTCTTCTCGGGGTCGGGTGGTGGCATGCCGGGGTCACGCCCCTTGAGCTCTGGCTCGAAAGATGGGTCAAGCTTGAACTGGAACCCAGGAGATGGGAAGAACTCGGTGATGCGTTGAAGCTCCGCCAACAAGATGGCAGGTTGGACCTTGCGCAGCGATACGAAGTTCTTTACGTTCGTCTTGAAGACTGGGCGCTGTTCCCACGGGCCGAGAGACTGGTCGATGTGCGCGTAGACCCCACCAAGTGTGACGTCTCCGACGAGGTTGGCCGCGGGGCCGTTGAGGGCGTCGACGAAGAGCGTTGTGAAAACACCACAGCCGTCCTGCTCAGTCGCATACTGGTCCTTGGTGGACGCGGTGAGAATTGTGATGCCTTCTGATAAGTGAGCTTCCTGCGCAGCGGACGGCGGGTTGCCCGCAATGCCTGAATGACAGCTATCGAGCACGATGATCTTATTCTTGGCCTTGGAGTTGTGGGCAAAAAGGAGCACATCGGCCAGCGGCATGCCCTCATCGCCGGTTTTGGAGTCGCTCGTCAGAAGGTAGCCACCCGTCACCTCGATGTGTCCGTGTCCTGCGAAGTAGAAGAGGGCGACCTCACTGTCGTCTGCGAATAAGTCCTCAATCAATCCTTTCAAGTCCGACTTGGACACAGTACTTGTGGGACTGGCGGCAGTCAGCAACTTGACGTCGAAGTTCACCGTGCCGTCGCTGTTTCTTTCAAGGACGCTCTGTACCGAACTGGCATCGTCCACGCACCCAAACAAAGAGGAGCCGTGCTCATAGTAATTGATGCCTACGACAAGGGCCTTTCGCATTACCGTTCCTCCGCCATAGCGCAGTTACTTGCGCAGCCATGCTATTAGCCGGTTGCGCGGCACCACCTGGTGGCCTAGGCGTCATTGAAGACAGTCGCTTCCGGTTAGAGCGAATCAAGGAAGCTCTTGATATTGGCCCACGACCACTCAACCACGCGTATGCCTGCAAACTCAGGTGGTAGACTCGCGGGCTTGTTCTTCGAGTCAACGTAGATCCCTCGAATTCGCGACGCCCCCAATTCCTCTTTGCCGCATTTTACTTCCCACAGGGCGCCATCAGCATTGGTCGTCTTCGTGCTGACCAGCGCGATCATTCCGTCACATCCCTTGATCTTCGTTCGGCAGTTCGTCTTCCACTTCTCGTCCCACGGCTCCTTGACGGACATGTCAACGAACGAGAAGGGGCTCTTGTCGTTCTTGGCCTGCCCTACCAGGAGGTTCCGAGAGTCTTTGTCTTCGATCGCGAAGCTGATGAAAATCCGGTTGTTCTTGGCCATGCTTCACCTCAGAGTTGGATGGTTGTGCCGCGTCACTTGCGGCGTGAATAACCAAGGTCCAATCGTCGCGCTCGCTGTTTCGCTCCACGGCCCCTTTTCGCCGGTCGTGGCGACCCAGCGAGCATGTAGTTGGCGGTCTTGCCGCCAACTACGCCAAGGCAGTCTACCACATACAGCGTGCAAACGTCAACTAACAGAAAGCCTAACTCGCTGGGGCGGGTCGCCGACCTTGACCCAGGTTTCGGTCCCCATCACGCTGGCTGGCTTAGCCTTGCGCGTCGGCGAACGCGATCGTGTGCTGGAGCCGCTGGCTGGTGTCCACGCTGACCACCGGCCGGGTCTTGTTGGGCGAGCCCAAGGGCGTGGCTTCCCGGCCCTACCCTTGCTGGGACGGGAAGCTAGGGCATCACAGGGTGGTAATCGGCGTGTAAGAGGGACCCACCCCGGCGCGCAATTGGAGCCCACCTGGGTCAGACGATAGCCGCAGCCGGGTTGGCCATGAAGTCGGTCATTTGGCTTTCTTCGCCTTTTGTTGGGTGTTGAGGCCGCAAACGCGACGGGTTGTTGGACTGTCGACACTGAAGTACTGGCGTTCATCACCACTCTCAAACAAGCGCCTCTCTTGGCGGGCGATGGGCATGCGTGGAGATCGATGCACTGACAGAAGGCACACCCTCCCTATCACTACTACGCCGCCCAGAGCCGCATTTGCACAGAAACTGAGAAAAAGACCCAATCGGCGATGGCCAGGGATCGCCTCTTACCCATCGATCGCATCATTCCAGGCCGAGTCGACGGTACTGATGTAGGCCGCATGGTTGGTGCGAGCAGCGGTGACATCCGCATCGGCGCGTTTGACGGCAAGGAACGTCTGGCAGCCGGCATCGGCGTATTCGCCGTTCTTCTGTGCGATGCGTTCGTTGGCCAGTGCGTCGCGCAGATCGACCCATTCCTGCTGCGTCCAATCATCGGCGAGGAACTGCAGGTTGTGCGGCGATCGCCAGGCGGCATTGGCGCGGATGGTGCTGAGGATGCTCTGCTGCGTCTGAGTCAGCGCCCCCACCCCCACGCCCACCCCCACGCCATAGATCGCATCGAGGACATCATCGCGTGCAGCCGCTGCATCGTCCAGATCGACCTTGGCCTGCGCGTAGGCACTGACCTGCTCGCCAGTTGCGCATCCGCTTCGGATGAGCCTGCGGAGCATGTCCGCTTCACGGCGCGCCTGGGCATACGCGTCATCGGCATCGTCGAGCTCGCCATCGTGCTGGGTCAAGTAAGCGCGCACAGCATCGACGACATCTTCGACATCCTGCCCGTCAAGCCCGGCGGCGGCGAGCGCATCGACATCGAACCCGACTCGAACAAGCGCGGCGGCAAGCTCATGGGAGTCGACGGGTGGGTCTTGCAGCAGTGCGTGTGTCGTGTTGCGCGTGACGAGCGCTGCAGTGATGACGACGGCGCAGAGCAACACAAGAGAGAGCAAGACGTTGCGCGGCTTTGAGATGAACTCGCTCATGGCATGGACCTCCAGAGATACGTGAACCAAAGAGGTGAATCGTTCAGCAATGCATTCATCGCGTTGCGCGGTTCAGTATCCATCGTGATTGGTGTGTGTCCAGTAATACCCAAGAAACAGCGCGAAAAAATGCAGATGTTATTAGACGCAGCGTGATTCGCGTGTAGGCTGGAGGTGCACACCCTGGTGGGTGATGTGGGGCCGGTACAGACGGGGCCTCGTTGCGGACAAAGGTGAGATGTTCCCGTAGTGATCTGGAGGTTGCCATGACCCGGTGCGAAATCGGTACGCTCATGTTGCGTCGGTCAGCAGTCGTTGCGATCGCTGCAACGTGCATGTTTGCGGCGCAGGTCGGTGATGTTTGTGCTGATCAGATCCTCGAGATCGACAGCGACACGCTCACGCAGAACCTGTGCGCGCTTCCAACGACGGTGCAGGATGTTCGCGCGACGCACGGCCAACGTGGTGTCAGTCTTGACGGGTCACTGCGCGCCCGCGCAACACATCCGTGGGCGCTTGCCGGCAACCCCGGTGTGTGGCCGTGGAACGGCAAGATGAACGCGGGCGGCTTGCGTCTTGACATGGGTGCGTACTCATTCACGGATGTGGATCTTGCATTCGCGGCGAACGTGCCGTGGTTGATTGGTCGCAGCTACAACGCGCTGCAGGAGTACGACAGCTCGCACTACGACAGCGATGGGTATCAGGGCAACAACTGGTTCCAGATGAGCCAGCCGGAAATCATGTTGTACGAAGGGGATACGGACGATGAGGATGTCGTCTACCTGATCTATGGCGCTGACCGGTTCATCGAGTTCCGCCGCCATGACGTCAACAGCGTTGAGTTCAAGGCGAAGAACGGCGCTGCGGGCGTGATGCAGTACGTGGCGGGGAGCGGCAACGAGCCGGACACGTACACGTACACCGATCCGCACGGGATGGTGACGGTCTTCTTCGGGTTCGACGGCGATGCCAATCCAGCGGAAGGTCAGATCTGGAAGGTCACCGACGCGGCTGGGAACACGGCGTACGCAGGTGATGAAGACACGGCAAGCACGGCGATCAGCGATGGTTACGATGGGTCGGGCCGGATTGATGAGACGTACGACAGCGCCGGGCGGAGGTTCAGCTACACCTACACGACGCTGAATGGAACGGACCGTCTCACGGAGGTGAAGGCGGAGATCGACGATGGCGGCTGGACCGAGGTCGGGAAGGTGCAGTACGGGTACTACGGCAGCGGCCAACCGGCGGGTACGACCTACGGGAGCACGGGCGACCTGGCGACGGTGACGATCACGATCCCGCTGACCGACTCGGGTATCAACGATGTGCGTGTGCAGTACTACCGGTACTGGTCGGGGACATACAACGCGACGACGAATCCCGGGCACGATCACGGATTGCAGTACGTGGTGGACTTCGAAGGGACGCGGAACTTCGACTGGTCGGACTCGACGTTCGACGCGGACTACCTGACGGCGACGGAGGAGAGCCTCAAGCCGTACTCGTCGGCGTACTTTGAGTACAACTCGGCCCATGAGGTGAACGAGGCGTACTTCAACGGCGCCTGCGGGTGCTCCGGCGCGGGCAACGGGACGTTCGAGTACACCTACGCGGCGAACGGCAGCTACAGCGACGGGTCTGGGTATGACCAGACGTGGGCGTTCCGTGTGATCACCAAGCGTCCGGATGGCGCGTACGAGACGCAGTACTTCGACGAGACGCATCAGCCGATCAGCCACGTTCTGACCGATGACGATCCGGCGAACACGGATCCGGCGCCGGACTTCTGGGCGATGCAGGTGGTTCGCAACTCAAGCGGGATCATCACGGAGATCCACACACCTGCGAACGTGACGGGGTACACGCACAGCAGCGCATCGTTCACCGCGTCGGCGTCGGTGGGCCTTGTCAGGACATTCGACCTGGTGAGCAGCGGTGACATGACCGGGTTCATCACCAACCACCGGCACCGGACGGGGACCAGCGGGACATCGTACTACGACATCGAGCTGGCGTACACGTCGGCGAGCCTGACTGTGGGTAATGTGAGCATCACACGGGCGATGGTCGATGAGCGAACGGTCAACGCGAACTTCATCAGCAATCCCCACGCCGGTCAGGCGGACTTCGAGTTGACGCCGACGTACAACACGGGCGGGACGGCGGTGCTGACGTACAAGGATGTCGAGACGGAGAACGTGGCCGTGTCGGCGGCGAAGAACGGCTCGGGCTCGGCGACGACGACGACGCGCTACACGCGCAAGGATGGGACGACGGCGTTTGTCGAGTCCACCGAGGGGCATCACGACTACATGCAGTACGATGAGGGTCTGCCCGTCAAGCGGATCGTCGACTGCCAGACGAATCACGGGTCCGACTTCGCGTCAGGTGATGACCCGAACACCGACTTCGACATTGACGAGTCAGGTGATGGCGAGCGTGTGATCATCGAGTACGCCCACGACGATCAGGGGCGCACCACGACGACGACGCTTCCTGACGGGACGGTCACGCTGAGCTACTACACGGCGCTGGCTGATCGGCGTCTGGTCGTACTGCGATACCCCAAGTACGTCTCGGGCACGGGCACGTACTACGGCCCGGTCTCGTACACGGTGACCAACCATGCGGGGAAGGTCGAGGCGTCGGGGATCATCGCCTTCTCGGGCGGCTCGACGACGACGGCGATCACCAGCCACATCGACGAGACGGACTCCGATGCCGTCCTGGCGGTGAACACAGGGACGCTCTCCCGCTTGGCAACGAGCAGCTACAACGAAGCGGGGACCACGTTGGATGCATCGAGGACCTACTTCGATACCCCATCGAGTCTGCCCGGGACGGATGGGACGCACTACGACCAGACCACCTACGGTTACGACGACTCTGGACGCCGATGGCGCGTCAAGACGGCTGTGGGCACGATCACACGCACGGTCTTTGACGACATCAGCCGGCCGATCGAGACGCACATCGGCACGAACGACTCGAGCTTTGACGGTGGTGAATCCTCCGGCACGGATGACATGGTCAAGGTCAGCGCTATCGAGTACGACTCGGGCAGCGACGGCGGGAACAGCTACATCACCACACGCACCCGCTACGTTCAGGACAGCGACACGGACAAGCGGGAGACGACCTACACGAACAATGAACGCGGCCGAGCCGTGCTGGTGACCAACGAAGAGCCGCCGCATATCCTGACCAAGTACGACAATCGCGGACGAGTGATCGCCGTCGGACAGTACAGTTCCGCAGGCGGTCTGAGCGCTTCGAGCGATCCGACGACGGTGACGACCAATCGCATCGGCCTGGTCGAAAACGACCATGACCAGCTCGGCCGTGTGTGGGAGACGACACGCCACAAGATCGACGATGCCGACGGCTCGGATGACGACACGCTTGTCACCGAGACGTGGTTCGACGCGGCGGGCCGACTCATCAAGCAGGATGGTGAGCAACTCGTCAAGTACGCCTACGACCGGCTCGGGCGTCGGACGCACCAGTTCGTCCTGGCTGTCGACAACGACTCCGTCTACGCCGATGCAGACGACGTCACGGGTGACATCGTCCTCACGGAGATGCAGACGACCTACGAGTCGAGTGACAGTTCGCTCGTGCTCATGACGGCACGGATCGATCGACTCTTCGACGACAAGGATGGTGGTGAGACGACCGGGGCGCTCGACACGAACGCCGATGGCGATGTGCTGCAGTACACCGCCGCGAACATCGAGGGACGCATCCAGATCAACGCGATGTGGTACGACACGCTCAATCGCGTCACGACCGTCGCGCGCTACGGCACGAACCACGCCACGGACAACGTCGGCACCTTCGATCGCGATGGGCTCAGTGCGCCATCACGCTCAGACACCGTCCTGGTGGCGACGTACGCCTACAACGATGACGGAACGCGCCTGTCGGTCACCGACCCGATGAATATCGAGACGAGGACGACCTACGACGATGTCGGTCGCGTCACGAAGGTGGTCGCCAACTACACGGATGGCACACCAGGCGGCGGGACGAATGACGATGAAGATCAGACGATCGCCTACGAGTACACCGACGGTCTGAAGACCAAGGTCACCGCGGACCTGCCTGCCGGCCAGACCGATCAGGAGACCACCTACACGTACGGCGTGACGGCAAGCGACAGCCCCGGCCCATCGGAGTTCGCCGCCGGACACCTCTTGCGCAGCGTCCAGTACCCCGACTCGGGCGGTGGAACCGATCTGGTCACCTTCGCCTACAACGCGCTGAGCCAGCAGATCTACGCGAAGGACCAGGCGGGCAACATCATCGAGATGGACTACGACGATCTGGGCCGGATCGAGCATCGGCGCGTGACGACGCTCGCCAACGGCTTCGACGGCGCCGTTCGCCGAATCACCTGGGATTACACCGATCGCGGTCAGGTTGAGACGGCCACGCAGTATGACAACGCGACGGTCGGCTCCGGCTCGGTCGTCGATGAGGTCAAGTACACGTTCGACGATTGGGGCGGCGTCACCAACTTCCAGCAGGATCACAACTCCACCGTCGCGACGGGTGGCGACTACCTCTACGACGTGCAGTGGACGTACGCCAAGGCCACGGCTGGGCGCAACACATTGCGCATCAGCACGATGACGCTCCCCGATGGCGATGTCATCAGCTACGGCTACCTCTCGAGCAGCGGACTGCACGATGCCGATGCCAGCCGAGTCACTTCCGTCGTCAACGGCGGAACCACGCTCGCCTGGTACCGCTACAACGGCGTTGGGCACGTCGTGAGCACCTACTACGAAGAACCCGATGTCAAGCGGTACATGCACGCAGGGTCGAGTGCGTTCGAGGCGTTCGACCGATTCAATCGCGTCATTATTGATCGCTGGACCAAGGATCTGGCCACCGATGTCGACTTTTGCGATCGCGACATCAGCTACGATCGCAACGGCAACATCACAGTGATCGACGACAATGTCCACTATGGCTGGGATGTCGAGCACTCGATGGATGACCTGAACCGCGTCATTCAGGCGGAGCGCGGCGAATGGACCGGGTCCAGCATCACCAGGACCACCGAAGACGAGCTGTGGGATCTCAGCCAGACCGGCAACTGGGGCATTCACCAGCTCGACCTCAACGGTGATGGTGACTTCACCGATGCCAATGAACTCGACGATGACGGCACGTTCAACGCGGCCAACGAGCTGACCGCGCGTGATATCGATGACGATGGCAACGACGACTACACGCTCGTCTACGATGCGGTCGGCAACCTCACCGACGATGGTGAGAACTACGAATACGAGTACGACGCCTTCGGCAGAATCGTGGAGATCACCGACCAAAGCCAGAACACAGTCGCCGAGTACGCGTACAACGGCCTGGGACACCGCATCACCGTCCACTACGACACTGATGGTGACAGCGATGTCGATGCCAACGACGCCACCTACCACCACGTCTACGACACACGCTGGCGGATCGTCGCCACGTTCCGCAACGACGATGATGACCCCAAGGAGCAGTTCACCCATCACAACGCTGGACTCTCAGGCCGGGGCGGGTCATCATACATCGACATGATCATCTGCCGTGACAAGGATGCGAACACCGACTGGGATGCCGAGGCGGATGGCACGCTCGAAGAACGCGTGTACTACTTCCACAACTACCGCGGCGATGTGGCTGCACTCCTCACCGACGATGGCAAGATGCTCGAATGGGTCCAGTACAGCTCCTACGGCGTCCCCTTCGGCCAACCCGCAGGTGACATCGACTCCGACGGTGATTGCGACGCGAGCGATGCGATGGCCATCGCTGTTATCATCATGGCGGAAGGGTACGACGTGCGTGCCGACCTGGACCTTGACGGCGATGTGGACGCTGCCGATCAGTCACTTCTGACTGGCACGTTCCTCGGCGTCACGCTCGGCCGCGGCGCGCTGAGCAACCCCGATGTGCAGAATTTCTTCGGCTACACCGGACACCGACACGACGAAGCTGTCGATGTGATCCTGCATGCACGGCATCGCGTGCTGCTCACCGAACTTGGTCGCTGGACGCGAAGAGATCCGCTTGGATATGTCGATGGGATGGGGCTGTATGGGTATGTACAGGGAGGGCCGACGACAAAGGTAGATCCCTATGGCACCGAGGCCGGAGCATGTACTGGTGAATGCGGCGTCCCCTTCGTCAAGGGGAGCTCAACTTACGGTGAAGTGGTCTTCAGTGTTTCCGGTATATGTAGTCCGGCCGAATGGACCTACCTGGACTCCCTCATTGACCAAATGCGCGCCAGGTTGATCACCGAAACCGTATCTGTTGCTATATTTACGTGGGCTTTCAACCAGTGCCTAGAGCAAGCCAACTGTGTCTGCCCACTTAACGCCACGAATTTCACAGATCCTGCTGTCTCCGATCCCTGCGGTACTCCATTCCAGTGGGTGGTAGAAACCGTGATAACCCTCAAAGTGGGTGAGATGTGTTATGGTCACTACAGCATGACATCCACGCTCCACATACAGCTTTACTGCGCCGATTGTGTCGTGCCCAAGAGTGATGGCGCCGGCCAGGCACCCGGCGCTGGCTCTCCACCATCTCCCGTCGATGTCAAGCCTCTTACTGGGATTATCTAGTGTGTCTACAGATGTTCCAACACCACGACTTGCATCCCGTGCCCACGGTCCTCGCTTCCACTCCACTGCAATCGGCGGCAGAGCAGGTGTATGATGGTTGACATAGTCATCATCGCTGCAACTGCATTTGGAGTTCTGTCAGTGGTGGTCGGCCTGCGTGGTCGACAGATCGATGCCCATCCGCATTGTGCCAAGTGTGGCTACGATCTTGTGTCTTCCGTGCTCTCCCCAGACCGCTGTCCCGAATGTGGCGCCGGATTGGCTGGCCGGCGGGCTTTGCGCCAAGGCAGACGGCAGATGCGTTGGCTCCATGTGTCACTCGGAGTACTCCTCCTCCTGCTTGCGTCCGTCTTGAACCTGACGATGGCCCGCGTAATCGTCATACCGGAATCCGCCAAGCCACTGTGGCTACTGCAGCGTGAGCTTCACGATAGTCGCGACGTGGTAGCAGTCGCGGCTGCCCAAGAGATCATGAGTAGATTGGTTGATGAGGAGCTGTCTCGGCACGACATTTCGAGTATCACTGCTCATATTGTGGAGCTACAGAGCGATCAGACGGGTCGTTGGATCGGTGAGTATGGCGACTTCGTTGAGGCCGCAAGGAGTATGGGACTCGTCAGCGATGACGCCTGGCATGATTACATGCGAACTGCCGTTCGAGTTGGACTTGCGCGAACATGGGTCCTTGACAGGGGCAATGTGACGCTTCCTCCCTTGCTCATAGATCGGCGCGCTACCCCGTCGACGAGCTTATTCCTCGACTTTAGCCATGAAGGATCGTCGATTGACAACGAACCCCTGATGCTGATGCGGCGCGGCATTTACGGCGGGCTGCAAAACAGATTTTCGTTCTCACAGCAGGCGGCCGAACGAGTGCTGGCGCTGGATCTGCTTGAGGGTATCGATGGGGCCAGCGATCATCCGGTCGCCACGACGCTACGGGGGCTGGCGGTCGGTAGACATACGCTTAGGACCTCATGGCGGATCAAGATAAGCGAGCGTAGCGCTCGCAGCGATATCGTGGACGCGTGGAGTGTGACGGCTGTGTGTGACATCGAGGTGCGCTAGCAGGCCGCTAAAGAACTCTATCCCGAGGGCGTCGTGGTATATTGCATGCACTCACTTGGCACGGAGTCCCTCGATGCGTGGACAAGTTGACGGACAACAATCGATGTTCATGGTGTTCGATCTGGAAGAGCGGGTTCCTGCGGATCATCCTGGCCTGCTCCCTGAAATCTGATCCAGTTGTTATGAGAGTCACCACGGCCCCGTTGAGGGGCAAGGAGACTCTCGATCATGAAACGCAAGCGACACAGTCCTGAACAGATCATCGCCAAGTTGCATGAGGCGGATGCAGTGCAGGCCACGGGCACGTCCGCCACGAGTTGCTTGAGCCTGCGGCTCTCCTCTTCCAACTGCTTCAGCTGGCGAACCTCCGCGGCGCCCATCCCGGCGAACTTCTTCTTCGACCCGCAGAACGTCTGCTTGCTGATGCCCATCTTGCGGCACACCCCTTCACCGGCGTGCCGCTCTCGGCCCGACGCAGCGCGAACGCGATCTGCTCGTCCTTGAACCGTTTCCGTTTCATCCTGATCGACCTCCCCAATAGAGGCCGGAATCTACTCGATTCCCTCACTCTCCGAATGGACCAGGATCTGGGTCCATGCGCGCGAGAATCCGATCGTCGTTTGGAGACTACATTCCTGGGGAGGGCGAACTCGAGGGGGGCTTCGTCCTCCGGGGTGTCTCAGCCGCGACCGACACCCGGACACATCTTGAGGATGTTGTGACTGCCCGCCGCTGCGATCGTCACGGCGCGCTTGGGCGCTTCCTGACCGATGATATCGCCGAAGTCAACCTCCGGCTGAGCCGCTGCAATCAGCCCCTCGACATCCACCGCAGACTCCGGCCCGACCGGCGACTCGGCGTTGAGAATCGCCACCGCATCCGCCAGCGTCTCGATGCCGTACACGCTCAGCGGCGCGACGACGGCAGCCTCCGGGGCGTTGGCGCGCGGCACGATCGCCGAGACCGCCCCGTTGCCTTTCGCCATCAGCGCCATGTTGATGATGCCGCCGACCCGTCGAACTCGACCGTCCAGCGCCAGTTCCCCTGCGATGGCCGTGCGCTCAAGGCGTGTGTCATCGCGGATCACGCCCAGCGCCCGCAGCAGGCCGATCGCGATGGGCAGGTCGTAGACAGGTCCTTCCTTGCGGACATCGGCCGGGGCGAGGTTGACAAGCACGCGCCCCACCGGGAAGTGGTAGCCCGTGTTGAGCATCGCAGCCCGGACGCGCTCGATCGACTCCTTTACCGCCGCGTCAGGCAGGCCGACGATCGTCGTCGCAGGCAGCCCCGACTCGCTGATATCGACCTCGACCTCACAGCGATGGGCGTTGATGCCGTCGAGAACAAAGCTCTGGACGTGAGCAAGCACGGCGACAGTCTAGCAAGAAACCGCCATCCGTTCGGGCAATGTCCGGATCAAACGGCGGACCGTGGCCTTCGGCGCTGCGGATAGTCGCGCGAACTCGGAGCGGCATGCTCCGGCCGGCTTGGAATTGGTGGTTGAAACTGGGCGGACTCACCGTATACTTCCCGCTTCGGCCTGCGTCCCAGGCTGGCTGGCTGCACGGCGTTGGTGCCGTGTGGGCGGTGGGAACGGTCCCACATGCGTTTCGGACACAAGCGCCCTGGTCGGGGCATGCCGGCGAACTGCCGCCGGCGGGACGGTGCCCCGCGGTGTCGCTGACGGAAAGGCAACGGAAATGGCGGAGTCACTCATTCACGATCTGATCGAGGCGGGCATCCACTTCGGCCAGCGGGCCAGCAACTGGAACCCGAAGATGCAGCCGTACATCTACGGCAAGCGGAATCAGATCCACATCATCGACATCAAAGAGACCGTCAAGGGACTCCTGCTGGCAAAGAAGTTCATCACCAGAACCGTCGCAGGCGGCAAGGACATCTGCTTCGTCGGCACGAAGCGTCAGGCCAAGGCGGTCCTGGAACAGCACGTCGCCGACGTCGGCATGCACTGGGTGACCGAGCGATGGCTCGGCGGGACGCTCACCAACCACCGGACCATTCGCTCACGTCTCAAGCGTCTCGAGGAACTCGAAGCGCTGGTCGAATCGGGCGAGATCAAAACGTACTCCAAGAAGATGGAGAGCCAACTGCTCCGCGAGAAGCGTCAGGTTTACCGGAACCTGTGCGGTATCCGGAACATGGCCTCGCTGCCGGGCGGCCTGGTCGTGATCGACGTACGTCGTGAGATCAATGCGGTGCGTGAAGCGCGCAAGCTCGGCATCCCGACGATCGCGCTGATCGACACGGATGGCGACCCGGATCTGATCGACATCCCGATCCCGGGCAACGATGATTCGATGCGGTCCGTCGATGTGGTGGTCCGTGAACTGTGTCAGGCGATCACCGCGGGCAAGACGATGCGGCGTGAGAAGGCGGAAGGTGAAGATCTGCCCGAGACCGAGCAGACATCCACTCGGCGGCGGAGTTCTCGCGCCCAGTACAGGTCCGCCAGCGCCAGGCCCGAACCAGAGACAGGGGAGGGTGGGCAGCCGACCGAGGCGTCAGCTCCAGTGGCGACCGAGCCGACCGCGACCTGACGTGAACCGCTTCAGTGACGCCGGCCGATCCGCGATATGCGCCGTCGGCGAGGCGAGCAGTTGTGAAAGACAGACCCACCGGGCTGCGGGCGCTTCATCATGAAGCAGCGCAGTCCGTCAGTGAACACACACAAACGGAGATGACGACCATGGCGATCAGCGCCAAAGAGGTGATGGCCCTTCGAGAACGCACCGGACTGGGCATGATGGACTGCAAGAAGGCGCTCGTCGAAGCGGATGGCGACATCGACGCCGCTGAGCAGGCCATGCGCATCAAGCTGAAGAGCAAGATGGATTCGCGCACGCACCGCGCCGGCGGCGAAGGCAGAATCGCCGTCGCCATGAACGGTGACAAGGCGGCAATCGTCGAAGTCAATAGCGAGACGGACTTCACGGCGCGCAATGAGGCCTTCATCGCGACGGCGCAGCGTATCGCCGAGCTGGCGGTCGAAGGTGATCCCGGCGATGTGTCCGTGACCGACGTGATGACCGCTGCGATCGACGAGGTCCGCATCTCAACGGGTGAGAACATCAGCTTCGCCCGCGGGCACGTGCTCCAGGGCGGCACGTTCGGGCACTACATTCACCACGACGGCAAGACCGGCGTCCTGATCCAGGTTCAGGGCGACCTCTCCGATGAGGTCATCAAGGATCTCTGCCTGCACATCACCGCTGCCGTCCCCCGCCCCATCGCTGTCACCAAGGATGACGTCCCCGAGGAGATGGTGAGCAAGGAGCGCGAGCTAGCGACGGCGCAGGCGAAGGAGTCCGGCAAGCCGGAGGGCATCGCCGAGAAGATCGTCGAAGGCAAGATCCGCAAGTTCTACGAAGACGTCGTCCTGCTCGAGCAACCGTTCGTCAAGGATGACAAGAAACGCATCAAGGATCTCATCGGTGGCGCCACGATCGAGGCGTTCCTTCGATTCGCCGTCGGCGAAGGCTCGTAGGAACACCGCGCCGCGCCAAGCCGAGCCTTCTCGCACCTGAAATCCAGCGATCGTCAACGAACCTCGGCTTCACATCGGCTCCATCGAGGGCCTGGGAAACCTGCGCCATGCGGGGCACCGCCGAACACCTCCCGATCGGCACGACATATCGAGATGACTCGATCTGTCCATGGTCGCTACGTGCGAACTGTGGAACCGGTCCGTGCCCAGTGCGAATAGGTTCGTGAGACGACGTTGAGGCAAGCTAAAGAGCATCCGTATGGCCTCTTGGCTTGACTGACACGTCAGGCACGATAGACTGGTAAGGGCGC
Source organism: Phycisphaerales bacterium (assembly GCA_023135165.1). Classification (GTDB taxonomy): domain Bacteria; phylum Planctomycetota; class Phycisphaerae; order Phycisphaerales; family JAGLTS01; genus JAGLTS01. Next base: position 1,659 of record JAGLTS010000060.1, on the reverse strand, counting down.
ACAGATGACAGGTGCGCATGGCTGGAGACGTTGATCGCTCATCCTTGGAATACCGCTCTCATCGGCAGCTATTGGTTGCCAAGCTGATCTTTTGATCGGCAATCCAGCCGACAACTCGACGACCTCTCTCAGGCACGGCAGGCGCGTGTGCGCGACACCGGACTGACGCACGAGCGTGTGCGGTGCCGAAGCGGGACGACACTGCGGAGAGGTCTTGCCCGAGCAAACCACGCTCGGCGTCATGTGGTCGGTGTTGCGGCGACACAGGTCGCCCGTCCGTGCCCGTTGTTTCTCTCGCTCGTCCTGAATCGGCTCTTGGGGATCGGGGGGGCGTCGTGGGGGGTTGGGATGAGGGCGAGACAGACAGCCGGTTGATGGGCGAGTCACTGTGCGTCGCATGGATGGATTAATGAATCAGTCCGGCATGCAACCAGGAGCAATCATCATGAGAAAGCGTGGATTCACGCTCATCGAACTGTTGGTGGTCATCGCCATCATCGCCCTTCTGATCGGTATTCTGCTGCCCGCGCTCGGCCGAGCACGCGCCAACGCCAAGCAGATCAAGGATGCCGCCCAGGTCCGTGAAGTCCAAAAGGGCATGATCATGTGGGCGCAGCAGAACAAGGACTTCTACCCGCTGGCCTCCAAGATCGACCGCGGCGATGAGACGATCGATGGCTTCACCGACCAGACCGAGAAGGATGCGTCGTGCACCGTCTACTCGATCATGATCTTCGCTGGCCTCGTCACGCCTGAAGTGCTGGTCAGCCCGTCGGAGGCGAGCAGCGAGATCGCGGAAGACGAGAACTACGAGTATCAACTGCCGGACGCGGCGCTCGATGAGGGGAAGCGTGCCCGCTGGGACCCCAATTTCCGCGCCACGCCGATGGACGATGACGCTCTCAAGGGTGACTCGGATGACCCCGAGAGCGAAGGTATCGGCAATTCCTCATACGCGCACCTCGCGCTCGCGGGTCTTCAGCGGTCGTCCGAATGGAAGAACTCGCTCTCCAGCAACTACGCCGTTCTCGGCAACCGCGGCCCCAGAGAGGAGTCGGGTGAGTGGGCCAGCGACAGTCACCGCATCACCAAGGTCATCCTCGCCGATGGTGACGAAGGCGATGAGAGCATCACGCTCTTGATCCACGGATCGAAGAACACGTGGGAGGGCAACATCGCCTACAACGACAATCATGTGGTCTTCGAAACAACATCCTACCCCGATGGCATGCTCTACAGTGTCATCAACAGCGGTTCCGCCACCCAGATCTCGTACGGCGACGGCCTGTTCCTCAATGAGGGCGATCCCGGCGTGCTCGACGGTAACGCTGAAGAAGACGAGCGCGACTACAACGTCGTCCTCGGCATGTTCATGGAGGGACCGGACCGCGGTGAGTCCCGAGACCACAGCGAAGTGACGAGCTTCATCGAAGACGCTCGCTGGTACGACGGCATGTAAGCACCAGCGGGTTTCATCCCAGCAACACCTACGACACGGCCCAGGGATTCATATCCCTGGGCCTTTTTTTGACGGTGCGCCGGGCATAGCGCATTGACTTGGAGGTGCAAGTCCCCTGGAAGCTCTGGCGGCAGGAACTCCGCAGTGAGATCCTGATCGTGATTCACCACGGGGGTCACGGAGAAACTATGAAAGTCGGG
>JAGLTS010000006.1 GCA_023135165.1 Phycisphaerales bacterium | reverse complement strand
CAGAGCATATCCGACACCGTTTCTGCCCCTCACACTCGCGAGACGTCAGCGATCTGACATCTTGAGTGATTCGTCTCCGTGCACGTGGAGTTGGCTCTGGGTAACCAGATGTGGCTCAAGCGCATATACGATGTCGAAGTATCCTCTCGCGTCGTTGAACGACTTAGAATTGGCCTGGCTGAACGAGTCGCCACTCAGCCAGTGAGTGAGGAAGTGGTGGTACTGCGTAGGCATGGAGTTCAAATAGGTGCCTTGATTGGGCGGGCCCGTACCGTTCACGACCTTCGCGCCGAGATCAAGCCAGTCATCCACGAGCGTGCCACTCAGGCAGTTCATCTGGTATACGGCACGAAGATGCAGCGGAATCTCACCTGAGTCCATCTTTTGCCTTAGCTTGGCAAAGAAACAGTTAGCGCCGTCTTGGTGGTCGGTGCTGTAGAAGTACTCATGGCCGATAAAGCACTCGTCATTTCCGTGGCTCAGCACGTGAATGTCCACCTGGTAGTCATCTGCCAGACTGTCAAGTTCTGAGAGGACGCGATCAACATTGAATTCGGCGTCTTCGAGCTTGACCACCTTGTCGTACTTGAACGGCGTGGTCCTCTGTATGACTGAGTTGACACCGTCACTGACTTCCTCCGCGATGTAGTCGCTCACCGGCTCCCACCAGTCCTCAAAAGTCAGACACTCCACTTCCCAGTTGTTTGGATTGGCACACTCCCAGTGCTCGATGATCTCGCTGCCGATGATCTCAATGATATCCAAGATAGTCTCGCCCCCGCTGATATCGAAGTTCCATGACGCGCAGGTGATATAGCAGATGTCCGGGACGAGGTCCGTGAGGGCCGAGACGCCCTCCAGGTTGATCCCTCCGTTCTCCACCAGGATCAACGCTGCGATTCGAGTCGGGGGGGGTGGCGGCTCCGATGGAAATTCTGTAACGGAACCCGGGCTGGGCAGTCGCGGGATTGACGGCTTGACGATTCGGATCGTAAACTCCTTGACCACCACTCTCCCCGCGTACAGGCGCAACGTGACCGTTCCGGGTCCAGCCCGACGGCTGACATCAACCGTGAGTCTGCGGTGCGTCTTGAGCGGGATTCCCAGATGCGCCTGAACACTGGCATCTTGCCGAGGACCGCGGAAAGCATCAACATGTGTCAACCGCTGCAAATTCGTCCCAGTGATGGTCAGCACGACGGACCGGCCAGCCTCGATGGCCTTAGGAATGCCTTGGACGTTCGCGACTGTCTTCCCCCGATAAAGCGCTCGGGGCAGTTCTCTTGCGGGTTTCCTGAGCAGCGGATCGTCCTTGATCTTGCTCTTCACCTGTGGATCAGGCTGCCCCGTCACGATCACCAGGACTGGCAGTTTCATCGCCACTCTCTTCCCGATGAGGCCCAGAACCATGTAGTCGTTCCCCAGACGCGCGTTCTTTTCCGCCGTAACGGTGAGTTTGCAGCCCTGGTGTGTCTGCCCGCTCAGAGATGCCGTTACGCCTTGAGCCGGCCTCATTCGCTGAACAACCCGAAGACCGGTGAGCTTGGTGTACTGGCGACCTGCCAGTTGGATCGAGGCGGATTGACCGCACACGATCCTCATGGTTGTGACCTTAAGTGCTGGTTTGTGCGGGCGCAGCGTTGGTGGACGAGGCTGGCCGTGCACTTGAAGAGATGCCACAACGGATAGAAGGGCAGTCAGAATGATGAGTGTGAGACAGCGTTGTGTGTTCATGACGAGTACTCCTTCTTTGTTGATAGTTAGAGTTGGGTGCGGAACAAGGGATAAGTACATGATCGACCACCATCCCCGGCGGCGAAACTCGACGGGAATCGTGTCGATCTAGGCCTTCGCTTGCGGCGCTCATCGTGTTGCATGTGCTCATCACACGCCTCCGCGACCCCCACCCCCCAGCCCCTCAGCCACCCTGATCAGCCGCAATTGTGTGTAACCCCCCGCCTGCGGCGGATGAGAGCTTGAGCAGCATAGCAGATTCTCGCCGGCCTGGCCGCCGCAACGCGCGCCATCCGTTCACCCGCACCGCGGCCCGCGCAAAGGCAACCAACCCCCGCCCGACTTCGCAACAGACGGAGCCGAATTCTGTGAATCCGGTGCACCTCAGAACCACGACACGCGCTCACTTCGCTTCCTGGGGTGGGGCGTCTACGTCGTCAGGCCGTGTCATTTTCTAGAATCTCTTGGATGAGCAGACCCTATGCGGAGATCTTCGCCGCACTCGGGGCATACCCACTCTTCTGTGGCCAAGCACCACCATCTCTCCTTCAGCGAGCAACCGCACAATGGACATATATCTCGACAAAGGATTGAGAGGCTGCGTCTCATGCTTGATCGAAAGAGAAGTTGGAACGTCGCGCACGTAAGCGCCGCAAGCAGCAGGGCGCTGAGCACCGCAGCTGTGAACGCGACAAGGAATACTTCTTGACGTGGCCAGAGCGGGCGTACATTCGACAAGTACACCACCAAGGGTATCAGGACCGCTGGCAGGCTCCCCCAGACGAGTATCGCCGCAACCCACTTGAATACCTTGGCCGGTGTTCCAATTGCCGCTTCGGCAGCCGACACCGCCTCCCGCTTTTCCTTGAGACTGGATAGCTGCCGTAGCTCGGGGTAGCCGATATTGCGGAGACGTTCAAAAGGACTGTTCAGGCGATGCACGGATTGTCCCTCCGATTCAGCGCTACCAACGGCAGCGGCTGGCGCATCACGTTTCGTCCAATGTTCGCCTACTCTCCACACGATGACCGCGGTTATGGGCACGGAAAGATAAGCGAGCGCCAGGAGCACCCAACCAACGAGTCCATGGAATAGCGAAGCCATTGTGAACATGAACAGAAGTACACAGGCAGCACCTCCGTACAGCAAGAGGTCCTTGGCCGACACGGGCGTTAGCAGCCATGACACAGATGACTTCAATATACGCGCCAGCATAGGAACTCCCCTAATAGCCACAGGTCTCCGCACAGATCAACGAAAACGGGGCGAATATGAGGATGCGTACATGATCGACCATCATCCCAGGCGGCGGGACGTGATGGGAGTCGCGATGATCCAGTCGTTCGCTCGCGATGTTGACCGTGCTACCCGTGCTCACCGCGCACCTCCGCGATCACCAGCCCCTCAGCCACCCTGATCGGCCGCCAAACCCCCACCTGCGGCGGATGAGAGCATGAGCAGCGTAGCAGGTTCTCGCCCGCCTGGCCGCCGCAACGCGCGCCATCCGTTCACCCGTACCGAGGCCCGCGCAAAGGCAACCAACCCCCGCCCGCACAGTTCCCCCACATAGCCCGGCCATCCTGGCCGGGTTCCCCCAGTCGTCACACCGCCGTCCGCTACCGCAACGTGCGCCGTCCCTTCACCCGCACCGTCGTCCGCGCAAAGATGAGCAGCGAGCGCCCGCTTCCCCAAAGCCGCAGGAACTCGTTCCTGCGGGAACCGACCACCAGAGTTCGCCTCTGTCATGAGGCGGACTGAATGTCCGCTGGCTTACCCCCGCTTCGATAGGCGGTGATGTGGGATGATAACGCAGCTTCGAGTCGTTTCATCGCGTCCACCATGGCATCGTGCAGTTCGTCCCATGTGGTCTCGTCCTTGACGGAACCGCTCGTGATATCGAATGCGACACGGCTTCCAACTCCGTCATCGAGGCGCTGCCAATCCAGCGTATCACCGAATGCGGCCTCGATGTCCGTCCGCTTTGCGTGCAGTTCATCGAAGATCGCTTTGTTCTCGGCCTGCTCGGGTCGCGCGAGAAAGAGCTCCACGCGGCCATTGCCGTGAGCTGTGACGTAGTTGAAATGAATGCCGTGGCTCGTCGCGGAGATCCAATTGTCCTTGGAACGCGAGATGTTCTGATGCAGTGGCAGTACCGCGTTGGCCTTCTCCAGCAGGCGTGACCAGAATCGCAAATTGCGCTGCGCGCGATCACCTTGTCCGTGCCGTGCGACACGTTCTTGAGTCGCCTTCTCGCGAACTCGGATCTGATATTCCTCGGCCTCGGGCAGTGGAATGACCTGTTGAACGTCGAGAAGCACTTGGTCGTTGTGTCCATACGGAACCATCCGGACACAACAAAAATCGATACCTCGCTCGTTGAGCCAGAGCACTGCCGTAGTGAGTTCCTTTGAGAAGTTCGACGAGGCGAGTACAATGCGTACGTCTTGGCCGAATGCATCCTCATCCGGCTGCTCCCATCCCAGGAACTCAAGGATTCGTGCCTGTGGGTCTTCCTTGATGCCAAGTTTGAGTAGGAATTGAGAATGAGCATCGACTGCCTGCTGGAATGTCATGGCCGAGATCATGGCAGCGTAGCGAAGCGCTTGAAGTTCCATATGGCCGCCATCCTCGGTCCGTTTAAGTTCGACGACGACTAAGTTTGCATCCCGGTCGAGCACAAGCAGATCAATGCTGCGACGTGATTCTTCCCAGTTACCGAACTCCTCCGCGAGGACCATCGAGTCGGGCAGGATGACTTCGATCTGTTTACGCAGCAGTCGTTGCAGATCATCTCGCTCTCGGATCTTCGCGGCAGCGAAGGTCGTCGTGTCAATCGGTGCGAGGCGATCCTGAGCAATCCTGTAGAGCGGCATCTGCACAATCCTCCGACGGTCGACTTCGAGCACCTTGCACTGGCCTGTCCCCGTTTCATGTACCAGTCCACCTGTGGCGGATGAGAGCTTGAGCAGCGTAGCAGGTTCTCGCTGGACTGAAGGTCGCCGCTGGCGACCGCACGTCCGGGTAGCTGGCCACTGCGCATCGCACGCGACATGCGCGCCGCTGGGGTTATCGCGGGTCTTCGCCACGCATCCTGGCCAGTGCGCGCGCGATGCCGAGCGAGCCTCAAAATGTCGCTCAAAACCGACCCAAAACGGGCTGAAACTGATCGAAACCGTGCCGAAACGACCCAAAACCGGCTGAAACTCGCCCAAAACTGTAGTCCGATAACACGTTTTCTGGCCATCTGTGCGCACGAATTCGACGTAAACCGCCACAACTGGGGGGGTACGCGATGGATGCACCCGCGCTGTGGCGCGCACTGGGCTGACTGCGCGGCCGAGCTGCGCCGGACGCGGTATCATCCGGCGCGTGCGGTGCTCTCTGCTTTCGACACTTGTGCTGATCGTGATGGCGACCGTCTTCGGGCGGCCTGCGATCGCGTCGGAGACGACGTTGCGAGCGGTCGGCGCGCAGGGGCACGGGTGGGTCATCCTGCCGCTTCGTGATGGGTACAGCGTGTATCACCACGCACCCGGCGACTCGTGGCTGGAAGCTCGCCGAACGGATGGTGAGATGCTGACGCTACCCGAGCGTGTGGCCTGCTCGACGCTGGTGGATGGCGCCGGGCGTCTGACGATCGTGTTTCCGCCGACGGATCAGTCGGGCGAACGTGCGGTGCGTCAGAAGCTTGCCGTACTGGACCCGGTGAGCGACCGATGGATCTGGCAACCGATGGGCAGGTTCAGCATTCGCGCATCACTACCCGGTGACAGCAGGCTGGCCGGCCTGGTCGCTACGGATGACGCGGTGTACGCGTTGATTCGGGGGCGCGCTGCCGGCGTGCTGCGGTCACCGGAGTCGGCTGATCGGGAGAGCAGTGGGGGTGAGGATGAGGAGGACGACGAGCGTCGGCCGATTGTCGGCCCGGCGACGCGCTTGCTTCGCCTCGATGCTGATGTGTGGCAGCAAATCCCGTTGCCTGAAGCGTTGAATCCCAAGTCCGACGATACCTGGCACCTATTCCGCACATCGACCGGGCTGGGCATCCTCGCGGGCGATCCGGCCGATGCTGCAAGGTCGATCCTGCACGAGCGCCAGGGGGATGGAACGTGGCTGGGCAGAACCGTGGCCGTCACCATCGACGAGGTGCACACCGCGGTGGCGACGCTGGACACGATCGTGTTGGCGCTGCGTGATCCCGAGGCGTCGCCGGATGAGATGGGCAGTGAAGGCGAGATGGAGCTGCCCGGTGCGGAGCGATTGCGCCTGGTGATGATGCGAGGCGATCACCTGATTCCGATTGCAGCGGTGGATGTGCCGGCTGCCGGATCGGTCGTGTTGGCTTCCGGACCGGATGTGATCGTGCTCACGACACGTGGCGAGATGCCGCCTGTCGTTGCGGTGTACGAGTTGATGACGGGCAGACTGCGTGAATCGGGGGCGCTGCATGAGCCTGCGCTCTTAACGTCGCGGAGTGTGCAGCCGTTGCTTTTCGTGGCGGCGCTGCTCATGGCGACGATCGTGGTGATCGTGTTCAAGCCTGATCCTGCAGCCCAGGCGGTGACGCTGCCACAGGGCGCGGCGCCTGCGGACATCCTCGGTCGAGCGCTTGCGTTGCTGATCGACTTGGTCCCGGCGCTGGCGGTGACGCTGCCGGTGATCGGCGTGTCGCCGACCGAGGCGATCGTGGCACTGAAGGATGTGCTGCTGCTGTCGATGACGCTGGAGAGCCTGCCCGTGGTGTCGATGATCCTCGGAATCACGATCATGCACAGCACGGCGACGGAGGTGATTTGGGGCAGGAGCCTGGGCAAAGCGGTGGTCGGATACCGCGTCGTGGCCATATCCGGCGAGGCTGCCACGCCCGGTCAGGTGGTGACGCGCAACGGGTTGAAGCTGATCATCTGCCTGGTACCGGTCATCGCGCTGCTGGCGCTATGGAGCCCGTACCGGCAGCACCTCGGCGACACGGCAGCGAGGACCGTCGTGGTGCGTCAGCGCCCGGATGAGGAGTCTCGCCCTTCGGAGTGATGTGAGGCTGCGCGATGCTACGAGTGGTGGGGATCGGCAGGATTTGCGCGGAAATGTGTGATTCCGCTGCAGCAGATCCCAAAGCGTGCCCGATAACAACCGTGAACATAACGCTGCGCGGTAGGACCGGCCATGCCCGATCAAGATGTCGATACGCGAAAACCCGAGCTTCAAGATGACGAGGCGCCCTCGGCAGACGAGGTGCCGGCAGATTCCTCCGAGACCGGTGAGCGGGGGCCGATTTGGCAGGTGCCGCTGCTGATCGCGTCCATTCTGTTGCTCGCATCGGGTTTGTACCTCGCGGTGCGTGATGCGCCGCCGAACGACTTCGACGGTGCATTGGACACGGCGGCGCGATACCTGCGGGCGGGCGAATACGACCTTTGGCGCGGCGAGATGGATGGAGTCGGCAGTGAACTCGATCGCGGGGCGACCGATGCACACCGGGCACGCTACTACCTGCTGCGGGCGGATGGCGTGTTCCTGCGTCAACGGCAAGTGGGTGTCGCGACACCGGAGTACAACCAACTCATCGTCGAGGATTACACACGCGCCAGGGAGTACGGGGCGGCGCTGGGCGGCGCACAGCAGGCCAACCTCGCGGAGACATTGATGGCGCTTGGCCGAGAGGATGAGGGCCTTGGCGTGGCTGATGCGCTTCCCGGTGCGCAGGCGCACAGGCGTCATCGGATCTACCTGGATCTGATCGAATGGACGCTGGCGGCGCGCGAGCCGGGCTACGAAAAGGCGCAGCGACTGCTCGGGCAGCTTCAGCAGGATCGGACGTTGTCCGCCCAGATGCGGGCGTGGGTGCATGCGCGACGTGCCCAGGTCGTGATGGATCAGGGGTTCCCCGACGAGGCCGTCACCATGCTGCTGCGGTCGATTCAGCGGGTCGAGGCGGATGGGATCGAACGTCCGGGGGAACTACTGGCACTGCTCGGCCGAGCGTACTTCGAGTTGGGCGAGTACACCGACGCGGCGAAACAGCTTCGGCGGGCTGAGATGTTCCTTAAACCGGACGCGCCGCTCATGGGGAAGATTCACGTGTATCTCGGGCAGATCGAGCAAGTCAACAGCAACTACAACGAAGCGAGAGAGGCCTTCGCTCGTGTGCTCAAGGACTACCCCGGCACGCCGAGCTACGACATGGCGCTGCTCGGTCAGGCGGAGGTCGATGCGTCGTTGGAGCAGTGGGATGACAGCTTGACGGCGTACCGTGAACTGGTGACGCGTTTCACGCGGGCGATGGGGCCGCCGCAGACGGACGTGACGCGAGAGCAGATCGCAGAGAGTCTGTTGTCGCGGTATCAGCGACGCGTGGTGGATGGCGATTACGAGCGGGCGCTTGAGTGTGCGGTTCTTGCTGAGGATCTGTACCGGAATCTGGAGCTTCCCGCCCACATCCTGCTGATCGTCGCGCAGGCTCATCACGATCTGGCTGAGGCGCTTCTGAATGAGGCGACGGGTGGGGCGGCGACGCCGGCTGCGCTACTCCAGATCGACCTGCCGGTGCGACGCCGTATTCGCGCTCACTTCCATGAGGCGGGCGAGTCGCACATCCAGCATGCTCGGCTCATGACGCTGCAGGACAACCTCGCGTACGGCGAGTCGCTGTGGGCTGCGGGCGGTTCTTACGATCAGGCGGGCGACCATGAACTCGCGATCGAGGCTTTCGCGGAGTACCTGCAATCGCGCGACAAGGATGTGCGCGAGCCCGCAGCGCGTTTTCGGCTCGGTCGGCTCTACCAGGCAAAGGGCGATTACGAGACGGCTGCGTCGTACTACCAGGGACTCATCAGCGGCCCGCACCGCACGACGCTGGAAGCGCAGGCAAGTTACGTCCCGCTTGCGCACTGCCTGCTTCAGATCGATCCGGACCGGAACTACGATGCGGCGAAGCGATCGCTCCTCTCGGTTCTTGACGGCAACAGGCTCGAGCCGAGCGCCGGCGAGTTCCGTGACGCCCTGGTCGAGCTTGGGCAGATGCACTACACAGCCGGCGAGTTTCCTCAGGCAATCGAGCGATTGGAAGAGGCGCTGGCGCGATATCCCGATGATCGACTGGCTTCGGAACTGAAGTTCAAGCTCGCCGACGCATATCGGCTCGAAGCCGGCCGAATCGATGATGCGCTCGATGAGGCGATGCCGCAGAGTGAAGCGGACCTGCTCACCGCGACGCGAACGGAGAATCTGAAGCGAGCGGCGGTTCTGTATGAGAACACCCGCACGGAACTGTCGGCCCGGGATCAGGGGCGCCTCACCGACGTGCAGCGGAACATGCTTCGTGATTCGTTCTTTCACTGCGGTGACTGCGCGTACCAACTGGGTGAGTATGAGGAGGCGATCGAACGGTATAACATCGCGATTGCGCAGTATGCCGACGATCCCGCATCACTGGTCGCATCGGTTCAGAAAGTCAACGCGTTCATCGCCTTGGGCAGAATGAAGGAGGCGAGCACCGCGCATCAGGCGGCGCGCGTGCGTCTTCAGTCCGTGCCGGATGAGGCATTCGAGAATGACCAGTTCCTGCTCATGACGCGCGAGCAGTGGGAAGCATGGCTCGACTCGGTCATGGTTATTCGATCCAAGGAGTCGCGTGTCACGCAAGCTTCGCCCTAATCCGGCGATGTGGAAGCCCTCCGGTGGAGCCGGAGCCGCGGAAAGGTCAAGGATGACGCACACACCACGAACCCGATCCCGAACGGATGACGTGCACGCAACAGCCGGCGATATGCTGAAGCTGATGCAACGGCAAGAGACGCTGCTGGCTGAACTGGAGTCGCTCGCATCGCATCAGCACGAGTTGATCTGCGCGGAGCAGACCCAGGCGCTACTCGACCACATGACCAGGCGACAAACCGTGGTGGATGCGATCACGGATGTGACCTGCGCACTGAAGGCGGGGAGCGATGACGATGGTGCCGCGGGCGGATGCGATGGCAACGGAAACCACGCGGCGGTGAATGCATCGGCGGCGCGAATCGACGTGATCATCGGGCGGATTGCCGCGTTGGATGACGCAAGTCGATTGGCCATGACGGCGCTTCGTGACGGGTTCGCCAACCAGCTTGGCCAAGTCGCCAACGCGCGCGGCGCGCTGTCCGTGTACGGGCAGGGCGGCTCCACCGGCCGACCGATGAATCGCTTCACGGATCGGGAGGCGTAGATGACCGACGCCCCCGCCATGCACGACGCGCCGCTGGGAACGGCCCACCCGTTGCCCGCGAGCATGCTCGGCGCGAAGGATCTCGCCGAACTCATCACAGCGTTCAACGATGTCACAGCCCGCGTTCAGCAATCGCATGACGCCCTGGCGCAGGAGACGCATCGCCTCAAGGCGGAGCTTGCGAGAACGAATCGCCAGCTTCGCCGTTCGCAACAGCTCGCGGCGCTGGGTGAAATGGCAGCGGGCATCGCGCACGAGATTCGTAATCCGCTCGGCTCAATCCAACTCTACGCGGGCATGCTCATCGAAGACCTCGCTGACCGACCTGAGCAGCTCGACATCGCGCGCAAAATCAGCGCCGCAGTGCATGGACTCGATGCGATCGTCACCGATGTGCTCGCCTTCGCTCGTGAGATCCACGTTCGGCCGATGTGGATGGATGTCGCTTCGCTTCTGAATAGCGCGATCGAAGCGTGCGCTTTGCAACTCTCCAGCAGGGATATTGCGATCGACATGCCCGACGAGGCAATGGAATCACTCGATGTGGAGTGCGATCCATCGCTGGTCCGGCTCGCGCTTGTCAACGTGGTGCGCAACGCCGTCGAAGCGATGAGCGAGGACACGGATGAGCGGTTGGCGCACCGTCTGTCGCTCACGGCGGAGGCGAGCCGAATCCAACGAGGCGACACGGATGAACCTGCCGTGGCGCTGCGCATCCGCGACACCGGTTCGGGTCTGCCGCCGGAAGTGATGGAGCGGATGTTCAATCCGTTTTTCACGACACGGCAGACGGGGACAGGACTGGGTCTGGCGATCGTTCACAGAATCATCGACGCGCACAGCGGTCACATCACGATTCGCAACCGTGCGCCGCGGTCGCGAGGCGCGGATGTACGGATTGTCCTGCCCCGTTGCGCCCGCATTCATGTTGACACGGAGGTCATCGCATGAGTCGTGTTCTTGTTGTTGATGACAAGGAGTTCATGCGCGATAGCGTCGGCACGACGCTGCAGCGCGCTGGGATGACGGTCAGCGTCGCAGCCGACGCCGACGCTGCGCTCGCTCTTCTCGCAAAGCGCCATCCCGATGCGGTCATCACGGATCTGAAGATGCCTGGCACCGATGGGCTGGGACTCCTGCAGGAGATCCGCAAGGTCGATGAGACGATCCCCGTCGTACTGATGACCGCCTACGGAACGGTCGGCACGGCGGTCTCCGCGATGAAACTCGGGGCGTTCGACTACATCACTAAGCCGTTCGAAGGCGATGAGTTGGTCATCACGATGAAGCGAGCGATTCGGCACGCCGGTCTCGTGAGGGAGAACGCTGTACTCCGCACGCGAATCGCGGATTCGGACCGCACGCAGGGACGGAGAGGAGAAACAAGGGGACTTGATCGGCTCGTTGGGACAAGCGATGCCATCGCGCGCCTGTGCGAGGAGATCCGAGCGGTGGCTCAGTCGCACGGCACGGTGCTGGTGTGCGGCGAAACAGGGACGGGTAAGGAGGTCGTCGCGCGCGCCATCCATGAGATCAGCCTGCGGAAGAAACACCACTACCTCGCGGTTAACTGTGCAGCACTGAGCGCCAACCTGCTCGAATCGGAACTCTTCGGTCACGAGCGAGGCGCGTTCACCGGGGCTGACCAACTTCGCAAGGGCCGATTCGAACTGGCGGACAACGGCACGCTGCTGCTCGACGAGGTCAGCGAGATCCCGCTCAGCCTCCAAGCCAAGCTGCTGCGCGTTCTTCAAGAGTCGAGTTTCGAGCGCGTCGGATCGAGCGTGACGCAGTCGGTTAACGTGCGCGCCATCGCCACGACGAACCGCGAGCTGCTCGCGTGCGTTCGGGATGGCGGGTTCCGTCAGGATCTGTACTTTCGCCTCAACGTCCTGCCCATCACGGTTCCGCCGTTGCGCGACCATCTCACGGACATCCCCGCCCTCGCGACGCATTTCCTTGACTTGGTGGCCGCAAGGGATGGCACGAAGCCCAAAGAGATGCACCCTGCATCGCTGGCGCTCCTGCAGAGCTACCCTTGGCCGGGCAACGTCCGCGAGCTTCAGAACATCTGCGAACGCGCGCATGTGCTCAGCGATGGACCGGTGATCGGGCCGAACCTGATCGAGCCTTGGCTTCGTCATGCAGCGAGCATCCATGCGGGCAATGCGCCGACGGCTGTCCCCATCAGCCGGTTTGTGGAGCAAACAGTCGCCCACACAACCGACGGGGATGAGGCGATCGAGTCGATCATCCCGGAGATCCACATCCCGATCGGATCGCTGCGGAGGCTCGAGGAGGTGGAGCGCGAAGCCATCGTCGCCGCACTGCACGGCTTCAACGGCCATCGGCAGAAGACGGCTGAGGCGCTGGGCATCGGCGTCCGTACGCTCGGGCTCAAGCTGAAGAAGTGGAAGCAGTTGCAGCTCGTCGCGCAAGATTTGTAGCGACAACGCGCAGTTCCTGCGCGTCATGCGCATGCTTCGCCCGCAGCCACGGCGGCGCCATCGGCGATCAACCACCGGCCCGCCGTTTGCTCACACGACTGGCGGACCACGAATCCCATTGCAAGACGCAACTTTTGCGCGTTGGAGTGTTCTTAGATGATTCAGGGTGTCACCGATGCCGGCTCGCTGCCCGTGATTGAGCAAACGCTCAAGTTCACAGGCAGTCGGCACCGCCTCATCCTGCACAACATCGCCAACCTCTCCACGCCGAACTTCCAGCCTATGGATGTGTCGCCCACATCGTTTCAGGATGCGCTGGGGCAGGCGATCGACGCCAGGCGAGAGACAGGAGCGGTCAACGGCCCACTCGATATGACGGATACGCGTGAGATCCAGTTCGGCAAGCAGACGACGCTCAAGCCGCGCACCGCGAGCGGCAACATCCTGTTCCACGACCGCAACAACCGCAGCTTGGAGCGGACGATGCAGAACCTGGCGGAGAACGCCCTGATGTTCCGCGCGGCGACGACTCTGTTCCGCAATCGGATGTCCCTCATCAACACCGCCATTCGGGAGCGGGTGTAGCGATGCGCACAGGCGCAATGAGAGGCGGCGACTGACCCATGTTCGGAATGCTTGACATCTCGACCTCAGCGCTCATCGCCCAGCGCACGCGGCTGACGGTCAATTCCGCCAACATCGCTGGGAAGGATGCGATTCTCAACGCCAAGGGCGAGTACGACCCCTTCCGTCGCCGAATAGCGATCCTGGAGGCGGGGGACGGCCGAGGAGGCCAGGGCGCACACGTGCGTGAGATCCGCCTCGACCAGTCGCCACTGAGGCCGAAGTACGAGCCGGGTTCGCCGTTCGCCGACGAGCGAGGCTACGTGTTCTACCCGAATGTGGACCCCATCACGGAGCAGGTCAACGCGCTTGAGGCGAGTCGGGCATATGAGGCAAATATCACAGCGGTCGAGGCCACCAAGTCGATGATGACTTCGGCGCTCCGCATCATCGCGTGATGCAAGACGGTTTGTGGAGATGACAGATGTCTGATCCAGTTGGAATCATCGGGCAGCCCGGAGGCGCGGGAGGAGTGGGGGGTGCGCGGTCCATCGGGCATCCGGGACGGATGGAGGGCGCGCCGGGTGTCGATCCCGATCAGCCTGGGTTCAAGGACTTCCTCATGGAGAATCTCCAGGAGGTCAACAGACTCCAGAGTGACGCGGAGAAGGGGATTGAGGATCTTCTCGCCGGCAAGCGCGATGACATTGAGGCGGTGATGACGAACATCGAGAAGGCGGACACGACGTTCCGCATGTTGCTCCAGGTTCGAAACAAGGTGATGCAGGCATACGACGAACTGAAGCAGATTCGGGTATGATGCGCCCGTGATGGTGATGGGCGGAGGATTCGCCCCACTCGCCTGAGTTCCCAAGCCCGTTCCCGATGGCATGGAGGCCGGATCGGTGGACGTTCTACGACAGACGCTAAAACAGATCCAGCGCTACCTTGGTGGGATGACTGCCACACAGAAGCTGCTCGTCGGCAGCCTGATGGTGGTGATGCTCATGGCGCTGTTCCTCGTCAGCCAGTACGCAGCCGTGCCGAAGCTCGTCCCGGTGTTGCAGGGCGTGTCGGATGCGGAGCAGACGGCGGCGGCGCGCGCGATGGACGGTGTCGGCGTCGAGTACACCCTCGTTGACGGCGTGCCACACGTTCAGCCGCAACGGCGGGCTGCGGTCTACGCGCAGCTCGGCCAAGCGGGCGCGCTGCCCAAGGATGCGTCGACGACGTTCGAGTCGCTCGTCGAGATGCTCAGCCCCTGGAACGCCAAGAGCCAGAACGACGCGATCCTGCTCGGATTCAAGCAACACGCCCTCGAATACACGATCGGGCAGATGTCCGGCGTGCGTGATGCGAGAGTCATGATCGACCTGCCGCACTCGCAGGGAATCGGACGCGCACATGTCAAGGCGACGGCGTCGGTGACGCTCTTCATGCAGGGGAGCGGCGCCGTCAGCCAGCGGTTCGCCAATGCCGTCGCATCCACCGTTGCAGGCTCGATCGCCGGGCTTGATATCGAGAACGTGCGGATCATCGACGGCATGACCCACAAGAGGTTCATCGTCCGCGGTGATGATGTCGCATCCGCCAGCGACTACCTCGAAGAGCAGATCAAGCATGAGCGGAACATGCATGAGAAGCTCACGCAGTTCTTCGGCTATATCCCGGGCATCCGCATCTCGGTCACGGCTGTCATCAACAACAACCCGGAGGAGACGAGCACCAAGACGTACCTGCCCGAAGGCAAGGGATCGGTGGGGATGGTTACGGAGGAAGAGAAGACAAGCAGTACGCAACGAAGCGCAGCGCGCGGCGGCGAGGCGGGTGTGAACCCGAACGTCGGCTTGAACCTTGGCGGTGGCGCCGGGCCGTCCGGCGAGACCAGCGCCGACGAAACGAAGCGCACCGTCTTCGACACCGAGGTGGGCAGCGAGGTGACGCATGTCTTCAAGCCCGCGGGCAAGCCGACGCAGCTCAACGTCGCCATCGGCGTGCCTCGCTCGTGGTTCGTCGATGTGTACATGGAAGGACAGCCTGAAGAAGCCTCGTCTCCCGATGACACGCAGCTCGGAGCGACGCAAGCACAGGAGATCGAGGCGATCCGTAGCGTCGCCCGGAACCAGGCGGTGATCGGCGATGATTCGATCGCACCGGCCAGTGATGTGTACGTCTACATGATCCCCGTGTCAGCCGCGTCGGCGGGCGCCGTGCTTGGCGGCGGCGACTTCGCTGAAGGCCAAGCCGGGTCGATGGGTGGACTGCTGGCATCAGGCCTTGTGAAGAACATCGCGCTCGGTTCGCTCGCAGTCCTCTCGCTCGCGTTCATGTTCATGATGGTCCGCAAGGCGAGCAAGCCCGGTGAGCTTCCCACGGCTGAGGAACTCATCGGCATCCCGCCGTCGCTTCGGATCCCCGACGAAACGGTCGGCGAGGCGGATGAAGAGTCGCCCGCGCTGGCGGGTATGGAACTGGATGACGATGAAGTTCGCGAGCACAAGATCCTCGATGAAGTGACCGAGATGGTGAAGGAGCAGCCGCAGGCGGCGGCGGCGATCATCAGTCGGTGGATGCAGGGCAACGAGTAGTCACGGCGGTGAACCGACATGGCCAGACAGCAGATCAACCCCAAACTTCCCGAAGATCCGACGGATCTCTCCGGCACAGCCAAGGCAGCCATCTTGCTGCTTTCGCTCGAACCGGAGGTGGGTAGCAAACTTCTGTCCAGCATGGATGAGGCACACGTCGAGGAAGTCACGCGAGAGCTGGCGTCGTTGGGACAGGTTCCCGCCGAACATCGCCGGCACGTGATGGATGAGTTCTACGGCACCGCTATGGCGAGCCAGTACATAAAGGAAGGCGGGCTCGACTACGCGCAGGTCTTGCTCAAGGAGGCGATGGACCCGAAGATCGCTGATCGAATCCTCTCGCAGATCCAGACACAGGTGCAGCGCACGCCGTTTGCGTTTCTCCAGAAGGCTGAGAGCGAGAGCCTGATGACTTTCATCCAGGAGGAGCACCCACAAACGATCGCGCTGATCGTCTGTCACCTTCCGCATCACAAGTCATCCGAGATCATCATGGGTTTGCCGCTGCAAAAGCAGATCGAGGTCATCAAGCGCATCGCCAACATGGAGCGGACAAACCCGGAGGTGATCAAAGAGGTTGAGAAGGGGCTGGAGTCGCGCCTGTCGAACATGCTCCTCCAGTCGATGGAGCGGGCGGGCGGCGTCCCCACCGTGGCGGAGATCCTCAACACCGCCGACCGCTCGACGGAGAAGGCCATCATGGAGGGCCTCGAAGCGGAAGACCCGGATCTCGTCGAGCAGATTCGCAGACTCATGTTCGTCTTCGAGGACATCCTGCTCGTGGATGACAAGGGCATCCAGTCCGTGCTTAAGGAAGTGGACAACGATGAGTTGGGCCTGGCGCTCAAGACCGCGTCGGAGGAGTTGCGGGACAAGATCTTCGACAACATGTCGAGCCGAGCCTCGCAGCTCATCAAGGAGGACATGGAATACATGGGGCCCGTCCGTGTGTCGGATGTCGAATCGGCGCAGCAGCGCATCGTGGACATCGTGCGCCGTCTCGAGGATGCGGGCGAACTGATTATCACAGGCCGGGGCGAGAAGGACCTGATCGTCTGATCCGTTGGTTTCGATGCCGATCATCAAGCACACCCAAGCCGAGCCGAAGTTCCGATCCGCAATCGTGCTGGATCTGGGTGATCTGCGCAAGCAGGCGGATGTGATTCATGCCGAGGCGAAACAGCGAGCGGAAGCTGTCATCCGCAAAGGTGCGGATGAAGCGCGCCGGCTCACGGAGGGAGCGGCGGAGCGCGGTTTCGCCGAGGGAAAAGTCGCCGGATACGAAGCCGGATACCAAGCTGGGCTTGAACAGGGGCGGACCGAGGCACGGGAGGAGCTTCACGGCGACCTGCTCATGTTGCTCGACCAGTGGAGCAAGGCGCTCGCTCACCTTGAAGAGGATCGCGATCAGATACTCCGCCAGGCGCGCGAGGATGTGCTTCGACTCGCGCTGGCCATCGCCCGGCGCGTCACCGTCGCCGCTGCGGCGCAAGCCCCGGAGACTATCGTCGAGCAGGCTGTCAAAGCGATCGCTCTCATCACCCAGCCGAGCGAACTGCGCATCACGGTCAATCCCACGGATGTCGATCGGCTGGAGCAGGCGCTTCCGCAGCTCGCCGAGCGCTTCACCGCGTCGCGTCACGCTTCGATCACCGCTGATTCGTCGATCACATCCGGGGGATGCATCGTCGCGTACGGCAAGGGAATGATCGACGCCACGATCGACACGCAGATCCGTCGCCTGGTGAACGCGCTGCATCCGCAGGCTGAGGATGGCGATGGCGACACGCCTGATTCCACCCGTGCGCCCGACGATCCGTCGCCGAGTGATGCGGGACATGGTGCGTCATGACGGTGCTCGCGCGAGAACTCGACACGCTCCCTTTTGTCCAACCCCTGGAAGTCACAGGCCGGGTCGAGACCGTGCGCGGGCTGACCGTCCTCATCGCCGACATGCCGCTCCCCATCGGGGCGACCGTCCGCATCGAGACAGGCGCCGGCCCGACGCAGGCTGAGGTCGTCGGGTTCGACCAGGGCAGAACGATCGTCATGACGCTGACATCGACCGTCGGCATCCGTGAAGGCGATGTGGCCGTCGGCGAGCAAACCGCACAAACCGTGCGCGTCGGACGACGCCTGCTCGGCCGAGTCGTCAACGGGATGATGCAACCGATCGACGGCGGGCCTGCCATCACCGAGACGGTTGTTCAGCCGCTGACGCCTGAACCGATCGCGCCGCTGCGCCGCAGGCTCATCACCGACTCGCTCGCGACGGGTGTGCGCTCAATCGACGCGATGGTCACGGTCGGCAAGGGCCAACGCCTGGGGATCTTCGCTGGTCCTGGAATCGGCAAGTCGATCCTCTTAGGCTCCATCGCGCGAGGGACCGCTGCGGATGTGAGTGTGATCGCGCTCATCGGCGAACGTGGTCGTGAAGTACGCGACTTCGTCGAGAAAACACTCGGTCCTGAAGGGCTTGCACGCTGCGTCGTCGTCGTGGCGACGGGTGATGAGTCACCACTGCTGCGTATCCGTGCTGCGCTCGCCGCGTGCAGCGCTGCGGAGTACTTCCGCAGGCAGGGCGCTGACGTGCTCTTCATGATGGATTCGGTGACGCGATTCGCGCAGGCGCAACGTCAGATCGGTCTCTCCGTCGGCGAGCCGCCTGCGACGAAGGGTTACACGCCGAGCGTCTTCGCGGCGCTGCCGCTGCTGCTCGAACGGGCTGGCGCCGTCGAGGATGGCGGCAGCATCACGGGTATCTACACGATCCTCGTTGAAGGTGACGACCTGACCGAGCCGGTCTCCGATGCGGCGCGCGGCATCCTGGATGGGCATGTCATCCTCTCGCGCAGGCTCGCCGACCGAGGTCATTTTCCCGCGGTGGACATCCTTCGTTCGATCAGCCGTGTCGCGGGCGAAGTCTGCTCGCCTGAACACGTGGCAGCGAGGAATCGGCTCATTCGGCTCGCCGCAGCCTTCGAGGAAATCGAGGAACTCGTCCAGATCGGTGCGTATTCACGGGGTTCCAGCGCGGAGACCGACGCGGCGATCGACATTCAGCCTCGCCTCAATCAGTTTCTTCAGCAGCCGATCCGCGAAACCGCGCCGTTTGATGCGTCCGTTCGAGCACTCGTCGAAGTCGCGGAGGAAGCCGGCCGCCTGCTGACCAGGAAGGCCAACGAAGCGAGCACGCGGAGATCATGATGCCCAGGTTCATCTTCCGACTCCAGGCGCTCTTGGATCAGCGAAGTCGTGCGCAGCGCGACGAACAACTGATCGTCGCCGCGTTGGAGACCGAGCGCCTGGACTTGCAGCGTCGAATCCACGCGCATCAGTGGACGATCCAGCAGGGCAAGGAAGAGCTCCGCGATGTGCTTTCGCCGCACGATACAGGCTCGGTCGTCGTGGAGGCTGCGCACCTTCACCGGTGCGCCGCGGCATCCGTGGCGATCGACCGGGCGGCTAGGCGTCTGGTGCTGCAACTCGCCGGCGTGCATCACAAGCTTGAACACGCCCGCGCGCAATTGCTCAATGCCGACATCCAACTCAAAGTCGTCGAGCGGCTCAAAACCCGGCAGTACGAACGGTGGCGATGCGCGCAGGATCGACGGGAAGCGATCGAACTTGATGAGTTGGCGACGATGCGCACCGGGCGGCGCAACGGAGATCAGTCATGCTGAAACCACTTGTCACCATCATCTCGGTCATGGCCGTTATCAACCTGCTCGCCATGTTGCTGTCGGTCGGCTGGCTGTGGCAGAGCGACCGACTCAATGCCGACCGCATCGATGTGATTCGGGAGCTGTTTGCGGAGACGACGACCGCGGAGCAGCAGCGCCTCGATGAGGAGCAGGCCGAGGCCGACGCCACGCAGGCTCGGACCGAGGCGGAGGCGATCGCGAATCGTCTTCCGATGACAGCTGAAGCCCAGCTTGCACACATGCAGGTGGCGAGCGAACTGGACCAGCTCAATATTCAGCACATGAAGGGTGATGCTGAAGTCCTCCAACGCGCATTGGACAACAAGCTCCGAGAACTCGAGCGCGAGCGTGAGGCGTTGAGCGAGAAAGTCCAAGCGTTCGAGGAGATGGTCACACGCACGCGCGAGATCCAGGAATCCGAGCAGTTCGAGAAGACGCTTGCGATCTACCAGGGGCTTGAACCCAAGGAAGTCAAGTCGATCTGGAAGACGATGATCGGCCGGGGTGAGATCGACGTGGTCGTCTCGTTCCTCAACGCGATGCAGACGCGCAAGGCGACGGCTGTGATCTCGGAGATTCAGAAAGACGACCCCACATTGGCAGAGCAGTTGCTGGAACGCCTCAGGACCCACGGTTTCGCCGTGGCGTCTCCTGAGGATGTTCCATGACCGTTTCGATCACGCCGCACAACGCGCCCGCCCGGGATTCGCTGCAAAGCACGATGCGCACCGCACTTGGCGCGCAGCGCAGTCAGGGGGTGTTCACCGTAGGCGTGTTCAGCGAGATCTTTGATCAGTCAATCGGTGGGTCGGCTCACGCACGGCAAGCGAGCGCATTTGCGCATCAGGATCACCCATACGCGCAGGATCTGCGGGCAGCAGCGGACAGCTCGTTCAGCGCGACACGACAGGATGTCGCCCGATCGCTGCAGGAGCGAGCGGCAGCGTCCGCCCCGACGGGATTATCCGTGAGCGACCGGTTGCGCGAGACTTCACCCGCATCCTCCGCAAGTGAATCCGGCGAGTCCGCATCGCTCAGTGCAAAGCTCAAGGCAAACGGACATGATGCGGTGGGTATGGCCGCACCCTCCGCACGGCCCGAAGCGACACCCTCCGCTGAGACGCAGCCGAGCGAGACTGACCGCGCGACAGGGCGACGC
Organism: Phycisphaerales bacterium; assembly: GCA_023135165.1. Taxonomy (GTDB): domain Bacteria; phylum Planctomycetota; class Phycisphaerae; order Phycisphaerales; family JAGLTS01; genus JAGLTS01. The sequence goes on along the minus strand of JAGLTS010000006.1, from coordinate 13,996 downwards.
TCCGACACGGGGGAGATGCGCGACACGGCTCGCAGCGGTGGGAAGTCCAATCAAGGCGCGACGGATCAGTCGCGTTCCGGCGCCTCACCAAATGCGGGTGAGCGGGCTGCATCGGCGGACCAGGGCGTGCCGCGAGTCGAATCGGCGCCGACGGGCCAAGCACGTGTGGCATCATCCGTTGCACAGGCGGGCGCCTCCGCGCGGACGGCTTCACCGGCAGGCGCACTGCACGCGAGCGGTGCGAGCTTCCAGGCAGCGGTCAAGTCCGCATCGGCGCAAACCAAACAGTCAACCCCCACAACCCCCGCACAGAACGACCAGTCGCTCAACCGACTCGTGAACGTGGATGACAAGGCATTCATCAAGGGTGTCTCACGCGGGCTTTTCGCAGCGGTCTCGCAGCGCAGTGGTTCGTTGACGATGCGGCTGCACCCTGCCACCCTGGGACAACTGAAGATCGAACTGGATATCCAGGGCACATCAGTTCGCGCCACGTTCACTTCCACGACCGAGCAGGCGCAGCAGCTTCTGAGCGAGCATCTGTCCGCACTGCGGACGGCGCTGGAATCACGGGGCCTCACGGTGACGCAACTGCACGTGCAGTCAGCGACACCACCGACTACGAACAACACTGCAGCGCAGCACGGCGATCCTCCGGAGGAGGAGCAACACACGCCGGGTGGAGACCACAGCCGCGATGCGAGTCAGGGGCAGAGCAAGGGAAGATTCGATGATCCAGACGGGCAGCAGGGAGGCAGCCCGTTCACCTGGCACATCCCCGTGCCGGGCCAAAGCGCGGAGCGCACCGGACATGATGCAGCGAATCATATGCAGTGGTCGCTGAACGTCGTCGCATGAGCCTCGCTCACGTCGACGCAGCGCCGGGAGGTGTGCTGTGCGCATTGAAGACTCACTGGCGGCTGACGTTCAGTCGCGGACCCCGGATGGGTTCTCCGCACTGAGCAGCGAAGATTTCATGAAGATCATGTTCACGGAACTCGCGAACCAGGACCCGCTCGAACCGCAGGATTCATCCAAGCTGCTCGAACAGATCCAGTCGCTGCGCTCGATCGAATCGGATCTGGACTTGCAGCAGACGCTCCAGGATCTGACCGAGCAGTCCGCGCGGAGCAGCGAATCCTTCGCGGAGCTTCAAGAGACCCTCACGCGGATGACGGCGCAGAGCTGGATCTCGTCGGCGGGCGTGCTCATCGGCAAGCACGTCTCGGGCACGGATTCGTTCGGCGATCCCGTCGCGGGCGTCGTCTCTGCCGTCACCGTGAGCGGCGACTCGGTCACGCTTCAACTCACCGGCGGAGGCTCGCTCCCGCTGGAGAACGTCGATCAGGTCAATGAGCCACAGAACGGCGGAGCCGAGTGATGACTGAGCAGACCGACCTTCTTGCTCGGCTTGACCCGGCTGCTCGGAGCGCTGCGCTGCATCGCACCGAGACCACCCATCGTCCGGCGATCCTCACCACGCCGTTCGCGGATCTGCTGGCGCTGGCTGCGCAGGGGAAGATCACAAGCGACCTGCCCGTGGATGTGTCGCCGATGCTCGACCTGGAACTCTCCGAGGCGGATGCACAACGTGTGGCGTGGGCGGTCGATCAGGCGGAGGCGGCGGGCGCGACCAGGGCGCTGGTGCTGCTCGATGGCGAGGGCCTACTCGTCGATGTGCCCGCCCGGCGTATCGAAGGCTTAGCGACCGAACCCGGCGCGGTGCTCACGGAGATCGACACCGTCGTCATCGCGCCGAGACCCGACGGCACGACGGGGCTCGACGATCCAGCACTGCTCAACATGCCGCGCGAGCACATTGTCAACCAGTCGCTGCGCGGCCTGCTCGCCGATGTGCAGCAGGCGCTCGACGACTCACAAACTCGACCCAACGATCCACAGGAAGACCAGCCCGTCTGATCGGCTGGAGTGAAGGACCAAAGATATGGCTTCGACGACGGCACTCTTCACCGGACTCAGCGGGCTCAACGCGCACGCCCGCAAGTTGGATGTCATCGGCAACAACATCGCCAACATCAACACGACCGCGTACAAGTCGAACCGAATGAACTTCGCGCCGATGTTCAGCCGAACGCTCAGCCTCGGGTCCAGACCTGACGGCGCGCATGGCGGGAGCAATCCGGGCCAGATCGGCCTCGGCGTGAAGATCGCGGGTACGCAGCGCATCCTCACTGACGGGTCGATCAGCACCACGGGCATCAACACCGACCTGGCGATCGAAGGCGATGGGTTCTTCATTGTCGAGAACGCGGATGGGCAAGCGTACACGCGTGCCGGCGCCTTTCAACTCAACGCCGACCACGACCTTGTTTCGATCAGCGGCGACAAGGTGCAGGGCTATGGCATCGACACTCAGTTCAACCTGACCCAAGGCGCGCTGAGCGATGTGAACATCCCGCTTGGAACGCTCACGATCGCTGAGGCGACCGAGCATGTTCGCATTGGCGGCAATCTCAACGCGGATGGCGAGGTCGGCCTGCGAGGCACGGTCATCTCGACGCCGGCCCTCACCAACACGGCGGGCGCGACCGTGACGACAGCGACGTTGCTCACGGCGATGCAGCACCTCACCGACCCGCTCGGCACAGCGATGTTCGATGCGGGCGACACGTTCCGCGTCAGCGGTGCGACGAAGGATGGCCAGGAACTCCCCGATGCGGACCTCGCTGTCACCGCGGCGACGACCATCGCCGATCTGCTCAGCTTCTTCAACGACCTGTTGGGCGTCATCACGGGCCAGTCGGTGCTTGATGAAGATGACGCAGCAGCCACATCCGGCGCGCAGCTCGACCCGACGACCGGAGCGATTCGCATCATCGGCAACACGGGCACGGTCAGCGACATCACGTTGACCGCGTCGAACGCGACCCGCCTCGATTCGGACGGAGCGCTCGTGGAGCAGCCGCTCACGTTCACGCGCGGGCAGTCAGCCACGGGTGAATCGGTCCGCACGCAGTTCGTCACCTACGACTCGCTCGGCAGTGAACTGATTGTGGATCTGGCGTTCGTCTTGGAGAGCAAGTCCGATGCGGGCAACACGTGGCGTTACTACGCGGAATCGACCGACGACAGCGACTTGGCGCGTGCGCTCACGCTGCCTGACGATCCGGTGATCACGTTCGACCCGTATGGCAATCTCATGGGTACGACGAGCTTCGACGTCAGCCTGGATCGCGCTGACACGGGTGCTGCGACTCCGCTCACGTTCACCGTCGATCTGGAGTCGGAATCTGATCGTGTGCAGCAGCTCGCCGACACGCGCGATGGCAGCGAGATTGCTGCGACGTATCAGGACGGTTCACCGATCGGCACGCTGGCGGACTTCGGCGTCGGGATCAACGGCACGATCTCCGGGTCGTTCACCAACGGCCTGACACGCACGATCGGGCAGATCGCACTGGCGACGTTCACCAATCCCGAAGGTCTCGTCGATCGCGGCAACAACCTCTTCGCGGTCGGGCCGAACTCGGGAACGGCGCTGATCGGTACGCCGCAATCGTTCGGTGCGGGGAGCGTGCTCGGCGGATCGCTCGAACTGAGCAACGTCGATCTCAGTCAGGAATTCACCGAAATGATTCTCACGACCACCGGCTACACCGCGTCCAGCCGAGTGATCAGCACGACCAACGAACTGATGCAGCAACTCCTGCTGCTCGGGCGCTAAGCGGTGCGGAGGCGCATCTGATGATTACGCTCACGCGACTCAACGACAAGAAGTTCGTGGTCAACGCGGATTTGATTCGTTTCGTCGAGGAGAACCCCGACACGACGATTACGCTGACGACCGGTGACAAGATCATCGTCAAGGAGACGATGCGCGATGTCGTGGCGAGCGCGGTGGACTATGGCCGATCGCTGCGCCGGCTGATGCCGGTCACGTAGGGATGACCGCATCCGTAGCAGCCCCGCTTGGTGAGGCGAGATCCTTGAGACAGCCGCGCCGGGCACACGAAGCAAACCCAGCCTTGCCAGGCTGGGCTGTGAAGGGGTTCTGTGCACCATCGGGAGCCGCGAGCGAGCGGGCGGATAAGCCGGCCGGGATCGCCTCGCACCGTGACCACCGCTCAGGCTGCGCTGCCGACGCCAGAGCGCCCACTTACAAAGCAGGACGTCGCCTCGGTCGGCAACGCCCTGCTAGAGGAGAGAGAGACATGAATCGTCTGCGGCTTGCTGTGTTCTCACTAAGACATACGCATGCCAGCCAGTGAAGTTCTAAAACTCTTGCGACTTCGTGCCGTCCACCGTATGCCGATCAAACGGGTCACCGTTTATCCGCCACATGTAGGGGTTCACGGCTCCCACACCACATCATCGGCGGGGCTGCTCGTGCCGTCGCCAGCCTGACGTGAGAAAACGAAGCTCTTCCCGACGTAGCTCACGTCGATCACATCACCCGGCTGGAAGTCCCCAGCCAGCAGCCGAGTCGCCAGCGGATTCTCGATGCGTTGTTGGATGACGCGCTTGAGCGGTCTGGCTCCGTACATCGGGTCGTAGCCCTCCTCCGTGATGCGGTCACGCGCTTCGTCGCTGAGCTTAAGCGTGAGCCCGCGCTGCGCGAGCCGATCGCCGAGTTGTCGAAGCTGAATCCGCACGATGTCGCCGATCTCACCGCGCGTCAGTTGATGGAACACGATCGTCTCATCGATGCGATTGAGCAGTTCCGGCCGAAGGGCGTGCTTGAGGTGCTCACGCACCGCTGCTTCGATCTCCCAATCCTCGGCCCGCTTCGACGCCATTTCGGTGAGCGCGGTGCTGCCGATGTTGGATGTCATAACGATGATCGCGTTCTTGAAGCTCACGGTTCGGCCATGCCCGTCGGTCAGTCGGCCGTCGTCGAGAACCTGAAGCAGTACGTTGAAGACATCCGGGTGCGCCTTTTCGATCTCATCGAGCAGGACGACGCAGTAGGGTCGGCGCCGGACGGCTTCGGTCAAGCGCCCGCCCTCTTCATATCCGATGTACCCGGGCGGCGCGCCGATCAGGCGAGCGACCGCGTGCCGTTCCATGTACTCGCTCATGTCCAGACGGACCATCGCATCCTGCGTGTCGAAGAGAAACTGCGCGAGCTGCTTGCAGAGTTCCGTCTTGCCGACACCCGTCGGGCCGAGGAACAGGAACGACCCGATCGGTCGATTGGGATCGCCCAGGTCGGCCCGTGAGCGGCGCACAGCATCGGAGACGGCGCGGGCCGCATCCTCTTGACCGATCACGACCTCGCCGAGCGCATCTTCCATTCGGATGAGCTTCTGCTTTTCGCTCTCGATGAGCCTGCTGACCGGGATTCCCGTCCAGTTCGCTACGACCTCCGCGATCTGCTCAGCATCGACCTCTTCCTTGACGAGCGTGTCTCCCTCAGCCTGGCGCTGCTCGAACGCGCGGTCAGCTTCGTCGAGTTGCTGCTGCAGTTCGCGCAGCTCGCCGTACTGGATGCGGGCTGCGGTTTCGAGATCGCCTCGCCGCTGCGCTTGTTCCAGTTCGATCTCCTTTTGGTTGATCTCTCCTTTGAACGCCTTGATCTTTTTCAGTTCTTCGGTCTCGACTTCCCACTGGGCGGTGAGCTTGCGGTTGTCCTCACTCAGCTCAGCGATTTCCCGATCGATCGCGTCGAGACGCTTGCGCGATGCTTCGTCATCTTCCTGCTTGAGAGCCTCGCGTTCGATTTCTAGCTGCATTTCACGTCGCCGGACTTCATCGAGTTCCGCGGGCATCGTGTCGTTCTCGATGCGCAGGCGAGATGCCGCCTCGTCGATCAGGTCGATCGCTTTGTCGGGCAAACGACGATCGGCGATGTATCGCTGACTTTGCGTCACCGCTGCGATGAGGGCTGCATCCTGCACGCGGACGCCGTGGTGCGCTTCGTAGCGTGATTTGAGTCCCCGGAGAATCGCGATTGTGTCCTGGGCGCTCGGCTCACCGACAAAGACCGGCTGGAACCGCCGTTCGAAGGCTGCATCCTTCTCGATGTGCTCGCGGTACTCGTCAAGCGTCGTCGCGCCGATACAACGCAGGTCGCCTCTGGCCAGCGCGGGCTTGAGCAGGTTCCCGGCTGAGACAGCCCCTTCCGCCTGACCCGCTCCGACAACCGTGTGAAGCTCGTCGATGAAGAGAATGACCTCACCATCGCTCGCCGCCACTTCGCGCAGGACCGCCTTGAAGCGTTCCTCGAACTCGCCGCGGAACTTCGCACCCGCGAGGAGTTGGCCGAGGTCCAGCGCCATGATGCGGGCGCTGAGCATCGAGCCGGGCGCGTCGCCGTTCACGATGCGCTGCGCGATGCCCTCGACGATCGCCGTCTTCCCGACGCCCGGCTCACCGATCAGGACCGGGTTGTTCTTTCGCCGGCGTGACAGCACCTGCAAGCACCGCCTGACTTCCTCATCGCGCCCGATGACCGGGTCGAGCTTGCCCTGTTGCGCCAGTGCGACCAGGTCGATCGCGTACTTCTTGAGCGCTTCGTACGTCGATTCTGCATTCGGATCGGTCACGTGGCTGGCGCCGGATGCTTCGCGCAACTGATCAATTGCATTTCGCAGGTTCTTGGAATCCACAGCGCTGACGGAGAACACCTCGCGCGCATCGGACTTGACCTCAGCAAGAGCAAGCAGGAGATGCTCAGTGGAGATGTACGCATCCTCCATATCGCCGGCGAGCTTCTCAGCACGGGCAAGCACTTCGATCAAAGCCCGCGAGGTCGGGATCTGCGTCTGGCCTTCGACTTTGGGCAGGCGAGCCAGCTCTGAATCCGCCATCTCGACGATCCGCTCAGTCGTGGCGCCGGTCTTGGCGATGATCGACCGGGCGGTCCCGTTCGGATCGCCCAGGAGCGCATGCAGCAGATGCAACGGCGTCAACTCGGAATGCCCAGAGCCGACCGCTGCCGATTGCGCGTCGGCCAGCACCTGCTGCGCCATCGTGGTGAAGCGATCCATTCGCATGAGGCGTCTCCTTGCCGATTTCCCTTGGTCCCGCCTGCAGTCATGCAAGGTGCGCGCCACGGTGATGCCCCTCTCACGTTCCCGTAAGCGGGTTCCTCACAGATCCTGCCTGCCGTTCTGACAGGCGCCGCGCCAGCAACGGTACATCTCAAGCACCCGGATCGCGCCTGGGGTCCACACACACATCCCTCGGGCTGTGTGGCAGCCCGGCTATGTGTGGTGCTCACGAGGTACGAAAACGGGCCTCGGTCCGTTGACCGAGGCCCGGGAGGGATTGTGCGTGGGAGACGCCGACGCGTCGCCTTACGGGCAGGGGTAGTCGCCGAGCAGGATGCCGAGGTCGGACTGATCGGTATCGCCGTCACCGTCGAGATCGCCGGCGCCGGTGAGCTCGTAGGCGCCGAGCAGGATGCCGAGGTCGGACTGATCGGTGTCGCCGTCACCGTCGAGGTCGCCGGGGCAGAAGGTGACTTCGACCTCGAAGCTGAACGGGTGCAGCTCGCCCTGCGTGTAGTTCGCCGTCGAAGTTCCCGTCACCATCAGCGAGGTGCCAGATGTGACCGTGAAGCGGGCGATGGTGTACGTGCCGCTTCCGGGGTTCTCGGTGTCGAACCAGATTGCGCTCATTGAGTCGTTCGTGATGGTCGGTGTGCCGACGAATGCAGGCGCGGCGAAGTCGTACGCGCTGAAGAAGCTATCGAGCTCAAGCGACGGGAACGTCGGCCACCAGCCCGGCTGCGGCGTGTTCGCGTCGAAACTGGGGTGCTGGTAGAACGCGCCGTCGATCGTCGCCGTAGCGTCGGTCGAGGTCCAGTCGTCGCCTTCAGTCATGATGACCTGCAGGTCAAACGTTTTGGCGCCCGCGAGCGTCGGGTCGTCGGCGATTGCCTCGGGTGTGATCGTGACTTCCACCATCTGATGCTCGATCGTGGGGAACCAGCCCAAATCCGCAGCTTGATAGATCTCCGACAGGCCTGATGCATTCGGCTCCTGCACGAAGACGATGAACCTGATGTTCTGCTGATCGCCCCAGCTTATGGCATCGAGATTGAAGTCCTGCACGATGATCTCGGTGTTGCCGGGCGTGAGCGCGTAGTCGCCGACTTGGTAGCCGACCCGCGTGCAGTTGTACGTGTGATCGTCGAACGAGACCGGGTAGTCGTCGAGGGTCTGGATCATGTGCACGCGCACGGTCTTGGCGGCGCCACCCGCCTCGACGCCGATCGAAGCCGTCAGTCGATACGTTTGATCGACGACGATTTCGCCGGTCAGGTCGATCGTCACATCAGTCGGCACGGCGAGCCGAGTGTTCATCTTGCCCAGGAAGTCGTTGTAACAGCTTGTGACGGTGCCGCCACCGACCCTCGTCAGGACACCGTCGATCTTCATGTGGGGGATGCCGCTGACGCTGTAGAACGACGCCCGGGCAGTACCCCAGGTCGTGTTATACGGAGCATCGCTCACGTGAATCTGCGCGCTGATGATCGAATCGGGATAGTCATCCATCAGCATGTTCATGGCGATGCCGACAGGTGGGCAATACCCACACCACGTGGCGGTGAACTGCTCACCCATGACCTTCCGGTCCGCCGCGTCAGCACACGGGGTGAATGTAGCGCCGAGCACCAAGCCCAACGACAGGATCGCAACCGTACGTCTACACGATCGATGATGGCTCATTCTCTCTTTGCTCCTCGTCTCAAGGATGGCCGATGAAGACATTGGCCGGGATGGTCCGAAAACACCACCTATGTCACAGACAACATGAAAAGGCGGGGCACATGGTGCGCCGAATGGCGCTTCGCTCCTGCCGGCCCGTCCGCATCGCGGCGTAAGTACGACAGTACCTCTCTGATTCTACCACACCTTCACCCAGCGCCAAATGAAAACCGCGCAATCGTACGAAGCACCGGGGTCGGCAACGGATGTGTTCATCCCCCGATCACCGCGGCACCGTTGCACACTGCGATGATCGGCTTTCTCACTACTTATCCGCAGCCATAAAAGGCAAGCAGGATGCCGAGATCCGATTGATCCGTATCACCGTCGCCATCCAGATCGCCGGCGTCGTTGATCGTATACGACGCGAGTAGGATACCGAGGTCCGATTGGTCGGTGTCACCGTCGCCGTCAAGATCGCCGATGCAGGTAGGCCAGGACCAGATCGCCGAGTTGTAGACCTCGGCAGGTCCGGATGAAGCGGATTCCTGAGCCCAGACGATGAAGCGAATGTCATCCTTGTCGCCCCAATCCGCCGTCAGGTCGAACTCCTGTTCGACGATCTGCGTGCTCCCAGGCGTCAGTGCGTAGTCGCCCATTTCGTGGCCCACGCGAAGCGTGTTCGTGTACCGGTTGTCAGTCGCCTCGGGGAAATCGTCGAGCGCCTGGACCATATGGACGCGAACTGTCTTGGCGCTACCGCCCGCCTCGACGCCGACCTCCGCGGTGAGCCGATACGTTTGTCCGGAGACCTCGGCGACGCTCAGCTCGATCGTCACATCGGTAGGGACCGGCATGCGCGTGTTCAACGCGCCCAGCAGGTTGTCATAGTTCACCTGATCGTCATCGTTGCCGCCGACCTGCGCTATGACGCCATCGATGCGGACATCCGGCAGCGGGAAGACGCCATAGAAGATCGCGCGATCGTCGCCGTAGAGCGTCTCATACTCGTCGGAGCGGTGAACATCGAGGATGATCATGTCGTCGGGATAGTCGGCATGGAGCTGGTGAAGGGCACGCCCGACCGATGGGCAGTGGCTGCACCACGTTGCTGTGAACTTCTCAAACAGGACGCGGCGGTCCGTAGCCTGGGCCTGGGGGGCGATCACGGTGCCGATGGTCAATGCCGTCCCGAGTAAGGCGACGGCCGGTGTGAAGAAACGATGGACGGTCATATTCCTTCTGCTCCTTGTAGGGTCTCGCGTGCTGAACTGTGCAAATCCACACCCCGGAACCGACAACCCCACCACCGCCCAACCTGACCGCCGAACGGCGAAGCAAGGTGGACACCTTCACTTTACTCCGTGTTCGCCGCAGGTGATGCATGAAACCCGCCGGTTTTGTATACAGATCCGTGAAAAGAGCATTGAGGCACACCAATACTCGGACGTATCGACGCAACTCGACATGATCACACGCCGCTGGCACGTAGAAGCAACGGTGGACGAAACCGTTATTGTTATCCGGATTGTCTCAACAACCAGCACCGTAGTTGGCGAGCAGAATGCCGAGGTCAGCCTGATCGGTGTCGCCATCGCCATCAAGGTCGCCGCTGGCGTCGATCTCATATGACGCGAGCAGGATGCCCAAGTCCGCTTGATCGACGCAGCCGTCGCCATTCAGATCGCCGGGCTGCGCCTGCGCGGGGAACAAGTCATCCCATTCGTATTCCAGGCGAGGCGTGCGACCCGCGCCGTCGAGCCGACCATCCGCCCAGATCGTCATGTCGCCTCGACCGCGGTATGCGATGCTGAGTTGCTGCAGCCCATTGACGCCCGCGAGCAGATTCCAATGGCTTTCAAGCGTCTTGGGTGACTCATCATCGTAGTACACATCGGCGCCGAAGTTCTCATCCGGTGGCGTGTACGTCCCATCCGTCCATGTGTTGGTCGTGATGATCGCCTCGCCGTGATGCCATGCCTCCTGCGGCCTGCGAAGGTAGTAAAAGTCGGGGCCGGCCTGATCGGGATGACAGACCATGACGCCGCCGTGCCCTTCCGGCGCATAGTAGTTCACGAAACTACCTGTCATGATCTCGTAGTTCTGAAGTTCCGCAAAGACCGTATCCAGGTGCGTCGACACATCCGGGTCGGTGGCGATGGTCAGCGCGTATCGGCAGGCGATCATCCTCGGCATGCGCCCGGCTGCGAAGTCGGTGTCGCAGGCGTAATCGTGCAGCGCTACGATGGTGCCGAACTCGTTGACACCCGTCGCCGACGTCACGATGCCGGGGAAGCCAATGTTGACCCACTCCGGCGAACCGTCATTCGGTTGGCGGGCGCAGATCACCAGGTGGTTCATCGAAGGATACAGCGTGGAGAAGTCGAGCCTGCGCGTGCTGAGCGTCCTGATCGGCGGCGCGACGTACCTGCCCCAGCAACTGTGGCTTCGGCAACCATAGAGCCATTCACCCGCGGTGCATGACACCTTCAGATCAAGCTCGTCGATGTTCTCGCTCGGGTGTGTGACGGCCAGGCAGTCCACCGCTGCGTCGATCTCGTCTTCGACGCCGGCGGGCATCCAGACCGCGCCGGCCATGATTCCGCGGGCCATGTCGTAGTAGTAGCTGCCGAGAAACGCCTTGGTCTCGTTGACGCCTTGAACGATGTAGTCGCCGAGCAGTTCCGTCTGCGCGTAGCCCATCTCGTAGTGCGAACCCCAGACGCGCAGGACGGTGTAGCCCCTGCCGTCGCCGTCAAGCTGCTGCGCGAGGATCTCGCCGTTCTCCGCCGCGCCAGTCGGTGCGCCGCAGAGAAGCGAGGTCAGGATGCAGCCGATGATCTTCAAACGACGCACGGTCCACATGCGATCTGTCATGCCTCTCTCCCTTGCTCTCCACGCGGTGTCAATGGTCACCAGCGATGATTCCAGTATCGACCAAGGCGTGAGTCCGGTCAAGAAGGAACCGTTGAGCATAATCCGATCACCGATCCACCGACGCCGTCTCAATCACGCTCCTTGGCCAACTGCTCAGCATCGTTCACGAACACACGGCCGTCGGACGTGATGCGCACATGATCGCCGGGCTCGAACCCCTCGTAGACGATGCCGTTCACAGTCAACTCCCGCCCACGGAGAGTGCAACGTACGCCATTGCCCCGGAACTCGATCGTCTCGCAGCCGGTGAAGGAACCCTCGCCCTTCGGCCAGGAGTACTTCACGTCCAGCACGGTTGTCGCGACCATGTCATCCTCGGTGCATGTGAACGAACGATGCGCCGAGCACCAGTTGAGCCAAGTCAGTTCGCGCGTTGTGCGGTATGTGCCGTCATCCTGCCTGACGCGGACGGTGCTCACAGTGCATCCGGTACAGACGAGCGTGATGGCGAGCATCACAGCCAGCGTGATTTGTTTCTTGGTCATGTCGATCCTCGTGCTTGCCATGTTCGGTCAGATTGGCGGATGACTCACGTTCGACCGATTGCCTCGGATAGGGTTGTTGGGCGCACGGATCTCATCCCGGCGCGTCGGATGTGGCTGGATCTGATGGCTGGGCGTCCCGCTTGTGCCAAGCCTTGAGAAGCTGCGCCTCACGCTCACGACTGATGCCCGCGCGTTGTCCCCATTCGTAGTCAGCGGGCCGATTGCCGTGATGCCAGGCCACGGTGTCGCGGGCTGTCTCTGCCAGTGGTCGAAACACGAGCCCCGCCTGGACCGCCTTCTTGCTGCTAACGAGATGGAACGCGGAGACGGTTGGTTCTGAGCGGGGCATCCATATGGGCATGTGCCCCCACGCCTGGATCTCGTTGGCTTCGAGAAAGGCCTCGTTCACCCACGTGATACTCGCGTCGGTCGTGGTCGCAGCCTTCATGCCGTAGAGCAGTTCCGCCATGTTGAATCGCCCGGCTGGCGAGATGGCGCAGAAGAGCCCCGCGATGTGGTGCTCGATGCAGCGGATGATCCAGTCAGCGAGGTCGCGCACGTCGACGTACTGGACCGGATCAAGCCCATCGCCCGGCGCGAGCATCTCGCCGCCATCGGCGACGCGCACAGCCCAGTATGTGAATCGGTCCGACCAATCGCGCGGGCCGGCGATCAACCCAGGCCGAATGACGGTCACGCGCCCGGGCATCGCGGCTTGGGCGGCTTTCTCACACCGGGCCTTCATCGCGCCGTAGTGGGCGAGGGACTCCCGGATCGTCGTCATGCTCGCCGCGACCTCGTCGGTGATCTCAGCCACGGGAGATGGCTCGTCTGCAGGCTGGCCGTGATCTGCAAACACGCCCACGGATGACAGCAGCACATACTGCCTCGCGTGCTCGCCGAGCATCGTCGCTGTCGCCTGCACATGGGCTGGCACGTAGGCGGATGTGTCGATCACGACATCCCACTTCCGGCCCTTGAGCGCTTTCAGGTCGCCTGTGTCACGATCGCCCCGGAGCTGCTCCAAGTGCGGGAAGAGATGCGGGTTGGTCTTGCCCCGGTTAAAGAGCGTCATGGTGTGTCCGCGCGCCACGGCCTTCTCGACGACGGCAGGCCCGAGGAAGCCCGTCCCCCCGAGGATGAGCATCTTGTACTTCGTGACCGGCGCATTGGACGGCTGGGGCTCTGGATCGTCGGGTGTCATCGCATGCGTCGCTGTGGCGCCTGCGGCGGCGAGGAGCGAACCGACGGCTGCGGTTTGAAGAAACGATCGTCGTGTTGTGACCATGTCCCACCTCATATCAGGCATGGCCTGGCATGGGCCGCCAGCCAGCGATACCGGCACGCCGGCGCGCGGTTCCGCGTTGCCGGCCGGGACGGCGGCTACATCAAGTCTTCATGACAGGTTGATGCGTGGGGCCGCCTCGCCTACGATCCGGGTTGATCGGCCGGTGAGGTTCGGGTAGCGGATCGGCCCGCACATGTTCACAGGAATCACGCAATGACCTACGACTATGACGTTCTCACAATCGGACTCGGCCCGGCGGGCATGGCGGTCTCCGTCATGGCCTCCGAGATGGGGCTGAAGGTCTGTGGCATCGAACGCCGGGCAATCGGGGGCGAGTGCATGAACGTCGGCTGCATCCCGAGCAAGGCTTTGCTCCGCATCGCCAAGACCAGGCACGTCGTCGACCGCTTCCCCGCGATGCAGCTCGACGCCGCGGACCCGCCTGCCGTCCGTCAGCCGTTCGAACAGATCCGAGGCCAACTCCAGTACATCAACGACAGCAAGACCGTCGGCATGTTCAAGCGCGTCGATCTGGTCCTCGGCGAGGGCGATGCGCAGTTCGTCGATTCGCACACAGTCCGCGTCGGCGACAAGCAGATCACCGCGCGCCGCATCTTCATCTGTACCGGGACCAAGCCCGCCGCCCCGCCCATCCCCGGCTTGGCTGACAT
>JAGLTS010000059.1 GCA_023135165.1 Phycisphaerales bacterium | reverse complement strand
GTGCCGCTGATCGCGACGGAGTGGCCGAACTGGTCTCCCTCCGCACCGTCGCTGGGCAGGAACTTGGCGATCTGCTGGCCCGTGGTCGTGTCAAAGAGGTATGCCGAGCCGGACCCGAAACCGTTGTCGCTGTCCCAGGCTGCCCCAACGATGGCGGCGGTGCCGCTGATCGCCACGGAGACGCCAAAGCTGTCCAGCATCGCGCCGTCGCTCGGGAGGAGCTTGAAGAGCTGCTGGCCTGTGGCCGTGTCGAAAAGGTACGCCGAGCCGGACAAGTCACCGTTGTCGTCGTCCGCCCAGGCCCCAACGATGGCGGTGGTGCCGCTGATCGCGACGGAGTGGCCAAAGTAGTCCTCCTCCGCACCGTCGCTGGCAAGGAGCTTGAAGAGCTGCTGACCCGTGGTGGTGTCGAAGAGGTACGCCGAGCCGGAGTCGATACCGTTGTCGTCGTCATAGCGTGTTCCGACGATGGCGGTTGTGCCGCTGATTGCGACGGAGTAGCCGAACTCGTCGGACCCAGCGCCGTCGCTGGGCAGGAGCTTGAAGAGTTCATCGCCGAAATCGGCGTGGGCCGGTGCGGTGCTCAGGACTGATGCAGCCGCGGCAAGAAGCAGTGTGAGATATCGCATGTTCGTCTCCTCCGTTCGCGAATCGACATTCACCAGATGACTTCGCCCGGCCCCACGGCCCGGCCACGCACATACGAGTGTAACTCCACCCCCGCGATATCCAAGCGGAGATTCCAAGTTCCCCCCGTGAAATGGACGCATGAGGCCAATCTCTCGTCGAGATCCGCGACGCGGAGAGCTCCTGGGCGTCTGCGCGGTGGTTCCTGGGAAGCCCGTCCGCAGGACAGGTGGCTTCGTTGAGTACTGCAGCCGGATTCCGCCCGACCCTCCGCGCATCGACGCGCAACTGCGCAGGTTCACGAACCGACCCGCCTCGGCTGACACGAAGCACGGCGGGTCCGGGCAGTAACGCCCCTGCAGGTGGTCAGCGCGTCATGTCCCGCAGCCGTAGTCGCTGAGCAGGATGCCGAGATCGGATTGGTCCGTGTCGCCGTCACCGTCGAGGTCACCACCGTCGTCGATGCCGTAAGCGGAGAGCAGTAAGCCGAGGTCAAGCTCGTCTGTGTCGCCGTCACCGTCGAGGTCGCCGGGGCATGGCGTGGTAATGCTCGCGTCGAAGAGGTACGCCGAGCCGGAGTTGGTGCCGTTGTCGTCGTCACCAATGGCCCCGACGATGGCGATCGCGCCGCTGATCGCGACGGAGCCGAAGTAGTCTTCCACCGCGCCGTCGCTCGGGAGGAGCTTGGCGATCTGCGTGGGGTTCGCAGGGTCTGAAATGTCGAAGAGGTAGGCAGAGCCGGAGCCGGTACCGTTGTCGGCGTCATAGCGTGCCCCGACGACGGCGGCGGTGCCGCTGATCGCGACGGGGTCGCCGAAGTAGTCCCCCTCCGCGCCGTCGCCCGGGAGGAGCTTGGCGATTTGCTGCCCCGTTGTGACATCGAACAGGTACGCCGAGCCGGAGTCGGCGCCGTTGTCATCGTCCCGGTAGGCCCCGACGATGGCGGTGGTATCGCTGATCGCGACGAAGTAGCCGAAGTAGTCGTTCGCCGCGCCGTCGCTGGGGAGGAGCTTGGCGATTTGCTGACCTGTGGTCGTGTCGAAGAAGTACGCCGAGCCGGAGCCCCAGCCGTTGTCGTCGTCCCTGTAGGCCCCGATGATGGCGGTCGTGCTGCTGATCGCGACGGAGTAGCCGAACTCGTCCCCCCCCGCGCCGTCGCTGGGCAGGAGCTTGGCGATCTGCTGGCCCGCGGTCGTGTCGAAGAGGTACGCCGAGCCGGAGTCGCCCCCGTGGTCGTCGTCATAGCATGCCCCGACGATGGCGATCGTGCCGCTGATCGCGACGGACCAGCCGAACCTGTCCCCCGCCGCGCCGTCGCTGGCGAGGAGCTTGGCGATCTGCGCAGGGTTCGCGGGGTCTGAAATGTCGAAGAGGTACGCCGAGCCGGAGTTGCTGCCATTGTCGTCGTCCTCGTGAGCCCCGACGATGGCGGTGGCGCCGCTGATCGCGACGGACCAGCCGAAGTAGCTGTACAGCGCGCCGTCATTAGCCAGCAGCTTGGCGATCTGCTGGCCCGTGGTCGTGTCGAAGAGGTAGGCCGAGCCGGACCAGTCGCCGTTGTCGTCGTCCCCGTAGGCCCCGACGATGGCGGTCGTGCCGCTGATCGCGACGGCGTCGCCGAACCAGTCGCCCTCCACACCGTCGCTGGCCAGGAGTTTGAAGAGTTCATCGCCGGGGTCGGCGTGGGCCGGGGCGGTGCTCAGGACTGATGCAGCCGCGGCAAGAAGCAGCATGAGGTATCGCATGTTCGTCTCCTCCGTTCGAACCCGCGTTTCCCCGGATGGCTTCGCCCAGCCCCACGGCCCGGCCACTCACATACGAGTGTAACTCCACCCCCGCGATATCCAAGCCGAGATTCCAAGTTCCTCACCAGGAGTGAACGCACGAGGCCGGTTTCTGGTCGAAATCGACGGTTTGCAGGCCCTGGGCGTCTGCGCAGTGGTTCTTGGGAAGCCCGTCCGCACGACAGGTGGCTTCGTCGAGCACTGCAGCCGGATTCCGCCCGACCCTCAACGCATCGCCACACAACTGCGCAGGTTCACGAAGCGACCCGCCTCGGCTGGCGAGGGCTTGCCGTCCGGTGAGGTGCGAGGCACAATCGTTGGCTATGAACGAGCATGACCATCGCGCGATTGTCGCACACGCCGCAGCCGATGCGCTTGTCGACGCACGGGAGCGTCTGGCGTCAGCGCGGGCTGTCATCGGGTTCGACGGCTTCATCGACTCGATCATCCACGTCGTTGACGTTCGGCACGGTCCGGGGCGGTACGAACGAATGACGCGAATGACGCAGCTCTCAGATCGCATCGCCGCGGCGGCGGGCCGATCGGCGAACATCGAGTTCGCTGTGACGAGGCGCAAGCTGGGCGGCAACGCGGCGATTATGGCGCAGGCGCTGTCGGCTGTGGGCATGCCGATCACGTTCATCGGCGCGATCGGAAGCGATGAGGGCGGCGTGCATGAGGTGTTCGAGCCTTTTGCGCATGGGTGCGAGCAGGTGATCGTGACCGGGCCGCCGGGGTTGACCGATGCCGTCGAGTTCGATGATGGGAAGATCCTGTTCGGCAAGATCACGATGTTGGAGGGGCTGGACTACTCGTGCGTTAGGCGCGTCGCCGGGCTGAGTACGCTGCGCGACGTGGTGGGGCGGTCATCGCTGCTGGCGACGGTGAACTGGACGATGCTGCCTGGGATGAGCGGTATTTGGCGGGGGATGATGGATGAGGTCTTGCCCGGCCTCGGTGATCCGTCGATCGGGCCTCGCCGGATGTTCGTGGATCTTGCCGACCCGGCGAAGCGGACCGCAACGGACTTGCAGGAAGCGATCGTGCTCCTTCGTGAGATGAACGGGCTGTGTCCGCTCACGCTCGGGCTGAACCTCGCGGAAGCGGGGCAGGTCGCGCGCATTGCCGGGCTGGCCGATGCGTTCGCTGCCGGCGATGCGGTCGATGGCGAACACATCCGCGAGGCGGCGTGCGCGCTTCGGCAGCAACTGGACATTGACACCGTGGTGATTCACCCGAGGGAGGGCGCGGCGGCAGCCGATGCCGACGGGCAGTGCGCGTGGTTCGACGGTCCGTTCACGCCGGAGCCGAAGATCAGCACGGGAGGTGGGGATCACTTCAACGCAGGCGTCGCGCTCGCTCGCCTGGCCAGCCTGCCGATCGAGCAGGCGATCGCCGTTGGTACTGCGGTGAGCGGGTACTACATCAGGAACGCTGCGAGTCCAACGCTCGATGAGTTAGCGGGCTTCCTGCGGAACTTGCCCCCTTCACGTTGAGGGGACGATCACAACTGCGTCTTGATGAGCTTGCGAACGACCGCGACATGGTTGCCCGGCGGTCGGTCTTTCGGGAGATGGATGAAGATCGCTTTCTCGCACACCCCCAGCGCATGAAAGTAGATCGCGTTGCAGAAGTATCGGCCGACCTGATCGGTGCATGCGGCGCCGCATGATGATGCGAGTTGCTCGGTGACGATGCGCGATCGCCGGACTGACGTTGCGGAGGCGTCATCGGGATCGCTTGCCGTCCGTTCGAATCGCACTGGACCGTCGCCGCCTGCTTCGCCCATGAGGATCACGGCATCCCACGGCTGCGAGTTGTGCATTGCGTCGAACTGGTGCGTGCAGTTGTCATCGACGGACATGACGAGGTAGCCGAGCGCATCGTCGAACTCGCGGCGTAGTGCGACGAGCGCCTCGCGCGAGACGTTGATCGTGCGGGGCGAGTCATCCGGTTCGGTTCCGAATGGTCGGAATGCGGTGAGCAGGAGCATGGGGGCTGGAGCCTTGTGTGATGTCTTACATGACCGATCCGAGGCCGATCGTGCGCCGCCACGCGCTGATCTGACCGAGGTGCATCATGACGTGATCGTGCAGCGAGAAGAGGAGCATCGCGGCGAGCGTCGGGCAGGACTCTTTGAGGAAGTCCGTGGGGTTCGGTGCGAGAAGCTGCTCGTCGGTCATGTCGGCGATCGCTCCGATCAGGACGTTGTGCCGGTCTCGGAAGCGGGCTGTGAGTTCCGTCTTGTTTGGGTAGATGGATGGATCGTTCTTGCACTCGACGCCCATGCCGAAGAGTTTGTCGTAGTCAGCGTTGTCGATGGCGAGATCGCCTCGGCCGATGTGGTTGAGCAACTCCTCGGGATAGACGGTCAGATGTCCCATGATGAAAGCTGGATGATTCAGCGTCTGGATCGTCTTGACGGCGAACTTGTCATCGGGGATGTCCTCGCAGAGCATGCCGGCATACCAGAGCATGGCTTCCGCGGGTTTCGTAAGCGTTTCGGCGAGTGCGCCCATGTGTGTGCTCCTGTGTGAATCCGTCAGTGCATCGCGGCGGCTATGTGCCGATGTATTTCGCATGGATGGTGCGTGCGATGTCGATTCTGTTTGTGCCCTTGACGATCGTGCGCCCGTTTGGAAAGACGGTGAGTTGTATCGGCTCGCCTTGATCGCCGCGTTCGTGGTTGAGTGTTCCGCAGAGTGTGAACGGGCCGACGCTGAACGTGCCGTGTGGCGAGAGGCGGGCGGCGAGTTCATGCAGGTCGATCGCAGAGTTTGTGCCGTGGGCGATGATCTGCACGCTGCGCCGGCCGCAGAGCGATGTGGCATGCGATGTGCGTTCGCCGTCAAGGTATGGGAACGCGCGCTTTCCGCAGGCCGGGCAGTCGGGGGTTGACATCGGCATCGGTACTTCATGGAGCTGGTTTGTCCAGACATCGATTGTCAGAAGCGACCGGCGAATGCGATCGAATCGGCTGAGCAGGATCTTGATCGCTTCGACTGCCTGGTAGTTCGCGATGATCGAGGCGACCGGGCCAAGGATGCCTGCGGTGTCACATGTGGGTGTGCTGCCGACGGGCGGGGCGTCTTCGAACAGGCATCGCAAGCATGGTGTGTGTTGCGCATCGGTCCACGGGGCATTGTTGTCGTCGTCGGTGCGTGGCAGGATCGGCATCGTCATGCCCGTCATGCCTACCGCGCCGCCGTAGACATAGGGCAGCGTGAATCGCACCGCGAGATCGTTGAGAAGGTATCGCGTCTCGAAGTTGTCCAGCCCGTCGAGCAGGATGTCAGCCCGGCCGTGCAGCTCCAGTGCGATGCGCTCGGCGTTCGTGTCGTTGAAATCATCAACGATGGGGTGGACGGTCACATCGGGATTGATGCGGGCAATTCGGCGTTGGGCTGCGACTGCCTTGGGCACGCCGTGGTCGGCATCCGCTTGATCGAAGAGGATCTGCCGTTGAAGATTCGTCGGTTCCACGCAATCGCGGTCCACGATCATGAGCGTTCCAACGCCTGCACGGGCGAGCATTTCTGCGAGCACGCTGCCGAGCGCCCCGCAGCCGACGATCAGCGCATGCGATTCGCACAGTCGCTGCTGACCCGCTTGGCCGATGTCGGGCAGGAGCATCTGTCGGTGGTAGCGCTGCAGGTTCATCATGCGGTATGGCTCGCGGAGCGTCGTTGCGGCACGGCCATGATAGTCAGGAACGCTGCGATGCGCGGATCGGTGATGGTCACGGTGCCGCTGTGGCCTGGAGCGCTTCGATCCAGCGGTCCGCGTCGTTCTTTGAGACACGCCGCTTGCCGATTGTGATGTGCGGCGGCTTGCCCTCATAGAACGTGATCTCGTCCACCGCGGGGTACTCCACGCCTCGCAGCCGTGCGATGTCCTGGCACATGGCGCGGCGGGCTCTGCGGTCGAACATGTCATCCTCCCGCCGTTCATTGAGCGCCCGCGTGATTCGCCCCTTCTCCGTGGACACCTTCCAACCCGCCTTGAGCGTGTTCACAAAGACCGCCCACACGAGTTGCGGTTCCTGATGCCCCGCCTTGCCGTATGTGTCGATGCAGTGTTCGTACCAATACTCAGCGAATCGCCGAGCGGGTTCGTTGCGCGCATCAGCTCGATCACGGTCGGCGGTGAGCTTCTCCCATTCGCGGCGCATCACATCAATCGCCTCTTCGTGCTCCTCCAATGCTGCAAGCAGTTGCGTGAAGCGATCGACGACCTCTTCTCCAGCGACCGGATTGATGCTGAGCTTCGGCAGCGTATTGAGCAGCCTGTCGACTTGCCACGCTTTGTATTCATCCAGCCGGGGCGCGTAACTCAACAGTTGCCAGCGCACGTAGGCATCGGCTGCGCGGTCGCTCCGATCCTGTACCTTGTAGATCGCCTCGAGGATATACCATCGCTCGACTGGTTCTTTCCACCGAAACGCGAAGTCGGGTTCGTCGGGCAGCTCGATCTCGCCGGCCACGTAACGCTTCGCCTCATCACGCAGCGCGACCAAGGCGAGTCTGCTTTCGCGCGGCGCAGATTGCAGGCCGAGCGATGTGAGCAGTACAAGCGAGACAGCACACAGGGTTGTGTACTGTGCTCGACACCTTCGCTTCCCTTGCTCGCCGGTCATCACGGTTCATCTCCTGGGGACGCTCTCGCAGCAACACCGCGGCGGAGGCCTACTTATCCGGGACATCGTACGGATGACAGCGGATGTCAACATATGCGAAACCGGTCGCTGCGCGATCCCTCTGTTCCGCGACCCATGCATCGAGACCGATGTCACGCATGCGTTTCCCGTCGGGGATCAACGTCGGGTAGCCCTTCGCGATTCCCTGCACACGCTCGCATGGGTACTCATCACAGAAGACGCACACGTCGAGGCCTCGCTCGCGAGCGCACTTGCGAATCGTGCAGAACGATGGTCCGCCACCCTGTCGGCAACCCGGACATGCCTTCTCCGGTTCACAGAGATCCGTCAGGAAGCTCCAGAACTTCGTGAACCCGGGCAGTTCCGAGCCCCAGAGCTCGTAGCCCTCCTTGCTCATGGACTCCCGCAGCTCGCTCGCCCGCTGAGGAATCCTGCACCGCTGCGCGCACAGTCCACAGTACAGGCCACAATACGTCACCAGTTCAAGATCAGCCATGGTTCATCCTCCGTCAAGTCGCCCGCAGACGCCACTGCGGCGCATGGGCTGGTGCGTCACTCACTGCGCATGCAGCAATAGGTTCGTCGTGAGTGCCGCGAGCGGGAAGTAGATCGTCTCAGAGATGATGCCTGCGATCGCCTCCGTCCATGAGTAGGTCGGGAGGATTGCTTGCCCACACTCACCGACAACGAACATGATCCACCACGCGCCGGCGTAAAGCAGCCAATGACCGCTGAGCGATTCCCTCGCCATGTGGAAGATCACCACGAAGGCAACGGCTGTGCCGATCTTGGAGACTAGGACACTGAGCAGGAAACGCGCCGCCGAGGCGTCCTGGGGTGGCTTGAGATCGGTCAGGACCGAGAAGAGACCGTAGATCAGGAAGGGGACGATATAGATGATCGCGAGCGTCAGCAGGATGCTGAGGATGAGTCGCGGCATTGCTCGAATCCTCCCGTCTCGGTTCACCTCTTCGCAACGTACGGCGGCGCTTAACGTCAGGCAAGTCTCCCGCAATGTTACGTGATGTCGGACAGGCCGAAGAACCGCTCCGCATTCCGGTTGATGCGCTCGTGGAATTCAGGCCACGGGACGCCGTGCAGGTCGGCGACGAACTGGGCGGTGACGCGGCTGAATTTCGGGTGGTTGGGCCTGATCTTGCGATGCGGCGCGGGCGTGAGAAACGGCGCATCGGTCTCGATCATGATCCGGTCGAGCGGCGGAAGCAGCGCCGCCTCACGCACGTCGTCCGCGTTCTTGTACGTCACGACTCCGGTGAAGGACACCCACGCGCCGAAGTCGAGCAGCAGGCGCATGTCGTCCGGGCCTGCGGTGAAGCAGTGAAAGACAAATCGCTCCGGCGGAAGCGATGTCCGGCGGAGCACGGAGATCAACTCGCCGTAGGCCTCACGGCAATGCAAGATGACCGGCAGGTCCAGCCCGGAGCCTTCGATCGTCGCGAGGTGCTGTTCGAGGATGCGATCCTGCATCGACCGAACCGGCGTCTTGTAGTGATTGTCAAGCCCCAGCTCACCCCATGCGACGCATCGTTCGTGCCGGGCCACTGCCGTCAGCGCGTCCCAGTCATGCGGGCCTTTGTCCGAATCTAGCGGATGGACGCCCGCGCTGCACCAGAGGCGGTCATCGTCCAGCGCAAGCTCAAGCGCGCGGTGGGCATCCGCGACCGTTGTGGAGACGGTGATCGCGCCGGTCACGCCCATCTCTTCGCATTCATCAAGCGTGCGGTGCGTTGCCCCGGCGAAGTCCGGAAACGTGAGATGACAGTGCGTGTCGATCATGCGTGAGAGGATACCGGCGCCGCCGTGCCGTTGCGATGGGTTGGATGCGCGCACTCAGTCGAAGTAGTGCACCTTGCAGCCGCAGCCGTCCCACATGCGTTCGTACGTTTCCATTCTGTCATGCACGAACTTCCGAGCGTCGTCAAGCGAGGCGGCATGTCGAAGGACGATTTCCTTCTTGCCCGTGGTCTCTTGAATCAGCACGTGATCGCCGAACTGAAACACGCGGATGAACCCGCTGAGTACGGTGTCCGTCTCCTCGATGAGTTGGGCATGGGATTGCAGATCATCGAGATCATCCGGCGAGACGACGACTGCCTTCTCGAAGGCAAGTTGCTCGATGGCGCGCTTTATCGTCATGGGGATTCTCGTCGCTTACTTGCTGATCTGCTCCTTGACCCAGTCGGTCGAGACGGACTTGGGCCGAGTGATCGGTGAGCCGAGCGCGCGATGAAGCACGAGTTGGGCGAGCAGCCCCATCGCTCTTGAGACGGCGAATAGCACGGTGTAGTACCGATACTCGACGATGCCGAAGTGATGCAGCAACGACCCGGAGATCGCATCGACGTTCGGCCAGCAGTTGGCAATGGGGTGTTTGCCTGCCTTGACGCGCTCATCGGAGTACTCGCGCAGCACGTTGGGGATGACCTCGTACACCTGATCCACAGTCTGGAAGACGGGGTCGTCGGGCAGGTACGCTGCTCCGAACTCATGGAATCCTGTGAACCGCGGATCGGTCACTCTCAGAACGGCGTGGCCGTAACCTGGAATCACAAGCCCGCTCCGAAGCGTCTCAAGCGCGGACTGCCGGAGCTGGTCCTCCGTCGGCACGCCGCCGAATCGATCCATGAGTTCAAGAATCCACGCGATGCATTCCTGGTTGGCAAGCCCGTGCAGTGGACCGGCCAGGCCGTTCAGTCCGGAGGAAATGGCGTAGTACGCGTCGGACAGCGCCGAGCCGACGACATGCGCCGTGTTCGCGGAGACGTTACCGCCCTCGTGATCGGCATGGAACGTGAGGTAGAGCCGCATGAGCTTGGCGAAGTTGCCCGCCGGGTCCGCGATGCCGAGCATGTTGGCGAAGTTGGCTCCGTAGTCCAAGCCGTGCGTCCAGTGCATCTCGCTTCCGTGGTTGAATCGGATGCGGTAGATGCCCGCAGCGATGACGGGGAGCTTGGCGAGGATGTTCAGCGCGTCGCCGAGCGTGGCGAGCCAGTAGTCCTCTCGTTTCATGCCGCTGTGATACCACTTGCGGAAGACGCTCTCACGGTCCATGACGAGGATGCCCGTGGCGAGCGAGCACATCGGGCATGTGTCTTTGGGCATTGCTTTGATCAGATCCCAGACATAGGCGGGGACCTGTGATCGCCGGTCGAACTCGCTCTGCAGCGCAGCCCTGGCTTCGTCATCCGGCATCTCACCGGTGAGGAGCAGGAAGAACATCTCCTCCGGCCGAACATCTTTGAGTTCCAGGATCGGTCGGCCGCGTACGATCAGCCCCGTGTCCGGCTCGACGACGGAGGTGTCGCAAATCATCCCCTTGACGCCGCGCATTCCTCCGTACAGTTGCTGCACGGTCACGGTTGAGACGACGTCGCTTCCGTGCTCTTTGAGGATCTCCCGAACCTCAGCGCGGTAAGCGGGCACCTTTTCTTGGAGTACTTCCTGGAGTGTGGCCATGTTGGGGTCATCCTTCCAGCCGTCGGAGGTAGTGCGTGGCAGCACGAACTGCTGCTGGCGGCGTGCGAGCAGACGCCGACGATGATGTTGCCAACAATAGGCGCACAAGTGGGATTGGGCAATCGGAGCCGGGTGGGCTTGCGGCATCGCCGTTCATCGCCGAGCGGCTACGCGGCGCGCGATTCGGCCTCACGGCGCGCCACCGCCATCGCGCAGTCGAGCGCAGCCCGCTGATACGCCGCGCTGAATGTCGGCGTATTGAATCCGGCGTCGATGAAGTAGTCGAACGTCCCGTCGTGGGCGATGACCGCCTGCGCGATGTGGATGATCTCCGGAGCCTCGGCGCCGATGATCGCTGCGCCGAGCAGTCGTCGGCTGGGGTACTCGAAGATGAGCTTCATGAAGCCCTTTTCATCCCCGAACGTGCGCCGATCGCGACAAGGCGTCAAGCCCGCGCGACCGACCATGACGTTGATGTTCTGTTGTCTGGCCTGTGCTTCGGTCATCCCCACCATCGCGATCGGCGGGATCGTGCAGAGGCACATCGGCAGCAGATCCTCGTTCACACGCCTGGGTGTGAGGCTGAACATCTGATCGACCGCAGCCCCGGCTTGTGACAAGGCCTCGCCGGCGAGCGACGGATGCCCCGTGACATCGCCCGCAGCGTAGATGTGTGGGATCGCGGTGCGCCCCTGGTCGTCGACGATGATGTACCCGTACTTGTCGGTCTCAACGCCGATCTGCTGCAAGTTGAGTGAACTGGTGGCGCCTCGGCGACCCGAGGCGTACATCAACACGTCGGTGTGATACACGGCTCCACGCTCGATTTGGACGCTGACGCCGCCGCCGCGAGCCGGTTCGACGTCTCGCAGATCCGCGCCGAGTTGCAGGTCAACACCGGCCTCGAGCATCGACCGCACAAGGACGCGACGCAGATCCGGATCAAGCCCCGGCATGAGATGATCGTGCGGGTCGAGCAGACGAACGCGCACACCGATCTCGGCAAGAATACAGGCGTACTCGCACCCGATCATGCCGGCCCCGAACACGGTCAAATCCGCGGGGATTGACGGGAGCTTGAGCATCTCGTCAGCGTCAACGATGCACGGGTTGCTGAAGTCCACTCCGGAATGGTGATGAGGCGCCGACCCGGTCGCCAGCAGGATGTGCTCACCGATCAGCCGATCAACTCGGCCACCCGCTCGCGCAAGCTCGATCGTGTGTTCGTCGATGAATTGGACATCCCCCTGGTACGTGTCCGCACCCGACTGCTCAAGTTCATCGTTGATGCGGATGGGGGCGTTCGTCTGAGCTTGGAGGCAACGGGCCACGAACTGGGCGATGGAGAGACCGGCCGGCACGCGCATGTTGATGCCTTCGATGGAGTGGTCTCGATGAGCGGCAAGGAGAAGTGCGGTCTCGCGGATCGACCGGCTGGGCGGTGCACCCGCCTTGGCGAGCGTGCTGCCCGGCGCAGCCGACCTCTCGATGATCGCGACGCGCCGCCCGGCAGCGGCAGCGCGAGCCGCAGCGTGCTGACCGGCCACGCCGCATCCAACGCAGATCAACTCGTAGCTGCCCATGCCTGTTTCCCGAACGCTCCACGCCGCCGGTGGTGATGTACGTCCCAGTATGCTCCGTCAGTGAGATTGCCTGTCGCGACGCTCCGCCGCAGGCCCGTGATATTAGGTGTCGGCCGGTTCATCTCTCAGCATTGAACCGCGCACCAAACCCGCCCCCACACGGACGTTGCGCCGGCCGCACAGACGTTGCCGCTCGCCCCGCCGACACGCCCGACCAACTCGTGCCGCCTCCGTCAACAGCGCGATCGGCTGCCTCGTCAGCCACGCACGCCGGTATCATCAGGTGGCATCATAAACCGATTCCCATGTCCGGAGAACACCATGCGTCGATTCAACGCCCTCACCGCCATGCTCTTGTGTCTGCTCGTCGTTGGGGTCAGTTCGGTAGCCGTTCGAGCCGACACGACCTTCGAGCGGTGGTACGTCGCCCTCATGAGCGGTCAGCGCGTGGGGTGGATGCACGCGCTTGAACAGATGCAAGGCGATCAGATCATCACATCGAGCGAGACCGTGCTCACGATTGCGCGCGGGCGAGCGACCATCGAAATCCGTGTGGAATCCCGGTTCGTCGAAACGGATCAGGGCGTTCCGGTTTCCGCATGGTCCAAGACGCTGACATCGGCGGTGGCCAGCGAGATTGAACTGACGTTCAATGGTGATGGTTCGATTCTGCAGCGTTCCACTCTCGGCGATCACGTGGTTGAGACCACGATGCCCGCGCCCGATGCCGACTGGCTGCCTCCCGCCGCCGCCGGCAGGTTCGTTGAGGAGCAGCTCCAAGCTGGCGCAAAGCGCATCGTCGTCACCATGCTCGAGCCGTCGCTGGGTGTTCGCCCCATCACCGTCACCCGCGACATCATCGGTGAGACGACCGTTGAGGCGATGGGCCGAACCGTGCCTGCGGTCGAATGGGAATCGACGATGGACATCATGCCTGGGATCAAGACGACTGAGTTCGTTGATCCGGAGGATGGCGATGTCATCCGCACCGTGATGGAAATGGGCATCATCCGGATTGAGATGGTGGCGGCGGACCGCGAGCTGGCAATGTCGAAGCTTGAACCCGGGGAACTCATGGGGTCGACGCTCGTTGAGCCGGATCGGTCGATTCGTCGGCCGAGGAAGTCAACGCGCGCCAGCTATGTCCTTTCCGTCGCTGATGGTGAGATGCCCGAGATCCGCGCCGCGGGCGGACAACGCGTCGAGCGGCTCGACGATGGTCGCGTGCGCGTGACGATCGACGTGGATGATCCGCTGCCAGCCGGTGACGACCCGGACATCGAACACGCGCTCGATGCGAGTACGTTCGTCAATCATGAGAACCCGCTCATTGTGAGCCTGACCAAGCAGGCCGTCGCCGATGCGTCGGACGATCCCTACGAGCGAGCCGAGGCGATCCGAACGTATGTGTTCACGTACGTTTCGTCGAAGGATCTCAGCGTCGGCTTTGCATCAGCGACGGAGACGGCCCGCAGCCGACAGGGTGATTGCAGCGAGCACGGCGTCTTGATGGCTGCGATGCTTCGCGCCGACGGCATCCCGTCGCGCGTCGCCAGCGGCCTGATCTACGCCGATCAGTTCCTCGGCCGGAAGGGCGTCTTCGGGTATCACATGTGGACGCAGGCGCTGCTGCCCGGCGAAGACGGCGAGATGTGTTGGGTGGACTTTGATTCCGCCTGGCCGAGACGCACTGACGCGACGCACATTCTCCTGCAAACGTCGTCTGCGTCTGACGATGGGCCAATCACCAACGACCTTGTCTCGCTCGTGCCGCTCATGGGTCGGTTGCGCATCGAGGTCGAATCCGTCGAGTAGTGGATTGCGATCGTTCGGATCACGCGCTCCGGCGTGCCAACAGATCGCGCGCGGCTTGCAGCGGCTTGCCCGTCCTCGTGAGATAGACAGCCGCTCTGGCGTAAGACCAATAGGATCTCATGCGGGTCGTTTCTCGAACTGCCGTCTGGTAGTGCATCCGCGCCAGGTTGAGCGCGCTGGGTACGGGCCGGCCTCGCTCGTCGACGATGTAGGTGGCGTCCGCGATCGACATGAAATCACCGCCTGCCAGTTCCGCGTTCGCAGCCGCCTCGGGCCCGCTGTACTGGTGCTCGCCCCGACCCTTCACGTGCGTGTGATCGTGATCCTGATGGACGGCGAGAACGCATTCTGTCAGGTCCACGAGCGGCACGCCAAGCCGCCACGATCTGGCGCACATCCAATTGTCCCACCTCGCTCTGCCGACGGCGAACGGCGGGAGGTCCGTCAACTCGCTTCGGCGCGGCATGACGAAGTAGTCGATGCCGAACTCGGTGAACAACTTGCCGCTCTGGTCGACGGCGTGGCGCACACTCCGTCTCCAGTCGCTGCGCTCAAAGTCCAGTTCCGTGTCAAGCGTGATGTTCGTGCGCCTGCCGACAGCGAGGAACTCAGGGAACCGGAGCTGCCCAATGACTGATGCAAGATCGTTGAGGAAGATGATGTCGCTGTTGACGTACGCGATCAGGTCGGTCGTTGCATGATCCCGGGCGAGGTTGAACGCCGAGTCCAGCAGCGGCGTACCCATGTCGTTGCGAGCTACGTTCGGCAGGTGGGCAGCCTCGACCTCTGCCGCCATCTCCGCCGTGCCCGCCTCGTCGCCGAGCAGAGAGACCTCCCAGCCCATGCGCCGCCAGCTACGGATCGCATTGCGCTGGATCACGCCGGTATGGCTGTGAAACGCTTTCGGGATGGCGAAGACCGTGAGTGCATGCATGTGAAGGAAGCGTCTCGTTCTCGACTACCACGGAATCGGCCGACCCGGCGCTCAACGTGAGCGCCGGGTTGGCTGCCTGCACCACATGATCGGACGTTGCACAACGATAGCAGGCCGCGAGATCCAGGCTCATGCGTGCGAAGCGAGTCAGGGCGTGCAGCCGTAGTCGCTGAGCAGGATGCCGAGATCCGACTGATCGGTGTCGCCGTCGCCATCCAGGTCGCCGCCATCGTCGATGTCGTATGAGGAGAGAAGAAGGCCGAGGTCGGACTGATCGGTGTCACCGTCGCCGTCGAGGTCGCCGGGGCATTGTGATGTCGGCTCGTATAGCCCGCCGCGCTGGTTGCGCGCGTGGTACACCTTCCAGTCCCGGTTCGTCGGCGCATAGGTTTCCGTCAGATCGTAGAGGTTCACATCGACGGTCGTACCGTGGACGGACAAGACGCCGAGCTCGTAGTCCCCGTCGCCATCGACATCACCGATGGTCGCGCCGTTCATGTACGTGAATCCGTGTGGCCGGAGCGGGAATCCGGGCAGGTCGCCGCCGGCAGCATCGACGCCGAACAGGTAGCCGTAGCCCTCAACGGTGACGTTGTGGTCGGCGAAGATCTCCATCAGGCCATCGCCGTTGATGTCCGCGACGGTAAGCGGGCCGTCTGATCCGCCTCCGTGCTCGGGCGCCATGTAGGGGAAGCCGGGCTTGGTCACGCCCGATACCGTCCACGCCCAAAACGCCTCGGACGTGGGGTCGCCGACATTTCCGGTCCGTCCGTCGAGGATCTCCAGCTCCCCGTCGCCGTCCAGGTCGGTCACGGTTGGGGCGCAGTACGTCCAGCTCCCCACCAGCTTCGGCCAACCCGGAAACGTCGTACCGTCGTGGTGGAAGACGTAGCATCCTGCTGCGGTCTTGTGTGCGCCGACGACGATTTCGAGGTCACCGTCATTGTCGAGATCCGCCAGCGCTGCGGACTGGTAGCTGAAGTTGGCGTCCGTGATCTGCCTGGGCCAGCCGGGGAGCAAGGAGCCATCCACCTCCAGCAAGTACATGCTGTCGAAGGACATGTAGAAGATCTCGACGACGCCGTCGGCATCAACGTCGCCGACCGCTGCGGTTCCGGTTGGTACGTGGTCGAGCGTCACGGGCCAGTTGCCGCCCCACTCGGAGCCGTCTATCTCGAAGACGTGCAGATAGCCAAGTGGCCAGTCGCGTTCACCGACGATGATCTCCATGATGCCGTCGCCGTCGAGGTCGTAGAGCGTGGCGCAGCTCGCGAGATTGTTGTTGTTGACGCTGGCCGGGAAGCCGGGCAGTACGTTCCCTTCGTGGTCGATGATGTAGAGGCGCCCACCCTCCACCGTGCCGCGCGTGAGTTGCACGATCTCCATGTCGCCGTCGCCGTCCATGTCGGCGACGCTCGGCGCGTACTGAGCCTGCTCGATCGTTGTGACAGGGAAGCCGGGCACGGGGTTGCCGGTGTAGTCCCAGGCGTAGACCTTGTCGTCGGTGCTCGATGTGACGATATCCAGATCGCCGTCACCGTCCAGGTCAGCGAAGACGAGGCCGCGCGCTGGGGCGAAATACTGTTGACTTCCCATCGACGTCGGGAAGCCGGGCATTTGGAAGATATCCCGACCGGGTGGGTTCCCAGGCGGGAGCGAGCCGGTGTAGTCCGAGATCACGGTCATCCCCGGGATGGGGGAGGCTGCGTCCGTCGTGCCGATAATCTCGGCCTTGTCGGCCTCTGCGCAAGGCGCCGTGAGCAGGATGATGACAAGCATGGCTGGATACAATGCGGGCTTCATCTCAGTTCTCCTTCTTGCACCGGAGCGGGTTCTTCCCAAACGGATTGATGAGTCTGGTTCACATAGTGTACCGTCGTATTGCCGGGAACAAAGCGCATTGTGGGATTCCGGTGAACTGCGGGATACGGCGCCACAACGGCGTTGGGAGCCAGTCTGGACTGAGGGCTAGTAACTCAAAGAATCTGATAAGCTAATGAGTGTGCGGTCTCGGCCAGGCTCCTGTGGTTATCCTCGCCGTCGCCGCCCTCATCGGCGCGCGATGCCGATGTGGATTCAGTAGGATGCGGGCATGATTGAGCAGGTACATGAGCCGCCGTGTCTGCCGCCGCGCGATCCGGATGGACACAAGGGCACGTTTGGAACGGTCGCCGTCGTCGGCGGGCACAGCGGTGACGACGGCACAGTGATGATCGGCGCGCCATGCCTGGCGGCAAACGCGGCGCTGCGCTGCGGGGCGGGGCTCGCGGTGCTCATGATGCCAGCAACCGTACTGCGATTCGGAATGCAGATCGCGCCGTGCGCCACGGCGGTCGAACTGCCGGTTGATGATGACGACCGAGTGAGGGGAAGCGAAGCCGTGCAGCGGATCGATGCGATGCTCCCGACGATTGATTGTCTCGCTGTCGGACCTGGGTTGGGGATGGACAAAACTGGAGGCGCGCCGGCGATCGTGCTCCGCGCGATCTGGCAGGAAGATGTGCCTATCGTCATCGACGCCGACGGGCTGAATCAACTCGCGACGATGCCCAACGCTGCCGCTGACTTCCATGCTTCCGCAGTGCTCACGCCGCATCCGGGTGAGTACCGTCGTCTCGCTGCGTCACTCTCGATTGATGCGGACCCGGTGAATCCACGGACTCGGCCCGAAGCGGCGGCGCTGCTCGCACAACGGCTTGGCTGCATCGTCGTGTTGAAAGGGCCGGGCACAATCATCACGGATGGTCAACGGTTCTGCGAGAACCCGACGGGCAACGCGGTGCTGGCGGCGGGCGGGTCCGGCGATGTGCTGACCGGCATCATCGCGGGATTCATCGCCCAGTTCGTCGGTGATCTGGATCTCTTTCAGTGTGCGGCGCTCGGTGCGTACGTACACGGGCTTGCGGCGGACCGTTGGGCGGATCGCCACGGCAGCGCGGGCATGCTCGCAACGGATCTGATCGACGAGATCCCGGGCGCCCTAGCTCACCTTCGTCGGCCGGATGCTGTGCAATGAGCGGACACGGCGCTGGAAGCGAACTTGCGATTCCGCCCCTGGCCCTTCATTCACCGGGTCTTTTCGTGACAGGCACGGACACGGGTGTCGGCAAGACCGTCGCTGCGTGCCTGATCTGCGATCAGCTTGCCCGGCGAGGCGTGCGGGTCGGTCCCTGCAAGCCGATCGCCACCGGGTGCGAATCGAGGCGTGAAGGACTGGTCTCCGACGATGCTGAGCAGTTGGCGTGCGCTGCCCGGCTCGACCCGGATGTGGGAAGCTTGGCCATTGTCAATCCCGTGTCGCTCAAGCCGCCGACGTCGCCTGCCGTGGCGCTCGAACGAATGCATGGAACTCACGCGAATGCACAACCTGACTACGCCTCAATCGGTCGGGCACTGCGCAAGCTCGATGAGGGAAGCGATGCGATCGTCGTCGAAGGCGTCGGGGGCATCTTGACGCCGCTTGATCGCAACAGCACCGTGCTTGATCTGATGATGGCGCTGGACTTCACGGTCGTCGTTGTGTGCCGGGCGACGCGAGGCACGCTCAATCACACCGCACAGACGTGCAGGCTCATCCGAAGCAGCAATCTGCGCCTCGCCGGTTTGATCGTGAACGGGTACGAGTATGACCATCCCGATCCACAGATGCAGGAGAACCTGCGCTGGTTAGCCATTCAGAACCGTGCGGACGTCTTGGCGGCGCTCCCAAAGGTGAGCTGCTTCGATGTCATGCGCGTCGATCCGGATCTTCAAGCAGCGGTCGACACAACGGACTTCCTTCGATTGTGCCGATCGCCGCGATGGTAGAGATGCGACACAATCGGAGGATGTGATGAGCGCACACGAGTGCTTCTCGGCAATCCACTACAACTGGGGCGACCACTCCTGGGATGAGTTCATCGAACGCATCAAGGCAGTTGGTGTCATCGGGATCGAGCTTCTGCACACGGACCTGCTCGACCGGACCCCTGCCGACGTGCGGGCGCTGCGTCGGCGTTTCGACGATTGCGGCGTGATCGCGGCGGCGGTGGGAGTGGGCAACGACTTCTGCCATCCCCTGGGGTCATCTGAGCTTGGGCGGCAGGTGGATCTTGTCCGTCGACGTGCGGAGCAGGCCCGCGAATTGGGGACGAACGTGCTGCGGCTGGAAGGTGGCATCCCCAAGCCGAATGTGCCGACCGACGGCCAGTGGCCTGCCATCAGCGACTGTGTGGAGCGGTGCATCCCAATCGCGGATGATCTCGACTGCCTGCTCGCTGTGGACACTCACGGCCTCATCACGAATCGTGCGGACGAGCTTGCGGACACGCTGGACCGGATCGATCACGCTCGCGTTGGCTCGTGCATCGACCCGTCAAACCTCCGCTGGTTCGGCCACTCCGTCGCGAGGGCGCACGAACTCGTCGATCGGCTCATCCCACGATGCATGCACGTGCATCTCAAGAACGGCGACGGCTCGACGGGGGCGATGGAAGCGTACACGGCGACGGCGCTGGATGAGGGCGAGCTGGACATCGGCCGAATCATCCGATCGCTCGTTGAGTCGGGCTATCGCGGGGCGTGGTGCCTGGAGTATGAAGGCCCGCCGCCGACGGACGCAGGCGTCGCGCGCGGGGTCGCCTTCGCGAGGGGAGTGCTCGCCGAATGCGGGATCTCAATCTGAGACGGTGCTCACGGTTCGGCTTCGATAGTGTTTGACAATCGCGCGAATGAGTGATCGCAGGGACGCCGTCGCTTGCCCCGCATCCCGGTTCGCGGCGCCGATTCGATACAGCACTGCCCATTGCTCGAACAGGATGCGGTACGCTCGGAACACCGAGAAGGCTGGGTCGTAGATGTTCGTTGATTCCGACAGCGCGCCGTTGAATTCGATGATCGCCATATCTTCGCCGGCCATGAACTTGTCAACATCACGGTATCGCACATCGAGTCGGCCGAAGTCAAACTGCGGGAAGCTGCGCGCAATGCGCTCGACTTGGTCCTCAAGCGCAGGCGTGATGAGGTGCGCCCCGTCGCGGAGGAGTGCGCCTTGACAGTGGTTTCCCGCGATGCCGATCGCCATGCGTTTGCCCTTGTCAAGAACCCGGTCGATGTCATTGTGCAGGCGCGTCATGAAGATCTTGGCTTGCATGCGGTAGCGCGGGTGACGCCAGATGAGTTGGCGCAGCGTGTGTTTCCCATCGCCGGTGATCTCGGGGAAGACTTTGTCGGTGATGGAGAAGATCCTTCCTCGTGATTCGCCTGGGAGGCGGCAGTACATGATCCCCGCTTCGTACGGGCCGGTGTCGTACACCTGCGCGAGCGTGTGAGCCTTGGTCGTTGCGAAGTAGTCCCTGGCTCGTTCGATGCTGTGGATGAGCTTCAACCCGACGCCGCGCTGCGCAACGTCCGGCTTGAGGATGATCGGGAAGTCCCAGCCGCGCTCTTGCATGGTCTTCTGGAGCGCAGCGGCGCGCTTGTCAGGATTTTTGCCTCGGTGGATGAGCGCATAGGGAATGATCCGCTGCTGTTGGTCTCTGAGTTGGGTCAGGATGTTGTGCTTCGATTCGCCGATGATTCCGCCGTCCGGAATGCCCGGGTTGGCGGCGGTGGGCAGCATCATCCCGTGGTGGCGGAGCGAAAGATACGCCATCCACGGGACAAGCGGGGCATAGAAGACCCACGCGGGCCAGAACTCCCGTCGCCAGATCCGTGAGAAACGCACGACCAGGCGAGCCCTGCCTTCGCTCGTGAACGACAGGAGCGCGAGGCGAATCAGGATGAACAGGACCAGTAGCGCGACGATCGTCGACAGCAGCCCGGTCCCGAGCACCGCCTCGAACGGTCGCGCGACGATCGGGCCGAAGATCGCCGCGAGCATGACCAGTGCGGGTGTCCAGAGCAGCCCCGCAAGGAGAGCCCAGAGGGCGAATCGGCCCGCGTTGTGCCCGACGATGCCCGCGCCGACAAACGTCGGAATCCGCGTACCGGGCAGGCATCGGCTGGCAAGCACCGCCACCCACCCTCGCTTGTCGAACCACGTTCCCCAGCGATCGAGGTGGTCCGTCGGCAGGTAACGCTCGATGCGCTTCCACCGCAGCATGCGCCGACCAACGACGCGCCCCAGCAGCCACAGCCCGAGATCGCCCATGAAGATGCCGATGAAGCACCCGAGCACGCCCACGAATGGGTCCAGGTCGTGCCGGTGGATCAGCATGCCCACCGTGACGCATGTCAGATCCTCCGAGAAGAACGTCGCGACCGCGATGACCGCCAGGTGTGCCCACGGGTTGCCTCGTTCACCGAGATCCAGCAGGACGGGCAGCGCCGCCTCGTCAGCCTCCACTTGCGAATAGTCGATCGTGTCATGTTCAATCAGAGCATCGGCATCATCGGCTGCCGCGACGAATGGGAGGATCTCATCAGCGAGCAGCGCCGCGCCGTCGTCGCTGAACGTCATGAAGTGACCAGCGTCGAAGATGACCAGCCTGCTCTGCTCGACGATGCGGTGATGTTCCTCCGCCGTCCACAGGGGCACGAGAAAGTCGTCCCGCCCATGTAGGATGAGGAGCGGCGCTGACAGGCCGGTGAGCATGTCGCGGATCGGGCGCTGATCGGTGTCCCAGAAGTTGCGGACGGAACTGTGCCGTGCCGATCGTTCGCCGAGCAAGCCGAAGTGGGGGATGAGTTCCGGCGCGACAACCAGGCCCGCGTATGCGAGTGCGTACTTGAGATGCTCGAAGTGGTAATCGCCGGACCCCTCACCCTCCTGGACGCCGAGGCCGTTGAGCAGCGTGAGCGAGGCCACACGGTCGGGCGCCTGGTGCGCCATGTGGATCGCAGCGCCCGCTCCCATCGAGAAGCCGACGATGTGCGCCCGCTCGCAGCCGATCGCATCCATCAAGGCGAGGGTGTAGCCGGCGTGCGCGTCGATGCCATAGTCGGGAATCCAGCGTGATGACGCGCCAAAGCCGGGCAGATCCGGTGCGATGACGAGATGGTTCTCCGCGAGGCGAGGGGCCAGCGCGGTGAAGGCGGCGCTTGAACCGGGCGTGCCGTGCAGAAGGATGATCGGTTCGCCTGCGTCGCCCCATCGTCGGTATGCGAGGCGGACGTCTCGGTCGGGCGCTGCGGTGCCGTCGGCCTGGGCTGCGACGTTGACAACGACGTGCTCCAGGCCGGGCCGAGGCGAGCGCGGCCAAAAGAGCTGCACGCACTGCGATGCGAGCAGCAGCACGATGTAGATGCGGAACCAACGTTTGGCGAAAAGCGAGCGCACCTGAACCCTCGGACGCCGCGTCACACGGCCAAGCAACGATGATACGGTTTTTGTGCCCGCCGCTTCGTCGATGGATAGCGTCAATCCACCGTTGGCCCGCCTGTGGGTGCTGTGGCGGGTGGTGTGGGGGTTGTGGGGGTTGTGGGGGTTGTGGGGGTCGCGGCAGCCCGCACACCCTCGATGACCTCACGGTGATTCGCGCAGCGAGGCACCTTGTGTTGCCCGCCCAACTTCCCCTTTGCATCCAACCAGCGGTGAAACGTGCCCTCCGGCACGCACGTGATGACTGGCGGCGCCATCCCCATGTCATCCGTCCGCTTCGTCGTGTAGTCCACGTTTTGCGCCTTGATCGCTTCGTCGAACGCGCTGCGGAACACGTCGGTCGGAAGCGACTCATCGAGCCACTCGACCACCAATTCCAGACCGGCCCGCGTGCTCTCATCCGGATAGATCGGCGCGGCTGTGAACTCACCGACACGCGCGCCCGTCTTCTCCGCAGCGACGGTGACAGCCTGCTCGATGTGCTCGACGACGATGTTCTCGCCGAACGCGTTGATGAAGTGACGATGTCTGCCGACGATGCGCAGCCGGACCGGCCCGCCGTCCGCGGCGAGCGTGTCGAACTCGACGACATCGCCGAGGATGTAGCGCCACAGCCCGGCGCACGTCGTCATGACGACGACGTATCGTTGGCCCTTCTCAACTTCGTGCGCCATGAACGCGGGGGCGTCCGGTGCGTCGATCTCCTCGAGCGGGACGAACTCGTAGAAGACGCCGATATCGGTCAGGAGGCGCAGCGGCATCCATCGGTGTGGATCATCAGCGGACGGTGAGGCGTCCTGCATGGCGATGAACCCTTCGCTCGCCGGGTAGACCTCATGGCGAACCGGGCCGACGTGAGCACCTGCCTGCGTCCCGACGCCGAGGATCGTCTCGACGCGTGTCAGGAACGGCCGAAAGTTCACGCCGCCATGAATTAGGACCTTGAAGTTGGGCCAGAGTTCGCAGATCGACTTGCTCGCGCCTCCGCGCTCCCGCTCCAGTTCGAGCATGCGCTGCCAGAGCAGGAGCATCCAGCTTGGCATTCCCGAGGCGAATCGTACATCCTCCGCCAGACACGCCCGGGCCATTCGGTCGATCTTCGTCGGCCAATGATCGAGCAGCGCAATCGCCCGACCGGGCAGGTAGCGTCGATTGACGGGCCAGAAGATCCCCCTGGTCATGATCGCGGAGAGGTCGGCGATTCGGCAACCCGCCCGGTTCGTCTCGATCTTCGTGGACCCGCCCATGAACAGGCTCTTGCCGGCGAAGATGCTGCTCGGGTGAACGCCCCGACGCATCAGGTGCGCGAAGATGTCCAGCGCCGCCTTCTGATTCGACCGAAACATCTCCCGACTGACCGGGATGTACTTGTCACCCGAAGTCGTGCCCGACGTCTGCGCGAAGTCACGCACCCTGCCCGGCCAGAGCACATCCGCTTCGCCGGCGAGCATCCGCTTGATCGAGTCGGCGAATCCGTACCAATCGCTGAGCGGGACGGCGTGGCGGTAATCGCTGATCGTTTTGAGCTGGGCGAAGTGGTGTGATCGGCCGAACTCGGTGCGAGCTGCGCGGTCGATGAGCTTGCACCACTCGCGGCGCTGCTCGTCGCCGGTGTCCGGCGGTGATGCTTCAAGGTGTCTGATGCGGCGTCGGAGATAGACCGAAAGGGCGGAACCGAGCACGTTCATGCTGCGGCATCCTCCTGGTCGATGCCATCCAACTCATCGAGAAACGCTTCGATTCCCTCGGCGAAGGCCAGCGGGGCCTCGAGCATCGGAGCGTGCCCGCAGTCTTGTATCCAGTTGGTTCGGCTGTTCGGGATGACCTGGGCGAACTCCCGCGCGGTCTCGGGCGTCGTGACCTCATCCTCGGTGCCCCACAAGATGAGCGTCGGTGTGGAGACTTCCGCAAGCAGGTGCCCGACGTGGCGGCGCTTCGTGCTGCGCGCCAGCTTCACCAGCATCAGCGCCTTGCGCCGGTCGCTCAACTCCTCGTAGGCCTCGTCGATGTACTGCTCGATGTCGAACGACTTGTCGTGGAACAGCTCGCCGATCTTCCTGCGAAGCCACGCTCGGCTCGGCCGATGCTGGATGTCTTTCTCGTAGGTGCGCTCCGCCAAGCCCGACGACCCGGAGAGGATCAGACCTCGCACCAGTTCAGGATATTGGTGTGCGGTCAGCAGCGAGATGTGCCCTCCGAAGCTGTTGCCCACAAGCACGCATGGGGCGAGGTTCTCCGTGCGCAGCACCTCCGCCACGGTCTCAGTGAGAACGTCCACGTTCGTCCAGTCTCGCTGGAGTTTCAGCAGGCCCAGATCAAGGACGATGCAGCGAGCCCGGTGGTGCAGCTGCTCGAACGTCGGGCTGTAGTGCTCGACTCGGCCCAGCAAACCCTGGAGGAAAACGCACGTCGGACCTTCACCAACCTCGGCCAACCGAATTGTCGGTCCAATCGTGGTTTGCACGGTCTGCTCAGTTGCGCCAATAAGGTCCATCATGCCCGGTCTCACTCCACGGCTCTTGGAGCGGCAGTTGCTCCAATCCTGGGCTGACAGATAAGCGCCTACCGCACGACAGCGCACGGCGGCACGTTACTCCACCCAACCGCTGTCCCACAGCATAACATGGTCACACGTTCGACCCAAGCCAGCCACAGCAGACTGCCCGCAGGCCGGCCAGACGACCTCATAGCAACGAGCCGGTGCCTCGCCCGTTGTTCCCGGACCCACAGGCTGCTACAGATGGACATCCTCCGGGCTGTGACATGTTGACGACAGGCAATATCATGGACCGCACCGCGTTGGCCTGAGTGAGCGAATATGTCGACGGATGAACGGATCAACGGCGTCCTCCGCCAAGCTGCGTCAGGTGACGAGCAGGCGTGGCGCCGGATTCTGGAGGTCTACAGCCGCCGTGTCTTCGGCCTGATACGGGCCAAGTGCGGTGACGCCGACCTCGCTGAGGAGATCACCCAGTCGTGTTTTTGCACGGTTGCCGACAAATTGCGCAATGGAAGTTACCTGGAGCAGGGCAAGTTC
This sequence comes from Phycisphaerales bacterium, assembly GCA_023135165.1. Lineage (GTDB taxonomy): Bacteria > Planctomycetota > Phycisphaerae > Phycisphaerales > JAGLTS01 > JAGLTS01. Next base: position 20,560 of record JAGLTS010000059.1, on the reverse strand, counting down.
GAGGCGTGGCTGTTTCGCATCGCCATGAACCGGTTTCGCGACGAGATGAGGCGACAAGCCCGTCAAGCGGTGCCGACCGACGCGCAGACGCTCGTCGCGTTGGCGGATCGGCAGGCGGTCAGCCGACACAGGGGCGCCGCGTCACCGGATCGACCATCCTCCCCGGATGCGGACTCACAGCGAGAGAACCTCGATGCGCTCAGCAAGGCGATGGCGGCATTGCCCGAAGCCGATATCGAAGTCCTGCACCTGCGACATCAGGGCGGGCTTGCGTTCAGGGAGATCGCAGCAGCCCTCGGGCAGCCGCTGGGAACCGTCCTCGCTCGACACCATCGGGCGCTCACCAAGATCCGGGATGCCATGTCTCAGGCGATTGAACAATGACACGCGCACATGAGCGACAATCCGACCCGTTGCCCGCCGACTGGGATGATGATTTGTGCGAACTTGATGAGCTTCTGCGCATTGATGCGGCGCGGCGCGAACAAGATGTGCCTGCCGGGCTTGTCGATCGCATCTTCGCAGCGAGCAGCAGCGAGCTTGCAGCCGAGCCTGCCCCTGTCCGGACGCGGTCGTTGCGATTCCCGCAGTGGAGAGTCGCATCACAGTACATCGCAGCCGCTGCTGCAATTGTGCTGCTTATGACGGTTGCCGCGGTTCTGTCGAGGAAAGCCCCGGCGCCCGGCGACGGCTCGCTCGCAACCGACGATCCGATCTCTGCCGGCGACGAGGCATGGTTGGTCGTCGAGACCGCGAACTCACCGCTTGACGATCGCATCGAGGAGACTGCTCTGGTCGTCCTGGAGTTGTGTGTAGCGGACCCGTGGGAGACGATGTCGATCTGGAATGATTTGGAAAGCGATCTGCTCTTGGATGTCAAAGGATGGTGACCGACCCGGAGCGGATGATGCGTGGAGTTGGACCGATGCACCTCACTGAACGCAAGCGAATCGGAATTGTGCTCCTCGGACTGCTCGCGCTCGCGGCGCCGGTGTCGGTCGCCGCAGCGCAGAGCGACGATCATCCGGAGGCGACCACCCGCCAGGCGGAGCGGGCTGCCCGTCAGCGTGAGTACATCGAGCGCCGTATTCAGCAGATCCGGCGAGAGCAGGACCGGCTCGAATCCCTCCTTGAACAACTCAACGAGGGCAGCGAGATCCAGGTGCCGATGGGTTTCGGCCGAGGACGCGACGCCCGCCCGCCCGGAGAGATGCCGGCACGCGACTTGTTCGAGCCAGGCCCGCCGGGTGGGCTGCGCCATGATCAGCCCCGTCATGATCCTCGCCGATGCCCCTCTTGGGCGGATCTCTCCGATGAGCAGCGAGGCGCGCTGCATGATCTCGCCAAGCACTTCAGCCCGCATCTGACGCAACAACTCGACGACCTGCGCGAGGAGAACCCGCAGCGGTACGAGCGCGTGCTTGATCGCAACATGCCCAGGCTCCTGGAGATGATGGAGCTGCGCTCCCGCGATCAGGAGATGTTCGATCTGAAACTGCGCGATTCCAAGCTCGCATATCGCTCGATGCAACTCGCCCGCGCGTTTCAACTGGCTGAGCAGGCGGATGATGATGCCCGGCTCGAAGAACTGGAAGATCAGCTCACAGCAGTACTCAGCGAACATTTCGATGTTCGTCAGAAGATCCGCGAGCACGAGCTTGAGATGATCGCCGTGCGTGTGCGTGACTTAGAGGAGGAGCTCACCGATCGGGCGCAGCACCGCGAGGAACTGATCGGCGAGCGGCGTGAGGCGCTGCTGGAGGCAATCCGACGCGCCCCTCGTCATCGCCCAGGCCCGCCGCCCGATGAACATGCGGACCAGCCCGGTGACGCGGACTCCCCGTAGGATTCGACAATCAAGCGGATGTTGGTTGGGCCGCTACGACATCGGCGCGGAGCGCCGCCTCGGCCTCGAAAAGCGCCGTGATGATCGTGTGTCGGTACACGCTCACATCGCAGCCCTGGAGGGGGCGAGCGTTGTCCACATGCGGCGCTGCACGCGACACGCGCGAGGGGTCGTCATCGGCCGCATCGACCGTTACGCCGCACGACCGGAGTTCGGCGATCACGCCTCGGCGCTGCAACTCATCAAACACGTCGCCAAGCCCGACAAGCAAGACCGGTCCATCGTTGATCGACTCGATCTCTCGCTGTTTCTCGGCAAGGAGCGCTTCACGCACGCCTTCACGCGGCAGGTACGGCAAGCCCTGGTTGGTGACACCGTCCAAGTCGTAGCCCGCCTGCGCGTGCCACGCGAACGCTCGCTCGCTGAGAAGAACGGCGAAGAGCGTTGTCTTCCACTCCGGCCAGCCTTTGTAGACCGCAGGTCCGGCCCGCCGCTCGCCGGTGTGTTTGCCCACCCGGATGCCTCGCAGCGCTTCAAGCCGACCGCGAGCCTCACCTTCCCAGTCGGTCATTGACCCCGCTGAGAGATGCGCAAGCAGCGCCCGGTCGGCGTCGATGTCCGTGACGAGATCCTCGAAGCGGAAGTGCTTGATGTCCGCTGCCTCGCTGGTCTTTTCGACTGCGGAGATGGTCCAGCACGCGAGCGCGAAGGCTCGCTGTTCCGCGGTGAGCGATGCGAGATCCGTGGATGTCCCGGAACGCAGGATCGTCGCCCGCACGGCCAGCGGCAGCGCCACCGCCTCGCCCTTCTGCTTCAGTCGAACGAGCGTGAGCGAATCCGCGCGCAGCACGGGGTGCCTCACAACGACCGCCCGCCGGAGGCGACGGCCGAACGCGCACACCATCGCCGCATCGTCGGTGATCAGCGAACCTGCCACGATCCCCGTGAGGCGATGATTGAAGGTTGACGCATCGAGCAGGTGCAAGATATCAGTCGGCGAGAGACCGCACGGCTTCTGTGCAAGGTGCGCGAATGCGCCTGCGGGTGCATGTGACGCCAGCGCGTCGTGAATGCAGTTCAGCGCCGAGCACACCCACCGCGATCCCGCAGCTTCGCTCTCATGCACGGCAAAGAGCGGCTTACTCGGGGGGGGGGGGGCAAATTCCGTCACGATGCGGTCTCCGCAGGCGCTAGACGGCGGTCAGATCCGCTTCGGTCGTCGCCAACTCGCCTCGCTCCACGCGCTCCTTCTCCTTGGCGACCCACTCGATCTTCTTCGCGTTGCGCGTCATCCAACGCGGGATCGGCGTCTTCAGCCCTTGCTTGGCAAGCTCGGCGAACTCCACGATCATGTCATCACGACTGTACGAAGACATGTCGTGGTTCTTGCCCATGTGAATGCAGTCCGTCGGGCAAGGCTCGGTGCACAGCCCGCAGAACATGCACTTCTGATAGTCGATCGCGTAACGGAGCAACTCGCCGCCGACCACTTCGCCTGTCTTCTTGTCCACCTTGCGGGGCGCGGACTTGTCGATGTAGATGCAGTCCACCGGACAGGCCTTGGCGCACTGGTCGCAGGCGATGCACTTGTCAGCTTCGTACTCATGGATACCGCGATACCGCGGCGCGAAGCTGATCTTCTCGAAGGGGTACTTGATCGTGACGACCGGGCTGCAATAGTACTTCAACGTGATCTGCAGGCCGATCCGGATCGAGTTGACGGTCTTCCAGATGTTGGCGAAGTAGCCGTCATGTTTCGGGCTGGTTGTTGCGTCGGCGATCATGGTGTTGGTCACGTGGTCCGTGTGGTGTCCGGTCTACTTGCGGATGGCGTCGGCGAGTTCGTTTTCGATGTAGAGGATGACGCCGCAGTTGTGGCAGCAGACGAGCTTCTCGCCGACCATCAGCGCGTTGCACGTCTCCGCGGTGAGGGCCATGTAGCAGGCGCCGCAGGAGTATTCCATGCGCCTGCGATTCTCTTCGACGATCGTGGCCATCGGCTCGCCGTCGGTGTCCTCAAGCAGGTGCTCGTACTCAGCGAGCGGCGTGGCGGGGATGCCGCGGAGCTTCTCAGTGCGCTCAGCCCGCAACTCCGCAAGCCGTTCCGCCGCGTCCGCTTGGCGCTGCGTCAGATCCGCCTCCGCCACCGCTTTGACTTTCTCACGGTCGCCGATCAGTTCATCCAGGCTGGCGACCTCCGCCTCGATCGACTCGATCCGTGACATGTCCTCGAGCGTCTTTTCTTCGATGGCGCCCCGGTCGGCCTTGAATGTGCTCACCTCGGTGAGGAAGGCGTTGTACTCCTTGCTCGTCTTGGCGAGGTTCATCTGGTCGCGCAGGTGAGTGACGCGCTCGTCGTAGCCCTTGATCTCCGCCTCATTGTTCGCCACCGTCGCCTTGAGTTGCCGCTGCCTGCTGAGCAGTTCATCCTTGGAGGCCAGTAACTCACTCAGCTTGGACTGCTGGGCGCGAAGGTACCGCTCGGCACTGGTGATTCGGCCGGTCAGGCCTCGCAGTTGTTGATCGACGCGGTAGAGGGCGAGAAGCTTCTCGATAAGGGGCATACGAATCTCCGGTGACGACAGCCCCTGAGTGTAGCAGCCTTCGCCCTGTCCTTCCGCCGCCGGCCCCGCTCAGTTCAGACGGGCGGAAAGATCGTGAAGATCCAGTAGGCGAACGGCCCGACGAACAGCGGCGAGTCGATCACATCCAGCACCCCGCCGAAGCCCGGCAGGACGGATGAGGCATCCTTGATCCCCGCATCCCGCTTGAACAGGCTCGCGACCAGATCACCCGTCTGCCCCGCGACTGCGAAGACCGCTCCACATGCTGCTCCCAACCAGATCGGCACGGACTCGACCGCATCGGTCGCCCCCGACACCCATGCCAGCGCCGTCCCGATGACGACGGCGGTGCACACGCCCCCCGCCAGGCCTTCCCACGTCTTGCCCGGGCTGAGCCACGGCGCGAGTTTGTGCCGACCGATCGCGGTGCCTGTGAAGTACGCGCCGATGTCGCAGGACTTGGTGACAGCGAGGATTCCCAGGACCAGGTATGCCGAGTAGTCCCGTCGAATGGCGAGGAAGAAGCCGAAGAGCAGCCCGAGATAGACCATGGCGAACATCGTCCCCGCCGCCGCCGCGCACACGCCTTCGACCGTTCGACCCCGGCTGTAGTACGCCAGTGAACTCACGAAGACGAGGATCAGCCCGCTCGATGTGATCCCGATCGCCGTCGGCCCATCCGTGGCCTGCGGCACGCTGTAGGACAGGACAAGCCCCGTCACCGATGCCAGGCACGTGATCGGGACGGTGGCCCGGATGCCGTTGGCGCGCAGGATCCGTGAGAGTTCCCATGCTGCCAGGGGCGCGATGACCAGGCTGAGTGCGAAGAGGACAAGCCCGCGAGGCAGCGTGTCGCGACCACCACGAAGCTCGGACAGCCAGCCGGTGATCCGCACCGAGTCGAGGCGATCATCGAGCACAAACAGCGCAACGAGCGCTGCGGTGAGCAGCAGTCCGAACATGACGCGATGCTTCAGCACGCTCACAGCGTAACGGCTTCCACGAACCGTGGGTTGCCGTGTACAGCCGTCATCGCACGTTTCACAGCCCAGCCTGGCAAGGCTGGGTTCCCGCACGACAAGATCAATCGCGGCCGCTGAAGCCGTTTCGGCAAACGGTCCTTGCATACAGAGAGTCGTTCGCCCCGATCCTCACGGCTTCACATCGCCGAAGCGTCGCTGCCTGCGCGTGTAGTCGCGCAGCGCTTCGCTCAGGTGATCGACTGTGAAGTCCGGCCAGTATGTGTCAGTCACCCACAGCTCCGCGTACGAGATTTGCCAGAGCAGGTAGTTGCTCACGCGCATCTCGCCTGCCGTGCGGATGAGCAAATCCGGATCGGGCAGGCCTGCTGTGTAGAGATGATCGGCGACAACCTGTTCGTCGATGGCATTCACGTCGATCTCGCCTGCCTGGGCCTTGCGGGCGATGGCGCGGACGGCATCGGTGATCTCCGTTCGACTGCTATAGTTCAGTGCCAGCACCAGCGTCAGACCCGTGCAGCGAGACGTGGCCGCGATGGTGCGATCGAGTTGCGCCTGGATCTCTTCAGGCAGCCCGTCGCGCCTGCCGATCTGGATGAAGCGGATCTGGTTGTCGATCATCTCGCGTTCTTCAGCGACGAGGTAATCGAGGTAGAGCGTCATGAGCGCGTCGATTTCCTCGCGCGGCCGTTTCCAGTTCTCCATTGAGAAGCTGTAGAGCGTGAGGACTTCGATACCGAGGCGAGCACACTCGGTGACGATGGCGCGGACGGCCCGTGCGCCGTTCCGGTGGCCGAACGACCGCGACTTGCCCTGCTCGGCAGCCCACCGGCCGTTGCCATCCATGATGATCGCGATGTGGCGAGGCAGGCCCGGGTTCGTTTCATCAGGTTGCGTCATCGCGCACAGTGTAGCCGCGACCCGAAGGGGAGCGCGCCTCGCCTCATCAGCCGACACACGTCTGGACGCGATCCGGCCCGACGCTGACCAGCTCGATCGGCAGGCCCGTGATCTCCTCGATGCGAGCCAGATACGCCCGCGCATCGGCTGGCAGGTCATCGCGCCTCGTCACCGAGTCGATCTCCGTCTCAAAACCAGGCAGCGTCTCATACACCGGCATGACGCGGCTCAGCAGCGTCGCGTCGGGGAGAAACCGGTCCGTCCGTGTGCCGTCGATCTCATAGGCGGTGCAGATCTTCAGTTCGTCGAATCCGGCCAGGACATCAAAGAGCATGACCGCAAGGCTCGTCGCACCGCTGATCATCGCTGAGTATCGCACAGCGACGAGATCGAGCCAGCCGCAGCGTCTCGGCCTGCCGGTCGTCGTGCCGTACTCGTGCCCGCGCTCTCGCAGGCGGTTGCCGATTTGGTCGTCGAGTTCGGTCGGGAAGGGACCGGCCCCGACGCGTGTCGAGTACGCCTTGACCACGCCGATGACGTGATCGACGGTCCGTCCGGGCAAGCCCGTCCCGGCCGGGATGCCCAGGGCTGAGCAGTTGGAGCTTGTCACGTAGGGATACGTCCCGTGATCGACATCGAGCAGGCAGGCATTCGCGCCCTCGAAGAGCAGCCGTTTGCCCGCCGCGATCTGGTCGTGCAGCAGGTACGTGGTGTCGGTGATGTGTGGTGCAAGACGCTCGCCGTGTCCCGCGTATTCGTCGGCAATCGTGATCGGATCGAACGGCTCACCGTCCCACGCCATGGCGCTAAGTCGCGCGTTCTGCATGTCGCATGTCACGCTGAGCTTCGTCCGAAGCGCGGCGCGGTCAAGCAGGTCAACGAATCGCACAGCCGTCGAGCGCGTCACCTTGTCGGCGTAGCACGGCCCGATGCCGCGGCCGGTCGTTCCCAGGCTTGAGTCCGTTGATCGACCGGCAAGCTGCTGTTCGAGCGCGTGGTCGAGGGCCTGATGCCAGGGCATGACGACGTGGGCACGGCTGGACAGGCGCAGGTTCTCCGCCTTGACGCCGCGCTCGCGCAGCGTGTCCATTTCCTCCAGCAGCGTGACAGGGTCCACGACCACCCCATTGCCGATAACGCACATCTTGTCCGGCGTGAGGATTCCCGACGGAATCAGGTGCATCGCGTAGCGCTGACCATCCACGACGATAGTGTGGCCCGCGTTGGCACCGCCGTTGTATCGGACGATGGTGTCGTGGTGAGAGGCGAGGCGGTCGACGACCTTGCCTTTGCCCTCGTCTCCCCATTGCAGACCGATCACCGCTGTGTGCTGTGCGTTGTCATCCGCGCCCACTGTCTGCCTCGCTTTCGCCGCCCCATGTTGCTGCTGAATCATGTCAAGCGGATTGCACCAAGAGCCGATCCCAAGATCAGATTGCTGTTGTTGTGGAGCGTGAGGTGAGTCCGAGAACGATCCGTATCTTATGTCCGAACCTTCGCTGCCGGCGGATGTTGGCGGTCCCCGCCAACGCACGGGGCAAGGTTGTCGTCTGCAAAGGCTGCGGTACCCGGATCATGATCCCGGTGCCGAGTTCGAGCGCATCCTCCAGTTCCGCCGACTCAGCCCCGCAGCAGCCCGCAAGCTCGTCGGGGGACCAAGCTCCCTCATCCTAATCTGACGGTTGACCACCAGGGTCGGACGATGGGTTGTGATGACGCCCCACACGCTCAGTCTTCGTCGTCATCGAGTTCCAGTCCGACGAAGCTGTCATCTTCGTCGAAATCCGCCAGAAGCGCGGACAGGTCATCGCTGTCATCGAGATTCAGCCCGTCGGCAGTGCCATCTGGTCCGGAACTGGTCGCCGTGGGGATGGCTGTCGGCTGGGCCTGGTCAGCTCGCCGGGCTGGGGGCGATATCGTCGGCTCCACATCGCTCGGTATGCCGTCGATGACCACCGTGAACGTGACTGGCCCGATCACAATCTGATCGCCAGGTTCAAGCGGCGTCTCTTGAATGCGCGAGCCGTTGTGGAATGTTCCGTTGCTCGAGCCGAGATCCCGCAGCAGCAGCCCGTCCTCCTCGACGATCACCTCGCAGTGCTCCCGAGATACGGCGGGCAGCGGCACGCGCAGGGAACAGGTGTCCTTGCGGCCGATCACGAAGCGAGGCTTCCTCACCGCGAAGTCCTTGCGTGTACCATCGGCCTTGAACATCACAAGCGCTACTTCCATGAGTGATCAATCCTTCCAGCCAGCGTGTCGAACTCCACCCCCATCCGCAGTGCAGCTTACAGACCTCTCGGGGGACCGGCAACGAGAATGTGCCCGGCCCGCGATACCTCACCCGCTCTTCGCCTCATCCGGGGCCGTTGCTCGCCGTCTGTACATCCACATCCCCTTCTGTACCCGCAAGTGCCGCTACTGTGATTTCTACAGCGTCGTGGCGGGCGGCGCCGTCAGGGCGGGCTTCGTCGAGCGCCTTTGCGGCGAACTCTTGGCTCTGGCGCCGTTCACAGCGGGGCTCCAGACCATTTTCGTGGGTGGTGGGACCCCGTCGCTGCTTGATCCAGCCCAGTGGCAGGTGCTTCTTCGCTGTCTGGCTGAGCACTACGACCTCAGCGGGCTTGTCGAATTCACCGTCGAGTGCAATCCGGAGACGATCACCGAACCACTTGTGCATGTCCTCCGCGATGGGGGTGTGAACCGCCTGAGCCTCGGGGCGCAGAGTTTCCACACGCGCAGTCTTGAGGTGCTGCAGCGCCGACACGAGCCGGGTTCCGTGCAGCGGGGCATCGAACTTGCCCGTCGCGCGGGGCTGAGCAGGCTCAGCCTCGACCTGATCTTCGCCATCCCAGGTCAGACGATCGAGATGTGGTCAGACGATCTGGACCGTGCCCTCGAGATGCCGATCGACCATCTGAGCTGCTACAACCTGACCTATGAGGCGGGTACGCCGATCACGGCGCTCGTCAAGGCAGGTGAGCTGGAGCCGATCGACGAGGATATTGAGATCGAGATGTATCTGCTGGCGGTCGAGCATCTCGCCGCGGCGGAGCTTGATCGCTATGAGGTGAGCAACTTCGCCCGCCCCGGCTGCGAGTGTCAGCACAACGTGGCGTACTGGCGAGGCGAGGCGTATCTGGCTGCCGGGCCTGCCGCCTCCGGTCATCTCGCCGGGCACCGCTGGCGGAACGTGCCGGACCTCACGGCATACCTCGCCTCGACCGGGCTCTCGCCGGTGATTGAGCATGAGGCTCCTGATCCCAGGCGCGAGCTGGCTGAGCGGATCATGCTGGGCCTGCGACTCTGCGAGGGTGTGGATGTGCTCCTCACCGGTCACCCGGCAGAGCGAGTCGTAGCGGCTGAGCGTGCGGGGCTGCTCGAACGGCAGGGCACACGCATTCGCCTGACCGATGCGGGATTCCTCCAAGCCGATGGGATCGCGGCGGACCTGATGCCCATGCCGGATGTGCCCGTAAGCGATCCCCCGAAGCACGACTGAGCGGTTATTGGCCGTGTGTCTAACTGCGACCTGGCGTGGCCTCGCCGAACTGCGACAAATCAGTGGACCCGGCACCGACCTTGCGGCATGCTGTGGGCGGGGCCATCGGCCTTGATGCTCCTCGGCCGACCAGGAGAAGGACCAAGATGGTGATACGCTCCGTCGTGACATGCTTCGTGGCTGCGGTTGTGGCGTCGCTGCATCTGGCCGGTGCTGCCGCCCTTGCGCAGACCGACCCTTGCCTCCCTCTGCATACGTTCACCGGCGAGGGGATGCTCGACAACCTCGGCTTCTCCGTGGCGGGGCTCGGCGATGTGGATGGCGACCAGCGAGGCGACGTGGCTGTCGGCATCCCATACCACGATGGTGAGGCGGGCGGGCTGTTCGACGATCGAGGCCGCGTCATGGTCTACTCCGGCGCCACGGGTTTGCTCATCTACCTGATCGAGGGCGAAGCGGCGGAGGACTTCTTCGGCTACAGCATCGCTGCGGCCGGTGATGTCGATGGCGATGGCGTCGGCGACCTCATCGTCGGGGCCTACCACAGCAGCGAGGCAGCCACCACTGCCGGCTGCGTGTCGGTCTACTCCGGCGTGGACGGCTACGAACTTCACCACATCACAGGCGAAGCGGCGGAGGATTTCTTCGGTTACGCCGTCGCGGGCGCTGGCGATCTGGATGGTGACGAGTTCGCTGACTTCATCGTCGGCGCTCCCGGGCGCGACACCGCCGGGACCGACGCGGGCCGTGTGTACGTCTTTGCGGGGAGCGACGGCCATCTGCTGTACACGATCGACGGCGAGTCGGCAGGCGATCAGTTCGGATCGGCTGTCGCTGGCGGCGGACGATTCGACGCCGACGTGTTCGATGACTTGGTCGTGGGCGCCTACACGAGCGCAGCGCTCGGCCCCGAGACCGGACGTGTGTACCTCTTCTCGGGAGTTGACGGCTCGCCGCTGCTGACGCTCACCGGTGAAGCGGCGGGTGATCAGTTCGGCTGGTCGGTCGCCGTTGCGGGTCGGATCGACGTGGACGAGTTCGATGATGTGCTTGCCGGCGCTCCCTTGAGCAGCGAGGGCGGAGTCGGTGCCGGCCGGGCGTCAATCCACTCCGGCGCCGACGGCCTGCTCATCGACGCCATCCTCGGGCCTGAGGCGGGCGCCGGCCTGGGCTACGCCGTGGCTCGTCTCGATGATGTCAACAACGACCAAGTCGATGATCTGATCATCGGAGCGCCGTGGGCCGAGGTGGAAGGCGTCGAAGTGGGGATCGTGCAACTCGTCAGCGGTGCCGACCGGAGCCTGCTTGACACCTACGCAGGCGAGGCGGTTGACGATCACTTTGGTTCGGCAGTCGCCGCAGCCGGCCTCGTTGATGACGGCTGGCAGGCTGACCTCGCCATCGGAGCACGCTGGAACGATGCAGGCGGACTCAACGCGGGACGTGCGTATCTTTACCCCACCTGTGTCGATGCGGGTTGCGCAGGTGATCTCGACGGCGACGGGGACACCGACCAGTCCGACCTCGGCATCCTCCTCGCTGCGTATGACATCAGCGCCGCAGGCGATCTCGACAACGATGGCGACACCGACCAGTCGGACCTCGGCATCCTCCTTGCCGACTACAACTGCGGAACCTGACGATCACGGTCGCCGTCTGCTACCGTCTTGATCATGCCGCAACGATCGCACACGAGGCCGGTGATCGGCATCACCGCGGACATCGCCGAGGACCGCTACACGTTGTCAAGGACCTACGCGCGCTGCGTCGCCGCGGCGACCGGTATCCCGCTTATTCTGCCCTGCATCCCATCACTGGCTGAGAGACACGCGGCGCTCTGCGACGGCGTCATCCTCTCGGGCGGCGACGACCCAGCCACCGAGCCGTTCGGTGAGTCGACTCATCCGCAAGCCGTGCCGATTCACCCGGATCGCCAAGCCTACGAACTCGCGCTGCTCGATGCGCTCTGCGATCATCAGTCCGATGTGCCCGTCCTTGGCGTCTGTCTGGGCATGCAACTCATGGCGCTGCACGCGGGCGGCAGGCTCGATCAGCACCTTCCCGACGACCTGCCGACCCATGCCGATCACCACAGCAACAAATCGCACACGGTCTCGGGCGAACTCGCGTCAGGCATCGTGGAGAGCAACCATCACCAGGCTGTCAGCGACCCCGGTCTGCTCCACGTCGTCGCGCGGGCGCATGACGGGATCATCGAAGCGGTGCGCGATCCTGCCCGTGTGTTCTACCTCGGCGTGCAGTGGCACCCCGAGCGCACGAGGGATTCAGCGCTCGGTCAATCACTCTTCGAACAACTGATCGCAGCCTGCTGATATAAATCGACGGGACGTCGCCCCGCCCATCACGCACGCCCCGAAGATCATCAGCCGCTCGTGCTACGCGCCGGCGAACTCGATCAGATCCTCGAGCGTCATCTCCGCCACAGCTTCGTGCGCCGCATCGGTCAGCTTCGTCAGAAGCTCCGACACCGCTTGCCCGCCCGGCGTGTTGGTCGGCTTGGCCTTGCCGGGTGCTTGCCCTGTGTCGAAGATGTCGAGCAACTCCTGGACGAACACCTCCGCGGGTGGGCGCGTGAGTCGATACCCACCGCCCGCGCCCACTTTCGATTCCAGAAGTCCCGAGAGCCTCATCTGAAGCAGGACCGCTTCAAGAAACTTCGAGGGGAGCGACTCCGTCTTCGCCAGTTCGCGTGCTTGGACGTAACCATCCTCATGGCGGATCGCCAACTGGACGGCTGCCTTCAGCCCGTGCTGGCATCTTTTGCTGATTGGCATCAGTATTTTTACCTAGTTCTGGTGGTGACGCAGGCCGTCACGCGTTTCCTTCCGCGAATCAGATTCCCAGAGAGAGACTATGCCGTTGGCTGGCCCATGCCAGGGTCTGTGGTGAAATGGTCCGCCATCCTCTCTGACGACCATCTGCTGAGACCGTAGAATACACGATCTGGGGCGGATGTGACTACCGCGCGAGTAGCTCAATTGGATAGAGCACCTGACTTCGGATCAGGCGGTTGAGGGTTCGAGTCCTTCCTCGCGTATTCACGGCCCGGCCCAGCGCCGGGTCGTTTCTTGGGGCGGTCTGATTGGGCGGGACGTTGGGGCGGCGGGCTACGCTTCGAGGATCTGCTGGGAGACCTGCTGCAGCGTTGTGTTCGTGAGGAACGCCATGTGGACCTCCAGGACGTGCTTCCACGCTTCGTGGGCCTGGCAGGGGTTCTGGTCGCTGCATTCCGTGTTCCCGAATGGGCAGCGCCGCTGGCCGTATTGCTCGAATGGTGCGACCACGTCGTAAAGGTGGATCTCGTTAGGGCTTCTGATGAGTCGAAAACCACCGCCAATGCCTCGGGCGGAATCGAGCAGGCCGGCCCGAGTGAGATCGCCGAGCACCTTCGCGAGGTACTTCTGGGGGATCCCCGTGCGCTCCGCGATGTGCCTCGCGGCGATCGGCTGGTCATCGGGGTGCTGCGCAAGGTGAATCAGAGCGCGCAGCGCGTATTCGCTGGTTCGGCTGAGCATCGTGTGTCTCGCCAATCAAGGAGATGCTTATAGAGATATCGTCCTGCGCGCGGTGGTCAATGCCCAAAAGCCACGATTTCGGTGATTTCTCGAAATGCGGGGCGGCTCGGCGGATGTGCGGACGTGGGGCGCACAACTGGTTGCGACTGCGAAGCCGCCTTGCACGTCAGAGCAGTTTCTCCACGCGGGCGGGACGACCCTTGACGAAGCTGGCGAGCTCGAACGCCTCGTCCGTCATCATCACGACGCCGTTCCTGTCGTGCGGTTTGCCTGCCCGGCAGTGGCTTGAGCGCAGTCCGCCCAGCCACCAGCGCGCATCGGAGACGTACAGCAGATCGCCTTCCTCAGCCTTCATCCGTTGCAGGTCGTCGGTGCTGAAACGCACGATCGAGTACTCCGGCTTCGGCTGGCCGTGCTCATCGAATGGCGCCGGCTTGCGCTCGGCGGGAGCGTCACTGTCCGGGAACATCGCTTGGTGTTCATCGAAGGACAAGGCAATCGTCGGGCCGGTCGTTCCGTCCGAAGTGATGGTGATATTCGCCTTGACCTTCTTGCCGACGGCGTGATTCGGCTTGCCGCCCTTGAAGCGTTTCATGCCGAAGTCCATCGTGCCGACCCACAGGCCGGCGATCTGCTCCGGTGTCTTTGGCTTGGTGAAAAGCGACACAGTGACGCCAATAAAGGCCGAGCAGACGAGTCCGTAGAGCGCCGTCATGTACATGTACTGACCGGTCTCTCCATCGGGGACAACACCATGTGCGAACGGCGCCACCACACCAGGGAAGACCTTGGACAACCAGATGCAGAGCATGCCGCCGAGCATTGCGGCCACGGCTCCGGCAGGCGTGAACCGCCTCCAGAACGCGCCGAGGAGCACCGCCACGACAATGGGCGGAGTGACGAACGACTGGAACATGCCATGGATCTTGTACAGATCCGTGCCGAAGGTCATGAAGTACAGACCGATGCCCAGTCCGACGACCGCGATGACGGCGGAGGCGATGCGCGCGGAACGCATGTAATGACGATCCGGCGCACCACGCTTGATGTACGGCTGATAGACGTCGTAGATGAACAGCGCCGCCGTGGCGTTCGTGTATGTGTCGATGGTGGACATGAGCGCCGCGGAAAGCGCGGCAAGCACGAAGCCGAAGACGCCCGGCCCGCAGGCAAGCTCCGCCACGACGACGAAGATGTCGCGTGCCTCCTCGGGGGCATCGACGGCGCCGGTATCGACCATGGCGTTGCCCAACCAACCGGCGTTGCCGACGACAATCATGCTGATCGGCAGGATGAAAAGCGTGTTGAACAGGATCGCCTTGCGACCCTCGTTCACGCTCTTGGCGGCGAGGAACCGCATCATCAGTCCCTGGCTGATGAACAGGAACATGAGGCTGCCCGCCACGCCGTCCTGCCAGAACACACCGATGAAGTTGAAGCTCTGCGGTTCGTTGAAGTGCGCGAACGGCAATCGCTCCGCGAGGCTGAGGTTCGTCCAGAGCGCTGCGATCCCATCGGTGATCGCGCCGTCCAGTGCGAGGCGGTCCAACCCGAGTGCGAAGAGCAACAGACCCCCGATCAGTAACATGAATCCCTGCGCAAGATCGGTGAAGATCACCGCGGTCTGCCCGCCAGCGGTGACGTACACGCCGCACACCACAGCGATGGCGACGATCGCCACCCAGATGTCTATGCCGAGCACTTGGTGCGCGACCGTCCCAAGAGTGAAGAGGTTGAACCCGATGTACCCCACCATGTACTGCAGGATGAGGAACACCGCGAGGAAGCGCGCCACCGTGCCGAACCGGCGTTGGAAGTACTCGGGGATCGAGCGCACGCGGCTGAAGTAGATGATGGGCAGCCAGCCGAACATGAACAGCGGTATGAAGAACCAGTCGTTCATGTACGACATGCCGGAGGACATGCCGTGCTCGTAGCCCTTCTGGGCGTACTTCACGAAGCTGTGGGAGCCGACGCCGGTGGCGACCATGCTCATGCCGATGAGCCACCAGGAGAACTTCGAGCCGCTGAAGAAGAAGTCGCGGGTGGACTTGGCGAAGCGCCCAAAGAAGCTCCCGAACCCGAGAATCACGAGCATGTAGACGATGATGACGACGTAGTCGGGCCACGAGCCGTAGGTCTTGGGCGCTTCGACGACCTCTTGTGCGAGCAGATGGATCATCCCGCGCCTCCCGTCTGCGCCGGCATGATGTAGATGGCGGCGAGATACCAGCACAGGTGGATGCCTGCGTACCAGATGAAGCCGAAGATCAGCACGCCGAACCAGAAGCGGTCATTCCTGCGGGAGAGGTTGCAGCTCTTGCTTCGCAGAATGATGAACATGCCGATCAGGAAGATGACCAGGCCGATGCCGTATTGGTAAAGGTACGGCCACCAGTATTCGGGGATTCCCACCGCTGCATTCCTTTTCGTGGCGATGTGTGTGCGTCGATCCTCCAGCGATGACGACGGGTGCTTGCTCCCTGGACGAACAACGCTGGCGACCAGCCCGGAGCAGCGGCCATGCTATCGGTCGGTCAGATGCCTGTAAAACCGGGTTTCGGATGCAATCCGGCTCATCCGCCGGGCATCACGTGGAAGCCGCTGCCATGCTGTCGGCGGATACCTGATCGTGCCGCAGATGCCCTGCGCGCGTGATTGCGAGCATGACGTGGTTGCAAGGTGATGGTGGTGCGGCACTTGGGCGTTGGAACAGAGGGGAGGCGTCGCGTGCCCTTTCTCTCTCATTCTCTCCGGGTGGTTCTCCAATGCCGCCCATGGGGCGGATGAGGTCAACCCGGCGGGAGGATGTGCCGATTCTCCAGAAGACTCCGAGGTCGCGGGAGTCGGTGCGTGATGAATCGAACGGCGGAGTAAGACGGCATGGCCCATTCAAGTGATCGCGCTCGCCAATGGAGACCGTGGATGCGTGTTGCTGCTTGTGCGACGGCGTTTCTTACCGTACTCAGCGCACCCGGTCCCAGCGGCGCCCAGGATGCGCCCGGTCCGGATGACATCGAACCCACGCCGGAGAACGAACCGGTCATCGAGACGATCCACACGCGGTTCTACTGGCCGAGATATGCCAGCGCGTCGGTTGTGGTCGAGACGCTTGAGAACGATCGCACCACGTCCTACGAGATGGAGCTCTTCGTCACGCCGATGGGCGATGACCTGGACCGTCGGTCCGTGCGCGTCAGTTCGCACCGGCTCGTGTCCTTGGATGGCATCGCCGCCGTTGCGGAGTCAGCGGACTTCGAGCTTGCCCAGTTCAGGCTCAAGCTGATGCCCACCCGGCATCTTGACACGGACGGTTCGTATCTCGGTTGTGATGATGTGAGCGAACTCATCGCCGCGAATCTCGCGCTTGCCGATGCGTCGGACCAGTTCGACGCCTTAACGACCGGACGTTTGCGCACGGAGATCGGGAACTCAGCCGCGATTCGGTCGATTCGTGAGCAGGCGGCGTATGAGATGCTGGAATGGGTCGGCCTGTGGTCTGACATCGAGCTTGTCAAAGGTGAGCCGAAGGTCATCGAGCGCCACACGGGGAATGACCCACAGCGCGGTGTGTCGTACGAAGCGACCTATCTGTGGAGCGAATCGATCGAGCGAGATGGACGGCCCTATGAGCGGTTCTGGTACAGGTGCAGGTTGCAGGGCAAAGCCTTTCGCACGCTCGCGGCGGGCACCTTGCAGCGCATGGATGTACCGCTCACATCCGCTCTCCTGGGAGAGCAGATCATCACGATCTCAGTCATCACAGCTCCGTACACGTTGATGCCCGTGGAAGTCACCTCGCAGTACAACACGGTCGTCGATGTGGCGGGTGAGCAGCTTGCGCACATCAGTGCCCGGCGCGTGACGTTTGTCTGGCGGCAGGGCAAGGATGGCATGACGCGCGCCGGTGACGAGGTGGATTCGCCGTAGGCGTTCATCCGCCGATCTTGCGTTTCATGTCAGGCGTCGTATCGTGCGGGCATGGCTGATCTTGTCGTCGAGAACGCACGGATCTGGAGCGATGGGTGCGGCGGGTTCGCCCGGTTCGCAGCGGTGAAGGCCGGCCGGTTCATCCATGTCGGCGAACGCGATGATGCGTTGATCACATCGTACACGCAGCGCGTTGATGCAGGCGGGCGGATCGTCATCCCGGGCATCATCGACTGCCACGCCCACATGATCGCCGGCGGCAGAAGCCTGGGGCAACTGCTCCTCGACCGCGCGAAGGACAAGGACCAGTTCATCTCCAGCGTGGCGGAGTACGCCGGGACTCAACCGGTTGGCAGTTGGATCCTCGGTTGGGGGTGGTCGGTGGACGGCTGGGATGACCCGACGCCGCCGACGCGAGCGTGGATTGACGATGCGTGCGGCAATCGACCGGCCCTGCTCCGGCGAATGGACATCCACTCAGCCGTGGCGAACTCCGTTGCGCTCGACATGGCAGGCATCACACGCGACGGCCCGCCGGACCCCCGTGGCGGCGTCATCGACCGTGACCCGGCGACGGGCGAGCCGACCGGCATGTTGCGTGAGGCGGCGGTCGAGCTGATCGACGCGCTCATTCCCAAGCCGACGCCCGATGATGAGAAACAGGCGCTTCGGCGCGCGATGCACCATGCAGTTGCGCACGGTGTGACGACCGTCGGCGACGTGGCGCTCATCGAAGAACTCCCGGTGTATGAAGCCGTCGCAGCCGATGAGCCGATCTGTCGGCTGCGCGTCTACGCGATCGTGGATGACTGGGCGGCCGGCGCGGATGCGGTGCGGTCGTTCAGTGGGCGCGCCGGGTGGATCGAATCCGCGGGGCTGAAGGCGTTTGTCGATGGCAGCCTCGGTTCGCGCACTGCGTACATGACCAAGCCGTACCTCCCGAGCGACACGGGTGAAGATCACGGCAGGGGCGTGCTCACTGCGGCGATGGCGAACGACGGTCTGCGCCGGATGGTGAGGGCGGCGCGCCGGGCGGGCCTGCAACCGATGATCCATGCGATCGGTGATGCAGCGAATCATCTGTTGCTTGACACGTACGAGGAGGTCTACGCCGGGCAAGCTGATGCGCGCTGTCGCACCGAGCACGCGCAGCACCTGCTCGCAGATGACATCGCACGCTTCGGCGAACTGGGCGTGATCGCATCGATGCAGCCGTTGCACAAGGCGTACGACGCGGCGTATGTCGAATCGCTCATCGGCGAAGCGCGATGCGAGTTGACCTACGCCTTCCGGTCGCTCCTCGACGCCGGCGCACCGCTCGCGTTCGGCTCGGATTGGCCCGTCGTGTCGATCGATCCGTTCTTGGGAATCGAAGCAGCGGTCACCGGCAAGACGATCGACGGGACGATCTGGCGCGACGAGCAGAGCATCACCGTGGCCGAAGCGCTGCGGGCCTACACGAGCGGCGCAGCGTACGCATTGCGGGCCGAGCACGACCTCGGCCGAATCGCGCCGGGCTATCGCGCCGACTTCGTTGTGCTCAACGAGTCGCCGTTCGACCCCGCTCCGGATTGGTCACAAATGCAGCCTGTTGCTGTGTACATCGGAGGGCGCCGCGCGGAATCGCGCCGCTCCGGACGAGTTGCGCGGGCGTGACGTATAGCGGGCAGTGTCGCCGCCCCGCAGGCGACGCTTGGATTTGGACATCATGGCATTCACGTGTGAACACGGTGATAGCTTCGAGTCGAGGCGAGCGTTCCATGCACCGCTTATCGTGCTGCTGATGCTGCTGCTCGCATCCGCGAGCCTGGCGCACACGACGACGGGGCTTCTGGCGGAGGGGACGGAGTGGGAGAACCCGTACTTCATCATCGACTCGGGCGAACCGGGTCCGACGCTGCTGGTCACGGGCGGCATACACGGCAACGAACCCGCCGGCTACCGCGCCGCCGAGCAAGTTCGCTATTGGCCGATTGCGAGAGGTCGGCTCATCGTCATCCCGCGCGTCAACACGCCCGGCCTTACCGCCAACACGCGCTGGCTGCCTGCGTATGCCGACGATGAATCGCTGCGCGACGCCAACCGCAACTTCCCCAAGCTCGGCGAGCCTGACGAGGCGGTGACGATCCCGTGCGACGCGCTGTGGCGGTTCGTGAAGGAGCAGCAGCCCGACTGGGTCGTCGATTTGCACGAAGGATGTGACTTCCACACCAGCAACCCTGAGTCGGTCGGGTCGAGCCTGATCTACATGAACACGCCCCGGATGCAGCATCTCGCGGCGCTGATCCACGACGATGTGAGCGAGACCGTCACCGACCCGGCGCGAGCGTTCGTCAAGCTCTCTCGCAGCGGTCCGGTCCAGGGCGGCATCGTCCGCTCAGCCATCGACATGCTCGGCGCGAAGGGGTTCATCTTCGAAACGACGTTCATCGACCAACCCGTGTCAACGCGCACTCGCCAGCACCGCGTCATGGTGCATCGTCTGATGCGAGAGCTGGACATGACGGCGGGTGATCGAAACGTGATGACCGGCCCCGCCGATCGTGACGTGATTCGTGTCGCGGTCTTCGACGGCGGCGGCGTCGGGCATGGCGCGGCCGATGCGTTCGCGAGGATCGTCGATGCCCATCCGAACATGCGCATGCACTACGTCGGCGAGGATGACATCCGAGCGGGTGTTCTGAACCAGTTCGACGTGGTGATCTTCCCAGGCGGGAGTGGAAGCAGACAGGCACGCTCGCTCGGCGAGGACGGCAGGACGGCGGTGTGCGAGTTCGTCACAAGTGGTGGGGGATATGTCGGCGTTTGCGCCGGTGCGTACCTCGCGGCAGCCAACTTCGATTGGTCACTTGACCTGATCGACGGCAAGACCTTGACAGGCAAACGGGAGATCCCCGGCAAGGGCCGCAAGAGCATGTGGTATCGCGGCGAAAGCGCGGTCGTGCGGATGCAACTCACCGAGGCGGGCAAGGCGATACTCGGTGAGAGGGATGGGCTGCTCGACGTGCGCTACAACAACGGCCCGATCCTCTCGCCCGCCGAGGAACCGGATCTGCCGGACTACACCGTGCTGGCGTATTTTCGCAGCGAGGTCTTCCTGTATGACGTGCAGAAGGGAACGATGATCGACACGGCCGCGATCGTCGCCGGGCCGTGCGGTGCTGGCCGGGCCATCTCAATCAGCCCGCATCCGGAATCGACGGAGTCGCTGCACCGGATCGTGATTCGCGCGATTGAGTGGGTGGCTGCACCGCATGCGGCTCCGCTCCGCGTGGGTGGGATGAACCCCATGTTGCCACATG
>JAGLTS010000058.1 GCA_023135165.1 Phycisphaerales bacterium | reverse complement strand
TTTCAGCCGGACCATGGAATGGGTGAACGAGCTCAGGCCGCTTGCCGAGCATATAGATCATTTCGTGTTCCAGAGTTGGATCTATCCAGTTTACACGACGGGGTATGGGCCCAACGAAATTCCGACGAATCTTCCAGACGATGACGTCGGCTTGGCCACCCACACGCGTCTGATTAATACCGCCGTGCCCATCCTGTGGGGCGAAACCGCGGTTCCTCCGTCATCCATCAAGGCGGATACGGGTCCATGACCGCGTACTGTCCAAGAACTCGATCGCGCCCGGGGAGAATGGCGCGTGGTCATCGAGTTGGACGCGGACCAGGTTGAGGTCGTCAGCCGGCCGATTCCGGCTTGCGAGAGCGACTCGATCTCGTGCGGGCGGCATCAACCCGCCGCCGCCATCTTCCCGATCAGCACGATGTGCGTCCGCAGCCCCATCTCATAGCAACCCAGCTCAAACTTCTCGTTCGGCGAGTGAACGCGATCGTCATCCAGGGCGAAGCCGAGCAGGAGCGTGTCCAGCCCCAGAAGCGTCTTGAACGACCCGACGACGGGGATTGAGCCGCCGCACCCGATGAGAACCGGCTCCTTGCCTGTGGCTTCGTGCAGCGACTCTTTGGCCAGGACCATGTGGGGGGAATCCGTGCTGACTGTGCAGGGCAGGCCTGAGCCGTGGTCCATCAGCTCCCATCGGCAGCCGGGGGGTGTGCGGGCTTTGAGCCAATCGAAGAGCGACCGCGTGACCTTCGCCGGGTCCTGGTCGGCGACGAGACGGAAGCTGATCTTCGCGCCGGCGAACGATGGGATGACCGTCTTGGCCCCCTTGCCCATGTATCCGCCGTACAGCCCGTTGATGTCGCACGTCGGCCGGGCCCATTGTCGCTCGATCATGCTGTAGCCCGCCTCGCCGACGTTCGCCTCCGGCGGCAGACCGATCGACGCAAGCTGTTTGGTCTCATCGATTCCCAGGCTCTTCCACTGCGTTCGCTCCTGCTCGCCGACCTCGCGCACATCGTCATAGAAGCCGGGCAGCGCACATCGCCCATCCGGGCCGAAGAGTTGCCCGAAGACCTTGGTCAGTTCATTGAGCGGATTCGGGACGGAGCCGCCCCACATACCCGAGTGCAGATCCTGATCCGGGCCGTGCAGGATCGCCTCGCAGTAGCTCAGGCCTCGCAGGGCATACGTGACGGCCGGCGTCTCTCGATTCCACATCCCCGTGTCCGACACGAGGCAGACATCGCAGGCGCGCAGCGTGTCCACGTGATCTTTCAGGTACTGGTCGAGATTCACGCTGCCGCATTCCTCTTCGCCTTCCAGCAGAATCGTCAGGCGGATCGGGATGTCGCCTGTCTCGTCATGCCAGGCCCGCAGTGCTTCGAGGAACATCATGACCTGACCCTTGTCATCCACCGCACCTCGCGCGACGATCCTCGGCTCGCCTTCGCGGATGATCGTCGGCTCGAACGGCGGGCTGTCCCACAACTCGAGCGGGTCGGCCGGCTGCACGTCGTAGTGGCCGTAGAACAACACGTGCGGCCCGTGATAGCTCGCAGGACCGGGATGATGTGCGTACACGACCGGATGCCCCGGTGCGTCGGACGTGCCCGTCTCGTGGAGTTCACCGGAGATGCCCGACTCAGAGAGATGCTCGATGCACCACTGCGCCGCGGCTCGGCACGCATCGCGATACTCCGGATCGGTGCTCACGCTGGGGATTCGCAGCAGGTCGACCAGTCGCCCGATGCCGGCATCGAAGGAGGACTGAGCGCGGTTCAGAACGGCGGCGGAGGCGTCAGCCATGGCGGGACTCCCGATTCACGAATGGATGCGGTGCGCGTCAGCCCTGATGATCGCGTGGTGAGCGCATTTCGTCCAGTGAGTGATGCTTGCGCTGGCGCGAAGCTGTGAAGCAGCCGGCGCGTCACGAACCGGTCGATTGCGCTGCGATGACGATCGCTTGGGCGATGACGATCAGCAGCAGGATGAGGATCAGACCGACCGCTCCCCAACTCGATGACTTCGCAGGCTGTGCGGGCCAGACTGCTTGCCGCGGTACGGGCGCGGGCGTCGAACGCATGGGTTCAGACGCATCCGCAAAGCCTTCCATTTCGGCGTAGGAGAGGGCGGGTCGGCTGTACAGATCACAGCCGCACGACGGGCAGGTGACGACCGTGCCGTCATCGTGCTGGAGTTCCTTCCCGCGATACCCGCAAGCGGTGCAGATCCTGGTGTGGTATCGCGCAGAGCGACGTGCACCGACCTTCAGCATGCATTCACTATACACCGGAATCGGCGAAGTGAAGCACTAAACCACGTGGCAAGCGATAGATGTTGCCCCGCGCGGAATGATGTGCGAGCACCGGGGCGCGGGCGGTGCGCCTGTGCTCGTTGGTCGCTACGGCAGCACGGCTCCGGTTGCTCTGGTAGCATCACGGGGTGCGTGGCACGCCGAGGAGGCGCTGCCGCGATGTCATGTTCTCTGCGAGGTATTGCGATGACTGAGCAGCCGACGACGGGACGTGGACGACGATGGATGCCGACGGGATCGGATCGGCGCTGGCCTCTGGTGTTTCGATCGCTGGGCCAATCGCTGCAGGGGCCACGCCTCTTGATGGGGCTGATCGCCATCGTCGTGTTCATGGCGAGCGGCGCCGTGTGGGATGCCGTCTCGCCTGCGCGCGTGACGGTTGACGGCGTGGCGCACCCATACGATCAAGACGAGATCCAGTCGCTGTTGCGAGCGAACGTGGGCCTGTGGGCTCACGGCCCGCTCGAGGGAGCCAAAGGGGAAGCGCTCTTGCAGCAGGAGCAGGTGACGGCAGCCGAGGTTCGCGCTGCGATCGTCGATCGCTATCACGCCCGCAAGGACACGCTCACACTCAAGCTCCTCGGAGAGGACGATCAGGAGCAGCGGGATCGCCTGGTCGAGCGGTTCTCCCGTGATGAAAAGGAGGCTGCAAACGCCCTGAGAAACCTGAAGCACTTCGAGTCCCACGGCGTATTCGAGTCAACCGTCGATGCGCTGCTCAACGCAGCCGCCATGCCCGTTCAGGGGTTCTGGTCGCTCTCGCCGCCGACGTTCTGGGCATCCATCCGAGGGTCGGTGGCGGCAGTCGCCGACACCGCTGGCGCGCTGTGGACACATCACCGTGTCTTCGTGCTTGTCTTCGGTCTGATCTTGCTGCTCGTGTGGGCTGTTGCCGGCGGTGCGATCAGTCGACTCACCGCTATGGACATGCTCTCCGGCAGAGCGTCATCCACCGTCGAAGGTCTCGGCTACGCACTCGCCCGCGCACGCGACACGCTGATGGGGCTTGTCTTCTTCCCACTTGTCGCCGTCGTGCTCGGCTTGATCGTGGTCGTCATCGGCGGAGTCCTGTTGCGATTCCCCATCGCCAACATCGCCGGCGCGGTTGTGTACGGCATTCTGCTCCTGCTCGGCCTGCTCATCGTCCTCATCGGAGTGGGCTATGCCGGCTGTATGTCGCTGATGGTCCCCGCCGTCGCTGTTGATGAGACGGATGGATACGACGCCCAGCAGCGCGCCTACGCATACCTGCTCGCCAAGCCCGGGCATCTACTCCTCTACACGCTGCTCGCCGCAGTCCAGGGCGTGATCGCACTCACCCTCATCTGGCTCATCGCGCGGGCGACGCTGGGCGTCACAGCCGACCTCGCGAGCGTCATCGGCGGCGAATCGGTCGCAACGATGGCGGGCGGCGTCGCGGGACTCACGGACAAGCCGGAGCTGTGGACGCTGAGTGGAACGCAGCAGGTCGCAGGCGGCATCATCTCCGTCTGGCGCTCGATCGTCGCCGGCCTCGTCGGCGCCTTCGTCGTGAGCTTCTACTTCACAAGCCAGACGATCATTTACCTCCTCATGCGGTGGGCGGTTGACGGCCAGGCCGTTGAGGAGCACATCCCCGGACGGTCCGAGGCATAACCGAGGCGACACGGGCACGTGTGAGGAATCCTCCGCGCGAACCGAGCGCTGCGGGGCCGTTGAGCCGATAGAAGCCGAGTATGAACAACAACGCACGCTCAAACCAACGATTCACTATCGCCCACGTCACACACGAGGCCGTCGAGCAGATCGGCGGCATCGGAACCGTGCTCGAAGGCATGATGATCAGCCCCGTCTATCAGCAGCGCGTCCGCCGATCCATTCTGATCGGACCGCTCTTCGGCCACCTCGCCGCTGAACCCACCAAGTGCCTTGGACACGACGGGACTGTGCTCTACTCATCCATCGACGGCATCGACGAAGCAGGCCTCGCCGCCAAGTTCCGTCCCATCGAGTGGGCCTTCAACATCCGCATTGTCTACGGAGTCCGTCGCTACAACAACCCGGGCGAAGGCCGGCGAGGCGAGGCGGAAGTCCTCCTCGTCGATATCTTCAACACGAACAAGGACCGCCTCAACCTCTTCAAGTCAAGTCTGCACACGCACTTCGGCATCGACAGCGCTCGCTACGAATCCGAGTGGGGCTTCGAGGAGTACTGCCGGCTCGCTGAACCCGCCTACTACGCGCTCAACGCACTGCTCGACGATGAGGATCTTCCCTGCGTCCTCATCAGCCATGAGTACATGGGCATGTGTACCGCACTCCAAGCCAAGATGGAGGGCGGCGATGCGTTCCGCACGGTCTTCCACGGCCACGAGTGTGCTACGGCTCGCAGCGTCACCGAGGAGATCGACGGCCACGACATCGCCTTTTACAACGCCATGCGCCAGGCATCCGGTCGAAACCTGTTCATCGACGATGTCTTCGGCAGCCAGGATCACAACATGCGCCATGCCCTCATCAGCAGGGCGCACTGCCTCGATGGGGTGATCGCTGTAGGTGAGGAGACAGCCAACGAGCTGCACTTCCTCTCGCCGGAGATGTCCCTCGCCGATGTCGATGTCGTCTACAACGGCCTGCCCGTCATGCCCGTCGATCTGAAATCAAAGCTCGCCAGCCGGGTCAAGCTCGACGACTGGGCTGAAAAGATCATCGGGTGGCGTCCGAACTACCTCATGACGCATGTGACTCGGCCGGTCGTGAGCAAAGGAATCTGGCGCGATCTGAAGGTCGCCTCGCAACTCGACGAGCCGCTCGGCAGGGAAGGCAAACGCGCGCTCGTCGTCATCCTGGCCTGCGGCGCTTCCCCACGCAGCGAGCGCGATGTCCGCCACATGGCCGAGGCATACGGTTGGCCGGCGAACCACCGTGAGGGATACCCCGACCTCGTTGGGCCTGAAGTGGACATCTGGCGCGACATGGCCGGCTTCAACTTCGGACACAAAAACGTCCAGGCAATTCTCGTCAACCAATTCGGTTGGTCGCGCTCGCGCCTCGGCCCCGCCGCGTGTGAGGACATGGACATCGCCGACCTCCGTCGCGCCGCCGATGTCGAGTTCGGCCAATCCATCTACGAGCCCTTCGGAATCAGCCAGCTCGAACCGCTCGGTTCCGGCGCGATCTGTGTCGTCACCGGCGTCTGCGGCTGCTGCGGTTTCGTCGAAGACACCGTCCGCCGACTCGGCGAGCCGATTGACGCGTTCCCGAACATCCTGATCCCCGACTACACGCACCTGCCCGAGCCGTGGTCGCTCGACCGCTTGATCGCAATGACGCGCGAGCAGCGTGATCGCATCGAAGCGCACGTTGCAGCACAGGTCTCGCGTGATCTCTTCAAGCGTTTACCCCGCAGTGACGCCGACCGCGCAAGGCTCATCCAGCTCGGCCAGAAGCTTGCAACGAACATGGGCTGGGATGACGTGCTTGAGCATGGGTTCTTCCCGCTCCTGGAGCGGCTGTAGGGCGAACGGGCTTCCAGCTTGCGTCGATGCCTGTTCGCCGGCTCGGACGCCCATGCGTTGCCCCTCGCCGCCGCCCTGTTACACTCATCGTGGCGCTGGCGTAGTTCAATGCCGGCCGAGAGATCCACCGGAGTAGCAAAGGAGACCGATCGTGCGACGCACCATGGTGTGGATGTGGAGTGTGATGGGAGTCCTCGCGGTGTCTGGGACGATCGGCCCGGTCGCGGGCCTACGTGCTGATGACACGGAGCCTCCGCCGCAGGATGCGCCGGCTATGTACGTCGTGACGCGCGGCGAGCTTGTGCTGGCGTTCGAACGCGAAGGGCGCATCGACAGCGCGATGCGCCGCAAGGTTCGTGTGGATTGCGATGCATACCGAGGCGCGCTGACGGTCGTGGAGGTTGTCCGGCGCGCCGGGCCGGTTGTTACGGGCGATGTCCTCCTGCGCCTCGACACGGCACAACTGGAAGACCATCTGCGTGCTGCCGAAGAGTCGCTGCACGATGCACAGCGGTCGCTTGACATCGCATGCGGTGAAGAGCGCATCATGCTCGACGACCACGCGATGCGTCTCGAATCAGCGCAGCGAGCCAAGGATCAGGCGGACCACGAACTGGCGATCTGGGAGCAGTTCAACTCGGAGCGCATGCTGCGAGCAGCGAGGCTGAGCGTGGAGGGACGGGAGAACTCGCTCGCCGACCAGAAGGAGGAACTCGCGCAGCTTGAGTTCATGTATGAAGGAACGCGGCTTGACTCCGACACGAAGGAGATCGTGCTCGAACGTGCCCGGCGACGAGTCAGGATCTCCGAGGAATGGCTTGAGATCGTTCGCAACGACACGACGATCACTCGGGAATACCGGCACGGTGAACAAGACCGTCGCTTGCGCGAAGATGCCCGCCATCGTGTGACCGAGCTTGCCAATGCGACTGTGAAGAACCGGTTTGCCCATGCCCGCAAGGAACTTGGAATCCTGTCTGCACAACGCCGTGTGCGCGATGCGGAGCAGCAGGTAACGAAGTTGCGGGCGGATCTTGAGCGCATGGTCGTCACCGCACCGGTGGATGGGATCATCACGGCGATCGACCTTCAGCCGGACGACACGGTCGGAAATCAGCAGGTGCTCACAGAGGTGCTTGATCCGAACGACCTCGTGGTGAACGTCTCCGCAACCGCTGAAGACCTGCGAGTGATCGGCCAGGGTTCGTCGATCGTGTTGTCGGTGCCCGCGTTTCAGGAGATCGAACTCACCGGCACGGTGCGAGAGTTGTCAACAGTCGGCGTACCGTCGGGTGACGCAACGCATTTCGCGGCGGTCGTCGGCATCGACGGATCGCATCATTTGCTGCGCATCGGGCTGCGGTGCATCGCGTCGGCGGAAGCGGTCATCACCGATGCGCTGCTCATCCCGGTTGAGGCGGTGACGGAGACGGATGCGGGAACGATCTGCCGCATTCTCGTCGATGGGGAGGCCGTTGAGCGCGCGATCCGCCTTGGCGCAGTCGGCGACGAGATGATGCAGGTCGCGTCCGGTCTCGCTGAGGGCGAACGTGTGCTGCTCGGCGAGGCGGATGACGAAGCGGGGGAGTAGGGCGATGCGGCGCTTCACGAACACATTCGTCACGCTGTGCCTTTGTGCATGTGCGGTGATGCTCATCGAGAGCGGATGTGCCGGTCCGGCGCCCAGTGATGCGGCTGTCGGGGAAGGCTTGCGTGCGCCGCCTTCGCCGCCGCCGACGGAATCGCCCGAGGCCGCTTACTCGCTGGGCGTGGACTTCCTTGTCTCGACCCAGAACGACGATGGGTCATGGGGATCGTTCGAATCATCCCGGCCGTCCGAGATCTGGCTGGGCACGATCGCATCACACCGGGCGTTCCGCGATGCGACGACCGCGCTGTGCGTGATGGCGCTGCAAGAGCCGAGCCAAACGAACGAGCCGGCCCGCACCGCGCTGAGCCGCGGGCTGAGCTACCTGCTCGGCGCACAACCCGTCGGAAGAGCGACAGGCGAGGTGTTCTATGGCATCTGGACGCACACCTACGTCGTGCATGCCCTCTCGAAGCTGCATCGTGACGAACGGTTTGCAACTCAGCGCGACGAGATCGCCGCGGTCGTTCGGCGTGAGATCGACATCCTCGCAGCGAACCAGGGCGCGAACGGCGGATGGGGTTACTACGACTTCGGCCACTCACTTTCCACGCCGACAGGCGCGCAGTCCACGAGCTTCAACACCGCATCCGTGCTCATCGCGCTCCACGAAGCGCAACAGGCAGGGTTCAACGTTGATCCCGATCTAATCCACGACGGGCTGCGTTTCCTGGAACGCATGCGCGTGCCGAGCGGGGCGTACCTGTACGGCATCTCGGCGGAAATGCGACCTGGCGCGCTGTTCAATCGCGTTAAGGGGTCGCTGGGCCGATCGCAGTCGTGCAACCTGGCGCTGTGGCTTTTGGGTCGTGACATCACGCGCGATGAGCTGCTCGCAGGCGCGCGGAATCTGCGCGAGCAGCATCACTTCATCGAGATCGGCAAGGGGCGGCCGTACCCACACGAGGCGTGGTATCAGACCGCGGGATACTACTTCCTCTTCGGGCACTACTACGCAGCACTGGTCATCGACGAGCTTGCACCCGCGGATCGGGCGGAGTACGGGGCGTGGCTCGCACGCACGATGCACCGACTGCAGGATGACGACGGCTCGTGGTTTGACTTCCCGCTGTACGGGTATCACAAAGCCTACGGCACGGCGTATGCGGTTATGACGCTGGAAGTGTGCCTCCGCGAGCAGCGGGATGCGCCTGCAGCGGCAGACATCTTGCGCGGCGAGTGACCGACCTCATCACATTTCGCCGCCGCGTTCATCCGGGTCGTGGGGGTCATGGGGGCCGTGGGGGTCGGTGTTGAGCTCGATGACGATCTGTTCTTCACCCTGATCCTGACGAACGGTGACGAGGCGGTCCTTGACCAGTTCGAGCAGGCCGAGGAACAGGCCGATCATCTCGGAGCGAGACCGACCGGCAAAGGCGCGGCGTAACGTCATCGGTTCGCCCGCGCGCTGGAGCTGGTCGACGAGGTCCGCCTTGTGCAGTTCGGTCGGCGTGTCATCGAGCGTCACCTCATGGTCGCCGAGGCGATCCAGATCGACCGCTGCGATGATGTCCTGGAACGCTTCGAACAGGTCGAAGACCTGCAAGTCGTCGATGTCGAATTGGCGCAACTTGTCGCGAGCGTCGAGCATCGCATCGCGGTCCGTGCCGCGCGGCGTGATGGGCGGGCGCTTCGCCCAATCCTTCCGCCGGGCGTCAAGGTCCGTAGCGGCTTCGCGGTACCGCTTGTACGCCATGAGTTGCTGGATGAGTTCCGATCGGGGGTCGGTCAGGTCCTCGACATCCCGTGCGGAGGTGTCCTCACCGTCCTCAGCAGGCGGGCGAAGCGTGCGCGACTTGATCTCAACGAGCGTCGCGGCCATCAGCAGGAACTCAGCCGCGACCTCGACGTTGATCTGATCGATTTGCTGAAGGAACTCGACGTATTGGTCGGTGATCTGTGCGATCGGGATGTCGGTGATTTCGACCTCAGCCCGCCGGATCAGGTACAAGAGCAGGTCAAGCGGGCCTTGGAAGGCGTCAAGTCGAACGATGTAGCTGCCTTGCTGCATGGGCGTTGTGGGGCGGGACGGTGTGGGGGGCGAGGTAAAGAGGAAAGCCTTGGGGGACGACATCGTAGCGGCGCGGTATCCTTTTCGCTCATGCGACGAGACGATCAACCTGCGGTGGATGCGGCTGAGGAGCGGCAGTTCGTTGAACAGGCGCTTCGCGTTGAGGCGGAGGCGATCCTGCGCATCACCGACTGCCTTGGGTCGTCCCTGCACGCAGCGGTCGAGCTGCTGGCGGCGTGCGATGGACACGTCGTGGCGACGGGGATGGGCAAGAGCGGTCTGATCGCCCAGAAGATCAGCGCGACGCTGGCCAGCCTGGGCCAGCCGAGCCATTTCCTGCACCCCAGCGAGGCGGTGCACGGCGACCTCGGACGGGTGATGCGAGGCGACCTCGTTCTGGCGCTGAGCTACAGCGGCAGCACCGAGGAGGTCCTCACCCTCGCTTCACTCCTGAAGCCGGATCGAATCCCGATCATCGGCATGTCGCGCAGTGATGACTCACCGCTCGCCCATGCTGCGGATGTGCACGTCTGCGTGGGCGATGTCTCCGAGGCGTGCCCGCTGGCACTCGCGCCGACGAGCAGCACGACGGCCATGCTGGCGATGGGCGATGCGCTCGCGCTGGCGATGAGCAGGCGCCGAAACTTCGATGTGGATGATTTCCACAAGCTGCATCCGGGAGGCGCCCTCGGGGCCGGGCTGCGCACGATTACCGAGGTGCTGCGCTTTCGCGTGGGCGCATCGGACCGGACAATCCCCGTCGTGCGTGAGGATCGACCGCTGGGCGATGCGTTGCAGGAGGCGGAAGCCCCCAGGCGACCCGGCGCGATGCTCGTTGTCGATGATGCGGGCAAGCTTGCGGGCATCTTCACCGACGGCGATCTGCGCCGGCTCATCATCGGCGGCGACGTGGCGGCGATGCGCAGGCCGATGTCCGATGTCATGACACGTGATCCGCAACGGCTGCTGCACACCGCGCTGGTGCGAGATGCCGTCAAGCTCGTCCGTGATCGCAGGCAGGATGAAATTCCGGTCGTGGATGGCGACGATCGACCGATCGGGCTGCTCGATGTTCAGGACCTGATCGCACTGAAGGTGATTCAGGAATGACGCCCGCAAACCCCCACGCAAACCCCGGCAAAGTCCGCCTGCTCACACTGGATGTGGATGGCGTGCTCACCGACGGGTCGATCCTGATCGACGACCTCGGCAGGGAGGCGAAGCGCTTCCACGTGCGCGACGGTGCTGGGATTCGCATGTGGATCAAGACGGGACGGCAGGTCGCGATCATCACAGGTCGGCGCGGCATGGCGGTCACGCATCGCGCCGCTGAACTGGGCATCGCACTCGTGTATCAGGGCAGGCTTGACAAAGCAGCGGTGCTGCGGGAGATCGCCGAGAAAACGGGCATCGAGCCGGAGGCGACGGCGCACGTCGGCGATGACCTGCCGGACCTGCCTGTGATGCGCATGGTCGGGTATCCGATCGCGGTGGGTGATGCGGTGGATGCCGTGCGCAACGCAGCGGCGCATGTGACGGAACGGCCGGGTGGGCACGGCGCGGTGCGGGAGGCGATCGAACACCTCCTGGGCGCTGCGGGTGAACTTGACGCAATCGCAGCAAGGTACGGGGCGGAATGATGACGAACAGCACGCGAATGCGTCAGGGAATGAGGCCGAGCAGACGGCAGGGCGGGATGTCGATCCGTGTGATCGGGATGACGCTCAGCGTGCTGATGCTTGCGGTGGTGCTTGTGTCCGTGACCATCATGATGCGCGGTCGGGAGAAGACGGCCGGCGAGCAGGTCAGACCTGAGGATCTGATCCAAGCAGGCCCCGAGCCGATCGATCTGGAGGCGGCGGCGCGTGGGCCGACGGATCTGGAGCAACTCCCCGTCGACACAGGCGCGATCGTGTGGACGAAGCAAAACGAGCGAGGCGAGGTCACGCAGGAGTTCGGCTGGGCGAGCCTGGACCCGCTGCCGGCCGGGCGGTTTCTCCTGCATCGGCCCGAGGCGAGGTTCTATCTGAGCCGAGGTGAGACGGTCTATCTGGAGGCTGCCGAGGCGGAGGTCTTCAAGCCCACATCATCGGAGATGCCCGAGACGGGGCGGTTTCAGGACGGCGTCATCGTGCGAATGTACGACGGCCACATCCACGGCGACCTGAGCAAGCACCGACCGAAGATGGAGATGCGCACACCGTGGGTGGAGTTCGACACGGCGATCGGGCAGCTTTCCACGGATGAACGGTTCTTCGCGACGTCACCGTCGCTGGAGTTCGAGGGTGTGGGGCTGAGCGTGCTGTACAACGAGGTGGCTGAGCGCATCGAACGGCTGGATGTCCGACGAGGAGATCGACTCCTGTACAACCCGGATGCCGCCCGCTCAAGCGAGCGAGAGACCGGTCCATCCCTGGATTCGGTCAACGTCGGCCATCAAGGAACCCCCCGCCCCGCGGATGATGCGCGTGATGGCATGTGTGTGGATGTGAGCTTCCAGCCGGGCGAGACGTCCGGCGCGCCTGCAGCGGTTCGTGAGGATTACTACCGGATCGTGTTTGACGAGCAGGTCTCGGTGCGGCAGAGAAATCGTGTGATTACCGCACGTCATTTGGAATCTGAGGTTCGACTGGTTGACGGCACGTTGGCGCTTCCGAACGGTCCAGCGTTTGCGGCTCGGCCGTCCAGCTCGGACCGTGCGGAATGGCAGCCGGCGTGTGCGCCGTGCGGCGTCGGGATCGGGGCGTCGTCTGCAGGGCCGAGCGTGGCTGCCTGGATCGCGTCGTTGGCTATAGCGCAGTTGGAATCGGCGTTTGATGGAACCGATGATGGTGAGGATGGAATCCGGTCCCTGCTGGAACCGTCGGATGATCTGGTGGTTCTGACGTGGGCAGGTCCGCTGTCGGTTCGGCCGATCGAGGAGCCGCCTCCGTCACTTGTTGAGGATGGGGCGCACGTGCTGTTCATCGGTGAGCCGGTGCATCTGGAGGACGAATCAGCGGGGCATCACGCACAGTGCCAAGCGCTGGACTACTACGCGACGCGGCAGAAAGTTGAACTGTCAGGCGTGGTCGGCCAGGACATCGTGATGACGATGGCGTCGGGCGAACAGGTGCGGGGCAGGCGATTCGTGTTGTCGCTGGCGACGGGGCACGGCCGATTCGACGGGCCGGGTCGGGCGATGCGTGGTGTCGATGAGGTGATCGACGGCTCCGATGCGTTGTCGATCGACTGGCAGGAGCGTGCTACGGTACGTTTCGATGTCGATGCAGGCTCGCTCGGCGAGCTGCGCGAGGTGGTGTGCGAGGGCGCGGTGTGCGTCGAGCACGAAACCTTCCACGTGGATGGCGATTGGCTGCGCGTGGCGCTCGACGATGATGACCAGCAGGGACATTCCCGGGTCAGCGCCCTTTCCGTGCGCGGCGACGTGACGGGGATCGCGCACGGCAGTGGTGAGGTCGAGTGCCAACGGATTGATGCGATTGTTGAGCTTGGAACGGGTGGCGAGCTTCGGCCGACGATCGTTACAGCCAGGGGGGACGTGTTGGCGCTAAGCAACGACGGCGGCCGGATCGAGGCGGACCTGGCGGAGCTTGCGTTCGATGAGGGGCCGAGCGAGGACGGCGAACAGAAGCTGCGCATCGCGCGGTTTGAAGCGAGAAGCGACGGTGTGACGCCTGTTCGCCTCGACAGCGGAGACGGGCTGACCGCTGAGGCTGCGCTGGTCGCCGCCGGGCCTGACACGGTGACGATCACGCTGACGGGTGAACCCGCGATCGTTCGGACGGATGAGGCGATGATGTCCGGCGGCGTCATCGACGTGGATCGTGAGCGAGGGCTTGTCACGGTTCCCGGCGCCGGTCGATTCGCGTATCAGCGAGCCGGCGATGGCGAAGGGGAGCGTCTGGATGTCACATGGCAGGGGCGAATGCAGTACGACGGCCAAACCGGCGTCGTGCGCTGCGCCGGCGATGTGGCGGGCGTCCACGCGCCAAATGTGTTGGAAATCAACTCAGTGGCGTGTCAGAGCCTGACGGTGCGATTCGATACATCATCGGATGGAGTCAACGACGACGGCCCGTTCACGGTCAGCCGACTCGTCAGGCTCGACGCGGAGGAGTCGGCTTCGATTCGGCACGTGCGCTACCTCGATCCGGAGCATCGCAGCCTCGATCGGTTCGTTGACATCGCAGGCGACCGGATCACCTACGACGACGTCCAAGGTCGGCTCATCGTGCCCACCCCGGGCCGAATGGCCCTGGCGGATGTGCGGGCGTATCTCGAACACGAAGCCGATGGTGCCGACACGAGCGATGCCGAGCCACCGACCGATTTTGGGACGGGCAACACCTTGTTCACG
Organism: Phycisphaerales bacterium; assembly: GCA_023135165.1. GTDB lineage: Bacteria > Planctomycetota > Phycisphaerae > Phycisphaerales > JAGLTS01 > JAGLTS01. Next base: position 14,120 of record JAGLTS010000058.1, on the reverse strand, counting down.
TGGCAGGGTGAAATGGAGCTTTCTGCGCCCGACGGCATGGTGCGAATGCGGCGTGATGTCGAGATGCGGCATCGTGATCGCGAGGATGCCGACCTGCTCATCGTGGAGTGTCAGCATCTGGAAGCGTTCACGACGCCTGTGGATCTCGCGGGGAACCCCGTGACGCCTTCGCCGCAGCGTGATGTGCAGCTCGTGCGTGCGCTTGCCCGGCAGGCGGTCTACGTCGAGTACGGCGACCGTCAACTCCTCGCCGACGAGATCTCGTACGACGCGATCACACAGATGTTGGCAGCACGAGCCGTCCCGGGCAACACTGTCACAGCCTATCGCATCGGCGATCTCGCACCGCAAAAGGTGGACTGGCTGGAGTGGAATCTGTCAACCGGTGAAGTGCGACTGCACGGCCTCCGCCCGGTACACATCCTCAGAACGCGCTAGCATACGGTCAGACTCTCAGCACTCGGAGTGAGCGGACTGAGTCATGCGGATCATCCTTGCCAATCCACGCGGGTTTTGTGCGGGCGTCAACATGGCGGTTGATGCTGTGGAGCAGGTTCTGTCGCTTTTCGGTCCGCCGATCTGGGTGTATCACGAGATCGTCCACAATCACCATGTCGTGGAGCGGTTCCGTAGCCGAGGCGTGACGTTTGTTGACGATCTTGACAGTGTTCCCGAAGGTCGGCTTGTCATCTTCTCAGCGCACGGCGTCAGCCCGCAGGTTCGTGAACATGCGAAGCGGCGCAAGCTGCGTGTCATCGATGCCACGTGCCCGCTTGTGACGAAGGTGCATATGGAGGCGCTTCGGTACGCTCGGCAGGGGTATGAGATCCTCTTGATCGGGCACAAAGGCCATCAGGAGGTCGTCGGCACGCTCGGCGAGGCGCCCGCTACGATTCAGATCGTCGAATCGCCGACCGACGTTGCCGACCTTCGTGTGCGCGACCCGGATAAGCTCGTGTACCTGATGCAGACGACATTGAGCCTCGACGACGCCAAGGCGATCGTCGAGGCGCTGCAGGAGAGATTCCCGAACATCAAGGCGCCGCCGACCGATGACATCTGCTACGCGACGACCAACCGCCAGAACGCTGTGCGCGCAATCGCCCCTTCATGTGACATGGTCATTGTGGTCGGCTCACGAAACTCGTCCAACTCGGCACGTCTGATGGAGATCGCGGAAGCGCAGAACACGAAGGCACTCCTGATCGACGATGTGACCGAGCTGGACCTTGCACATCTCACGGGCAACGAGACGATCCTGATCACGGCAGGGGCATCTGCGCCGGAGGATCTCGTCGAGGATCTTGTGCGCACGCTCCACAAGACATTCGACGGCGCCGTCGAGCAGTGCAACCTGTCCCGTGAGACCGTTCGCTTCGAGCCGCCCGCAGCACTCAGGGCGATCATGCGGCAGCGCGGCGACCCCCACGACCCCCACTCAGTGCAGCAAGATACGCCACACGCGGCGGATGAACCGGGCATGTATGCAGGGGATATCCCACTGACGACCTCCTCCATTCCTCTCAAGCGATCGGGTTCATGAAGTACACGACGCTGGACATCTTTGAGCAGACGCCTGAAACGCTCGCGGCGTGGTGTGAGGCGCATGGCATGCAGCGCTACCGTGCGGCGCAGATCCTCGAATGGGTATACGCCAAGGGTGCGGCGGACCCGGCGGAGATGACGAACCTGTCGGTTGCCGACCGGGAGATCCTCGCTGAGGAGATGACGTTTCGTTCAGCGCACATCGTCGCTGACAGGCAGGCGAGCGACGGCACGCGCAAGCTGCTCGTGCAATGGCGAGATCAAGGCGATGACAGCGGGGCGGTCATGCCGGTGGCGCTTGACGCAGCCAGGCAAACCGAGTGCGTCATGATTCCAACGGAGAAACGCCGCACCGCGTGCATTTCGACGCAGATCGGCTGTCCGGTCGGCTGCCGGTTCTGTGCATCCGGGATGGACGGCCTGTCAGGCAATCTCACCGCGGGCCGCATCGTCGAGCAGGTCCATCTGCTCTCGCAACTCACCGGTGAGCGGATCAGCAACGTCGTCTTCATGGGCATGGGTGAGCCGCTCGCCAACCTTGATGCGGTGATGCATGCGGCGCGGATCATCTCCGCACCTTGGGGGTTGGGCATCTCAGGGCGACGAATCACCATCTCCACTGTCGGGCTTCCACGGGCGATTCGCCGGTTGGCGGATGAACTGGATGTGCCCGCGACGCTGGCGCTGAGTCTGCACGCGCCGACCGATGCGCTCCGTCGTGAAATGATCCCTTGGGCGAAGTACGCAACGATCGCCGAACTGCTCGACGCCTGTCGGTACTACTTCGACAGCACCGGCCGTGAGATCACGTTGGAGTACGTCCTCTTGCGAGATGAGAACGATCGGCCGGAGCACGCGCGAGAGTTGGCGAGGATCGCGCGAACGCTGCGGTGCAACGTGAACCTCATCCGCTACAACGAGGTGGAGTCGCTGCCGTATCGTCGGCCGCTGTCGCGTGATGTGCGCATCTTCCAGTCGGTTCTGACCAACGCGGGCGTGATGGCGCACATCCGCGCCAGTCGTGGACGTGACATCGCCGCAGCGTGTGGACAGCTTCGCCGCGGATCAATACATGATAAAGGTGTCTGAACACCTCTGTTGGGTTGGGGAGCCTGAGTCCTAGCGCCACACCGCAAATCCCACCCACAATATCCTGGAATCTACCATGGAATCGCTGCGGATTCAGCCGAACTTGCTAATTGCCGAATGAGGTGAGAGGAGTGCTCGCCTGATGCGATGGAAGCGAGTAGCATTATTGGTCCGCACACACTGTTCCAAGTCTGAATGGCGGAAGATGATCGTGTGCTTCTATGTTCGAAGCCGCTATTTCGAGGCGCGTTCTCACCTTTTTCAAGAGGTTCGGGGTTCGCATCTCGCCAGCGAGCTGGCGCTGCAGTGCTTGCACGGAATGGTGCGCCCGTCTTTCGCTTGGGTTTCCGGTTTGGACGGAGGTGAGAGATGACATGCCGCCTGCGGTTGGTCGTATTGATGATCCTGGTAGCCGTGACTCAGTCGGTGATGCCCTCCACCGCACTGGGGCAAGACCCGCACATGGTCGGCCTCACCGCAGACCCCAACCCTGTTGAGATCGGTGATCGGACATGGATCACGGCGACGATGGACGGCGACTGTGATTCTATCTATGCCATGGCGTTTTACTACGCGCCGGGCAGGAACGGTACGATCGACGATGCGACGCTCTTCCGCTGGCAGAGCGAAGCCGATGGCGATTGTGAAGCAATCAGCGCGCCGATCGTGGGGGCGGAGTGGGTGAGCGACGGCTACGTGACGCTGCTGGCGCGAGCGAGGTGGATTGATGGCGACGGCATCGCGCACTGGACGAACATCGTGAGTGTCGAGGTGCAGGTCGCGGGACAGCCGTGCATGACTGACCTCACCGCAGACCCCAACCCTGTTGAGATCGGTGAGCGGACATGGGTGACGGCGACGATGGACGGCGACTGCGACGCCATTTATGCGGCGGCGTTCTACTACGCGCCGGGCAGGAACGGTACGATCGACGATGCGACGCTCTTCCGCTGGCAGAGCGAAGCCGATGGCGATTGTGAAGCAATCAGCGCGCCGATCGTGGGGGCGGAGTGGGTGAGCGACGGCTACGTGACGCTGCTGGCGCGAGCGAGGTGGATTGACGGCGGTGGCATCGCGCACTGGACGAACATCGTGAGTGTCGAGGTGCAGGTCACGGGACAGCCGTGCATGACTGGCCTCACCGCAGACCCCAACCCTGTTGAGATCGGTGATCGGACATGGGTCACGGCGACGATGGACGGCGACTGTGATTCTATCTATGTCATGGCGTTCTACTACGCGCCGGGCAGGAACGGCACGATCGACGATGCGACGCTCTTCCGCTGGCAGAGCGAAGCCGATGGCGATTGTGAAGCAATCAGCGCGCCGATCGTGGGGGCGGAGTGGGTGAGCGATGGCTACGTGACGCTGCTGGCGCGAGCGAGGTGGATTGACGGCGGTGGCATCGCGCACTGGACGAACATCGTGAGTGTCGAGGTGCAGGTCACGGGCGCTTCGACTTGGGCGCCATTGGGAAGCGGAACAGACGGATCTGTCTGGGCGCTGACGGAGTATGATGACGGAGCCGGCCCATCGCTCTATGTGGGAGGGGAATTCACCACGGCCGGAGGTGAAAGCGCCGCAGGGATTGCTCGATGGGATGGCAGCGCGTGGTCTTCCGTCAGTGATGGAACCAACGGCGCCGTCTGGGCGCTGACGGCACATGACGATGGAACCGGTGAGGCGCTCTACGTCGGTGGGTTCTTCTCTGCGGCCGGCGGAGAAAGTGCTAACAGCATCGCTGCTTGGGACGGCAACGCATGGTCATCCCTCGGCGACGGAGTGAACGGCTCGATCCGAGCCTTGGCGACCTTTGACGATGGAATGGGTGACGCACTCTATGCGGGGGGACTCTTCACGATGGCCGGCGGCGCGAGCGCCAACGGCATCGCGAGATGGAATGGGAGCACGTGGTCCGCGGTCGGCAGCGGGATGAACGGAACCGTGTACGTACTAACGGTCTTTGACGATGGCTCCGGACCGGCTCTCTTCGCCGGAGGGCATTTCACGACCGCTGGCGGCCAAGCGGCGCTGCGAATCGCCAAGTGGGATGGCAGCACGTGGACCCCGCTGGGCAATGGAACAAACGACGCAGTCCGCGCGCTGGCGGTCTTTGACGATGGCACCGGACCGGCGCTTTACGTGGGGGGATGGTTCACGACCGCCGACGGGCAGACGGCTGCCAGAATCGCCAAGTGGGATGGCGCCACGTGGACACCGCTGGGCGCCGGCATGAACGCTCCGGTCTTCGCGCTGACCGTCCCTGCCGATGAGAACGGCTCAGCCCTCTACGCGGGCGGGGATTTCACGACGGCTGACGGCGAGACGGCCAACTACATCGCAAGGTGGGATGGAAGCACATGGTCTAACGTCGATGGCGGGATGAATGACGGCCTCCAGGTGCTGATGGTCTATGACGACGGGACTGGACCGGCCCTGCACGCCGGCGGCCGCTTCACAACGGCAGGGGGTGCGTCGGCGAACCACGTGGCCTGCTGGCACACCGGCGCAAAGGCGCTGCAGTTGCCGTCCGGCGTCCTCTATGTCAGGTCCGGGGCCGATCCGAACGGCGATGGCTTGAGTTGGTCGCATGCGATTAACGATCTACACGATGCTCTGACCATCGCGGCTGATCCCAACCTTGGTATCTCTGAGGTTTGGGTGGCGGCCGGCACGTACGCCCCTGCCGGGGCTTGGGGCGACCGCAGCGCTGGCTTTGAACTCGTCGATGGCGTGGCGATCTACGGCGGCTTTGCCGGCCATGAGATGAGCCTCGCCACGCGAGATTCGGTCCGCAACCCGACCGTCCTCTCCGGCGACCTTAACGGAGACGACATCGCCTTGTTGGCAGGTTCGACGCTAGACAATGTGTATCACGTCGTGACCGCGGCGGATGTCGGGCCGACCACGGTGCTCGACGGCTTCATTATCCGAGGGGGTCTTGCCGACGGCGGCGGCGCTGCTTCATGTGGCGGCGGCATGGTGATCAGACGCGCCGACCCGTCGATAGTGAACTGTATCTTCGAGGACAACGCTGCGGCCAACGCGGGCGGTGCTGTCAACATCGTCGGAGCAAGCACGCCGTGGCTGGTGAACTGCACCTTCCGCGGTAATCGTTCCTGGAATGGCGGCGCGGTGAACAACGCGTCAACCATGCGCCCGCACGTGGTCAACTGCGTATTTGCAGGCAACACCGCGGATGCGCTCGGCGGCGCGATTCACAACACGGGTGGCCTCGCAGTGACGCAGTGCACGATTACAGGCAACACCGCAGGCAACCTCGGCGGCGGCGTCTACACGCAGGCGCCAGGCGATGACCCACCGACAGCGGCGAACTGCATCATCTGGGGTAACCGGGATTCGCTCGGATATGGCGAGCTCTCGCAACTTAACGACGCGACAGGCAGCATCGACATCCGTTCCTGCTGCATCGAGGGCTGGACGGGCACATACGGCGGCACCGGCAACTTCGCGGGTGATCCGATGTTCGTCGATCCGATCGGCGCCGACGGGCGCATCGGCACGGCGGATGACGACCTACATCTGGACGATCAGTCTGTGTGCATTGATGCGGGCGACGCCAAGTTGGTGCCGTGCGATCTGCTCGATCTCGATGGTGATGGCGATCAGGCCGAGCCTATTCCGTATGATCGAGATGGCGCGGAGCGCAACTGCGATGGCGATGCGAATGGAATCGCCGCGCCGGATCTTGGCGCGTACGAGCATGCATGCGGCTCGGGCTCAACGGAATGTCTCGGGGACATTGACGGCGACCGAGATGTCGATCAGGCGGACTTGGCGATCTTGCTCAGCGCATACGAATCAGTGCAAGGGAGTACGCAGTTCATCGCAGCCGCTGACCTCGACCGGGATGGTGATGTCGATCAAGCCGACCTTGCGGCGCTCCTGTCTGCCTTTGGTCATCCGTGCGATGACCCGGTCGAATACGGGTCGTAGGATCGAGACGAAACGTCCCCCTTTTGCAGCCCAGCTTGGCAAGGCTGGGTTTGCTTTGTGTGCGATGCGCGCGTTCTGACTGTGTCGATCAAGAACATCGCAACGCGCGACGATGGGGACTCAGGCTCCGTAGCCGTAGTTGGCGAGCAGAATGCCCAAGTCAGCCTGATCGGTATCGCCGTCGCCATCGCAATCGCCGCCGTCGCTGATGCCGTACGCTGCGAGAAGTATGCCGAGATCAGCTTGATCGACATCGCCGTCGCCGTCCAGATCACCTGGGACTGGGACGTATACCTCGCCGTGCAGGAACCATGTGAGCGTGATGGCGCCGAGACCCGGGTTGTCCGGGTCGAGCGGTTCTTCGATGACGCCGCTCGCCTCGAGCGTCACGACTCGTCCCTGGACTGTGATCGTGCCCTGAAGCTGGTCAATACTCGTCGGTCCTCCTTCGGCGAGGTCACGCTGGTCGGTGCAAGGCAGGCCGTAGCTCTCCATCAGGATGCATGTCAGGCCCGTCGCCTCGTACGCGAACGTACCTGACGGCTGGACCGGAACGTCGTACAACGTCCACGCGCCAGCGAGGATCGGCTCAGGCCCGGTGGGTATGCCCGGCGTGGCATACATCAGCCGCAAGTCTGAGATCGTGTCGCTGAACCCGCCGAACGGAATGCTGATGTCATGGTTCAGTTCTTCCGTGGCCTGGATATCCATGTCGTGCAATATGATGAGCGCGGGCAGATCAACCGAGTCAAGTTCGATGGCGACGAAGCCGGTCGCGGGTGACGTGTCGGTATCGCACGAGCTCCCGATGCAGATCTCCATCTCGATCGTCGAGACCATCTGGTCGATCGGCACAACGAACGACTCCGCGCTTGCAGCGGCAGCGATCAGGAGCGTCACAGCCAATGGTGAGACAACATGCATCACAGTTTCTTCCTCATGTCTTGAGTTGCGGTTCTCGTGGATCTCGATGGACTTGCCGGAACGTCAAGGATAGCTCATCGTTGTGAGAGAGCCAGCGCTTTCTTCGCATCCGCCCATTATCGGGTGTGGCGGCCAAGTAGGCCCATTGAGATGGTGCAATCGGATTCCTCGCATGGGGTCGTCGATGCCACCCCCACACTCGTTCTTCAGCACCTCGCGCGGATCAGTGAGCATACTGGGTAACAAGACGAACCAAATCCTGTCGGATCTTCACCACCACATCTCGATACGCATCCCATCGCATGTAGGCTACATACCGTTTGCCAGGGTTCTTCGTCTTTGGGTTCAAGCCCTCGGCTGGGATGGTGCCACGAAGTATCGTATCCCGCTTGGCGCTGTCCGCCTGCTGCTCGATCCAGTGAACCGGATCAGGGACCACAAAGCGAATCCAACTGAACGATGGGTCGTTGTGAATGTGGTGCCACATGGCATCGACGCTGCCCCCCCACCCGACGAAACTCGGATTCAGATCTGCGGACCCCACATAGGTTTTGATCGCCCGACTCTCCACCCAAACCGGTAGCTCTTCAACAGAATAGGATCGATCGCACATTCCCTCCAACTGGATCTTACAATACTCCATCAATGCCATATCATCTGTCGACTGCGCGAAGGCGAGAATCTCCGGGACGATGGCACTCAAACGCGTGTCAGGATCACCCAAGCTGCATAACAGCCGCGTGGCTTCCAAACCCATAGACTCGACGGGCTGCTGAGATAGAGTACCGGCGATCTTGGTCTCAACCAGACTAAACGAGTCCAGCGCCTTACATAGCTCCACGAAGCCGGCTGTGTAGTTCGTTCGACAATCGGCGAACTTCTTGTCCGCGATCCACGGTGGTCGATCACAATCTTCACAAAGAACCGGAAGGATGATAGGTTGACCGGTCTGGACTTCTTCTGAGAACCGAGACTGCCATTCGCGTTCGACCCACTTCGACCGCACTGAATTCGGACTCAGGACAAGGACGACGAAGTCAGCGTCGGCAAGCCCCTTCTCGATCTTGCGAGGGATTGAGTCGCCGACCATGATTTCATCGGAGTCGATCCACGCCCTGTGTCCGCCCGCAACCAGATCTGCCTTCAGGCGGGTCGCGAAGTCCTTGTCCTTCGATGAGTACGAGATGAATACTCCAGCCACTTCACACCACCTTGTAGTCAGTGCTCTGGTTCGAAGAAAGACGCATCAGATCCCATCCGCATGCCCATTGTCCACACGCAACTGTGCTCTCAGGGATTCAGCCGGTACCCGTATGACTCGTCGCGGGGTCGGGCGTCCATCCCGCAATTCCCTTTCTCACTATGCAGGATAGCCTACCTGGCAAGCACCGAACAAACAAGGGATTGCAGGCGATCCCTACGAGCACGCTGTTATCGGTCGCGGCGCGCGAACCGTGCTGCAGGGGCGTGGGGGTTTCAGGTGCCGTAGCCGTAGTTGGCGAGCAGAATGCCCAGGTCAGCCTGATCGGTGTCACCGTCGCCATCGCAATCGCCGCCATCGTCGATTCCGTACGCTGCGAGCAGGATGCCGAGGTCTGCCTGATCCACATCGCCGTCGCCATCCAGGTCGCCAGGCACGACGAGCGGCGTCCAGGAGATCATCGCCTCAGGCCGAACGCCCTGCGTGTCGTGGATGTCACCGACCTGCGTGAACGACCCGTCCGGATTGACCTGAAAAACGTACATCCCGGCGATGCCGTCGATGGCTGTGCTCTCGTCGGTGATGAGCAGCAGGTCGCCGATGGTTTCGAGGTCACCGACGGTGCCCTGCATGCCGACGTCGAAGAAGTGGCCCGTGTACGTGAGCGATCCGTCAGCAGCGATGGCGAACGAGCGGACGGTCGCATCGGTCCCGTGCCCGACGAAGAGGAACTGATCGTCAGTCGAGACAGCGCAGTAGGCGGGCGATTCACCGGGAGAAGTGTAGGGCGAACCGGGAAGCGGTTGCAGCCCCGCTTCGGGATCGACGCTCAGGCCGAGCACCTTGTCGCCGCCGCTGCTGATGCCGCCGCCCGCGTAAAGCTTCGTGCCGTCATGCGAGATGTCCGGCCCAAGTGGATAGACGGTTCCTGTGGACTCGCTGTCGTGCGGGTCCAGCGTGCCATCCGGGTTGATCTGAAACATGTAGACCGTGTTCGAGCCGGCCGAATCGTTGGCGAAGAGGTACGGCCCGGTCGGGCTTCGGACAAGCGCGGTGTTGAACGCGCCGGTGTCTTCCGCGTCGATCTCCGTGATCGTCGCCAACTCGGGGTCGAAGTCGTAGACCCGCACGGCGTTGTCTCCGCCGTAGCACGTCTCGGTGACGGCGATGACAGTGCCGCTGATCCACGCCACGCCGAGCGGCGAGTCGGGAACAAGATCGGTCCCCAGCAGCGTGAGCGACGCATCATCATTCACGGAGAAGAACGTGATAACCTCCGTCACGTTGTTCGCGGTTCCGTGCGTGATGGCCAAGTACTTTCCATCCGTCGAGATGTCGATCGCCATCGGGCCGTCATCCGTGGCGTAGACGCCGACGAATTGTGCGGCCCCGGCATCGTCGAGCGTGAACGATGTGATCTCATCGGAGACGTTGTTGACGACAAAGACCGCCTTGCCCGTCGCCTGGGCGAGAGCGGTCGGCGAGAGCGTGCTCCACGCAACGGCGAGCGATCCTGCGAAGAACGCGGTGGAAATTCTCTTGAGCGATGGCATTGCGTTTCCTCCCTTTTCTGGGCACTGAGCGTGCCAAGATCAACTCTACCTCATTGAGCGGGACAAGCTCCGCGAATCGGCAACAACAACGCAGATCACGTGCATCCGTGAAGGGAAGCTCTGTTACCACGTGCCGGAGAGGATTCGCTGAATCGCCAGCGCGACGCCGTCCTGCTCGTTGGACGCGGTGATGCGGTCGGCTGCGTCACGAACCGCAGGCACGGCGTTTTCCATGGCGATGCCCAGACCGGCACGGCGAATCATCTCAAGATCGTTGATCTCGTCGCCGATCGCGGCAACCTGCGACTCATCCAGGCCGAGCTGTCCCGCATACCACGCGATGCCGTTCCACTTGTTCACCTGCGGGTCGAACACTTCGAGGATGTCGATCGTGCTGTCCAAGCCTCCGGATGCGTTTTCGCTGACGGCTGGGAAGTGCTGGATCATCGCACGATCGCCGAACCGTTCGCGCAGGCGCGCAGCGATGCCCTTCATGTCGTCCGGACTGGTGACGATGCCGATGCGAATCGTGTGCTCGGGGTGCTCATCATGCTCAGGTAGGGCGATCTCTCGTGTGACGACGCCGAGGTGATGAAACCAGGCCGTGGTGGCGGGATGGATGCGCCCATCACCGACGACGAGGTAGTCATATCCGACAGCCGGGCGGTCCTTGAGCAGAAGGACGCGATGGCCGAGCTGGATCAGCACATGGGCGACATCGCGGACGAGCATGGGGTCGATGACGGACCGGAAGAGCGTCCGTCCGGTGGTGGGATCGGCGCACATCGCCCCGCCTGCCACGATCATCGGGTCGGTCTGGCCGATCGCGGCGACGGCATCCCTGGCTTCGGCGAGCCCCCGACCGGTGCAGATGACGACGTGCAGGCCGGCATCACGCGCCAAATCGACCGCCTGCCGGTTCGCAGCGGACACCTTGCCGGTCGGATCAAAAAGCGTGCCATCCAGATCGATGGCGAGTAGTCGGTACGCGCAGGTCATGGCGACAGCGTACAGCGGGTCAGCGTGGCGAGAAACGGCGTCGAGCGAGCGATCTCACGGAATCTCATTCGAGCCTGACGTGATCCGGCTATGATGCGCACCATCGCGTGTGGCGTGGATCATGACGTTCCGTCATCGCCGGGCTTCACAGTCGGGCATCCACGTGCCGTAAACACAACCACGGAGGCAACCGACTATGATAAGGAACAACATCTACAGCGGGTCATCACTCGAACGGAAGGTCGGTTGCTCCCGCGCAGTGCAGGTCGGCCGGCACATCTTCGTGTCCGGCACCTCTCCCTACAGCTACGACGAGAAGACCGTCGGCACGGACCTCGAACAACAGGCCCGACGCTGCATCGAGTTCATCGAAGAAGCGCTCGAACAGGCGAACGCCAATCTCAGCCACGTTGTCCGCACGCGCGTCTTCCTCAAGGATCTGAGCGACTTCGAGGCCATGGCGAAGATACATGAGAAGTACTTCGGCGAAATTCGCCCTGCAACGACGTTTCTGCAGGTCAGCGGCTTTGTCCGACCGGACTGGCTCGTCGAGATCGAGGTCGAGGCGATCTCCGACGCGTGATCGGCTCACCGCAAGCTGCCTCGCATCTGTGCGATCTGCATGATGTGATGTCGTTTCTGCGCCGTGAGGTCCGCTGCCGACACGACGTGCTCTCGGACATCGTGGGGATGCACTGCTCTCACAGTAGCCGGGCTGCTACGCAGCCCAGGACCTGCTTCCGTACGCGGGCACTCGGTTGCGCCCGTGCGGCTATGCTGTGAACGTATTCACGATGACGATGACGACGCTCTCACCAACCACGCCGCCGATCGACCTGCTCGACACGTTTGGGCCGGCCGGTTGCGCTGCCATCTCGCCGGAGGAGGCGAGGGCGTATGCCGTGGGACTGGCGCAGGCCCACTACGAGAACTTCAGCGTCCTGAGCAGGCTCGTCCCGCGTCGATACCGTGCTGATTTCGCTGCGATCTACGCCTTTTGCCGATGGTCGGATGACTTGGCGGATGAGACGGGAGCGGGCAGCGAAGCACGGCAACGGTCGCTGGACTTGCTGTCGTGGTGGCGGGGTGAACTGGAGCGATGCGCCGGGGGCGAGGCGACCCATCCCGTGTATCTCGCGCTTCGGCCGACGATCGAGCGATGCGCCCTGCCGATCGAGCCGTTCCACCGGCTTCTCGATGCGTTCGAGCAGGATCAACGGGTCACGCGGTACGACACGATGGCAGCGCTGCGAGAGTACTGCACCGGCAGCGCCGATCCCGTCGGCAGACTCGTGCTGCTCGTGACCGGGCAGATCCGCGATGAGTCCGATGAGCGCATCGTGTGGTCCGATGCGATCTGCACGGGATTGCAGCTTGCGAACTTCTGGCAGGATGTGCGGCGCGATCTGGTGGAGCGGGATCGCATCTACCTGCCGCTCTCTGAACTGGGCATCCGCGAGGAGGATCTGCGCAATTGGATGCGGTCACCCGAGGACGCCTCAGCCCGGCAGTCGTTCACCGAAGTGCTGCAGTCCGTTGTGGAGGCGACGCGGGAGGAACTCAGCCGTGGCGAGCCGCTCCTGGGCGCGATTGATGCAAACATTCGTCCGGTGATTCGGCTGTTTCTCGATGGCGGCAGGGCGGTCTTGACGGGCATCGAGCGCAGCGGCTACGCAACATTGTGGCAGCGGCCGACCGTGAGTAAGCGTGCGAAGCTGAGTCTCATCGCGCGGGCATGGGCGGAGCGCAAGCTGGCACGGGTCGGGTTGCGACGAGGGCGTGCAAGGGAGGACAACACATGACCGGGGCGCTCCTGAGTCTGGATGATCCGAAGCGCATCGAGGCGATGGCTGCGTGCCAGGCGATCACGCGAACGCGTGCGCGGAACTTCTACTACGGGATGCGCCTGACACCCGAGCCGAAGCGCTCAGCCCTCTATGCCATGTATGCATGGATGCGCGTGGCGGACGACCTGGCGGATGCCACCGGGGTTGTCGATCGCAGGTCCGCGCTCGATGCGTTCATGGAGAAGACGGATCTGGCGATGGCGGGCGATCTGGACGCACTGGAGTCCGAACCGCTCTGGCGGGCGCTCGCGGATACGGTCGCGCGGTTTGATCTGGACCGCGACTGCCTGGATGAGATGCTCGCAGGGCAGTTCCTCGATCTTCGGCCGGTGCGTGTGCGACGATTTGGCGAGCTTGAATCGTATTGCAGGCGTGTCGCGTCAACGGTCGGCCGGACGTGCATCCGAATCTGGGGCATCGTTGACGATGCAGCGTGGGATGAGGCGTACGAACTGGCTGAACAGCGAGGCATCGCGTTCCAGCTCACGAATATCCTGCGAGATGTGTGCGAGGACTTCGACCTCGGCAGGGTCTACATCCCACGGGAGGATCTTGATGCACACGGACTGACAACCGAGGCGCTTCTCACATGGGAGTCGCCTGCGAAGTGCAGGGCGCTCATCAGGCAACAGGTCGAGCGGGCGCGGTCGTACTACGCCAAGAGCCAACCGCTTGATCAGCTCGTCCAGCCGGATTGCGCAGCGGCGCTGTGGACGATGACGCGCGTCTATCAGACGCTTCTGAACAAGATCGGTCGTCGGCCGCAAGCGGCGGTGGAGATCGGCCCTGTTGCGTTGTCCGACGCTCGGAAGGTGGCGATCGCCCTGCGCGCCGTGGCGCAAACGCGGTGGCAACATCGTCGATCGAAAGCAGGCAAGCCGTGACTTCGGCGTGCGGCGACGAGTGCGAGTCAGTCCTGATCGTCGGGGGAGGCGTCGCGGGAATCGCAGCGGCCGTTCGGCTCGCGCAGCGCGGTCGATCGGTAACGCTCATCGAGGCGACGCG
>JAGLTS010000057.1 GCA_023135165.1 Phycisphaerales bacterium | reverse complement strand
AACCTCGGTGGGCGGGCCGGCTCGTTCACCGACACCCAGACCGGGCAGGTTCTGGACCGGGGCCAGCACATCACGCTCGGATGCTGCACCTATCTCACGGATCTGCTCCGCATGCTCGGTGCTCAAGAGCAGATTGAGTACAGCCGGGAGTTCTTCTTCCGCAGTGAAGGCGGTGTGACCGACTCGCTCACACCGAGTCGGCTGCCCGCGCCGATGCATTTCGCACCGAGTTTTGTGCGGATGCGTCAGTTCAGCATGAGTGACAAGCTGCGCATCGGTTGGGCTATGCTGCGAATCCTGCGCACGCCGCCGGCATCGGCGGATCACGAGACGTTCGGCCGATTGCTGCGCCGATGGGGACAGCCGGAGCGGCTCATGCGCAGGTTTTGGAACGTGTTTGTCGTGAGCGCGTGCAATCTGGATGTGGATACCGTCGGCGCGCGGTATGCGGTGCAGGTGTTTCGTGATGGTCTGCTCGCCGGGGCAAGCGCTGCAGCGATGGGCGTACCGGTGGTTCCGCTCGCGGCGCTCTTCGGCCGGGCTGAGGATGTCATCACAGCAGCGGGGGGGGGTGTACAGTTCAGCGTGCGGGCGAAACAGATCCACACCGCGGATGAACAAGTGATCTGCATCGAAACGAACCGGGGTATGATGCAAGCCGGCGTGTACATCACGGCCGTCCCGCACCGACAACTCGCGCGGCTTGGCGGCGATGCCTTGCGCACGACGGATGATCGCTTCAAACATCTGGGTGAGATCGGAACAAGCCCGATTGTCGGCGTACACCTGTGGTTTGACCGACAGATCACCGCGCACCCGCATCTTGCGCTTCTGGATCGTGAGACGCAGTGGGTGTTCAACAAGGGGATCGACGCTGACGGCAGGCAACACATCCTCGCGGTCATCAGCGGCGCACATGGCTGGTTGGCAAAACCGAAGACGGAGATCGCTGCGATCGTGCTCGATGACCTTCGCACCGTGCTGCCGGAAGCGCAGTGCATCGCATGGCGCGTCGTCAAGGAGAGGCACGCGACCTTCGCGCCGGTGCCGCATGTGGAGGCGAAGCGGCCGACGACAACCGGTGAGATCGGCAACCTGTTCGTGGCGGGCGACTTCTGCCGTGTCGGTTGGCCGGCGACGATGGAGGCGGCGGTGAGGAGCGGATACCTCGCAGCTGATGCGGTGACCGGTGAGCGCAGCGGGGATTCCCCGGGCGATCTACCGCGAGGCTGGCTTGTCAGGCTGCTGATGTCGGGCGCGATGTGAGCGACTGGGAATCCGCTTCATCCGCTGCGCTTCCTCGCTTCAGCTCGGCAGCGGCATCCGGATCCTTGTAGCGGCGGAAAAGCAGTGCCCGAATCGTCGCCAGCATCCCGGCCGGGCCGCTGAATGTGTCATGTACCGCCGACGGCTCGTAGCCGCAGTGCACCATGCAGTTCCGGCACTTCGGGTTTCCGGAGGCCTGCCCGTAGCGCTCCCACTCCGTTAGTTCGAGAAGCTCCTCAAACGTATCGACATACCCATCCTCCAGAAGATAGCACGGAACCTGCCAGCCAAAGATGTTGTACGTCGGGTTGCCCCAGGGCATGCACTCGTACGCTCGCTGCCCCATGAGGAACTCAAGAAAGAGTGGGCTTTGGTTGAATCGCCAGCGCTTGTCGCGGTTTGAGAGCAGCAGCTTGAATAGATGGTGTGTCTGCTCGCGCGCGAGGAAGCCATCCTGGTCCGCCGCGGCTTCGTAGCTGTAGCCGGGCGAAATCGTGATACCTTCGATGCCGAGCTGCATCATCTCGTCGAAGAAGCGGCGGATGGCGTTGGGGTCGGTGCCCTCAAAAAGTGTCGTGTTGGTCGTGACGCGGAACCCAAGCTCCAGCGCACGACGGATGCCCGCCGCCGCCTTGTCGTAGACGCCTGCGCGACAGACGGAGAAGTCGTGTTGCTCGGCCGGGCCGTCCAGATGCACGGAGAGAATCAGGTACTTGCTGGGCGAGAGCAGCCCCTCATCGAGCTTCTCAGCGAGCAGGATCGCGTTGGTGCAGAGGTAGATGTACTTCCGCCGCGCGATCAGGCCGGCCACGATCTCACGGATCTGCGGGTGCAGCAGCGGCTCACCGCCTGCGATCGAGACGACCGGGGCGCCGCATTCGTCGACAGCACTCAGACACGCCTCGGCGGCCAGTTCCGTCCGCAGCAGATGCGTCGGGTACTGCGTCTTCCCGCAACCGGCACAGGCGAGATTGCACCGAAACAACGGCTCGAGCATCAGGACGAGGGGATATCGCCGAGTGCGGCGCAGCCGATGGCCGAGCACATACCTCGAAATTGTCCACATCTGGCTGATCGGGACGGCCATCGCCTCTCCGCAGTGTTCATCGGTCGGAGGCATGGTATCCTACGAAAGCTGGACAGACTGGATCGCGACGCCACGGGCGGCACAAACACCGCCCACCCCGTCGCCACATTGACCTGCTGATTCGCGTATTGAGGGAGAGCCGATGCGCATACTTGCCTTGATCCCACCCTTCTCAGCGATGCGGCCCCGCTTCATGGACATCGTTCGTGGCATCGAGCTTGCCGGGCACCTTGTCATCCGTGAGGAGCTTGAGGCGTACGTCCGCCGCCAGCAGGCCATCGCGCGCGCCCACGACAATAAGCCGAACGCCGAGGCCAACGACCACGGCATGGCGTACGCGCAATACCTCGCGCACATCGTGCATCGGTATCAGGTCCAATTCATGTTCGGCATGTGGGCGGAGCCGCTGCTGACGCTCCCCACCAGACCGGTGGACGGCCGCGTCGCCTGCCTCAACGAGATCCTGAATCTTCCCTTCCTGCATTACTGGCCGGTCTCGCCGGACCGGTTCTACCCCGAGGGTGTCCTGCACTCGATCGTGCGAAAACGCCTGATTGGGCCTTACCACTTCCATCTGACGCACAATCAGTCGGACGGACCGGCCTTTCGCAATGGTTTCGGCTTCTCCAACATCGCCATCGTGCCTCCCGGGATCGACGAGGCGACGTATCGGCCATGGAAGCGGCCGGCCAGTGGTGACAAGAAAGAGTACGACCTCGCGATCAACTGTAGCCGTGAGGATGTCAAGCCGACGCCCTTCATGCTCGAACAACTCAAGCGCGATGAGCCGTCCATCATCGGCATCCAGCGAGATCAGCTTTCTTCCGCCCGTGCGGACATCGTCAAGGCATTCGCGACGCTGTCCGGCGTGTCAGGCGGCTTGGCGTCCGACATCACCGATGCGCTCATCGACGAGCAGCTCAAGGACCCGGAACGCAGCCTCGATGACAAGCTCATCGCGGTCGTGACTGATCGACTCGCACAGGGCAGACAGGCGGTGGAGGGACTTGCCAAGGACATCGCCGTGAGAGGGCGGGTCAACCGATCGTTGCAGAGCAGTGAGATGTGGCGCCGGCCGTTCTACGCTGCGTACATGGCGCAGCGGTTCAAGTGCCTGCTCATCGGCGATTCGGATTTGGAAGGGTGGGAGATCAAAGCTGATCGCGTCGGGTTCGTTCCGCACTACGAGATGGCGCGACAGTACGGCAGGGCGATCGCTGGGCTGAACGTCTCACGCCGTTTCGATGCGCATGGGCAGACCGCCAAGTGCTTCGAGATCGCGGGTTCTGGTGCGGTCCTGCTTCAGCAGCAGCGCAAGGGGTTCGAGCAGCTCTACGACGACGGGAAGGAGTGCCTCGTCTTCGACACGCCGCAGCAAGCAGCGGGGCTGCTCCAGGAACTTCTGGACGATCCCGATCGGCGGGTCGGGATCGCGCAGCACGGGTTTGAGCGGACGATTTCGCAGCACCGCTGGATGACGCGGATGGGGGCGCTTCTCAAGGCGCTTGAGCCGAAGCTCCTCGAAGTCACCCAGAACGCCCCTGTACCCTTCGACGCTTCGACGGAGCAGCCCGCCGAGGTCGCCCCAAGCGAGACCGTCTGATCGCCCCCCCATTTCGCCCCAGGCGAGCC
>JAGLTS010000056.1 GCA_023135165.1 Phycisphaerales bacterium | reverse complement strand
AAAGGCGCAATTCCTTGGGCTCGCCCGGGGCGAAATACACCGAATTGTCCGTTCGGCCGCGACGCGCAGCGGAGCGCGGACGTTGGATAGCGGCACCGCGTGCTCGGCGCAGGTGTCGCCGCTGCGACCGGCGGCCAGCCATATGGCGTGTACTACCCCTTGCTGCTCTGCGGTGGATTGCTGGTGCTGCTGCTCGGCTGTCTCACGCCGGTGTTGATCGTGCGGTACGCCCAGGCCGACCAGCGCCGTCTCGACGCTGAGGAGTTTCGACGCCGCGCGTAGCGCTTCATGTGGCGCGGTCACGCTGGATCAGGCGCTGCCTCCGTGGCGGGTTGCACCGCTTGGACGGTGATGCATACCTCGGGTTCATCGGGCGGTGCCGGTGACGAGGCGTGCAGGGCCAAGACCGTCGCGGCAAGGGCTGCGTAGTCCTGAGCGCCGGGGCAGGTCGGTTCGTAGTCGAAGATCGACTTACCGAAACTCGGCGACTCGGCGAGCTTGATGTTGCGACGGACGTGTGGCCTGAGAATGCGCGCATCGCGCCAAGGCACGGGCTGCGATCGGTTCTGCTCAAAGAACGCTTCCAGGTCGGCGACGACCTCCTGCGCAAGACGTGTGGTGGACTCGTGCATGCAGAGGATCACGCCCGTAACGCGCAGCAGCGGATTGACGCGCGACGCCATCATCGACACGGTCTCCAGCAGCTTGCCGACGCCCTGCAGCGCGAGGAAGTGGGCCTGCATCGGGATGATGACCTCACGGGCACAGGCGAGCGCATTGATCGTGAGCAGCCCCAGCGACGGCGGACAGTCCAGGAGGATGACGTCGTATCGGTCCGCGACTCGCCTCAGGTGGTCAGCCAGGCGCGTGTAGCGGTCGGGCGCGGCAGCCAACTCCGTCTCGACGGCTGCGAGATCGACTTCCGAGCGAATCACATCCAGACGCTCATCGACGTGCGACACGGCTGCGTCGGCGTTCTCAGCGGGATTCAGCAACAGGTCATAGATGCTCAGTTCGCTCACCGGCTCGTCGGCATCGGCATCGACGCCGAGATGGAGCGTCAGGTGGGCTTGCGGATCAAGATCCACGAGTAGGATGCGCTGTCCCCGGCGCGCCATGGCGGCGCCGATGTTGACTGTGGTCGTGGTTTTGCCCACGCCGCCCTTCTGGTTGAGCAGCGCGATGATGCGGGGTGCGACCTCCATGGCGTACCTCTCTGATGCCGGAATCGGCTCGGGGCAGTATAAAGCCTTCTGGACCATCACGATCGGTTGCGTCACGTCGCGCAGCCGAGGTGAAGGCACACCGCCTTGATTCAGCATCATGCCGACCATTCACGACCAAGCCATCTGCATCAAAAGGCACGACTGGTCGGAGACGAGCCAGACGGTCACGCTGCTGACGCGCGAGCACGGCCTGCTCCGCGGCATCGCGAAAGGCGCCAAGCGTGAAACCGGGCGATTCTCAGGGGGAATCGAGCTGCTCACACGAGGTGAAGTCGGTGCGGCGGATCGCCGGGACCGAGAACTCCTCACGCTCACCGAGTGGGATCTGCAGGAGATCTTCTGGGCGCTCCGCACGGATCTGTCAGCCCACCGGATCGGCCTGTATCTCGCGGATGTGGCCCAACACGTCCTGGCATTGCGTGATCCGCATCCGGCGCTCTACGACCAGCTTCTCGCCGGGTTGCGCGTGCTCGGCCGGCCGGACGCCTCGCCTTGGGACCGCTCGCTCGCGCTGATGCGCTGTCAGCTTTCGGCGCTGTGCGAGACGGGGTACGAGCCGATGCTCGGCAGCGAAGAGGATGGGCCTGAGCCGACTGATGGTGCGGATGGGGGTTTCTTGGCCTTCAATCCGCTGGCCGGCAGCGTCGTAACGGACACCGGCGAGGCGGACCGCTGGCGGGTTCGCGCATCGACGATTCGGACGCTTCGGCAGGCGGATGCCGATAACCCCGGTGAGTTACCTTCACTGGACCGCGCGAATCGCTTGCTCGCCGCATACCTGCGATCAGTTCTTGACCGCGAGTTGCCGACGATGCGGCTTCTCTTCGGCCCAAACCGCACGACCCGCTGAAGGCCCAAAAGCCAATGGGGGGTGATGAAGACCACCCCCGGTTCAGACGATGTATCTGTCATCCGCTGCGTTATCAGTGTGCGGCGATGCTGTGGAAGCGAGCTGTCGAGATGAACCATACGTTGATGGACACGGTACTGGCGTGCCCGAATCTGCCCAGCCTGCCCGCTGTCGCCGTCCATGTCCTGGAGTTGACCCAGGATCCCAACGTCAAGCTCACGGAAATCGCCTCGACGATTCAGCACGACCAGGCGCTGGCATCCAAGATCCTGCGAACGGTGAACTCAAGCTACTACGGCCTGCGAAAGGGATGCGGCACAATCAGCCATGCGCTGATTCTGCTTGGTCTGAACCCTGTGAAGACGCTGGCGCTGGGTTTCGGCCTCGTCGGCACGCTCAAGAAGGGGATTACGGACCCGTTCGACCACGTCAGCTACTGGAGACGCGGACTGTACACAGCCGTCAGCGCTCAATGCCTCGCATCAACGGTCCGTTGTGGCGAGCCTGAGGAGGCGTTCCTGGCGGGGCTGCTTCAGGATGTCGGTATGGTGGCGCTCTACAGCGCGCTCGGCGACCGGTACATCGAGATCATGGCGCAAACGCAGGGGGATCATCGCAAGCTCGCGCGGGCTGAGCGCGATGCGCTGGATCTGACGCACCCGGAGGTCGGCGCTCAGCTTTGTGAGCATTGGAGATTGCCCGCATCGCTCGTCACGCCCATCCGCTACCACGAGAGGCCCGAAACGGCGACTGAGGAACCCATCGATATCGTGCGATGCGTCGGCATCGGCAACCTCATCGCGGATGTGCTCACGACTGACGATCCCGCCCCTGTTTTCAAGAAGATATATGAGCGATGCGAGGCGTGGTTCACGCTTTCACCCACCGAGTCCGACGAGATATTGAGCCGGGCTGCCGAAGGCACGCGCGAACTGAGCCGGCTCTTCGACATCTCGACAGGCCCCTACCCGGATATCGAGAACATCCTCGACCAAGCGAATCAAGCGCTCATCGGGCTTTCACTGAGCGCAAGCCAGCAGGCGGATGCGCTCTCAGAACAGAACGCTGAACTTCAAGAGCAGGTGAACACCGACGCGCTCACGGGGGCCGCGAATCGCGGCAAATTCAACAGCGAGATCGTGGAGGCCTTTCAACGCGCGCGAGCCGGCGAAAAGGTCGCCGTTATCTTCATCGACGCCGATCACTTCAAGTCGGTCAACGACACGCACGGCCATCTTGTGGGTGACGCCGTGCTGGTGGAACTGAGCAAGCGACTGATCGAGCACTTCACCGACACCGGACTCGTGTGCAGATACGGCGGGGAGGAATTCGCCGTCATCCTGCCGGATGTCGATCGGATCACAGCAGCGAAACTCGCGGAATCGGCGAGAGAGAAGATCGCTTCGAACCCTATCGATCTCAGTCACGTCCCCGATGCGCCCGAAACCGTCAAGATCACGGTGAGCATGGGCGTCTCGGCGATGGGGCCTGACACCGCCGCTTTCTTCACGGATCACACCCAGCTTGTCAACGCAGCCGACCGCGCGGTCTACGCCGCAAAGCAGTCCGGACGGAACTGCGTACGGATCTTCAAGCCCAAGCTGAAGGCCGCTGCATAGAACCCGCGCTACGCTGCAATCATCCAATCGACAGGGCACAGGCGACGGCGCAGGTGAACGGACGGCGCACGTTGCGGCGGCGGGCGGGGCTTGACTGAATCCGACGGTTTGTGCTCGACACCGCCCGGAGGCGCGGTATGGTTGCCGTATGGACAGCTTGGGCCCAACCCACATGCAAGGACATACGCCAATGCTCCGGTTTCACGCTTTGCTCACGACATTCGCCCTTCTCGCCAGCCCTGCCTTTGCTGGCCCGCCGTGTAACGCCGACCTGACCGGCGACGGGTACGTCGGCCAGGAGGATCTTGGCGTCCTGCTCGCTGCGTACGAACTCAACGCCGATGGCGACTTGGACGGCGACAACGACACCGACCAAGCTGACCTGGGAATCCTCCTCGCTGAGTACGGCCAAACGGTCGTGTTTGACTTCGGCACGCAATACGACGATGCCGAGGCGTGGCAGATCGGGCTGGAGATGCTCGGACCGGGTGGCTCGTTGCTGCTCCCGGCGACGTCCTACGAGCGGATCGACCGCGACCTGGACCTGATCCGGGTTGCGGAGCCGGACCTCGCGGATCAGACGCACACCATGGCGTGGGCGGCAAACCAGCTCATGGTCAGCATCGTCGAGGGTGCGGACGACCAGGAGTACCGATGCCTGAACGAGTACTACCAAGTGACGGATGAGGAGCACCTCTTCGGCACGTGGTATCTGCTCACGTTTGCCGGCAAACTGAACGTCGAGGCGCTTGCCGTCATCTATGTGGCGTTACCCGAGATCCAGTACGCCGAGCCGAACGGACTCATGGGCGGCGAGAACTTCTGGACGCCGAGCCCGCTGGGCGACGGCATCTGGCGGTGGGAGATCGACGATGGGTTCATGGACTGCTTCGACGGTTGCGACTGCCACCGGTACTACGTCTTCGAAACGGATGAAGACGGCACGGTGACGCTCATCAGCTACGAGGAGGTCGGCTACTCCTGGTGCGACTGGGGCGAATGACCTATCGGTTCGGACAGCGTAGAATCAACATTGAGAGGCGCACGCCATGCCGATGTACGTGTATCAGGTCGTGACGGATGACGGGAGCGAAGGCGAGGTCTTCGAGATCTTCCAGAGCATGTCCGACGCGCCGCTCACCAAGCACCCACGTACCGGTCAGCCCGTCAAGCGCATGATCACCGCGCCGAACCTACCTGCCACGTACACGGACGCGGCGACGAAAACAAAGCTCAGCGACAAGAACCTCGAGCGTATGGGATTCACCAAGTACCAACGGGCGGGTGACGGCCAGTATGAGAAACGCACCGGAAAGGGGCCGCGAACGATCTCCGCGGATTGATCGGACATCCTCTTGCGCCTGCGCTGCCCACCGGATCGGACCAACCCCTCCGGATTCACCTTGTCACGTGTCCGAATCCGCAGGGGGACACATCAAGCGGGAATGGGAGTCTCCTCCGGTTCATCCGCAGTTTGCGGCGAAGGCTGCTTGCACTCCCAGAGCAAGTGGTCGACAGGCCGGTTTTGCCTTGCGTTGACGCAAAGCCTTATCATCATGCGTGCGGCGGGGGTTGGCTTGGGCGAATCGCACATCGGTGAGAGCGACACATCATGAACATCGTGATTTGCGGAGCCGGACAGGTGGGGAGCTATGCCGCTGAGGTCATGGGGGCGGATCGGCATAACATCACGATCATCGACACAGACGCGGCCCGGCTGCGCTCGATCGAGGATTCCATGGATGTCAGCACGCTTCGCGGCAACTGCGCCACAGCCGAGATGCTGCGCCAGGCGGGCGCGGGCGAGGCGGACCTGGTCATCGCAGCGACGAACAACGACGAGATCAACCTCCTCACCGCATCCGTCGCCAAGGGCATCGGCGCGCTCAAATGCATCGCGCGCGTTCATCACCGCACCTTCTTTGAAGAGCGAGGGCTGGACTATCAAGAGCATCTCGGGATCGACCGGCTGATCTGCCCGGAGTACTCGACAGCCCAGGCCATCGCCCGAGCATTGCGCAATCCCGGCGCGCTGGCGATCGAGCACTTCGCGCGCGGCCAGATCCAGATGCAGGAACTGCCCGTGAGCAAGAGCGCCAAGGCGATCGGTCGGCCGCTCTCAGAGCTGCGCCTGCCTCAGGGCGCGCGACTGGTCGGGATCACGCGCAACCACGAAGTGTTCCTTCCCGAGGCGGGCAGCGTCATTGAGACGGGCGACATCATCGTCCTCGCGGGCAACTCCGATGCGTTCCAAACAGCCCGCAAGCTCTTTGGCGACCCGAAGACGACTCGCCGGCGCATCGCGCTGATGGGCGGGCCGGGCATGGCTGTCTGGCTCTGCCGGGCGCTGCGCGATCGCAACTTCGGTATTCGCCTCTTTGAACAGAGCATGGAGCGAGCGGAACAGCTGGCTGAGAAGCTCGACTGGGTGACCGTGATCAACGCCGACCCGATCGATCCCGCGGTTTTCAAGGAGGAATCGCTCGCTCAGGTCGACACGTTCGTCGCGCTTGAGGATGACGATGAGCACAACATCCTGGGCAGCGCGTGGGCTAAGAGCATGGGCGTGCGTCAGGCGATCGCCGTCGTGCAGAGGCCCAACTACCTGCACCTGCTCGGCGCGGTCGGCATCGACCGGGCGTTCAGCCCGCGCATGGTCGCGGTGAAAGAGATCGAGAATCTGATGGACACAAGCCCGCTGCGCCGGCTGGCGTCACTGGGCGACGGCGTGCTGGATGTCTACCGCGTCCGCATCGGCGAGCAGTCGCACGTCATCGATACACCGCTGCGCGAACTGACCACTCTGAGTGACTGGATCATCGTCGCGGTTCAGCACGGCGAAGACGTCTCGGTTCCCGGGGCAAACGACGTCATCCGGGCGGGCGACACGGCGCTTGTCGTCGGGCAGCACGGGATGGAACAAGAACTCACCGCTGTGTTCATCGGAGCTTAACTATTGCTCAACGTCCGGTACGTGCTCAACCAGTTCGGACTCCTGTGCATCGTGCTCAGCGCGGTGCAACTCGTGATCGCTGCATGGGGCTGGCTGCAGGTGGCGATGGGGCACGCAGCCGAGGGCGGGGCCGCGAACGCGCTGGCGCTGAGCGCCGCAGGCGGCATCGTCGTGGGCGGCGTGCTCTGGCTTCTCACACGGACGGCAAGCAAGACGCTCGAACGGCGCGAGGCCTTGCTGCTCGTCGCGATGGGCTGGCTTGTCGGCGCGGCGCTCGCCGGGCTGCCGTTCTTTGTGTGGGCGCTCTTGCGCGATGACGTTGGCGCGGACCATCCGTTCCGTTCACCGATCAACTGTTACTTTGAGGCGATGAGCGGTCTGACGACGACCGGCGCGACGGTGCTGACCGGCATCGGCGAGCTGCCCAAGAGCATCCTGCTGTGGCGCGCGATGACGCATTGGCTGGGCGGGCTGGGCATCGTCGTGCTCTTCGTCGCAGTCCTGCCTTCACTCGGCGCGGGCGGCAAGAAACTCTTCCGCGTCGAAGCGCCCGGGCCTGAACCGGAAGGCGTGCATCCGCACATCCGCGAGACCGCACGCATCTTGTGGTTCATCTACGCCGGCCTGACCGTCGGCGAAATGATCGCTCTGCGAATCGCGGGCATGTCATGGTTCGATTCCGTTTGCCACACATTCGCCACACTCGCGACAGGCGGGTTCAGCACGCGCGATGCGAGCATCGGCGCCTACAACTCGTCGGCTGTGGACATCATCATCATCGTGTTCATGATCTTCGCGGGTGTGAACTTCGGCCTGTACTACCGCCTCATCCGCAGGCGCTTCGCATCCGTCTGGAAGGACACCGAACTGCGCGTGTATCTGGCGATCCTTCTGATCGGGTCGGCGCTCGTCTCGCTCGCGATCATGAGCTCGCCGATCGAACTGACCACCGGTGAGGCGGTCGAGCCGTCCGTCGCCGGTGCACTGCGCCACGGCGTTTTCACCGCCGTGTCCGTTCAGACGACGACGGGCTTCTGCAGCGCCGACTTCAATCAATGGCCATACCTCGCCAAGGCGGTCCTGATCCTGCTCATGTTCGTCGGTGCGTCAGCCGGTTCGACGGGCGGTGGTATCAAGGTCATCCGGATCTGGATCACAGCGAAGGTCATCCTCGCCGAGATCGAGCGCGCGTTTCGACCGAACGTCGTCCGCCCGATCAAGATCGGCGGCGCGTCGCTCGATCCGCAGCATCGCCTGGGCACGATCGCCTACGTGCTGGGGATCGTTCTGATTTTCGCCTTCGGCACGTTCGCCTTGATCGTCTTCGAGCAAGCGTCGGGCCACACGATCGACCTGACGACCGCTGGCTCGGCAAGCGTCGCCACGCTCTGCAACATCGGTCCGGGACTCGGAGCAGTCGGCGCCGTCGAGAACTACGCGGACTTCACAGGCGCAAGCAAGATCGTGATGTCCGCGCTCATGGCGCTGGGCAGGCTCGAAGTGTTCGCCCTCGCCATCCTCTTCTTCCCTCGCTTCTGGTCCGGCGATTGACTTGGAACCCACGCCGAGGGTCATGGCCCGGCACGTTTCAGGTCACCCAGATCGACAGCGAAAGCAGTGCGAACAGGCGGTGGGAATGATCGGCGTTACCGCTGAGATGTTCATCCATCATTCGCCTCGCCGCTGATGCATCCACCGGCAGCGAGCCGAAGGGGTCCGACGAACCAAGCTGATCGGTCAAGAGCGTCTTCATCCCGCCGAAGTCCGATCGGAACCATTCGCCGATGGGGATCGTAAACCCCATCTTCGGCCGATCGACGATCTCGCCGGGCAGATGCCGTCGCGCAATCCGTTTGAGCAGGTCCTTGCGCCGCATCCGGGGCGTCAGGACCGACAAAGGCAGCGACATGGCGCAGTCGATCAGTGACGAATCAAGGAATGGACATCGCACCTCCAACCCGCAAGCCATCGACGCGGCATCGACTTTGCGGAGCAGATCAAGCGGCAGATTGAATGCGAAATCGTGCAGGATTGCCGCTTCCGGGCCGGCTTGCCCATCGTATTGGGGCGTCTCCGGATCGCCTGCATCCACCCCCAGCGCCCGCAACTGACGTGTATCAAACAGATTGACAATCGAACAGTACTGCTCGAACCACGATCGGCCTCGCGCCGCGGTCGTCAAGCGAGCCAGCTTGCGGCGGCGCGACTTCGGATGGCTGCCCGCGAACATCGACACGGGCAGCCTGCGCAAAATACCCGACCACCGCTGAAGCAGTTGCATGGCGATGTGACGTTCGTAGCCCAGGAACAGCTCGTCGCCGCCGTCACCTGAGAGCGCGACCGTCACATGCTCGCGCGCAGCTTTGCTCACCCAATAGGTCGGCAGGATCGAGCTGTCCGCGAACGGCTCGCCCATCGTCTCGACGAGATGTACGAGGTCTTCCGCCGGGTTCATCGAGACATCCAGCGTCGTATGTTGGGCGTGCAGATGCGCCGCGACGGCAGCGGCGTGGTGCGATTCGTCGTATCGGGCATCATTCATCTTGACGCAGAAGGTCGCCAGATCCGGCTTGCAGCGCAGCGCCATTGCGGCGATGAGCGATGAGTCGATCCCGCCGGACAGAAAGCAGCCGATCGGGACATCCGCCTCCAGCCGTGCCGCCACAGCTTGCTCAAGCAGCGTCTCGACATGCTGCTCGATTGTCCGCGAGTGAGGCTCGTCCGTCTCGCGCCGGGTCGGCGCAGACCAGTACGTTTGTGCGTCGGATTCCTCGCGCCGGTCCAGGTTGATGACACGTTGCGTTCCCGGTGCGAGCGATGTGGAGCCATCGATCCAGGGCAGGAACGTCACCGCACCCCAGCGCAGGTAATCAGCGACCGCGCGGGATGCCGACCGGTCGTCATCGTCGGGCGCTGCCGGCATCGCACTGCGCTCGCTTGCGATCGTCATGACATCACCGGCATCCCTGACATAGATGGGCTTCTCACCAGCGCGATCGCGCGCCAGTTTGAGCGTGCGGTCCTCCCGGTCGAGCAGGATGTATGCAAACATCCCTTCGAGATGCTCCGGAAGACCGCTCCCCCACTGCTTGTGGCCGTGCAGCAAGACTTCGGTATCGCTGTGATCGCTGGTGAACGCATGACCGGCTGCCTGCAACTCTCGCCGCAGCGCGCGGTGGTTGTAGATGCAGCCGTTGAACACGACGGTGAGCCTGCCATCCGCTGTGGTCATCGGCTGGGCGCCGCCTTGACGGTCGATGACTGAGAGCCGGCGGTGGATCAATGCGATCTCAACTCGCCCACCGTCGCCGTCGATGCAATCGCGCAGCACGCCTTCGCCGTCCGGCCCGCGATGCGCCAGCACCGCACCAAGCCGGTTGAGCAACTCATCCGGAATCGGCTGACCGTCTCGGCGCACGATGCAAGAGAAACCACACATCAGCTGCAGAGGATATCAGCCGCCGTGCTGCGAAGCGTCATCGTACGCGCGGGCCTGCTCGGCGAGATCCTCGATCGTCACCTCATCGACAACGCAACGCACCTCATCCGCCTCGATCAGATCCAGGATGAGCGGGTTGCGCTGCAAACGCAGCAGCGCGGTGATGCTCCCCTGCTGTGCAAGCTCCAGATCCGCACGGGTCCTCGCATCGTTCTTGATGGCCTGAACCTCGGGAAGATCGCGCAGACGATCCAGATCAAGATCATCCACAACCGCCTGCTTCGCCCCGTCGGATGTTGCTGCCAGTTCGACGAGCAGGTTCAGATCTCGCGCGTAGTGCCCCATGCTCGGGAGCAGGCTGACAACGCTCGACCCCAGGCCGTGCGCGAGACGATGGCTGGCGGTTGGTGTGGCGGTGACGACGCCCCGTTCGACGCGCTGCCTGACGCCGAGCACATCGACGAAGACGGCGCCGACCCACACGATGATGATCGCGAGCAGCGCCCCGAGCGCCGCACCGCCGATGCGGTCCGCGACGTGGCGGTCTTTGTCCTTGGCGAGCTTCTTTCTCACCCACCACCGCAGCGCCTCGCCCGCAGCCAGGCCGATTACAAGCCCGATCGCAGGCGGCCCGACAAGCCCGGTCACACGATGGAGGCCAAGGTGAAAGAGCAGCGGTCCGATCCACATCGCCCCAAGCCCCGCCAGGATCAAGGGCAAGAGGAAGACGCCCAGCCGAACGCCGCCGACGCGCCAACCGAGGTACCCCACCCCGCCCATCACAGCCAGAAGGATCACAAGTGGAAGGAACATCGCTCCGCTCCGCGCGTCGGCCTGTCTTGTCGGTTCCATGCACCTCGACTGCCGACACGGATTCTACCGCCGGCCTCACCGCCCGGCTGCGGCGAGATGCGCAATTGCCCATTCTTGAAACGACCGATGCGGTCCGCCGGCGAGGACGCCGCGCGGCATCATCTTATGGTACGGTGCGCCGCGATCACCCAGGCTCGGGAGGCAACAACGTGCCAGAACGCTCTTCGTACCGCACCATGCTTTTCTCCGTCATCCTCTGTCTCGCGGTGGGATCGCCATCCGCAGCGGCCCAGCCGACCAACAACACAACCGAGACGCCGGACCAGCCCCCCACCGAGCGCGATTGGCTAACGTTCACCGTGTACTGGGAAAACGACGGAACGTTCGTCAAACCTAACAACGATACCGATCGGCACTATACGAACGGCACTGCGATCAGCCTGACGCACCACCCGCGGTGGGCGCAGGACCTTGCCGATGTCATGCCCTTCGCCGAGCAGTTCGGCCCGGCGCGGACGGCGGTGGGATACACGCTCGGTCATATCATGTTCACGCCGGAGAACATCACTGCGACTCAACCGATCCCCGATGACCATCCCTACGCGGGGTATCTCTACGCCGGTGTATATTGGCAACGCGCAAACGATGTGTCGCTCGACCACTTCCAACTCGACCTCGGCGTCGTCGGACCGTCATCCCGAGCGGATGACATGCAAGACTCGATTCATTTCTGGCGAGAGATCGACCGGCCCAAGGGCTGGGACAACCAGCACGGCGACCAGTTCACCGTCCAGGCATACCTGCGGAAGAAGTGGCGACTTGATCTGTTGCCGACCGAGGCGGATCAGCAGGCGTTCGGCATCGATCTCATTCCGCAGGCGGGCGTCGCGCTCGGCACGGTGTTCCGTCACATCGAGGGTGGGGCGGTGCTGCGCATCGGGTTGAATCTCCCGGACGACTTCGGCCCGGGCAGGCTCGCCGACCTTGGTGCTGCGACCGGTGAACCGGGTGACGGCTTCGTCATCTACGGCTTCGCGCGCGTCGGCGGACGCATGGTCGAGCACGATCTACTCATGGAAGGAAAGACTTTCGATGTCGAGGAAGAGACACTGGTCGGTGAAATCCAGGCAGGCCTGCTCATCGGCTATCACACGCCTAACTTCAGCATCGAGGGATCGTACTCGCAGACATTCAAGACGCGTGAGTTCGAGAACCAGCGCGACAGCGACGCCTACGGCGCGTTCATGCTCGGATGCACATTCCGGTTCTGAGCCGTCCGCGGCAACCATGCTGCTATACTGGCGTCATGCGATACTGGCATGCGTACAAGTTCGCTTTTCAAGGCCCGAAGTGCTGGATGAACCTGCTCTGCGGCAGTGTGTGTCTTCTCATCCCGATCATCGGCCAAATCGTCCTGATTGGGTACCTCGGTGAGGTCGTCGAGATCCTTCATCGCCGAGGCAGCGACCACAGGCCGGAGTTCGACTTCAATCGCCTTGTTGAGTACATGATCCGCGGCGTGTGGGTCTTCCTGGTGACACTCGTCATCAGCCTCATCTTCATGCCCGTCATCCTGGTCGTCATAGGCATCCCGCTCCTGGCGATTCCGATCTTCGAACTCGAGGAAGCGGGCGTCCTGCTCGCCATACTCGTTGCGGTGGCGGGGGGCATGGTGGTGTCACTGCTGCTGAACGTGGTGCTGATCCCGTTCTATCTGCGCGCCGCACTTCTCCAGGAGTTCGCCGGCGCGTTCGCGTTGGGCTTCATCATCGACTTCGCGAAACGCACATGGTTCGAACTCATGCTTGTGACCCTGTTCATCGTGGTCACGGCGATTCCGCTCGCACTCGTCGGGTACGCCCTCTGCTTTGTCGGCGTGTACCCAGCGATGGTGCTCCTGATGATCGCACAGTGGCATCTGATGTACCAACTCTACGAGCTCTACCTCCAGCGAGGCGGGATGGAGATCCCGCTCAAAGACCCGCCGCCCCCCGCAGCGGTGCTTACCGGATAATCGGCTGGCGCTACATGGCAGCAGTCACGTGGGGGTTCGCCCCAGCGCTGCGTACGCCCAGACAAAGAGCAACACGGTCACAGCGTCAACCACCGCGAACGGTTTCCATAGGTCCGGAAGCCCGGTTGACGCACACCAGTAAATAAAGATGACGGCGCAGTACGACACCTTCAAGCCGATGCCGTAAGGAATGAGGTTTCGATTCCTCACCGGTTGGCATGCAATCGCTACGAACATGGCTGCGAAGACGATGAGCAGCGCCGCGGGGAACTGGACGTAGCCGAAGTGATTCGGTTCCGTCACGTTCACAAACTCAAACGCCCACTTCGGCGCGATCGTGAACACGATCCCGAGCACACCGTCGTACACCGCGATGAGAACAAACAAAACTCTGATCCAGATCCAGGAAGATTGCTTCATATCCGCACCTCCATCATGTCTCAGCGCCTACGGGCGCAATGGCGATTGAAGTAGTCCTTTCGTCGACGCGTCTCTTCCTCTCCGTAGAGACGGGTTGTCAAGCGATGGAAGCCGTCTCGGAGTTGTTCGACGGTCATGTCCCTCGGCTGGTAGTTCACATCAAAGAGCGTGCATCGATCCCACGCGGTCTCGTCGAGCAGGCGTCCTTCACGTTTGAGGCGATCATAGACCGGCGTGCCTGGGAAGGGCGTCAGGTATGTGATCTGTACGTCGAACAGACCGGATGTGCGCGCGAAGTCATACACCGCATCGAAGATGTCGGGCGTATGACCATCCAGGCCGAGAATGAAGCAGCCGTTCACACGGATGCCGTGCGATTGGATGCGCCGGACCGCTTCCGCGTGTTCGGATGAGTGCGCCGCCTTCCAATCGCTTCGCAGCTCCAATCCGGCCAGCGCGTCGGATGTCGGGCTTTCAAACCCGATCAGTAGCTCCACACAGCCCGCATCGCGCAGAAGCGTGAGCAGTTCATCATCCTTGTGCACTGACAGATCAGTCTCCGCGAACCATCGCACGTGCCGTTGCGCAAGCTCAGGGAGCAGTTCACGCCAGTACTGTTTGTCCACGAATGCGTTGTCATCAGCGAACTCGACAAACGGCCGACTCCACAACTCGCAAATGCGGTCGATCTCAGCGAGAACGACGGGGATGGGCTTTTGCTTGTAGCGTTCGATGAGCAGCGTGGAGCTTGCGCAGAACTCGCAGCGCATCGGACAGCCGCGACTGGTCTGCACGGTCAGGCGGTTGTACTTGCTGATGTCAAGCAGATCGAAGGCGGGCATCGGCGATGCGGCAAGATCGTATGAACCATCCGAGCGATACATCGGCTGCAGTCGGCCGTGCTGGGCATCGTCGAGCACGTTGAGCCAGGTCGCTTCGCCTTCACCGACAACGACGGCATCCGCGTGCTGCGCCGCCTCGTCAGGCACGGCGGTAACGTGCAACCCGCCCAACACGACGGGCGAGCCTTGAGCGCAGAAACGGTCAGCGAGTTCGTATGCCTCACCCATCTGCGCGCTGTAGCTCGATATGGCGACGAGATCCAACCCGGTCGGAAGGCCTTTCATCGCGGCGATGTCTTCGACTTCGATGTAAACGCATTCGTGCTGCGCGGGCGTCATACCTGCGAGCGTGAGCAGGCCGAGGCTCGGGAGCGCCGCGATGACCTTGCTGCGCTCGACGAATCCGGGAAGCGTGAGTCCCATCTCCAGAAGCCGGGTATCACAGACGCGAATCCCGCTCATAGCGATCAGGCCGATCCTCATGACAGAAGCCCTCGCAACAGAAGTGCTGTGACCGCACCGATCAGGCTGGCCGCCGGAATGAAGAACAGGTTCCGCAGGGGCTTGCGCCACGCGGAGGCGAAGCAGACGGCGGGCATGGTTGCGGCACCGACGATCAGAAGGACCGATGTCGTTGTGAGAAGCAACCCGCCATCGTCTGTCGGGTCAATGTGCGGAAGCGAGAGCGCGAAGCCGAGGTTCAGCATCCCGGTGCCGAAGAACGCAATGTGCCCGAGGCGGATCATGCGGCGAGACCACGCGGCGTACCCGCCCAGCCAGTCCTGCTTGTGAAAGGACATGCCAATCACCGCACCTGCGAGCATGCCCGCGAGCATCCATCCCCAGGCGAAATACAGGTTCACGTGCGCCACGGCTTGGCCTCGACATGTGAGGGTCCAATGCGTGGACGCAGTATACCATCGGATCGGATGTGCTGAGTGAACGACGCGGGGTCCGGCGCGCTTCCCTTCGGGGCGCGGCTAAACGTTGGAGGGGTCGCTGGTGAGCGCGATGTGCAGCTCCTGGAGCTGTGCTTCGTCCACCACAGATGGGGCCTGCGTCATCAGATCGGCGCCGTTGAGCGTCTTGGGGAAGGCGATGACATCACGGATATTCGTCGTGCCTGCAAGGAGCATGATGACGCGGTCCAGGCCGAACGCGATTCCGCCGTGAGGCGGCGCGCCGTACTGCAAGGCGTCGAGGAGGAAGCTGAACTTCTCGCGCGCCTGCTCATCGGTCAGGCCGAGCAGCCGAAAGACGCGCTGCTGCACCGCGGTGTCGTGGATACGAATTGACCCGCCTGCAAGCTCCGAGCCGTTCAGCACGAGGTCGTAGGCGTTGGTCAGCACGTCGCCGGGATCGGTCTCCAGCCGATCGACATCCTCAGGCTTTGGCGCTGTGAACGGGTGATGCAGCGGATCCCAGCGCTTCTCATCATCGTTCCAGTCGAACGCGGGGAAGTCGACGATCCAGAGTGGTTTCCATTGTCCACCCGCGATCAGATCAAGGTCGCCCGCGAGCTTGATTCGCAGCTCGCCGAGCACTTTGCTTGCGATGTTGTATGTATCAGCAGCGAAGATGATCAGATCGCCGACCTCGGCGCCGGTGCGTTCGATGAGCTTGTCGCCGATCGGCGTGACGAACTTGGCGATACCCGTTGCGAAACCGTCATCAGTTCGCTTCACGGTCGGCAGCCCACCGGCGCCGAATCCCTTGGCGAACTCAGCGAGCGCATCGGTCTTCTTTCGGCTCATCGACGCCCCACCCGGCACGCGAA
This sequence comes from Phycisphaerales bacterium, assembly GCA_023135165.1. Lineage (GTDB taxonomy): Bacteria > Planctomycetota > Phycisphaerae > Phycisphaerales > JAGLTS01 > JAGLTS01. The sequence continues at coordinate 33,906 of JAGLTS010000056.1, read as the reverse complement.
TCGCCTTGACGACGCCCGCCGGCTTGGCAAGCGCATCGTGAAACACGCCGAACTCCATCTCACGCGCCAGATCGCTCACGTCGACAAGCTCAAGCCCGAAGCGCATGTCCGGCCGATCTATGCCGAACCGGTCCACAGCCTCGCGGTATGTCAATCGCGGGAAGTCGGGCAGGTCAACGTCGATCGTTTCCTTCCAGATGGACTTGGTCAGCGCTTCGATGAGCGAGAGAACGTCATCGCTGTCGACGAAGCTCATCTCGATGTCGAGTTGCGTGAACTCCGCCTGCCGATCCGCGCGCGGGTCTTCATCACGGAAACAGCGGACGATCTGGAAGTACTTGTCGACACCCGCCACCATGAGGATCTGCTTGAAAAGCTGCGGACTCTGCGGGAGTGCGTAGAAGCAGCCGGGCTGGACGCGCGATGGAACGAGGAAGTCGCGCGCGCCCTCGGGCGTGGACTTGCACAAGAAGGGCGTCTCGATTTCGAGGAACCCCACATCACTGAGGTAGCGGCGCATCGTCATCGTCACGTCGTGCCGCATGCGAAGGATGCGCTGCATCTTCGGCCGACGCAGATCGATGTAGCGATACCGCAGGCGGACATCCTCGCGGACCTCCTTGTCGGTGCCCTTCTCCTCGGGCACGAAGGGTGGTGTCTCGGCGTGACTGAGCACGTCAAGCTCCGTCACGAGCAGCTCGATCTCGCCGGTCGGCAGTTTCGGGTTTCCGCTTTCGCGCGTGCGAACGGTCCCCCGCACAGCGATGACATCCTCGTTTCGCAGCTTGCCCGCCGACTCGACGAGCGCCTCGCCGATGTCCTCCAGATCAAACACGAGCTGCGTCACGCCGTCGCGGTCACGCAGGTCGACAAAGACCAGCCCCCGCCCCTGATCGCGGAGCGTGTTGACCCATCCGCAGAGGATCACTTCCTCCCCGACGTGATCCGACCTCAGTTCGCAGCATCCGTGTGTCCTCTTGAGCATGACCGATCTCCATTGGGCGCGAGGATTTCGCGGGGGATTTCGCCGCCTCGCGCGTGTCGCAGTGTATCGACTCAGCGACCCGTAGCGTCTTCAGCGGTTGACACGCAACGAGAAGTCCGATCCGATGCGCATGTGACCGATCAATCGCGTCAGCCTGGCATTCTCTTCACCGCGTTTGAGCCGAGCGGCGATGCGCTCGCGGCGTCGGTGATTGCCCGCCTTCGGGATGAGCTGCCGGGCGTCCCGATCGTCGGCTGGGGTGGGCCGATGATGCGGGCAGCCGGGGCTGAGATCATCGAGGACACGTGCCGTGATGCAGACATGATCATCCCCGCACTGGCGCTGGTGCGGAAACACCTGGCGATCGGGAAGCGCGTCAAGCGACTCGCAGCGGCTGGTGGTATCGCCGTACACGTTCCCGTCGATTCGCCCGCTGCGAATTTTCCGTTGTGCAAGACGACGCGCAGGCACAGCTGCCGGGTCGTGCACCTTGTCGCGCCGCAGCTCTGGGCGTGGCTGGAGGGCCGAGTCCGCAAATTGCGCCGGCGGACCGATCTGGTGCTCTGCCTGCTCCCGTTTGAAGAACAGTGGTTCCGTGACCGGAATGTGCCCGCGAAGTACATCGGCCATCCGCTTTTTGACCAGGCGGAACCGGTCGTTGAAGCTGATTCGACGAGCCTGCAGGACGGCTCGCCTCGCTTGGTCATCCTCCCCGGATCGCGCATGAGTGAGATCGACGGCAACTTCCCGCTCATGCTGGCATCGCTTGACAATCTCCAGGCAAAGCATCCGGACCTGGCTGCGGTCGCGGTGGCGGCGAATGACGGCGTCGCGGAACGGCTGCACGACTTGGCCAGGCCGGGGCATAAATCGCTGCGGATCGTGGTGGGCAGCTTGGATGTGGCGCTGCGGTGGAGCGATCTGGCGCTTGTGGTGTCGGGCACGGTCACGCTGCAGGTCGCCCGCGCACGCCGGCCGATGATCGTGATGTATCACGTCAAGCGGGGGCTGGTCTGGCTCCTGTTCCACACGCTCGGTCGGCTGGTGGTGAAGACTCGGCTCTACGCCCTGCCGAACGTGCTGGCAGGCCATGCGATCGTCCCGGAGTTCGCGCCTCACGTCGGCGGTCACGAGCCGATCACCGAGGAAGTGGCTCGGCATCTCGCGGACCCGTCGTTGGGTGAATCGCAGGTCACAGCGCTCAGGGAGGTGCTCGCTCCGTTCCAGGACCGCTGCGCCTCCGCCCTCGCCGCCGACGAAATCGCCCGGGTCTACCGCGCAGCAGTGGGCTGATCCCACCAGCAACGAACCGAACTGTGGGGGACGGGCGGCCCTGTGGTGATTCGTGGACGCTGCGGGAGATACCGGACGCTCGCTTCATTCTTGGGGGGGATCTGCCGATAACCCAAGGGAGCGACAAGGAGTCATGCCATGTGTCCAGTCTTGATCCGCACCCTCACCACCCCCATCACCCCCACGACCTCGAGCGAAGCAAAATCCGCCTCCGGCGGAACCCCCACGACCACCCCCACGACGACCCCTACCACGACCCCCGCCACGGCTCGAATCGAGATCAAGCCGTCATCAGAGGATGCCGACCAGGGTGCTCTCGCCGACATGTTCTTGACGACGCGCGTGCTGGATGCCCGGGCGTACGACCGGCTTGCACAGGAACTCAGCGAGCGCATCACCCAGGCAGGTGAGCGCTGCGAACAGCTTCAAGGCCTGCTTGCACAAGTGACCTCGGCGGGGACGCAACTCCAGTCGGTGCAGCAACGCGCCCTAGCCAAAACGCAGCTCGCAGCACGCATCTCACGCGTGCTTGATGAGCGACTGCGCGTCGTCGGCACGCTCACGACCAATCTCGATGAGGCTGCGGAGACAGCCGGCCGGATCGAACAGGTTGTCAACGAGTTGCGGGATGACTATGCGCGAATCGAGCACGAGCATGCGGACCGGCTCAACGAGCAGCGCATCCGCCACGAACAGGCGATCACCGCGCTCAAGGGCGAGCACGCAAAGCAGCTTGCCTCGCTGAGAACGCAGTTCGACGAGCAGGTCACCCAAGCCCGGGAGGCGATGCAACAGGCCCAGCAGGATCTTCGAGCACAGTGCGACCGATTCGCCGAGCAGCAACAGGCGTTTCGGCGGAACGTCGCTGCGGAGCTGGAGGCGGCGCGCAAGGCGGCCCTAAAGGCCCGTGACGACCTCGAGGCCGGCCCGGCAGCCTGACACGTACCCATCGACCGGCTGATCCCGTACAATGCCCCTCTCTCACACAACGGAAGGGGCTTTGGTACACACGATGACAGTTCAACAACACACCCAGCAGCGGCTGGCGGTGGCAGGCGGCTCGCCCGTCGCAGCATCGCCCGTCCCCATGCTCGTCGTTCGCCTGGAAGATGATGAAAAACAGCGCGTGATGGATGTACTCGACAGCGGCATGCTCGCCCAGGGCAGCAAGTGCGCCGAGTTCGAGACGCGGTTCGCCGAGGCGGATGGCGCGAAGTTCGCCATCACCTGCTCCAGCGGCACGACGGCGCTGCAACTCGCGTACGAGGCGCTCATTCAGCCGGGCGATGATGTGCTCGTGCCGGCGTGGACGTTCGTGGCCACGGCATCGATGGTTCTTGCGCGCGATGCGACGCCTGTGTGGGTTGATGTCGATCCGCGGACCTACAACTTCGATGTCGCCGACGCTCGCAAGCGGCTCACACCCAACACACGGGCTGTCGTCGCCACGCATCTGTACGGCAACCCGGCGGACATCGACAATGTCACCTCCTTTGCCAAAGAGCACGGGCTGAAGGTCATCTTCGACGCGGCGCAGGCGCACCTTGCCCGGTACGACGGCCAGCCGATCGGCTGCTTCGGCGATGCAAGCACCTACAGCTTCTACGCAACCAAGAACATGACCTGCGGCGAAGGCGGCATGATTACAACCAACAACGCGGATCTGGCTGATCGCCTCCGCGCTGTTCGATCGCACGGCGAGACGACCAAGTACCGCCACGACCTGCTTGGCTACAACTACCGCATGAACGACATGACGGCTGCGATCGGCTTGGTCCAGCTCGGCAAGCTCCCAGGGCGCACGGAGCGCAGACAATCCATCGCTGCGCGATATGACGCAGGCTTGGCTGACTTGCCCGGCGTGCAACTCCCACAGGCGACACCCGGCGCTGAGCACGTCTACCACCTCTACACGCTGCAACTTGACCCGGCGCTCTTCACGTGCGATCGTGATGCGTTCATCGAGGCGCTCCGGGCGGAGGGCATCGGGTGTGCGGTTCACTATCCGGGCGCCGCATCCCGCCAACCGCTCTTCGCACACGTAACGACGGATCAGCCGCCGATCAGTGACGGGCTTGGCTCGCGGGTCGTTTCGATCCCGGTCCACCCGTCTCTGACGGATGAGCAGGTTGAAGACGTGATCGCTGCGGTTCGTAAGGTCGCTCATGCCTACCGCGGCGGCGCAGGTTGACACGGCCGCGCGTGCGACGATCCGGGAGAGAGAGAAACACTGTTCGCACACGGATGGAGAGCCGTTCATGAACAGCTTTGCCGATCACGCAACCAAGACGATCCAGGATCAGTTGCTGGATTTGCCTGCTGAGACGCGAGATCCGTTCCGTTCAATCGAGCAGCGCATCGACAGCACGGTCGAGCTGTACCGCTACGACACGTCGCCGCATCGCCTGCTGGATTGGGCTGCGGCGCAGTCAGGGCTGGCCGACCCGCTTTCAGCGTGCAATCGGCAGGAGCTTGAAGCCTTTTTCGCGCAGTGGGCTCGCAAGCGGGATGCGCACCTTGCGGCGCTGCTCGGACAACTGCGCCGCAGCGATGTGCGGAAGGCGAACGAGACCCTCACATCGCTCCCCGCCGAAATCCAGGATGCGGTGCGTCGAACCCACGTGCGCCGTTGACCCGCTGCAACATTCAGAACAATCCGTGACATCATCGCGCGCGCGACAGCATCGCCGTGAGCCCATATACCGCGCGAGTGGTGTTCTTATCGGCTAACTGACAGCGGCTCACCGTTGGCACGCCTCGTGTTGGTCACACACCCATCACAACATCATAGATCGAGCATCGGTCAGGCTGCCGTCGCGCCCCTGACCACACGGGAACCCTCAGCCATGGATGACAAGAGCTTTCAAGACACGCTCAACGATCTCATCGGACGGATCAGTAACCTTCGCTGTGAGCAGGATGCGCACACGCGCCAGAGCGCCGGGCAGGCAGGCTGTGAGGATGTCGTCGGACATGCCGTCACTGCGATCCGCGAGTCGATCGACCAGCTTCGCCTGAACATCAAGTACTTGGTCTTTGATCTTGAAGCGACTCGCCGCGAGAACGCATACCTTCGCAAGCTCTTGAACGCCCAGAACGACGCTGAATAGCGAACCGGGCCTCGCGCCGCCGATTCGCCAAGGCTGCGTCGCAGCCCGACTGCTGATCCGCCGACACGTTACACTCGCCCGGCCGGCAGCGAGGTGCCGACGGATGAGCAGCCATGTCAGTCGAACAGACACCCACGGAACACAGCGAATCGCCCGGCGAGCTTCAGCCCGTTCAGCGACATCCGGTCGTCCTGGCGCTGCACCTGATCGGCTACATGCTCGGCCTGACATTGATGGGCTATTGCGTCCACACGGCAGTCAAAGGCGGGGCTGTGCGCGATATCGCCGACGCTTCGACCTGGCAGATCATCGCCCTGCTCGCATGCTCGGCTGTGAGCGTTGTCGCGCACGGGACGGCGTGGTGGCTGCTCATGCGGCCGATCCAACACCTGCTCTGGACGCGCGTGCAGGCCATCAACAGCGTCGCATCGCTCTTTTTCTACGCCCCGCTCAAGCTCAGTGTCATCGCGCGCGTCGCATTGCACCGCAGGGCTGACGGGCTCGGCTACGGCTTGATGGCTGCGTGGTTCGTCGCGGGCACCGGCTGTCTCGGTGTGGCGGTTGTCGCCATCCTGCTCGCATCCGCTCTGCACGGGTCCTCCGCACCGGTACAGATCATCGTTGCCGGGCTTGTCGTCGTGCTCGGCTGCGCTTCGATCATTCTCGTCGCACGCTTTCATCTCGTCGGGAAACTGCTACGCGGGTCCGAACGGATGCTCGTTCATCCGATGATCGTCGTCGCCGCCGTGTTGTTGCGTCTTGTCGATATGTCAGCGATGACGGTTCGGCTGCGGATCGCATGCGACATCCTGCACGAACCGGTCTCGCTTGATGAAGCCTACGCATTGACGATCATGCCGCTCATCGGCGGGGTCGTGTCGCCGATCGGCGCACTTGGCGCGCGTGAGTGGCTGACCGGCTGGTTCGGGCATCTCACCGGTGTTGCTGACGACTCGCTTCTCCAGAGCGCCGCGACGATCGCCACAACGAGCGAAGCGGCTGTGCTGTTGCCGATGACGCTACTCGCGCTTGTCTACCTCAAGCCGCACCGGTTGTTCGGCGGGCGATCAGAGAGCGGCACGTAGACGGGGAACAGGACAAGCCCGTTGCTTCATGGGGTTATTCCGGATCTTGCTTCCGTGCACCCTCCGCCGGCTCGCCTGATGTCGTTTCGCTGGCATGCTGCTCGACCGAGCAGGAACCGGACAGTCACGTCTTGACGCCCATGCTCGGCAGCACCCAGCGCTGCAGCACAAACCACGCGACGACGAAGCCAACGATCCACAGGTACTCCATGCGCTTGTTCCTCAACAGTCGTGTCACCCAATGCATGGGGCAGCATAGGCCTGTGAGACGCACTACATCCACTGCCCGGCACATGGTTTTTCTCTCGACTTCCCAATGGCAGGCGTCATACTCATGCACCAGGACGACTCCGGTGCGTACTTCGCTGGGTGATCGCATGATCGTCATGAACGTCTTTGACCTGCCCGTGGGTGCCGCACCGCGCAACAAAAAGCCCTGGAGGTGTTTGTCCCGGGCTTTGAGATAGATCGTATTTCAACTCATCGCGGCGATCGCATCAGTTGCCTGACTCGGCGCCGGCAGGCTCAACAGGCTCAGCGGGCTCTTCTTCGACAGCCTTGTCTTCCTTGGCCGGCTCTTCTTCCTCAGCGGGCTTCTCCGCGTCAAACGACTCGAAGAACAGGTTCTCCTGCTCTTCCTTGTGCGTGATGACGATCTTGCCCTTGCCCTCGAACTCGCCGCGCAGAATCGACTCACTCAGCGGGTCCTCGATGTACTGACCGATCGCGCGACGCAACGGCCTCGCACCGAAGTCCGGGCTGTAACCCTTCTCGATCAGGAAGTCCTTGGCCTTCTCATCGAGTTCAAGCTCCAAGCCGTGCGCGACCAGCCGTTCGCGCAGCTTGCGAAGCTCATACTCCACGATCGTCTCCAGATCCACCTTTGTCAGCGGGTGGAAGACGACGATCTCATCGATACGGTTGATGAACTCCGGCCGGAAGTACCGGTCGATCTCCTTCATCAGGATCTTCTTCATCTGCTCGTAGTCGCGTTCATCGTCACGCTTGGCGAATCCGAAGCCCGCCCCACCCTTGATGAGATCGGCGCCGATGTTGCTCGTCATGATAAGAACGACGTTCTTGAAATCGACGTTTCGGCCGAACGAGTCGGTCAGGCGTCCCTCCTCCATGATCTGGAGGAGCATGTTGAAGACATCGGGGTGCGCCTTCTCGATCTCGTCGAGCAGCACGACGGCATACGGCCTGCGACGGATGCGCTCGGTGAGCTGGCCTCCTTCTTCGTAGCCAACGTACCCCGGAGGCGCGCCGATGAGGCGTGAGATGTTGTGCTTCTCCATATACTCGCTCATGTCGATCTGAAGAAGCGCTTCTTCATCGCCGAACATGAACTCCGCGAGCGCCTTGGAGAGCAGCGTCTTTCCAACACCGGACGGCCCGACGAAGATAAAGCTCCCCATTGGCCGGCGCGGATCCTTCAGGCCTGACCGCGCGCGTCGGATGGCCTTGGCGATGGCGCCGATCGCCTCGTCCTGGCTGACGACCGTCTTGTGCAGCTCTTCTTCGAGTTGCAGCAGGCGCTGCGCCTCCGCCTTCTCAAGGCGTTGCAGCGGCACGCCGGTCATCTTCGAAACGACCTCAGCTATGGTCTCCGCATCAACGACGCCGTCGATCTCCTTGGATCGTTCGCGCCATTCCTGCTGAATGCGATCCTTCTCCTTACGGAGCTGTTCCGCCTTGTCGCGGAGCTGCGCGGCGCGCTCGTAGTCAGCCGCCTTGACCGCTTCGTCCTTTTCGATGCTCAGGCGCTCGATCTCACTCTCGGTCTCGGAGAGATCAGGCGGCTTGGTCATGCTCTTGAGCCGAACCGCGGAGCCCGCTTCGTCGATCACGTCGATCGACTTGTCAGGCTGCACGCGCCCGGTGATGTAACGGTTGGAAAGCTCGACCGCACTCTCGACCGCGTCATCGGTGATCTTGACGCGATGGTGGTCTTCGTAGCGATCTCGCAGCCCTTTGAGAATGGCGACCGTCTCCTTGTTGGTCGGCTCCTCGACCGTGATGGACTGGAACCTGCGAGCGAGCGCGGTGTCCTTCTCGATGTACTTGCGGTACTCGTCGAACGTCGTCGCACCGATGCACTGCACCTCGCCGCGCGACAGGGCGGGCTTGAGCACGTTGGATGCGTCGATCGCGCCCTCCGCGCCGCCCGCTCCGACGAGCGTGTGCAACTCATCGATGAAAAGGATGACGTTCTTGGCCCGGCGGACTTCGTTCATCACCGCCTTGATACGTTCCTCGAACTGCCCGCGATACTTCGTGCCCGCCACCATCATGGCGAGATCGAGGACAACCAAGCGTCGATCGTAGAGCAGGTCGGGCACATCATGGCTGATGATCCGCTGCGCCATGCCTTCGACGATCGCGGTCTTGCCGACGCCCGCCTCGCCGAGCAGGACGGGGTTGTTCTTGGTTCGCCGGCAGAGAACCTGCACGAGCCGCTCGATCTCGTTGGCTCGTCCGATGACGGGATCAAGCTGCCCTTCGCGCGCCATGCCCGTGAGGTCTCGGCCGAACGAATCGAGCGCGGGCGTCTTGCTCTTGCCCTTGCGCTGCGCGCCGGGTTCGGCGCCGCTTGGTCCGGCCCCCGCCATTTCGCCTTCTTCACCTTCGACGCCAGCACCGAGAAGGTTCAAGACCTCTTCACGAACGTCTTCGAGCTTGAGCCCGAGATTCATCAGAACCTGGGCCGCCACACCGTCGTGTTCGCGCAGCAGGCCGAGCAGCAGATGCTCGGTGCCGACGTAGTTGTGATTGAGGTTGCGCGCTTCTTCGATGGCGTATTCGATGACCTTCTTGGCGCGCGGAGTCTGAGGCAGTTTGCCCATGGTGACCATGTCCGGACCTGACTTGACGAGCTTCTCGACTTCAAGCCTGACTTTCCGGAGGTCCACATCGAGGTTCTTGAGCACGTTCGCGCCGACACCCGAGCCTTCCTTGACCAAGCCGAGCAGGATGTGCTCCGTGCCGATGTACTCATGGTTGAATCGCTGGGCCTCTTGATTGGCCAGCGCCATCACCTTGCGGGCACGATCTGTAAAGCGTTCGAACATGGGTTCTCCCTGGTCTTGTCGGCCTTTGGCCGGTCGTGCGACCGTCCGGGCGGCGTCAGCGACTTCCTGGGGTTATCGGTTCAATGATACGTCCATCACGAACCAAGAACCGGTGGAACAGCAGCAAGATTCCAGCCGACCACGGTATCGGCAGATCAGCCAGCCGGACCCACCTGATCCTGTCGTGAGGGGCGGTTTTGGGTCTTTCCCGCCGTTCCAAGCACACCCGCATTCCTGCCGAGCGAGCCTCGGGGTGCTGGACGGACTGCCGATGTGGCAGATCGGCGGTCGCCGCACGATGCGGCGCAATCGGCACGTTTCGGGCCGGGGGCGGACCGCAGCGCCAGCCGGCGCGCCGCATCTGCTGTTTCCGAAGTCATGTGTGATTCAAATGGTGATCCGTCTGACGTGGGCGGTTTACTCGCAGGGGAGGAGATACCTCGCCAGGAGGATGCCCAGGTCGCTGGCATCGGTATCGCCGTCGCCGTCAAGGTCGCCTCGGCATCCTCTGCCGTAGTCGCTGAGCAGGATGCCCAGATCGTTCTGATCGACGCGGTTGTCGCCATCCAGATCGCCCTGACAGTCGTAGCGGAAGCTGAGCGGCTGAATCGAACCGCCCGCCAGTTGTGCAGCGTGTGTGTAGAAGCCGGGCGTGAGCACCTGCTCGCCCTGTTGAATCGTGCCGAGCCACGGATCGCCGCCGGGGCAGAGCGCGTTGAGCACGATCGTGCCCGGGCCATTCTTGTCGGGTTCGGGCGCCATTGACACGAACGAGATCGTGCCCGTGTCGTTGAGCCTATCGTCGATGACGACGCTGCCTCGAACGTGTCCGAATTGCAAGGAGCCTCCGACGCGATTGCGGATGTGAACGACGCCGCACATCGGGCCTTGCACTTCGATGCGCCCGCCGGGGTTGGTGAGCGGGTCGGCGACGTTCATCGCTTCGACAAGCCCTGTTTCGGTCACGGCTCCGTTGATGATAACCGCGCCGCTTCGGCTGACGCCTCCGCCCGCTGTGATGGAACCCGCAAGATCGCCGTGAACGGTCACAAAGGTCACGATCCAGCCGTCGGTGTGGATCTGACCCACGACGTTGCCGGCGATCGTAAGAGGCTGCAGATCCATGCCGACCAGGTTGCACGCCGCTAGCAGGCCGCCGTTCTCCGTGATGTCGCCGCTGACGTGGAACTCATCGCCGGTGATGCTCGGGTTGTTCGGGTCATCCTCCGGCGCGACGCCGATGACTCGCACGTGTGCGTCGAGATCGCCTTCGATCCAGATTCCGCCCTGTTCGCGTGACCACGCCGGCTCCCACAGCGTCCAATCAGCGGTGATATCCCCGCCCACGTACATCTCGACGGTCCCGAACCGGTCGCCGGGATGCGACCAGACGGTATCTGCTCGCACCGAGAGAGCGCCACAGTTGCCGCTGATTCGAGACGCCTTGACGCGCGACTTGCGCACCGGACACTCCGGGTCACCCTGGTTGCCGAGCAGGATGTGGCCGACGTGCCGCGCCGCGAAGGCTGTCGGGTTGTACGGATTCGCAAGGAAGATCGAGACGTCGCGGTTCTCCCAGCCGGCGTCAATCGCCAACTCGATTCCCGCGATGTCCTCGTTGGGCAGCGTGGTGTAGATGTAGTAGTCCGGCAGCATCGCGGGCGTATACGGGCGATGGATCTTCACCACGCCGTTCACGATCTCGACTTCCGGGTACGTGATCGGATCGGGAAGAAGGCCCGAATCGGCTGCGAAGCGTTGGACGATGATCTCGCCAGCCGCACCTGCCGTCCAGACCGTCGTCGCCAGGGCAATGATCGCGCCACGCCATGCCGTCCGGTTTGAGCGCATCCGCCACGCCTCCTTGCAAGCTCGACGAGCACCCCGGCTCCATGGCGCGGAGATGCTCGCTTCTCGCCCAAGTCATCGTCGCGCAGTACGATTCGGTTGACGCCCAAGTGGTGAAGCAGCTTAGGGTGAGCTGCTATAACCGGCACATGACGCAAGAGTTGAATCCAACACGGCTCACATGGGCGGCGCTTCTCGGACGCTGGATCGAGTTCGCACGCGCTGCGGTCGCGCTCCCTGACGACGACCAAGGCACACGGTGGAAGGCATCGGTCGCACCGATCATCGACCTTCAGGCTGTCACCATGGCGCTAGGCCAACTCGATGACCTGCCGGATGATGAACGCGCGTTGGGGCTGGACAAGGCGGAAATCCTCATCCGGCGCGACGCATCAGTTCTAGGCGAGATCTGGCGAGACGCCCCGCTTCCCGCCAAGCTCACGGAACTGCTCGACGATGCACGGCAGGCGCTGCGTCAAGCGCAATCGGCGACGCAGCAGCCGCGCAAATGATGATGCGCGTATACCGTGTCGCGGACCTGTGGAGGAAATCATGGGCGGGTTGGTGCTACGCGCGAAGCAACAATCGGCTCAGTGCTTCACGCCGTCCGGACTGCGATGGTCATCCGTGTACTTCTCGATGGCGCGTTCCATGTCCACATCACAGATGTTGGCGAGCGTCAGCATCCAGGCGAGGACATCAGCGAACTCTTCTTCAAGGTTGGCGCGCTGTTCGGGCGTGGGAGAACGTCCCGATGCGTTTTCCTGCAAGGCCGTCGCCAACTCGCCGACTTCCTCGATGAACCACATGAACGTGCCGGGCACACCACGCGCGCTGTCCGTCGCGTAGTATCGGTTTCGGATCAGTTCCTGGAACTCAGAAAGGCTGCTCATGCCCGGTAGGATAGCGATCTTTACTGCCTCTCGAAGTTGATCGCATCCTCGACGCCGCGTTCGCGAAGGTCGCGCCGCGCATCCTCGCTCAGCTCACGCCACTGGTCGTAACCCGCGGGCTTGGGGAAGCGGGGGAAGAACCCCTCATCGTTGCCGAACTGTGCAACCCACAACTCGTATATCCGCCCGTACGCCCACGTCCGGACCTCGCTTGGCGCGCTGCGGTAGAGAACGACCTGCTGGAACGGCGCGAGCCTGCTGAACGTGTCGAGAAACGCGCCGGTCATGAGCTGGCCGAGCGGACGAAGGGCCATTCGATCCTCAGCAGTCTCCGTCACGTTGCGGTGTTGCTGTTTCTCGTACATCTGGTAGAGCGTCTGCGCGTACGCCATCTGCTTGCGATAGCGATCAAAATCGCCTCGCACGAGCTGCTGAAACGCGCCGCCGAACGTGAACCTGACATGATCGTTAACGACGTGCGAATTGACGAAGCGGTCCTTCATCTCCTCAGCAATGAACATCTCAAGCTCGGTGTACATCCAGTGATCGTAGATGTCATCGTACGTGGCTGCTTCGCGGTTGAGCTTGCTGAGGTATTCCTGCGCGGTGGCGATGTCGCCGTATGCATAGTAGGACCGGATGGCGTCGCGGAGCATGTTGAAGTAGCCGGCACGGTAGAGGTTGTACGCATTGCCGCGCGTGGTGTCACGGGCCATGAGTTCGAGCAGGACGCCTTCGTAGTACTTCAGGAATCGCAGGTCGGGGAAGAGCAGGTACTCGCTCGTGAGAATGTCGTAGTCCACCTCGCCGTAGCGGCGCATTTCCTGGATGGATTGAAGGACGATGCGATCGGTGTTGCGCTGGTCGAACGCGTCGACCGCATCGCGGCTCAGCCCGACCTCGACGCCGCGCTGTCCCCAGTAGAGCGCGTGTGCGCCGGCGCACCGCCAATCAAGCGGGCCGTACTTCTCGGTGTACCTCGCCATCCGCGCCGGTTCCATGTTGTACGTGTCGATCAGGACGCGCTTGCGCAGGTGCGCCATGAGCGCATCCCATGCGGGCTGAAGTTCAGCGCTGCTCCGCATCGCGCGAAGGGTGGGCGCGGTGACGTCATCGACGACAGCCGGGTCAAGCCCAAGTAACCCCTCCGCGAGCCGGCGATCCTGTTCGATGCCTTCAAGAAACCCGAGCGCCCGTGATGAATACCGGTACATCGTGGCGTCAAGACGAGCGATGAGTTCGAGCATCGGCTCACCCGGCTTGACATTAAGCGTCTCGTTCAGATGCTGGTAGATCGTCGCAGCCTCGGGAATCTCACGGAAAAGCTCATCGAGCGTGTCCGGAGCGACCGCGATCTCGTCGAGACGTGCGGCGCGCTGGCCCTTCGTCTCGGGCGGCTCGCCAAGGACAATGTGCCACCTGCGCGCCATCTCTTGCTTGTAGTAGCGGTTGACGTTGTCCGTGTTGCCGGCGACCTTGTGGAGGAAGATCCACGCCAACTCACGGTGCAAATCCATATCGTTTGGATTTCGAGGGATGCCCTGCTCGCGGAGCAAGCGGATGCCCGCCTCGACCCATTGCCAGCGTTCGACATCGGTGTGGGTGGCGACGGAGATGTTGTACGCCATGTTCCAGGCTTGGAACGTCCAGACCTTGGGGAACCTCGGCTGGAGTTTTGTGATCCAGGTGGAGAGTTGCATCGCCTCGTAGAACTTGCCCGACTCCTTGAGTCGGTTGGCGCGGATCCAGAGGAAGTCGACCGCCACGCCTCGAAGCGCCCCCATCGCAATGGCGACGGCCACCTCGGGCGGCAACCCCTCAGCCGCCTCCGTCGTGTACGTGAGTTGGTGCTCGCCCGCCGAGGCGGTGATGCGCGGATTTACGACGCCGGCGCAGAACACGCACACGATGCAAAGCACGATCGAGACCGCTTGAATCAATCGGTTCCGTTGCATGGGTCATGCCGCCTTGTCAGTGGGGCGTGCTCGGGCCTCACCCTTACGATGCGCTCAGTGCCCACTGTAGGTTGCAAGCTCTCGCTTCCTGAAGATCATATACCCGAAAAAGCCGACAACCAGCATGGCCAGCCCCAATGTGAGACAGCCTTGGATCACCTCCCACCACGAGATGAACCGCCCTTCAACCAGTCGAGAGGTAGGCTTCAGCTCGGCGTAGGGCGAAAAGAGCCACGCCACCGCATTCCCGACGAGGCGAATCGCGATCGTCACGCTGTAGTCCAGCCCCTCTCTTTCGTGCGTGGTGTAGTACTTCAGCGATTCCCGCAAGAAGCCGGATGATTCCGCTGCGAACAACCCGACGAACGTGAACATGCTGGCGACGGGGAAGCTCAGGAACGTGGCGGCTGCGACGCCCATCGCCGCGAGCAGGCCGAGCTTGATCCAATGCACGACCATGACCCGAACGTAGTTGCCTTCGAACGTCCCCACGGTGTACATCAACTCAAGCCCGTCGGGCGGGAAATAGATCGACTGTTGCACGCTTGACCAGCCGGTCCGGTAGTCGCCGTGGTAGACGGTGATGGCGAGCGTGCCGTCATCCGAGATGGCTTCGATGGGAATATCGAGCGTCTGGGTCTGCTTGAGCGCGGTCGGTTGGACAAGCAGGCCCAGCGTGGGAATCTCGAACGTGATGTTGAATACGGCGCCCGGTTCGTTGGTCCCCGAGTTGATTTTGTATCGCAAGACGACGGATCGGCCGAGCCTGGTCGCTCGATCAAGCCCCTCGAAGAGGAACTCGCGCCCGGTGATATTCCCGCCGACCGACGGGGAGATCGTGCGACGGCGTGTGCGGAGTTGCTCGATCACCTCGGTGCGCAGCTTCGCCATCAGCCCGTAGCGGAACAGCTCGCGCACGACTGATCGAGCTTCGCTCTTCTCCCCGCGGGTCCACAGGCTGTCGTACTCAGCGATCATCTCACGCAAGCGATCGACCGGCTGCTGATCGACGATGGGCGCATCGCTCAGCTCATACTGCTCGAGTTTCGCGTCAATCAGACGGATCAGGTTGATCCCCACCGGATCATCATAGCTCGGGCCCACGCCCGTCCGCGCGGTGAGCACGAGCTGATTCACCGCATACCTGTCGTAGTCGTCGACCGGCTGCTGCGTGCGGAGGTACTGCGTGAACATGAAGACCGCCGAGCCGACGATGACGAGAAGAATCGCGTTCAGCCCCATCACGCCGATCCATTTGCCGAGCAGGTAGCTGCCTCGGGAGACCGGCTTGCTGACGATCTGCCAGATCTGTCGATCGCGCTGTTCAAACGCGACCGTGGCGATTGACAGGAAAACCGTGAGAAAGGCGATGATGACGAATGCGCCGCCCGAACCCCATTGAAGGAACGTCTGAATCCGGTACCGCAAAGGCTGAGATTCGTCGAGCAGGTTCGGCAGGAACGCGAGCGCGATGACAAGAAACACGATGAAGATGAGCGAGACCTTCATGCGCACCGCTTCGTCGAGCACGTTGCGCGCGACCGCGAGCGGCTGCCAAGGCAGGCTGAGGATCAGGCGCATCGCCGCCTTGAGGATGGCGAAGGCCATAGCCAGGATTGCCGCAGCGATGACGAATCGACCGGCTGCGGGCGCGAAGGGCAGGACGACGCCCGCCACAACCCCAACCAGAAGCGAGAGCAAGAGGTACGTCAGGCCTTGCCCCAGCCAAATGATCAGCAGCAGAAGCGCCGCGAGCGCCAGCGATGCGAAGACGAAGTTGCCGATCGGAACGGTTGGAAGCGAGAGATCGCGCAAGATCACAAGCCCCACCGTGTCGAAGGCCTTTGCGAGCGACGGCGTGAAACTCACTGAAGGGTCAGCCAGGAACTGCCGGAAGCTCAATTCGTCGATGAGCCGCCATACATCGAAGAGAAGGACGATTGCGAGCACCACAGCCGACGCGGCAATCCGAAACGTCATCGACTGCTGAATGCGATTCAACGTGCGGAGGAGCTTCTCGCGTTTCATCGACCCGAGTCCTCTGCATCGTCATCCGTCAGCGACTCGATGATACCCATGTCGATGTCCGCATCAGGCAGCGGCGCCGGCGGCGCATCAGGCTTGGCGTGCGACGGCTCACCCGTCTCATCGGCAGGCTGCGCTGCGGGTGGGATCGCTGGAGTTCCCGGGGCTTCCGGGATCGTGGTGGCGTCCGGGGCGGTGGGGGTGGTGGGTCCGCCGTTGGCGGATTTCGCTGCGCTCAAGGTCGTGGGGGTCGTTGGGGGTGTGGGGGTTTCGTCGGCGTTGAGGAGCGCCTCGACGATCGCTTCGCCCTGGTCCTCCGCCGACTCAAGCGGTTCAGCCGGTCGATCCGACTCGACGGGCATGGGAGGCAACTCGTCATCGGTCAGGAGTTCCTCGATCAGCGCCCTCCCGGTGGTGTTGACCGACTCCTGGCCGCGGAGGAATGCCGCGGTCGGCCCGCCCGCCTCGACGCCGCCCGTCTCGATGTGCTCGGCGCGCGCCTGCTCGACGATGTCGAGGAAGACCTGTTCGAGCGTCTGTCTCGGCTGGGAGACCTTCTCGATCGCTGCGCCTTGTTCTTCTCGGATGACCTGGTCGATCCTGGCGATCGTCGCCTGGTTGAGCCGCACGGTTTCGATCGTCGTTTTGTCCGCAGCGACGAGCAATTCGTCGCACGTCCCCTGGGCTCGCTTCTTGCCGCCGTAGAGAATCACCAGACGATCGACGCAATCCTCGACATCGGCAAGCAGGTGCGAACTGAGCAGAACGGTCTTGCCCCGCCGACCAAGCTCGATGATGAGATCCTTGATCTGTCGTGTTCCGAGCGGGTCCAGGCCGGTCGTCGGTTCATCGAGAATCAGAAAATCAGGATCGTTGATGAGCGCTTGTGCGATGCCGATGCGTCGCTGCATGCCCTTGGAGTACTCGTGCATCTGACGATGCTGCACGTGCGCCAGGCCGACCATGTCGAGCAGTTCATCGATGCGTCGTTTTCGTGCGCGGTATTCGATGCGGAAGAGCTTGCCGTAGAGATCGAGCGTCTCACGTGCATTGAGAAAGGGGTAGAGGTAGGACTCTTCAGGCAGGAATCCGATGCGTTTCTTGACGGCGACGTCGGAAGCGTCCTTTCCGAAGACAGCAAGCCGACCGGAGGTCTTGTGGAGCAGGCCGAGGATCAGCTTGATGGTTGTGGACTTGCCGGACCCGTTGGGGCCGAGCAGGCCGAACACTTCTTGCGGGCGTATTTCCAGATCAAGCGAATCGACAGCACGGACCATGTCGCGCATCCAGAAGTCTTTGAAGACCTTGGTGAGCCCCTGTGCTGCAACGATGGGCTGGCTGGTTCGCACGACGGACGAGTCCATTGACAACTACTCCCAGGGAGGCGAATTCCAGGACGACCCGCGCGCCTCACCCGATTACAGGCTCTCCTCGTACTCGGTCTGACGCCTGCTCCGGCCCGTCTCTCGGCGCTCCGCCTCGATATCCCGCGCCACATCCGGGTCCGTGCTGATGATGATCTCGATCGTATCGGCGCCCTCCGGGACGATGATCTTCTGCGTTGTCTCCTTCTCGGAGATAGCAAGAAACGCCTCGTGCCAGTACTTCATGATCGTGTAGTCGGGCGCTTCACGGAACTGGTCAAGCGCCGCCTGGAAACGCTCGTAGTCGATTCTCGCTTGTTGCACGACGCGGTTGTGGTATGCCCTCGCCCGTTCGAGCCGTTGCGGAACCTCGCCGGACACGTAGACGCCGGCATCCTCTTCGAGCGGATGCCCATCGAGGATGGCGTTGATGCGGGCAAGCGTTGCATCAGCTCTCGCCTCATCGTTGTCCGACAGATCGCGGTCGTAGCGATCAATCAACTCGACAAGCCGAGGGTAGGCGGGACCAGCGACGCGCTGGAGCGTGGCCTCAGCCGACTGCCTCGCTTCCTGCTCCTGTCTGCGGGCCTCGCTTCGAGCGTTGGACACCTGCTCGAAATAGGTGCGAATGCCCAACGGCGGCATCGCATCCTTGAGCGTCACGCTCGTGATCTTGATCCCGCTGTCCAGCCCGTCCAGCACCGACTGCGCCTTGCGCCGCACCATCGAGACGATCGCTTCGCCCGATCCCAACAGAATGTCGTATACCTCTTCATCCGGATTGTCGATGGTCGTGCGAGCGATCGCATGCACGACGCCACGCTCCATCGCCACACGGATGACATCGTCGACGCTTGTGCGCGCGATGTTCCGTTCCAGTTTGACGACATCGTCGAACCGATACGTGACGGTCCAACCGGCGTGGACGATGTTCCCGTCGGATGTCAGGACGTATCCGTCCTGTCCGGGGATCAGGCCGGCACTCGGCGAACGCCGAATCTGACTCCAATCCGCATCCGTCTGACCACGACGGTTCGGGAGGAAACTGGTGATCGTCATGTTCTGGGTGTCGGTGCGCACGATGACCAGCTCGCCGATCGGCTGGGGGTATGTCCAGATCGCGCCCGAGCCGACCGCATCGTCATCCTGGATCGCGCCGAAGACGAGCCGGAGACCTCGCTGACCTTCCTGGATCGTCCTGAACCCGGACGTCACGAAGAGGATGAACAGCACCACCATGACAAGTTTGAGAAGCGTGAAGCTGGCGCGAAGCGCCTGGTTGAGCGACTGATGGGCTGGATCGAGCGACACAGCCCGGTCGTCATCGCTGTCGCGCCGAAGCGTGATCGACGCGGCGCGTCGGGCTGACTCCGGCTCGGACGCCCCGCCTGGCTCGACGGTGATCCCGTGCTCCGCCAGCGCCTGCTGCTCATCGTCGCGCGGATCGTGCTCCGGCGCGGTCGAACCCGTGTTGTCCTGATTCTCGTTCACCGCGGAATCACCTCGTATCTTCGGGTTCGTCCTGTTCGACCGGCTGCGCTTCTGCCTCATCCGCCTCGCCGATCATCGGCGGCGTCGGAATCCGGTCATGTCCTTGCTCGCCCTGCAACACCGTCGGCGACCACAGGTTGAACGGGAAGTCCTTCATCGACACGATCAGTGTCGCCTGCTTGGTCACCATGCTCTCGATCGCCTCGACAGCCAGCGTGTACATCGCCAACTCTTCATCCTGCGACATCTTGGCGATCCAAGGCGTGGCCTCGCGGTCGCCTCGGGCTCTGATCTCCGCTGCAAGCCCGGCGGCGTAACTCAGGATCGATTTGGCGTTCGAGTCCGCGCGATTGATGATCTCGCCCTTGAGCGCTTCGCCTTTGGACAGCGCGCTCTCAGCCAGGCGCTCTCGCACAGCCCGCATCCTCTGAAAGACCTTCTTAGTCGTCGTTTCGGGCAGGATGATGCGCGTGATTCCCACATCCACGATCTCGATGCCAAGCTCTTCTTTGAGCGTGAGCTGGTCATCCTCCGCCTTGCGAACACGGCTTAGCAACTTCTGTTCCAACTCATCGAGTTTGGAATCGGCCTCAACCGGCGCCAGCAACTCCGCGAACTCGTACTCGCTCACGCTCCCCATCGCGGAGCGGAGTCGATCGTCCAGCGTGTCCTCCGCATCCCTGTCCGCGCGCCGACCCGAGTAGGACTGGAAGTATCGAACCGGATCGCTGATTCGCCAAGCCAGGTACGCTCGCAGCGTGATCTGCTGGTGATCCTTGGTTTGATGATCCTCAAGCCTGCTCTCCAAGACGCGGGTGCGCTTGTCGAGCCGGCGAACGCGCTGAATTGGCGTGGGCAGCTTGAAGTGCAAGCCCTGCTCGCGCGCGTGCGACGCCTCCGACACCTTGCCGAACGTCGTCACGATGACGAACTGATCGTAGCGGACGGTGTAGGTCGTCATGAACAAGATCAGCACGATCAGCACCAGGCCGAACAACGCGAACTTGACGGCTTTGTCCATGTCTTACTCTCCCATGTCCGAATCGCCGGCTTGAATCGGGACTTGGTAGTCCTCCCTGAGCAGATCGATGCGGATATGCGGCTTCGCGTCGGTGGCGTTGAAGAAGACGCGCGTCTGCCCCAGGCCGTTCTTGTATACATCGAGAATCTGGCGCCAGATGTACAGGGTGGGCGCTGAGGCGTACGCTTCGAGGCGTCCCTCAAACTCGACGAACCGAGCCTTTCCGGTCATGTGACGATCCCAGCGAAGCGCTCGGGCTTTGGCGATGGCCTGCGCTGCTCTGCCGCCTGCTTCTCTGAGGAGATCGTTGATGATCTGATGCTGGTTCTCGATGGTGTCCCGGTCCGCGCCGTCTCGTTGCATATCCTTGAGTGCGTCGATCGCCGCAATGAGGTTTTGCGATCGCTCGGCGCTCCCCGCCGCAGCCGCCAGCAACCGGATTTCCTCTTTTTTACCTTCCTCTTCGAGCTTGATCTGCTCCTGCGTCGCTTGGACGACAGCCTGGAATGATTCAGCGACCTTGTGATCCTCATCATTGGGTGGGTGTGCGTTGGCCAAGCCGACAAACACGACCTCGACTCCGGCGCCGGCGCGCGTTCCGTCGTCACCCACCACCGGCCCGAGGCGGTCGAACGCAGCCTGGATGCGCCGCTGAAGCTCTCGCCCGATTTCGGCTCGCCTCGGCCCGAGGATCTCATCGACCTCGCGCGTCGCCATGTACCGCGTCAGCTCGCGCGTGGCGGCCGCCTTGAGCAGTTCATCGCGATCCCGCTCCGGCGCGAGCTTGACAAATCGAAGAATGTCTTTGATCCGATACTGCACCGGAACTTCCGCGTTCATCAGCGAGATGTCGCGTTGCGACTCGTCGCCGGTCTCCTGCTCGTCGTACAGACTCGGCGCGACGATGATGTAGTCCGTCGGGTTCATCGCGTGATCGTTGGTCCACAAGATTGGCTCGTCGATGCCCAGCTCAGGCTGGCTGGCGAGCTGGATCTGATGGACTCGCATCGATTCAAATCGTTCGACGCGCTCGATCGGCCAAGGTGCCTTGAGATGCAGCCCGGACGCCTGGACCGTCTCGTCCCGCACGATTCGGCCGAACCTCGTGATGATCGCTTCCTCGTTGGGTTCGACGATGACCAGGCATGACAGGCCCCAGATGACCAACAGGGCGAGTGTCGCAAGCGATACAACGGTGCGTGAGAGGAGTTGGTAGAACCACGTTTCGCCGACCTCGAAGCCGAACTGGTAGCTCAGCGCCGAGCTGACGGATTGAGCGACGGACTGCGGCTGCGCGATGAGCGCGAGGATTTGGGAGTCGAAGGCCGGCCTTGGAATCTCACCGCGCGTACGAGGCCGATACACGTTCAGCAGGAAGTTGAGGATGATCTCAATGCCAAGGACGATCATGTACCCGGGCAAGATGACCTGGAGGTAACGCGCAGCCCAGTCGTAGCCGAGCATCTCGATGCCGAGGGCGACCGCCATGACAAAGGCAGCCAGCGCGGTTCCGACGATCGCCCCCGCCCCGCCTCGCAGATTCTGCCATGCCTGCTGGTTGGCCATCCCGGCAACGAAGCTGGCGAGAACGAAACCGACCAGCCCGATGATCATCCCCAGCGCGACGCCCCACCCGGGCGCTTGCGAAGGCTGGTACAGCTCGATGTCGACAAAGAGCTTCCCGACGCTCAGACGCCACAGCCCAATTCCGACCAGGTATGCCGCCAACCCCAAACTGATGGCCGGCAGCAGGAATTTGTACATTGCCGCCAACCGGCGCTGCGCGATGCGCAGATCGTCAGCATGCTCAAACACCGACGATGTCTCGGCTGCGGCGAATCGCTCCGCCTCGAGCGCTTCGATCGCGTCGAGCCGATGCTGATGGAAGATGAGGATCAGCCCCAGCCAAGGCAGCAGGCCACCGATGGCGAGGAAGAAAACGGTCAACCCCGTCCGGTCAATCCCATCCCCCGCCACCGCGAAGATGGCGTACAGCAACACCACGAACGCCAGCACGAACTGCGCGGAGAAGCCCAACACGCTGACGTGCACGGCCCGTGAATAGGTTAGTTCGTCTGATCTCATCGTCTGGTCACCCACCGGCTCCGGATGGCTCGCCTCGCTCCATTCGATCCTCGCGTAGACGGCGTTCCATGAACCTTGGTCTATTGCTCCGGTCAGCTCCGGATTCCCAGTAACGGGTCATCTTCCCCGGACCAGGCCCGGATGTCCAGTCAGCCGGGCGAAAACAGCCCGGCTCGGGAGTGAATCAAGCCCGGCACTGGAAAGTGCATCGGATCGGTGGCAAGATACACTCCCCCCGGCAGCCCGCGCCGCCGACTGCCGCAGGAACCGGAACCCGCCATGCTCGGTCAACTTCTCGCCATCATCCGCAACACGTTCCTGGAGAGCATCCGCCAGCCGATCTACATCGTGCTGCTGCTCGGTCAGGGCATCATCACCGTGCTGCTGGTGGGCATCGCGGCGTTCAGCATGGCCGACGACAACAAGCTCTTCCTCGACATGTGCATGGGGGCGATCTTCGGCTGCGGCGTGGTCCTTTCAGCCTTCCTCGCCACATCCGTTCTCGCCAAGGAGATCGAAAACAAGACTGTTCTCACCGTCGTCTCCAAGCCGATCGGGCGGCCGGTCTTCGTCATCGGCAAGTACATCGGCGTGGCTGGCGCGATCACCATGGCGATCCTGATCATGATGATCTACTTCCTCCTGGCCATGCGCCACGAGGTGATGTCCACCGCGCGGGACAAGCTCGATCAACCCGTGCTCATCTTCTCGCTCCTTGCGTTGGGGCTGTCGCTGGGCATCGGCGTGTGGTGCAACTACTTCTACAACTGGGTCTTCACTTCGACCGCTTCACTCGCCCTGTTTCCTTTGATGATCCTCGCCTGGGCGGGCACGCTCATCATCGGCAAGAAGTGGGTCGTCCAGTCGCCGACCACCGACCTGGACCTTCAGGTCATGTTCGCCCTCGCCGCGGTGCTGCTCGCCATTCTGGTATTGACCGCGGTCGCGCTCGCCGCCTCGACGCGCCTGGGCCAGGTCATGACGCTCACCATCTGTCTGGGCGTCTTCTTCCTCGGGCTGCTCGGCAACTACCTGCTCGGTCGGCACGCCATCAACAACGAGACGCTCGCCGTGGTCAAAGAGGTGCGCGTGCTGAGCGATCGCGACGGCGACTTCTCCGACAATGGAGATGAGTACTTCATCGCCTGCACGCCGGAGCTATCGCTCACCGAGGGCGCTCCGATCTACTTCGGCCCGCGCAACGCAGGGCTGGGCATCATCACGCCAAAGCACACCGACACGGAAAGAATCGTCGTCAGCGAGCGCGTCAAGCCGCGCAGAAGCAGCTTCGACGAATACCACCGATACATGGACCTCGCGACCGGTGAGCTCCACTTGCCGGAGGAGTTGGCTGAGCTTCTTCCCGCAGGACTGAAGATCGTCAATGAGGGCGGCCTGTCACAAAAACGCGCGATCCGACAAGGCGACCGCATCTACGCCCGCCGAACGACCTACAACGTGCTCGCGCTCGGCGGTTGGACGCTGCTTCCCAACCTGCAGAGCTTCTGGCTAACCGATGCGATCACCCAAGAGTTGCCGATCCCCGCGCGACACATGGGCATGGTGGCGCTCTACGCGCTGTTGGAGATCATTGCATTACTCAGCCTTGCCGTCGCCCTGTTCCAGACACGCGAGGTCGGCTAAGACGCACGGTGCCGCCTCAGCGCGCCCGCCTGATACGTCTCCGCAACCCGGCCGGCAGGACCAGTTCGTCGGTGTGGCCGAACTCAATCAGCCCCCAGCCACGCAGCGGATGATGTGATGACGTTCTGTCCGTGTAGGCGGGGTAGTAGACGCGGTACTGATGGGCATCATCAAGGCGGGACTCGATGAACTCAAGCGAACAGACCTGCTCTTCATGCCGGTCGTAGCCGAAGCAGTCCAGCCCAGGCACGCGGAAATCGTCAATCAACATGTACGCCCGCGCCAAACGCGACGTAATGAGCGCCACTTCGTCGCGCAACGGCCAATCAAAACCGTAGCCGTGCGCATCCAGCCAGAACAGCACATCGCCCTCGCGGGCATCCGGCTCCGCGAGCAGGTTCCGCAGGAACGAATCCGAAGTCTCGTTTGATATCTTCACGTTGGGACTGTCGGCTGTGTTCTCAATCACGTGGCGAAAGGCGGCCGCATCCGGCTCGCAGGACAAGCAGCGAAGATCCGGATGCTTCCCGGCAACATAACTGACGGTCGAACCGACGTTTGCGCCCGTCTCGACAAAGAGCAGGCACCTGCTGAGGATCACTTCGACAAGTTCCAGCAGGTAGAGATCGCCGTGGAAACCGACATCGTGAAAGACGAACCGCCCGGGCTGAGGCGCGCTTTCCGTCGATGCCGCGTCAGTCTCCGGTCCATCCACTGCCAGGCTCCCATTCGTCGCGGTTCGGGTTGCGACGACTGCGATTGTACCGAGGCAGCGAGGTTGGGCTTTGGTCCGCCGTGATGCCGGGCCTGGGGCATCTCGTCGGGTTGCGAACCAGGAGCACACCGGCTGCGCGCGACAACGCCCACCGGGCGGTGGGCGTGTGTGTGTGTTCGCCATGCAATGGCCAGACCCGGACTTGAACCGGGGACACCGGCATTTTCAGTGCCGTGCTCTACCAACTGAGCTATCTGGCCGACTCACTCCGCCGCGTCAGACGGCTGGGACACGTAGCGTAAAGCACCAACACGGCAAGTCAAGTCCCCTTTGCAGCGCTGCCTCACGTTGCCGGCACCCCGCCTTGGCGCATCCCATGCTGACGCTCGCCTGGCTCATCCGTCATGCCACGCCGCGATGCAGCCCGCAGAAGGTCCGCCTCCCGCAATCCGACAACCCTGGCAGCCTGTCGTGCCGTCAGTCCATCCACGTGGATCAGACGCACTCCCAGGCGCAACCGACGCACAGATGTCAGGCACCGCACGACGCGAGGCTGACCACATCTCGCGGATGACTGTATGCAGAGCGTCGCCACAAGACGATCAAGCAGCCAGGCGCGAAGCGACGTATCACCCGCATACGAGCGCAACGTCATCGGCCCGGCAGTGTCCCGATCGCACCCGCGCAGCTCGGCGAGCAGCCGCCGCACCGCCATGAGCGCGTCGATCTCACCGAGATGCGCCTCAGCGGACTGGTGAAGCACCGACTCGTGCGTTGAGATGATGTCGTTCCACGCCCCGAGGTGGTCATCGCACGCCGCGACGGCGACAACAAGATCCGTCATGTGCAATCGGCCGACATCAAGGCGGAACGAAGGCCGGCGCTCGGCGATCTCGTGAAGATGCCCGATGATGCGATCAACTGGTACGCCGTACCTCTTCACCGCGTCCCCCGCATCGGCGAAGAAGCGCCGGCGCAGCTTACCGACTGAGTCAATTGCGCTGTGTTTGCAGGGCTGCGCGTCAGTCGCGGGCAGAGCTTCCGGCTCCATCACGCGACGCTGATGAGTCGATGGACTCTTCATCAGGCGGTCACACCAATCTTCACCTGACGCCCCGCCGACGGGATCCTCCCGACGACTTTTCAGCCAACAGTCATGGTTGGCGGGCTGGTGCGCTTCAATCTACCGCGTGCGCTGCGCTTCGGTCAAGGCAGAACATCCGTGTTTGGCTGAGAGCTTGGGATAAGTGACCAATGTTCTGTGAAGGTGATGCGCTCCCCAGGCTCAATCATCTCAAGCGGGCTGTACAACTCCGCCTCGATCAGACCGAGTCCCGGATGGATGTACAAGGCGACCGGCGCTTCACCGACGCTGCGCAGCGCGCCGTCATCGCGCTCGACGCCTTGGCGCAGGAGCCACCACCCTTGTGTGTGCACCGCCACGACCGGGTTGCTGTCCGCGTACACCTTGATTCCATCCTGCCAAGGCAGGTTACCGGTCGCAATCGTCATCCAGCCGTCGCAGCCGATGGCAACCGATTCGAAGAGCTTCACGTGGGCGTTATCGGGCGACCAAAGATTCGCCATCGCCGCATTGCGCAGCGCAATGACATCGCCAGGACGAACGGCGGCGATCGACCAAACAGCCGCGGTGACAGGCTGATCCGTCGTGTTCTCAATCGCACGAATGAAATCGACGTGGTGCGTGGAGACGAAGGCAATCGTGAGGTGCTCGCGCAAGCCGCTGCGCGTGACCGGGCCTTGCATCGTGATGCTGCCCAGCGCTCGCTCGATGACCCGCATCGGCCCACGGTCCACTGATGGGTCAGGCGGCCAATCCTTGGGATCGCCCGCCTCGTCGGTCCAGCCGAAGTCGCCGCGCTGCGGGGCGATCCAACTGTAGCCGCCGCCGTAGAACGTGTACGAGCCGTCGTCCGCCGGGGTGCGATGTAACTCCACTGTGTGCAGGAGGTTCGGACCGCCGACCGGGCCGAAGAAAATGACGCGATCCAGGTCGGCGCGGTACTCGAGCACGACCCCAGCCTGCTGGATTCGGATGGCGTGGCCCGGGTCCGACGGGTTCTTGGGGTACGGCGCGTCTTTGTACGCGCAGCCGGTCATGGCCAGCGCCGACAGACCGGCAGCGATGATCGCAGCGATGCGCGGAATGCCTCGGAACGGGCGATCAAACATGGGAATCGGCTCCTTGGTGCGGGTGCAACCGTTGTTTGTCACAGAGATAGGCCGGTCCGTCAAGCGCCCGGTCCCGCGCGGACGGTTCCGGGTCGGCTCTCACAACGAAGGGCAGCAGCGATCTGGTGCCACTGATACACCCACCACCCACCTCCGAGCACGCCCGCAGCGACGGGCATGAGCAGCATCCAGTTGATCAACGGCGCGCTGCGTTCCCAAGGCCAAAAGACGATGGGCGTCAGCACCAGGAAGAAGCCAACCCACGCCAACGCGACGACGACGGCGGGAAGCACAGCCCTGGATACAGGCAGTCGGGCTGCATCCAGCGCCAGAGCATGCCAGACGCCGACCACCAGCGTCCCGTGCACGCACAGGAGCGTCAGCGCAGCAGCCATCGCGGTGAACAACACCGCCCGTGCCTGCTCGACATACACCGATGGAAGCACCATCGCCGCCACAAACACCAATACCGCCATCACCGCGATGCGGAGGCCGACCGGTTGCGCGAGCCGGCCCAGTCGCCGACGACGAAGCGCCAGCCGGAGTGCTCGCTTCAGAGCAGCATCACGAGAGGCGCGCTTGAGCGGTCGCTCGAACCAGATGAGAAACCCGAGGATGGCGGGACCGACCGTCACAACGCTGTACAGCAGCGCGCGGGCGATATCGTCGGCAAACGGAGCAAGCGCGGCGCAGAGCCGGGGACGCGCAGCCCGGGCATCCCTGCCGCACTCGGGACAGACGTGACCCTGCGGCAAACCGGTCCGCGAGTATCCGCAGCCGATACAGAACGCAGCTTGTTCGTGTGGTTCATCCACGCTGCCGAGCCTCCTGACGCCGCGACACCACCCAGACGTCTCCCTAGTGTACCGCTGACGACAACGCGGGGACGCGGTGCGCTGCCTACAATGGGCGGAGGGAGGTATGAGCATGATGCAGGATGAGAAGACAACCAGTGAGGGGGGGACCGGCACCGCCGCTCCGCCTGCTCCGACGCGAGCGCCCAAGCCGACCAGGACACCTCCTAAGCCCTTGCCGCCTTGGCGCGTGCTGCTGCACAACGACGATGTCAACGAAGCCGGCTACGTCGTCGAGACGATCGCATCGCTCACACCGATACGTCGGGGCGAAGCCATCCAACGAATGCTCGAAGCACACACCAAAGGCATCGCACTGCTGCTCGTGACGCACCGCGAGCGGGCGGAGCTGTACGCGGAGCAGTTCATGTCCAAGCGTTTGACGGTGACGATCGAACCTTCGGATTGACGACCGCGTGACGGATGCGGTTTCAGGAAAGAGAAAGGCCCGCGATGTGGATCATCGCGGGCCGTGACGTTGGTCGTTTCAGCGGCGGCGTGTCACCACAAGACCGCCCAGACCGAGCAGCAGCAGCGAGCTCGGAGCCGGGATGCTGGTGAGAACGAACGCCATGTCAGCGGACTTCCACCAACCATCCGGGAACGGACCCTCGTAAAGGTCCGGCCCGTCAGGTGTCGGCCAGCCCCAGTTGGCCCAGGGCGCGAACCCGAAGTACTCGCTCTCGAACGCGGCGTCATCATTCCATGTATCGAGGTAGCGGTCCAGGAAGTTCCAGTAGAACGTGTCACTGGCACCGTCATCGACCATGATGCCCTGGATGCTGATCCAGTAGACGATCGGGTCGTCGGGTGTGCCTTCCGGATAGAACCAGTCCGGCTCGGGGATGTTGATGCGCCACTCAGCGTTGTCCTCCATCATCGTCCAGCCGAGCCCGTACGGATCGCCCGGGTCGGCTTCGAAGAAATCGTGCTGCCAGAGGATCTCGCCCGGGTGACTCTCGTCAATGCCCGGGTCCCCAGGCACATCGGTCCAGAACGTGACGCGGAAGCCATCGAGGTAGGCGGCACCGTAGTACGACCAGCCCCAGAAGTGGATGTCGGTGATCTGATCCGACATCGTGCACAGGAAGTCGTCAGCAGTGGTCGACGTCATCGGCGTGTCGTAATCGATCGTGCTGTGGGCGCCGTAGGTGTCCGGGTAGCCTTGATCCCACATGACTTGGCCGGGCCAGTCCCGGGTGCCGTTGACCGCAGGGCCTTCATACGCGACAGGCCCGGTTGTTCTCGCGAAGGCGGGCGCTGCGCACAGGCCCACGAACGCTACCAGAAGAACGCATTTCTTCATGATGCCCTCCAATGTCTTTTCTCTAGAGAAACAGCAGACAGTGTCTCAGTGCAACGATGACATAGCGCAACGACGGAACAGGCGCTTCGCGCACAGGTCGCTCGCGACCCGATTGGAGACAGACCGATGATGTCCGGATGCGGCCACATGCTTCCTCCCCAAGAAACCGTTGACGGAATACCCTCGACGGCGTCGGACACGGCGTCGCCGAGCCCACCGGAAGCACAGACTTTATGGTCACTAGAAAGTGTGATCGTTGCTGCGCCGGATGCAAGAGTCGATCTGACAAATCAGGCCAGATGGGGCAAGAATCCCCGGTTCGGGCTATGAACAGAGATCGACCACGGGGGAGCCATAATCAAAAGCTGGATGACGGATGCGGTTTCAGGAAAGAGAAAGGCCCGCGATGCGGATCATCGCGGGCCGTGACGTTGCTCATGTGCACCACGTGTGTGGTGTTGGTCACTTTAGCGGCGACGTGTCGCCACAAGACCGCCCAGACCGAGCAGCAGCAGCGTGCTCGGAGCCGGGATGCCGGTGAGCACGAACGCCATGTCAGCGGACTTCCACCAACCGTCCGGGAACGGACCCTCGTAGGGGGCCGGGGAGGTGTTGTCCGGCCAACCCCAGTTCGCCCAGGGCGGGTAGCCGAAGTACTCGCTCTCGAATGCGGCGTCATCGTTCCAACCGTCCATGTTGCGGTCCAGGAAGTTCCAGTAGAACGTGTCGCCCCCGTCGCCATCGGTCATGATGCCCTGGATGCTAATCCAGTAGACGATCGGGTTTTCGGGTGTGCCTTCCTGCCAGAACCAGTCCGGCTCGGGGATGTTGATGCGCCACTGAGCGTTGTCCTCAATCATCGTCCAGCCGAGCGCGTTCGGATCGCCCGGGTCAGCCTGGTAGAAGTCGTTCTGCCAGAGGACGTAACCCGGGTGACTCTCGTCAATGCCCGGGTCCTCAGGCACATCGGTCCAGAACGTGACGCGGAAGCCGTTGAGGTACGCGGCGCCGTAGTACGAGAAGCCCCAGAAGTGGATGTCGGTGATCCACCACGGCTCCGTGCATAGGAAGTCGTCAGCAGAGGTCGACGTCATCGGTGTGTCGTTGTCGATCGTGCTGTGACCGCCGTAGGTGTCCGGGTAGCCTTGATCCCACTTGACCAAGTGGTCGGGCCAGTCCCGGGTGGCATTGACCTCAGGGCCTTCATACACGGCAGGCCCGGTTGTCTTCGCGAAAGCGGGCGCTGCGCACAGGCCCGCGAACGCTATCAAAAGAACGCATTTCTTCATGATGTCCTCCAATGTCCTTTCTCTAGAGAAACAGTAGACAGTGTCTCAGTGCGACTGCAACGCAGCGCAACCTCGACGACGCATCGAGTGAGACCGTTGCGCAGCGACAGAACGGGCGCTTCGCGTGCACGTCGCGCGCGACCCGATTGGAGAGAGACCGGTTATGTCCGGATGTGGTCACGTGCTTCCTCCCCAAAAGACCGTTGACGGAATACCCTCGACGGCGCAGGACATGGCGTCGGCGAGCCCACCGGAAGCACAGACTTCATGGTCACTAGAAAGTGTGATCGTTGCTGCGCCGAATGCAAGAGTCGATCTGACAAATTGGGCTAGATGGCGAGAGAATCCCCAATAGGGGGTATGAATAAAGACCAAACCCGATCTGCGGACCGGCCTTTCCGGAAAACACGGTGGGGTGCGCGGGATGAGCTGACGACTCAATGTCGCGCCGCACTTGCTCTCCCCCGCCGCGACGACCGCTTCCCGACATTGAGATCCAGCGACATGCCGCGAGGGTCCCGTTCAGTTATCACCGCGACGGCGGAACTATCCATACATCAATGCGCATCGGTCATTCCAAGGCGGCGCCTCGTACGCAAACCCCTACAACCGATACAACCGGCACAGCTTGACGGGTATGCGCCAACACAACCGGCGCAACAGGCGCTTTCGGCAAACTCATCGCGGCCAGATCCCGACGAATAGGAATGTGACCAAGCGGATCGACGCGAGGTCGCTGCTGATGGGTACATATCACCGGACGCGATGTTGCTGCCTGCAACCGCGTCAGCATTCTGTGAGGAGATACCAGATGCGCATGAGAACAAGCCTCTCGATCATCGCTCTCGCCGGTTCGTTGGTTGCTGCATATGGATGTGCCACGGCGGAGCGGCACGCTTCGACCACGCCGACCTTCGACGCCCGAACCACGACGACCTACAACGCTCGGACCGCAACGACGAATTGTCCCACGGTGGGGAGCAAGATCGTCAGGGTCCATCAACCGATGGCGAAGATCAGCAAACCGCGCGCGGCGAATCGGACGACCGAGCAGCACGCATCGTTCTGGTCCGAGAACGACCCGCTGACACTCGTCTCATGGATGACCGGATCGTTCGTCGGCCGAGTCCAGGCTGAGGACAATCAAGGCACGTGGCTTGGCGTCCAACTTGAGATGACGCGAATCTGGCCCGAGAGCCGTGACGGTTACTGGCTCTACGCTGAGCAGACCGCGCTCGACTCGCCGAGAAAACCGTATCGGCAGCGCGTGTATCACTTCCACAGCCAACCGGATCAGACCGGCCGAATCGTCGCCGATGTGTACATGCTTCCCAAGTACGGCTGGGCGTTCACGGGACGCAACGCGCCGGCTGCGGCGTTCGCGAAGCTGTCACCCGCCAACCTGACCCTTCAGGACGGTTGCTCGCTGTACCTGACTCGCACGCCGGATGGCGCGTTCGTCGGCGGCACGCAGGGCAAGGAGTGTGACAACCACATGTTCGGCGCAGCGTACGCAACATCCGTTCTGCAGGTTGAGCGGGACATGATCGTCAGCCTGGACTGCGGCTTTGACAAGCATGGCGAGAGGGTCTGGGGTCAGGCGCAGACCGGCCACGTCTTCGCCCGGGCGCCCCAGGACTTCTTCGACAATCGCAATGGGCCGACGATCTCGTTCGCACCGGAGCAGGAGTAGCCGGCTGCCGAGCACGACCGGCGATCACTTGACCATCCACATCACGGCACGCACTCATGCCCAGGGATTCATCCCTGGGCTTTTTTGCATCGCAATCACGGGCTATTCGCCTCGGCGCGCGTCTTGCCCGTGCACACGGGGTCGGGGATGCCCAAAGCTCCGATCGCCCGCAGCAACCCGCGCATCGGCTTGAGCAACGTGTCGTCGAAACATACGCTGATGACGGTCGTGTCACCGGTGATCTTGGCCTGCTGAATCGGCCCGCTCTTGTCAGGGCCGGCTGTCAAGAAGCAGTGGACAGCCATCCGCCACCTGGAAGTTCGCCGGAACGGGGGGGATGTGCCGATATGATTCGTCGGATCGCTCACATCAGACAAAGGACTTCCCGCATGGTTCGACACGTCAGCAGGCTGCTTGCGCTTCTCATGTTGGTCTTGCACGTTTCGGTCGCGCCGGCTGACCTGCGGTCCGATGTTGACCAACTCATCTTTATCGAAACGACCGAACAGGCGACGATCGGTATCGAGATCATCGACTGCGAAACGGGCATCACGTGGTACGACCGCGGTGCGGATCTGCTGCTCATCCCCGCGTCGAACATGAAGCTGCTCACGAGCGGCGCGGCGCTAGATCTGCTCGGGCCGAGGTTCGCATTCCAGACGGAACTTGTGCGTGATGGGGACAATCTGGTCCTGCTCGGTGCGGGCGATCCGGGGCTGGGCGACCCGGACCTGCTCAAGGAGATGGGGATCGGCGTCGAGGACTTGCTCGCGGTGTGGGTGAACGCGGCACAGCAGGCACAGATGACCCGGATTGACGAGCTGCTGATCGATGCGAGCGTGTTTGATGATCAGGCCGTGCATCCAACCTGGCCCCTGGCGGACCTGAACAAACGGTACAGCGCCGAGGTGTGGGGGCTGAACTTCCACCTGAACCTGCTGAACGTGTACCCCAAGCCGAGCGGGCCGGGGCAGTCGCCGATCATCACGATCGAGCCGAGGGCGCCGTGGCTTCAAATCCCGCCCGGCGGCAAGACCGTGACGACCGGGCGGAACTCCGTCTGGCTATCGCGCAAGTACATGACCAACGAGATCAGGGTGCACGGCAAGGTCCGCACGCCGTTCGAGATCGCGGTGCAGGTGACGCTGCACGACATGCCGACGTTCACAGGCAGGCTGCTCGCCGGTCGGCTCAGCGAGGCGGGCATACCCGTGGCGAAGGTCAGCACGGGCCAGTCGAACATCCCCTTGGGCGGCGGCGAGGTCCTCACGGTGATTCAGACGCAGATCGAGACCGTGCTGACCCGGTGCAATCGCGATTCGAAGAACCTCTACGCCGAGTCGCTGCTCAAGAGAATCGGATACGCACTCACGGGCGAGGCTGGCTCCTTCGCCACCGGGGCTGCTGCGATGCGCCACAGCCTTCTGCAACGGCTCGGCCCGGCCAGCGCGAAAGTCATCATCGCGGACGGCTCAGGACTCAGCCGAGACAATCGCGTCAGTGCGCATCTGCTTGCCGCCTGGCTTGTCAGCTTCGCTCAGGATGAATACCTCGGCTCGGTCCTCATCGACTCACTAGCGATCGCCGGCGAGACGGGCACCCTCAAGTCCCGCTTCCGCGATGTCGCACTGACCGGCGTCGTACGCGCCAAGAGCGGGTACGTCAGCGGCGTCTCGTGCCTCTCCGGCTACGTCATCGCACCGGATGGGCGAGTCGTCGCGTTCAGCATCATGGTCAACGACATCCGCGGGAAGCTGACTGTCAGTCAGGTGAAAGAGCTCCAAGAGGGGATCGTCGCGGCGATCGACCGAAAAATGACCGAGGCTGTGCAATCGGAAATCGCAGCCGACCCCATCGAGGCGGCGCCCTTGGGTGGGTGAAGCGAGCGGACCTGCCCTGACCCCCTGCGACGATCGGCACGGCATTTCAGTCGAGTTTGCTCTGTAGAAAACGTCGCCTGTTCCGGACGATCATGACGTTGTGGGT
>JAGLTS010000055.1 GCA_023135165.1 Phycisphaerales bacterium | reverse complement strand
GAGCTTCGCGGGGGACGCTCGGTTCTACTGGGCGAGCTTCGCGGGGGACGTTGGGTTCTACGATGCGAGCTTCGCGGGGGACGCTTGGTTCTACGAGGCGAGCTTCGCGGGGGACGCTCGGTTTATCGGGGCGAGCTTCGCGAGGGGTGCTCGGTTCGACAGGGCGAACTTCGCGGGCGATGTCTCCGGCGACTTACGCAGGTCGTATTTGCGAACGGCGGTATTCGGCGAAGAAGCACAACGTACCCAACCACGGGAAGGAATGGCGAAGTGGTTGCGCCGGGCGGTGCACTGGATCATGCCGTGGCGCTGGATCACGCGCAGTTTCGGTTGGCAGAAGGTTCGCGCGCTTGGGCAACTCCAGATTCTGAATCGCGTGTCGGTCTTTGCGTTGATTGTCGTGCCGGTGCTGGCAGCGCTGACGGGTGCGCTTCAGGCACAGTTCCCGGAATGGCCGAATCTTGGGACAACTCCGGCGCTGGTTTTCTTCGCATCGGTGGCGGTGACACTCGGCCTGTTCGTCTATCAGACACAGGCTGCTGAGGATGTGCGAAAATACGACGAAGATGAGTTCGTCGATCGCGCACATCGACGCTATCCGGAAGATGCCACGGACCGCGACGATGGATTGCGGCGGGCGATCGAGCACCTTGAGGTCATCGCCAAACGCCGACTGGATCGGCACAGGAACTTTGTCAAACACCACGGCGACACGATCTGGATTCCGCCACGCGATCAGATCAACTGGTTTGTGGATGTAGAGCCGGTGCCGGTGGATGAGACCGAAACAGATCCAGAGAAACGACCGGAGGTCTCATCAAGCGAGATCGTCCCCGGTGCGGAGCGGCGGCGCATCACGATCGAGGAAGGGGCGAAGGCGGAGTATTGGCTGAAGTCGCGAAAGTCAGTCTTCAGCGCGTGGGTTTCGTTCCTGCTCTACCTCATTGGCATCGGCTTCCTGTTCGTGGTCCTGGTGATTCAGGGGAAGCGCATCGTGGAAGCTGCGGGCTGGATCGACGCGCCGCCGGCGGTGACGGAGGTGGATATAACCGGTGACAGCACTGATCCCGCCCCGGTGGTGCGGGTCGGGATTGAGGCCGCCGGGCGCAAGCCGTTGTAACACGGCGCGGGCGCGGCGAAGACGGCTGTGCCCTGCGGTGAGACCGTGTTTCGGGCGGCTGGGTGCTGTACACTGCGGGGCTCTCATCATGACCCCCACACCCCCACACCCCCACACCCCCTCAGCCTCACATATCAGGAGACGCCGACATGGCTGATGCACGCTTTGATATCCCCGTTCCCGTCAACGAGCCGGTCCTCCCCTACGCACCCGGTTCGCCCGAAAAGCGGTCGCTCAAGGTTGAGCTCGACCACCAGACGAACGAGGAGATCGAGATCCCGCTGATCATCGGCGGCAAGGAAGTCCGCACCGGCAGAATGCTCAAGGTCGTGATGCCTCATGAGCACAAGCATGTCCTGGCGAACGTGCACATGGCTGGTGAGCAGGAAGCACAGATGGCGATCGACGCTGCGATGGCGGCAAAGGCCGAGTGGGCGAACACGCCTGCGGAAACGCGCGCCGCGATCTTCCTGCGTGCGGGCGAACTGCTCGCAGGCCCGTGGCGTCAGGTCGCCAACGCCTCGACGATGCTCGGGCAATCCAAGACGTGCAATCAGGCGGAGATCGACGCCGCGTGCGAGCTGATCGACTTTTTCCGCTTCAACTGCAAGTACATGCAGGAGTTGCACGAGAAGCAGCCGCTCAGCGTCAAGGGCATCTGGAATCAGCTCGAGTTCCGCCCGCTCGACGGGTTTGTGTATGCGATCACGCCGTTCAACTTCACGAGCATCGCGGGCAATCTGCCGCACTCGCCGGCGCTGATGGGCAACACAGTCATTTGGAAGCCTTCCCGCACAACCATTCTCTCCAACTACTACATCATGCGGCTGTTCGAGGCGGCGGGCGTGCCTGCGGGCGTGATCAACTTCTGCCCGGGGAACTCGGCTGCGATCACCAACACGCTGCTGGCCAGCCCGAACTTCGCCGGAATCCACTACACGGGCAGCACCGAGGTGTTCCAGACGCTGTGGAAGCAGGCGTCGAACAACCTCGAACAGTACAACTCCTACCCGCGCATCGTCGGCGAGACGGGCGGCAAGGACTTCATC
>JAGLTS010000054.1 GCA_023135165.1 Phycisphaerales bacterium | reverse complement strand
GCGTTCGAGTATCAGGGACAGAAGTGCTCCGCCGCCTCGCGCGCATACATCCCGCAGAGCATCTGGGACAAGATCCGAGATGACCTGATCGGTGAAGTACGCGGTATCACGATGGGCGACCCGCGCGACTTCCAGAACTTCATGGCTGCGGTCATCGACAAGGCGTCGCTTGAGAACTGCAAGGACTATCTCGATCACGCCAAGAAGAGCGCCGATGCCAAGATCATCGTCGGCGGCGAGTGCGACCCGTCGATCGGCTACTTCGTGCAGCCCTCGATCATCGAGGCGAGCGATCCGAAGTACAGGTCGATGGCTGAGGAGATCTTCGGGCCGATCCTGACGTTGCATGTGTACCCAGACAACGAGTTCGAGCAGGCGATCAAGCTCTGTGATGAGACGTCACCCTACGCGCTGACCGGCGCGGTCTTTGCTGACGATCGCAAGGCGGTCATGGCGGCGATGGAAGGCCTGCGCTTCGCTGCGGGGAACTTCTACATCAACGACAAGCCGACGGGCGCGGTGGTCGGCCAGCAGCCGTTCGGCGGCGCGCGGGCGAGCGGCACGAACGACAAGGCGGGGAGCTTCTTGAATCTGATCCGCTGGGCAAGTCCCCGCACGATCAAGGAGACGTTCGATCCGCCCACGGAGTACCGGTACCCGTTCATGGAAGAGGCCTGACGCAGCGGTCCGTTCCGAGCGGGTCTGACGACCCCGGTCCGCTGCGGAACCGTGCCATTGCGGAGATCAGCCATGGCCCGCGATGATGAGTGGATCGAGTACTTCGACGCGACGATGGATCGTGCGCCGCGCGAGAACCTCCTCCAGGCGCTCCAGCACACGCCTCACGACGGCACGGCACTCGAACTCGGCTGCGGCGTCGGACACGACGTGATCGCCATGCTCAGGCACGGCCTGACCGTCACCGCGATCGACTTCCATCCCGAAGCCGTTCAGCGGACGCTCGCCGCGGCGCGCCGGGCCGGTCTGGCTGATCGGCTCAACGCGCTGTGCTGTGCCTTCGAGTCGTTCCCCTTCGACGGAACGTACGACCTGATCCACTCGTCGTTC
The DNA here is from genome assembly GCA_023135165.1 of Phycisphaerales bacterium. Classification (GTDB taxonomy): domain Bacteria; phylum Planctomycetota; class Phycisphaerae; order Phycisphaerales; family JAGLTS01; genus JAGLTS01. The sequence goes on along the minus strand of JAGLTS010000054.1, from coordinate 38,345 downwards.
TCGATTCCGTTCTGCCCGCCGCAGCACTTCGAGACGACATGGTGGAAGATGCGGCGGTCGATGGCAGCGGATGGGCTTTTGGCCCTCATACTCTTCGGCGACCGCGATGAGTGGGCTTGCACCGACAAGGCGGGCGACACGACCTACCTGTCCCGGGGCGATGTGGACCGCCTCATCACCGGCCTGGAGCGACTGCGCGATGAGGAAGTCGAGCACGACGGACCGACCGCTCTCGGAGCGCACAAGCACTGGCACCTCTTCCGCCTCCTCCTTCGGGCCGGCGAGTGATGCTCTGGCGTTCCCAACGGGCAGCGAGCGGTGATGGGCCGGGAGCCGGCTCAGCCCGGCATCAAGGCCTCGTCTCGACGACGGAGCCGCTACCTCCTGGGCTGCGAGTGGTCGAGCGATCAGCCCGCCGCAGTGTCCAGGCGTGAGGGCAAATCGCATGGTTCTCGGGCGGTCAAGCTCACGACCTTTCGCTGATCGTCCGATGCACCCAGCGCCCCAATGGACACGGGACGACGGATCGCCCAGCATGCCAGGATTGACATGGGTGGCCGTGGGACCTTATTCTACAGGGCTGACCCAGACGGGTGGGGCTACCGCCTGTCGTATGTAAGGATATCGCGATGGACCGTGCAGGTGCACATGTTGGTTGAGACCATCCATCGTGGAGGCCGTATGGATCCGCGAGGCTGTCGATCCTCGATTCGGAGGGTGTCAGCCATGATGTAGGAAGGATCCTACACCTGCGGATTCAGCCGGGCGCCCGCCTCCGGGACGGGACTCGGCATGGACGGCCACGTTGTGCGCATGCGACGTGGCCATGTTGTTTCCGGAGGACTGGATGCGTGCCGATCGGCGGCACGTGGACGAGTGGAGCTGACTGAAGAGAGGTTTGACGATGAACGGTCCTGAAATGCTTCGCATCCTGGACAACATCGCACGCGAGCGTCACATCGATCGTGACCAGCTCATCGAGAACCTCGAAGCTGCGATGGTGTCCGCGGCGCGGAAGTACTTCGACGCTCCGGACACCAGCGAGTTCACATGCACGATGGACCGCTTCAGCGGCGAGATGGTGATCCACCTCGACGGTGAAAAGGTCGAGATCGAGCCTGAGGCGCTTGGCAGAATCGCCGCGCAGACCGCCAAGCAGGTGATGATTCAGAAGTTCCGCGAGGGCGAGCGAGCATCGCTTCTCGAGGAGTTTTCCAAGCGCATCGGTGAGATCGAAACGGGCATCTCGCAACGCTACGAGGGCGGGGCGATGATCGTGCAAATCGGCCGAGCGGAAGGCTTCATGCCTCGTAGCGAGCAAATCCCGGGCGAGCAGTTCCTGCCCGGCGATCGCGTGCGGTGTCTGATCCTCGATGTGCGAGAGCAGAGCAACCACGTGAAGATCGTCTTGTCGCGCAGCCACCCGGACTTCATTCGCCGGCTCTTCGAGGTCGAGGTGCCCGAAGTTGCCGAGCGTGTGATCGAGATCAAGGCGATGGCGCGCGAGGCGGGATACCGCACGAAGCTCGCGGTCTCGTCGATCGACTCGAAGGTTGACGCCGTGGGCGCGTGCGTCGGCATGCGGGGCAGTCGAATCCGCAACATCGTCGACGAACTGGGCGGCGAGAAGATCGACATCGTGCGGTGGAACGAGTCCAGCCAGATCCTCATCCAGAACTCGCTCAAGCCAGCCGAGGTGTCGGAAGTCAACCTCTGCTTCGAGCTTGGCAGGGCGACGGTCGTCGTACATGAGGATCAACTCAGCCTTGCGATCGGCAAGCGAGGCCAGAACGTGCGTCTGGCCGCCCGGCTGACTGGCTGGGATGTGGACATCCTCACGCCCGCCGAGTTCGCCAAGGGTCTGGAAGTCCTCGAAGAGACGATGCTGCCGATCGAGGGTGTCGCGGAGGAGATGCTGGACCGCCTGGCGGCGCTCGGCATGGTGTCCGTCTTCGACATCGAAGAGGTTGGCGCGAATGTGCTCGTGGATGAGTTGGAAATCGACGAGGCGGTCGCCCAGGAGATGGTCGAGCGAGCCACGGAGAAGGGCAGGCTGGTCGCCGAGCAGATGCAGATCGAGAAGGAAGAAGCCGATCAGCAACGACTGGCGGAAGAGGAATCGGCGAGCCGAGTCCTCGATGTCGGTGCGGATGCGGCCGGTGATGCGCAGGCTGCTGCGATTCTCGGCGGACTTCCGTTGGAAGCGCCGGCCGGGGACCAGCACGAGTCGGCGACAGAGCACTCGGACGATGCGAGGGCGGCGGCGATCCTGGGTGAGGCCCCGCCGGAGAAGCCCGCCGGTGAATCAGATGAGTCGCCGGCGGAGCAGACCGAGGCGGACGATGCGGATGACGAGAAGACCACCGCGGTCATGGGTGAGAGCGCCTCGTCGGGCGATGGCGCCGACGATGATGCGTGACTGGACCTCGCCGGGAGGCCGGCAGGCGATGACGGAACACGGGCCTGAAGCGGGCTCGGATGAGTTGCGGAAAAGGAGCTGACCTTGGCGAAGGCCAAACGTGTCTTCCAGATCGCGAAGGAGCTTGGCGTCGCGTCCAAGGACATCCTGCGCAAATGCGAAGCCGAGGATGTTCCCAACATCACGAATCACATGTCGACGGTCTCCCTCGGCCTGGAAGAGACATTCCATCAGTGGTTTGGGAGTGCGGAGACCGGCCACACCGCCACAGCGGTCGAGACCGCTCCACAGGTCAAGATTGAACCGAAGGCCCGCGCGAAGAAGGCCGTCCGGAAGACAGCGACCCAGACTGTGGTGAAGGCTGAGGAGCCCAAAGAGCCTGTCGTCACGGAGACCGGCGTGACGGATGACGGTGCGGCGACGACGGCGGCGACGGAGACGCCTGCTGAAGCCGTGCCCGTGGCTGAGACAACTGCTGAGCCTGTCCCCGAGATGGACGACGTGGCGGCAACGACGCGCGCCGTTGCGAGTTCGCCCGACACAAACGATGAACCTGCGCCGAGCGGGGAGGACGCGATCACGCCGACAATGCCCGAGGCGGAAGCCGGCATCGCACCTGGCGAGCCTGGTGGCACGCCGGAACCTGAAAAGAACGTCCCACGCCGTCCCACCGACATAGCCCCGGCCGGCCCACAACTCGAAGAGACGAAACCAGCGAAGCTGATGGGCCCGCGCATCGTGCGAATCGAGCAGCCGGATCGAGTGCGCGCACCGGCCCCACGTCGCGCAGCGCCGGGCGGAGGTCCGGACTACCAATCGGGTCCACCGTCACGAGGCCAGGGCGCCCCCGCATCGGGGTCGGGCCAAGGCAGCCCAAGACACAGCCGCACGAAGCGGCGCGGCGCGGCGCCGCGAGCAGGCGACGGCAAGCGAGGCGGCGGCGCTGGCGCGGGTGCTGGCGCAGGCGCCGGCGTGGATCGCGGCAAGTGGCGAGAGCAGGATCTGAGGGAGCGGGAAGCACGCCTCACAAGAGCAGGCGGGTTCTTCCGGAAACGCCGACGCGAGGCCAAACGTCAGGAAGGGGCGTTCGATCGACCGCAGACCGCGGCCCAGACAGGCGGCGAGGTTCACATCCAGGCGCCCTTCACGATCAAGGACCTCAGCGCCGCGACAGGCGTCAAAGCGGCCGACATCATCAAGAAGCTCTTCATGCAGGGCGTGATGACCACGGTCAACTCCGGCATCGAGGTCGAGCAGGCCCAGGAAATCCTGATCGAATGGGACATCGAACTCATCGCGGAGGAACGCAAGACAGCGGTCGAAGCCGTCGCTGAAGAGTTCGAGAAGCGAGAGATGACTGACGAGCGCCCCCGGGCGCCGGTCGTCACGATCCTCGGCCACGTGGACCACGGCAAGACATCGCTGCTGGACCGGATTCGGCACGCGAACGTCGCGGAGCACGAAGCCGGAGGCATCACACAGGCCACCAGCTCCTTCCGCGTGGCGGTCAACGCGGGCGACGCCGAGAAGCAGATCGTCTTCCTCGACACGCCCGGACACGAAGCCTTCACGGCAATGCGGGCGCGCGGGGCGCACATGACGGACCTTGTCGTGCTCGTCGTTGCCGCGGATGACGGCGTCATGCCGCAGACCGTCGAGTCGATCAACCACGCAGCGGCGGCCGAAGTCCCGATCATCGTCGCGCTCAACAAGATCGACAAGCCCGAAGCGACGGATGCGAATATCCAGCGAATCCTCGGCCAACTCGCCGAGAATGACCTGAATCCCGTGGACTGGGGCGGTAGCACGGAGGTCATCCGAACGAGCGCCGTCAAGAACGAGGGGATCCAGGAGCTTCTCGACACGATCGACTTCCAGGCTGAACTGCTGGAACTCACAGCTGACTTCGGCGGATCGGCTCGCGGCGTCGTCATCGAATCCAAGTACGAGGAAGGACGAGGTCCGACGGCGAACCTGCTCGTCCAAGATGGCAATCTGGCGGTCGGCGACTTCATCGTGGCTGGACGCGGGTTCGGGCGCATACGCGACATCGCCAACGACCGCGCCGAGCGGATCAAGACGACAGGCCCCGCCACACCCGTGCAGATCTCCGGTCTGGATGAGTTGCCCGATGCGGGTGACAAGTTCTACATCGTCAAGTCGCTCAAGAAGGCGCAGCAGGCGGCGGAACAGCGTCGAAGCCAGGAGCGGGAGATCGAACTCGCCCGCCCGAAGGTGACGCTCGACAACCTCTTCAGCCAGCTTCAGGAAGGCGGGCTCAAGGAACTGCTCATCGTCATCAAAGCCGACGTGCAGGGCAGCGTGGATGTCGTCACCGAGATCGTCGAGAGGATCAGCACCGACGAGGTGCGCGTCCGCGTGCTTCACGCAGCGGTGGGCGGCATCAACGAGAGCGATGTCATCCTCGCCGAGGCCTCCCGGGCCGTCATCATCGGCTTCAACGTCATCGCTTCCTCGCAGGCGCGGCAGGCGGCCGAGCAGAAGCGTGTCGAGATCCGAACCTACCAGGTCATCTACGACATCGAAGAGGACATCAAGAAGGCGGCGGAAGGTCTGCTCGATCCGGAACTGAGGCAGGATGTCCTCGGGCACGCCGAGGTCCGGCAGGTCTTCAAGGTGTCCAAGGTCGGCGTCATCGCCGGCTGCTATGTCACGGACGGATCCATCGAGCTGAACGCGAGCATCCGCGTGACTCGAAGCGACATCATCATCGAGGATGACCGACTGCTTGAACAACTCAAGCGATTCAAGGATGACGCCAAGGAAGTCAAGTCCGGCCAGGAGTGCGGCATGAAGATCGCCGGATACGACGACATCAAGGAAGGTGACATTTTGGAATGCTACCGAACCGTGAAGGTGAAGCGCACGCTGTAGTCGCTGCACCCGATTCGGTCGGTCGCTTGTCTTGTCGGCGTTCGTCGCCGGAAGCACGGCCCCGCTCGCCGTTGCGTTATGCAGAGTGCGATGGTCATCGGCATCCTTCAGTTCGAGTTGATTATGCGCGGCAACGAGTCCCTCAAGGACAAACGCCGCATTGTCAAGGGCCTCAAGGATCGGTTGCACCGCAACTTCATGGTGTCCGTCGCCGAAATCGGGGCGCTGGATGAACATCGCGTCGCGCTGCTCGGCCTGGTGCTTGCGACCAACTCGGTCAGCCGCGCCAACAGCGTGCTGGATCGTATCCGCGACGTGCTGCGAACCGTTCCCGACGCCGAACTCGGCGAAGTGGCAAAGGAAGTGCTCGCCGGATGGACACCGACCGAGGCCGATGAGAAGGACATGGTGATGGACCGATGACCCACCGCAGCGAACAACGCTCATCCGTATTGAGGCGGGGGATCCAGCGTGTCATTGACGCCGGCCTGAGCGATCCGCGCATCAAAGGGTCGATCACCGTCACACGGGTCAGCGTGGACACCGAACTGACGTTCGCCAAGGTGTACGTGGCGATCTCGCCCGAGTCATCCGAATCAGTCACCATGCACGGGATCAAGGCTGCTGCCAAGCACATCCGCCACCGCCTCAGCGAAGTGGTGGAGTTTCGTCGCCTGCCCGTCCTGGATTTCCGGCTGGACGTCTCGCTCAGGAAAGAGCAGGAAGTGCTGCGGGCGATCGCGACGGTCATGGCCGAGCTGGAGCCGGACGAGGATGAAGATGAAGGCGGCAATGGGAATGGGACCGAACGCGACGACGCCGGATCGTGATGTGGCGGGTCTTCGGCGCGGCGCTCCGTGTCGGGACAGCGAGGGATATCGCCAACGAGTAGAAGGACCGAGACCGTGAGTAGTGCCAACTGTTCGCCGACACAGCTCGACCGCCTCATCCGCAGGCTCGAGCGTGAAATGCCGGAAGTCGCCGAGCCGGATCGCTCGCCGATTGATGAGTTGATTTTCTCACTGCTGCTTTATGATACGAACACCGCCAAGGCGGAAGCGGCGATGCGGAAGCTGCGGCGAGACACCATCGACGACAACGACCTGCGAGTCACGCTCGACGAGGATCTCGTCAAGATCATCAGCGATCGTTATCCCAAGGCTCTGCAGCGGGTGCGGCGGATCAAGGCGACGCTTGGCGAAATCTACCTTCGCGAATACGAGGTCACGCTCGAACCGCTGATGCACAAGACGAAGCGGGATGCGAGGACGTACCTCGCGTCGCTCGAGGGCATGGCCCCTTTTGCGGCGGATCGCGTCATGCTGCTGCGCATCATCGGGCATGCGATTCCCGTCGACGATCAACTTCTATCGCATCTCGTCGCGGAGGGCGTCTTTGAGGAATCGGTCACGCTCCGTGAGGCGAAGTCGTTCCTGGAACGGCACATCCGTGCTGCCAATGCCATAGCGACGTATCTGCGTCTGCAGGCATGGTCCGAGGAGCGGATGGCGAAGCCCCGTACACAGACGAGCCGATCGACCGCCGCCAGCTCGCCGAAGCGAAAGAAGACCACGGGCGCATGAGCACACCGTGGGGCGCTCCCCGCACGACGCCCACGCGGCGTGCGACAGGCCGCTTGGAGTTCAGCGTGCAGACTGATCGAACCAGACGAGCACCGTCATGTCCGAGATGTCGCGCGTACCTCGGCGCCATCGCGCTCGGCGCAACACTGCTTGCCGGATGCGCCGGCCCGCGCGATGCCCGGCCCAGCGGTGAACCTCCGCATCCCGCTGAAACGACGCATGGGCTGTTGGACCCGGCGTTGGATCGACCGGAGAACCTCCGCACCGCCCGTGCCGACGTGCCGCCGCCCCCTCCTCTGGATCAGGGCCGATTCTCACCCGGCGATGACGACGCGGCGCGGATGGAGCTGGCTGCGGTGATCGACCACTTCGCCGCGCTGGGCCTTCCCGAACTGCACAGCCGCGCGGAGCCGCCCGCGAGCGGCGAACCGGCTGCCGAGTCAGATTCCGATGGCGAGACCGCCCCGCTGGGCGCGATTCACGCGTATGCCGCGGCGAGGCTGGCCATGCTTTCCGGTTCGCCGCGCGACGCCCGTCAACTACTGGCTGAGGTCTTGCGACGTGATGAGCGATCGGCCCCGGCGTGGGAGTTGCTCGGGGACGCATCGATCGCCCTGGGGAACCGCGTGCAGGCGCTTGGCGCTTACGAACAGGTGCTGCTGTACGAGCCGGAGAACGCGCACGCCTTGATGCACGTCGGCACATACCTCGTGTCGATCGGCCGGAATGAACAGGCGGCGCGTCTGCTCAGCATCGCGGCTCGCGGTCAAGGACAGGCAACCGGACGACAACTCGCCCCGCTCATCCACGAGCCGCTCGGTCGATGCCTCGATTCGCTGGGGTATCTGACCGCGGCGACAGCAGCGTATCAGCGGGCCCTCGACCTGCCTCCCTCGCTCGTGCGCTCCGCGCCGCGATACAGCGATGAGCTTGCCGATATCTACCGGCGCAGGCCGGAACTCCTGCGGGCGGCAGGCGACCTGGAGCTTCGGCTCGGCCGACCCAAACAAGCGTTCGTCGCCTTCAGTCTCGCAGCGGAACTGCCCGGCCTGCCCTCGTCAGGCCTGCTGGACAGACAGCTCTGGGCGGCTTTGCGCGCCGGTCGACCGGCGTCGGCAGCCAACTTGCTGCTCACCGACATCACTGCGGACCCGACGAGGATACGCGAGGAGCACATCACGTTGTGCGCGTACCTTCGCACGCATACGACGCTCGGGCCTCGCTTGGCCGACGCCTTACGGGCCATCATCAAGACGCACGGGGAGACGGTTGGGCTGAATCAGGCTGTAGCAGCCTCGCTCGACTCGACGGCTGCGAAGGCATACCTGCTGGGCCGTCTGCTCGACGCCCCGAGCGAGACGCCATTGCTCGCGGCACTGCTTGAGCGGAGTGAAACACGCACCGGCCTGCTTATCCTGACCGCCCGCGTCATCGACGCCCATCCAGACCGGGAGGGCGCCTACAGCAGCGCACTGCTGGATGTGGATGAGGATGCCGGCGCACTCGTCGCGACGCTCGAAGCCATGAACTTGGACACGCTCGGCGCGGGATTGCTTCACCTTCGACTGCTCATCGAGACAAATCGGGTCGAACAAGCACGGGCGCAGCATCGCATGCTGGCGAAGCGTTTTCCGGATGCGCCGGCTATCACACTGGCTCACATCCGAATGCTCAACGCTGCTGGACGATTCGCGGAAGCGCTGACACAGCTCGATCGCTCCACGGTCAACGATGCGCAGCACCTTCGTGCGCGCGTCGAGGCGCTGCGAGGGATGCAGTTCTTCCGCGAGGCGCTCGTCGCCGGCGAATCGCTGCTCGCTACAGCAGGATCGACGCCCGGCGATCGACTGACCCACGCCGACCTGCTCGCAGCGCTCCGCAGGCACCAGGAACAAGAGGCGCTGCTGAGCGACCTGCTCGCAACCAGCGATGACGAAGGGGCATACGACCGGTTGATCGTCATGTATGGCCGACGCGGACCCCTGCCTGATCCGGATCGATTCCGCGCAACCGTGCGACGCCTCCACGACAGGATGCCGACGAGCCGCACGCTACGAATGCTCCTTGCCGAAGAGGATCTCGCGGAGCAACGATTTGACGCGGTGGAGCGAGTGCTGACGGATCTGGTCATCGAGGATCCGACGGATGAGCGAGCCTCACGGATGCTTGCCGAGGTGTGGGCGGGGATCGGCGCGGAACGACGAGGCGCTGCGTGGCTGGAGGAGACGATCGAGCAAACACGTGAGACGCGAAGCCTGGTGCTCGCGCTGGGGAAGCTGTACTCGCTGACGGGCCGCCCCGAGCACGCCGCCGCCGTGTTCGAGCGCTTCCTGGCGCAGCATGGCGACGATGAGCGTGTGCAACGCCTCCACGAAACAGCGCTTCGACAGGGCGAGCGAGAGGAAGAAGCGCAGCGACTGGCGATCGAACGCACCAGCGCGACGCCCCGATCGCATCGCACGATCGACGCGACCCTGACCCTGGCCGGTGCGCAGCTCCACGCGCTCGGTCGAGAGCTGCCCCTCGAATCGGTCAACCGCGACGCTGCGCTTCACGCCCTCGAAGCGATTGACCCTCGCGTCATCTTGACGGAGCCGCAGTGCCGTCTGGCGAGCCGGCTCCTGCTCGCTCTTGCGATGGGGCACAGCGCCGAACGGCAGCAAGGCGAACTGAACGTCTCAGCCCGTGAGTTGGCCGTCGCCGAGCGGCTGCACGATGCATCGCTCTGGCCTGAGGCTGACGTCACGCAACCGTATCTGATCGTCAGTCGACTGCGCCTGTCGACGTTGCTGCTGCACGATGAGCCTGGCCAGGCCGTCGCACTGCTGCGATCGTTCCGTGACGACGGACGCTTGCGCCCCGTCTCCGCCGCGATGCTCAATCAGCGCATGGCAACTGACGATCTGGCGGATGTGATCTACTTCCTGACGCTGCTGCCCGACCTGACGAACGCGACAGGCGAGGCGCTCTTGCAGGCTGCGATCGACGAGAACCCCGATCACGTCATGGCGAACAACGATCTGGGATACGGACTGATCGACCGCGACGAACGCCTGGAGGAAGGCGAGGCGCTCATCGAGCGAGCACACGCGCTGAACCCAACGGATGCGAACATCATCGACTCACTCGGCTGGGCGCGCTACAAGCTCGGCGTGTTCGAGGATGAGGTCAGCGAGACAGGCCGAGTCGTTCGGCGAGGCGCGATCTCGCTGCTTCATGAGGCTGCCGCCGGCTCCGAGACGGGTGGGTACGAGGTCGTCGCGGATCACCTGGGGGATTCGCTGTGGCGAGCGAAACGATACGATGAGGCGCTGCAGGTCTGGATCAGCGCCTACGATGGGCTGCTGGAGGAGGAAGAGGGCTGGCGGAAGGAACTGCGCGACCGACTCAGGCTCAAGATCGCAGCCGCCCAGCACGATCAGACGCCGGCCGTCGCCACAAGCCCCGGTGCCGATGCCGTCCGGGAGGCGGATGATGCCGGGTCGGAGTGACCGAACGAGGAGAACGCGAGATGGCTGGTCACAGCAAATGGGCGAATATCAAGCACCGCAAGGCGCGCCAGGACGCCGTCAAGAGCAAGGCGTGGTCCAGATGCGCCCGCGCCATCATCGTCGCGGCTCGCAACGGCGGGCCTGACCCGACGATGAACCTCACACTGCGCTACGCCATCGACGATGCCCGTGCGGTCAACATGCCCAAGGACAACATCGAGAAGGCGATCAAGAAAGGTGCCGGCATCGGCCAGGACGCCGTCGAATACGTCTCGATCCGGTACGAAGGCTACAGCCCCGGCGGCGTCGCCATGATCGTTGACATCCTCACAGATAACCGCAACCGCACCGCGGCGGAGATCCGCCACCTCTTCGACAAAGGCGGCGGCAATCTCGGCGCCAACGGCTGCGTCGCATTCAACTTCCAGGCCCGCGGCGTCATCACCATCGAGAAGGACAAGACCAACGAAGATCAGATCACGGAGATCGCGATCGAATCCGGAGCACACGACGTCGGTCTTGATGATGATCTGTGGACGGTCACGACCGAGCCGACCGAGCTACTGAACATCCGCCAGGTGATCGACGAGGCGGGGGTTGAGATCGAGTCTGCTGAGGTTCGCATGATTCCGACGGTGACGGTGAAGTGCGCCGCCGACGACGCCCGCAGGACGCTGCGTCTGATGGAGATGCTCGAAGAGCAGGACGATGTGCAGCAGGTGTGGGCAAACTTCGAGATAAGCGACGAGGTGCTTGCCGAGCTTGAGGCGGGAATGGGCTGACCTTGCACGGGCACAAACAACGGTGTCGGATACCGTTTCAGGTGCGACCGACGGGAGAACGGTATCTGACACTGTGTTTCCGCCCCCGTCGATCGCGTCATTTCGGGCCGAGTCGTCGGTAGCGTCAGCGACTGTGCATCTCGATCTTGATGAACTCGTCATCCTCGACCGTCCTGGGCCAATACTGCGGCAAGATGATATGGCGGCTCAGTTCTTCCGACTTCCTCACATCCGGGATGTTGCAGGGCCACACCTCGCCTCGTTGGATGTCCACGAATCGAGAAGCGAAGATCTCCAAGCTCCGAAACCCGTTGATCGGCAACAGATCGTGAAAGAGTTGGAGGACGCTTCTCTTCACCTTCTCAATCGGAGTCCACAGGCTGTCCAGTAAATTCACCATCAGGTAGACCAACTCGGTCTTGGCTGGATCGGCGTCCTCGCTTATGAATCTCTCATAGGCCCATCCACCATAAATAACATCCCCTCGCCGCTCGATGGCACCGGCGAGAAATCCTCTTGCCTCCTCGATGGCAGCCATCCAGCGGCGAGGGGATCCGACATTGATGATCGGCCCGTTCAGCCGGGAGAGGAAGTCAGACCCCTTCTCACCCTCCGAGAACTTCTCAGGCGTATCCGTGGAAGCAAACACCCAGACACCCGGCGTCAATCGAAATGTCATTCGATCTTTGACGAATGTCCCGCCCCACAGCGGACTCAACAGCAGGGGTGTGACGCTGTGGCCCGCGATCTCGGCGTTGATTTCGTCAATGAACACCAGCGTGCGTTCTCTCGTCCTGCTCTGAGACGATGCGATGGATGCAAAGGCGTCAATGAGATCCCTGGGATCCGACATCTGTGCGATTGAGAACTCGAGGAAATGGAAATCCAGGTGGTCGGCAAGCTGCTTTGCCAGGAAGCTCTTTCCCCACCCGGGCGGCGAGTGGATCAGACAGCAGAATGAATGAGATGGATCCTTCTCGGCTGCGTATCGCGACACCGCCGTAACGAGATCGTTGACCCTATCCCTCTTCGGACCACCCACGCACACGAAGTCCTTGAGCACACCCTTTGCTCGCCATATCTGCAACGTGCGTTCGGTTTTGGGTTCGGCTCCGGGTTCCTTGGTAGCCTTGGGGACTTCCACAATCCCGAGGTCTCTGGAGGACCTGTTCCACCACTTCCAGAGCGTCTTGTAATCCTCCCCTTCGCACTGAACCTTAGGGATCCCCTCGTCGGATGAATCGATAGACTTGAGGGCTGCCTCAAACTGACTGGCGAACAAGAACTCGCCAGTGCGTTTCCAATGGTCGCTGATGGTCCCACTCCATTTATATGCCCATTGCACAGCGTTTTGGCATTCCTCCTCCGAGAGTGGAGGCAACCCTTCCGTTTCCGTTCCTGGGATCTTCTTGGATAGCGCATAGAGTCGTTGCGCGAAGAGCGCTGCTGCGAATACAGTTGTTCGCTTCGGGCGAACGAGGTGCTTCTTGCCGGGCGGATCAGTGGACCAGATGCAACGGATCTTCGAGTCATCGACCTCGTCGCCTGTGGCGTCCCCGTCACCGGTGGCTTCCTCGTCGTCTGCGGCGTTCTCGTTGACGAGTGCGAACACAGTGTTGTCATCAAGGAGTACTGCGGTGCTCTTCGCCCGAATGCCCGGCTCTGCTTTCTTCTGCTTACCATGCTCATAGGTGTACACGTCAGAGGATTCGCCCAGGATTTCCAGAGCAGCGCGTCCAATGCTTCCTTCGTAGAGCCATTTTCTGGCTCCTTTGAGGTGGGTCGCGAGTTTCTCGTTGAGCACGAGCATCTCGATCCTCTGGTCATTGAGGCAGTCGAGCCAGGATGGGTTGTCGATCTTTGTTCGGATGAACCACAAGATCTCCTTGCCCCCTTGCTGCTTATCTCCGTCAACCCCCAGCGCTTCCTTGAGCGCCTTAATCGACTCGGGGTTCACCACGCCAGCCCCATGATCGATCAGAATCACTGCGACCACGTCCTTATCGGCGAGATCAGCAAACGATTTGCTGTACTTGAGTTTCTCCTCTCCCTGCTCGTCTGTCAGCGGCAGCATCCAATCGAGTCGATAGATCACGCGAGGCGTATCGCCTCCGTGGCTCTGGAAGCACCTGTATATCCGGTTCGTCGAGAACTCAGACCATCGTTCCTCGTTTGCTGATCTCGCAAGGTTATGAATGGTGCTCCCCTCCAACTGAACACTCTCCTGAACACTCTCCCCTTCGGGACCATGCGTGAGCGTGTATGGAGACAGGTGGAGATCTTCCCCGCCATGCAGAAGCCGATGAATAAGCTCATCGTCCCAAGGGTTCCACACCCCGAATGCTTGAAACTCGAAGCACGTGCCAAGCTGGGATTCGTTAGACTTAGGTTTGTAGTGCATGATCGCCCGCAGGACGGCCGGCGCGCCGCACAGCGCCGTGACCTTCGCCATGGCGTCCTTGTGCCGAGCAAGATAGTGGATGTCCCCCGTGGTGGATGAATGGTACGAATGTTGCGGGCTCACGAGCCAGTGGTCGTCGATGTACCAATCACCGAGAATGACGACAATTTTGCGTGTCTCGATGGTTGTCCCGGACTCGTCTTGACTATTCATGCCATCCTCCACTCAGCACCAATCGAATGACCCGCTTGAGCGTCCCTGCACCTCGCGAGTAGGATCGCCCGATTGTATCATCCGCCGAGCACAAGCGCCGGGCTGGGGCACCTTGACGCCGTCTTGCAGGGTGGGATCACACGGCTGCGCACGACCGGGTTGTCACGCAGATGCTACCCCCAGCGCGTGTGCAGCCAGATCGCGATGTTCAGGACAGGCCAAGCGGCGAGCCAGTTGGTCTGTGGGTCGGCGGCGAGCAGGCCGATCGCCGGTTCGGTGAAGACCTCGCGGACCGTGCTGCTCGTCTCAAGATGATGCGTCTGGTCGGCAAGCCAGCCTTGGAACGGCAGCGGAAAACTCGCCTTGGGGCGCCTCCGGATCGAATCGGGCACCATGTCGGCGAAGGCGTCACGAAGAACCCGTTTGGTCACGACGGCCTGTCCGTTCGGCCCTTCACCGTTGGATGTGAACTTGTGTGAGAAGGGAAGCGAGCCGGCAAACGCGGCGACAACGCGGTCGGAGAACGGCGTGCGCCCTTCCACGGATGCGAGCATCGTTGATGTGTCCAGCCGACCGAGCAGTCCCGTGAGATTGAAACGCCGCTGCACGCGCAGATGGGCCTCAAGATCGCGCATCCCATCACCCCCATCGCCCGCATCACCCCCATCACCCCCAGCGGCGAACGCCTCCCGCACGCACTGAACCAACTCACCATCCCGCTCCGATGCTTGCACGATCGGCTCGCACAACAGTTGGCTTTTCAACTCAATCGGTATCCACGAGTTCGCCTGCAAATAGAACCGGTGCGGCGAGAGCGGCCCGCCCGCGTCATCGACGGGGTTCTCGATGTAGCGCAAGGCGGCGATAAGCGGCGGCTCGTACCCGGCGAAGAACTCATCCGCGCCCTCACCACTGATCGTCACCTTCGCCTCTTTGCTCAGCTCGCGCGCCACAGCGTAGATGGCGACTTCGTTGGGCGTGCTCAGCGGGACGCCGAGCCTTCCCACCATCCAAGGCCAAAGCTCGGCGAAATCCTCGCGGCCGATCACAACATCCGTGTGCGCTGTCCCGATGTGCTGCGATGCAAGCCGAGCGAAGGCGAAATCATCGCTTCCATCCTCTCCGACGGCGCCGGAGCAGTACGTGCGCAGCCCGTCGATGTGGCGTGATGCGATGACCGATGTGATCGTGCTGTCAAGCCCACCCGACAAGAGCGCGCAGGTCGGCACGTCGCTGAGCAGATGAGCCTGCACCGACTCGGTCATCACGCTGCGCGCGAGACGGACCGCCTCGCCGTAGTCGTCACCCAGCTCGCTGTCGAACTGTTCATCGTGCGCTGCCGTGATCGTGACGACAAGCTCCGGCCCGGAGAGATCGCACTGGAGCACTTCGCCGGGTTGCAGCACGTTCAGCCCCGCGAACATACTGCGCCGGCCGAGCGTTGTGCGGATCGTACTCAGGTACGCGCTGACGGTAACCCAGTCCGGTTCGACGCGCATGTGCGGGTGATCGAGGATCGCGGTCGGTTCGCTGGCGAAGACCAGTTCCTTGCCGCCGGGCACATCGACGATGGCGTAGTACAGCGGCTTGATCCCGAGCGGGTCGCGGGCGAGCGTGAGCTGCTCTTTTTGTGCATCGTACAAGGCGAAGGCGTACATCCCGCGCAGGCGATGCACCGCCCCCTCGCCCCACTCCGCGAGCGCGTGCAGCAACGTCTCCGTGTCACACGTCGTCGCGAACGGCGCGGCGGTGAGTTCTCGGCGCAGCTCGACGTGGTTGTAGATCTCGCCGTTGTACGTGAGCACAAGCGACGGCTGCCCTCGCTCATCGACGAGCGTCATCGGCTGGCTGCCGTGCGCCGGGTCGAGAATCGCCAGGCGGCGGTGCGCCAGGGCGACGTGCCCGGTACGCCACAGGCCGGCATCATCGGGGCCGCGGTGTGACAGGCGGTCGCGCATCCGCACGATCACATCGCGCCTCACCGAAAGCTCTTTGCCGCGTACCGTGACGATGCCCAGGATTCCACACATGCGACCGCTCCAACCCCCAACCCCCACGCCCCCCACACCCACGAATACCCACGAACGCCCAGCGAATCTCAATGACTCATCGGTCGCCTGACTCGATGGGCCGCAGCCGGACGGTAGCGCAACTGGCGTGCTTTAGCGCCGCCACTGCCCTCGCCCCTGCTGCCACCCCGATCAGACCCAGACCTGGCAGATCATGTGCGGCTCTTTCAGCTTCCCGGTGAACGTCCCGATCGACGTCGTCACCAGCTTCACCTCGTAGTCGGGGTTCGCCTCCAGCCAGTCGTTGATCAGTTCATCCATGTACCGAACGGCGTCATCGGTGAGCTTGGTGTGGAAGCTTTTCACGTGCGTCGCACCGGTGCCGGTCACGTTCGTCTTCCGCGTCCACTCCTTCACCTTTCGCTGCTTCTCGAACGTGCGGATCTTGCTGCTCGTCGTCGGCGCCGGCCCTTGGGGCGCGGCTCCCGCAGTGGAATCCTCACCGAGCCTCGTTGACTGGTGGGTGATCTTCGGTGTCGATTCGTCGATGTTGTCGCTCATGGAACAGTTCCTCTCTCTACTCGTGTGTCGGCGCGACGGCGCTCTCGCCCAATAGTGTCCATTACTGAGCATCGGTTTCCAAGGCGACAACCCGCCAAAGCAAGGAATCTTCCGATGCTCGCTCGCAGCGGAGATGCACCGGATCGTTGCCCTGGAGCCCGCCCTGGACCGCGTCCCAGCCAGCCGAAGCAGCTCGATCCGCCCGCCGGCCCCTGTCGCAGCCAGCTCGCGCAACATCCCATCTGACAACGATCTCCAGCAGGTTGGGTCGCTCGCAGCGGACATCCGCCCACCCCGACGCCACACGCCGAACATGCCCGCGATCGCCCGAGACCGGGCCTTCATAACGGAGGTAGGCTGCTCGATGGTCAGGCAGTTGCTCGGCAGCGATGATCTTGCCGGGCGGGAGGCGGTGCGCCGGCGTGTCGAGCCGGAATGCCCGCAGCTCCGCGCCCTCCGCCGCACGCATCGCGATGAGCCAGTCGAAATGGAACGACCCGTTGGGCACGTCGTGTCGAAGGACCACTGTTCGTCGCATGGTGTTGTTCATCGCTGCGCCCTGCTCATCGAATACCACGAAGATAGGCAAGCGACTACAATCAGGCCATTGCTCCGGGCATGCGGCCCGGTGAATCCACGACGGAGTCGCCGCCATGCACCATACTGCTTCTCCCCATGCACGCTCGGCCGGCCGGCGAGCCCTCGCTTCGACGCTGTTCGTGATCGTGATGCTCGCGATGATCGGGTGCGGCGAGCAACGTCTCCTGGTCATTGTCCGTGACGACGCTCGGCAGCATGAGCGTGAGGGCAGTTTCACGGAGGCGCTTGCCGACTATCAGGAATACGTCTCACGCGCACCGACGAGTCTACGGGGACGCTGCGATGTCGCTCGGCTCCTCGTCATACTGGACGACCCCAAGCTCGCGCGTGAGCACATGGAAATCGCGTACTCACTCGCACCAAACCGCGAAAAAGTCGTCGCGCAGTACTGCGAAACGGTGTTCCTCACAGGCGATCTAGACGGTCTCATGACCCGCCTGCGCGACCGTGCTGAGGGTAGTGCAAGCGTGGATGAGTATCTTCGCCTCGCGCACTGGGCGCTGGAAATGGGCGACATCGACGAGGCTCGCTCCGCATTGCTCGCCGCTGCGAGGCTGGCTGGCGACCAGCGTGTGGAGCCCTACATCGCGCTCGCGGATCTGGCGGAGCGGCTTGACGACCCCGAGGAGGCGGTGCGCCGGCTGCGCCAAGCCCTCTACGTCGACATCGAGGACCAAGCCGTCCAGCAGCGGCTCCGCGACTACGGCTACGTGCCCGGTCCGACGATCGCCACGCAGCCTGAGTAACCCATCACACACCGCCGACCGACGACAATCGGCATGAAGATCAACCGTGAACTGGAAGAGCTGCTCGGCCGATTCGCCGCATTGGGCGACATGGTTCGGCTTCGCATGCTCGCACTGCTGGGATGCGAGGAACTCACCGTCGGTGAACTGGCGAAGATCCTGCAACTGCCCCAGTCTACGGTGAGCAGGCACCTGAAACTCCTCAGCGACGGCGGATGGATCGTGAGGCGGTCGGCGGGAACGGCGAGCTTCTACCACATGCTGGCTGACGATCTGGACCCGACCGCCCGCCAGTTGTGGGATATCGCACGCCGGCGCGCGGATCACACGCCGCAGCACGAACGCGATGTCGCCCGCCTGGCGCAGATCCTCGCAACCAGGCAGACCGATACGCATAGCTTCTTCGGCCGAGTCGGCGGCGAGTGGGATGCCATGCGATCCACAATGTTTGGATCTCTCTTTACGTGGCAGGCGCTCCTTTCGCTGCTGCCGCCCGACATCACGGTGGCGGACCTCGGCTGCGGCACGGGCAACGCGGCGGAACTCCTCGCGCCGCACGTGCGGGAAGTCATCGCCGTCGATGTCAGCGGGTCCATGCTCAAGGCAGCGCGGAAACAACTGCGGGGCTTCGGCAACGTCACGTTCAAGCAGGCGGATGTATGCGATCTTCCGCTCAAGGATGACTCAATCGACGCCGCGGTGTGCGTGCTGGTCTTGCACCACATCGAGAACCCCGCCGAGGCGCTGGGCGAGATGTGCAGGATCGTTCGGCCGGGCGGCAGTGCGATCATCGTGGACATGATGGCACACGAACACGAGACCTATCGGCACACGATGGGCCACCGCCACCTCGGTTTTTCGCACGACGTTTTCGCCGCCATGACAGTGAAGGCTGGGTTCTCGCATCTCGACTGGCAGCCGATTCCACCCGATCCCGACGCCCGAGGCCCACAACTCTTCGCGGCAACCGCACGCACCGCGGCAGCGGTATCCCGATAGCGCTCCGCTGCGCGTCGCGGCTAAACGTAAGTCAGTATGCGCACCATGTTTAGCCGCGACCCGAAGGGGAGCGCGTCGCGTCAGTTCAGATCAACGCACACCCAAATGGTGCGGTCCGCGTTCACCGACTCGGCCAGCAGATGCAGTTTGATCTGCGAGTCGATCAAACCCCTGACGGTCACAGCGGCATCCGTGAAAAGATGCAGCATGGGTGAACGATCAACGTCGATCTCCACATCCGGCTGCGTGAGCGCCAGGACGTCGCGGTGCTCGATCGCCCATGCGGAAGCTGCGAGCAGGTTCGATACAGCATCGCTGACATCGCTGCGCACAAGCAGATGCAGGCGACCATCCGCGTCGATCGCCAGTTCAACGGATGCCGCGCGGGGGCATCGCGCCGCCATCGGCGTCAGGCTCGGCAAGTGCGACGTCAGCGAGGCCAGGCGCTGCTCCGGCGACGCTTCGGTCGAAGGCGCAACGGCCTGCATCACCGCGGCGGGCACGGCCGGCGTGTCGGTCGTCACTCCGTCGTCGGCGATTGATCTACACACACCGGCAATGGGATCAGGCACATCGTGCGCCCGCTCCGGCGCGACCGGCGGGACAGGCGCTGCGGTCGAGAGGCGAATCGGCCGACTCACCGCACCGCTGATCCACGCCAGGCAATCCGCGAACTGCGGGACGGATGTCCATCGACCGACCTGAGCGACGTTCATCGGCCGAATCTTGCGGACTGCGGCGGCGGGCTCGATCGCAAGCTGCAGGAATGACCGCGCCGCTTGGGCAATGCGGTTCTGTGCTGACGCTGACGCCCCCTCATCGGCGCCGACGACGGCGTAGCGAAGCGCCGGCAGCGGCCTCTCAAGTTGCTCGCCAGCCGCTGCCAACTCCTTGAACGTGCGGTACGCCGCGACGATCGCCGCCTCATCCGCACCACCCAGCAGCGTGATCGAATCAAACACACCGCACCGCAGAAGCCGCGCGTGATCACCACCATCCACACGCACAGCCCACCGCTGAACAGTCGGCCCGATCAGCCGGATCGCCTGCTCCGCGCTGTCGGCGGGCTCGGTCGTTGGACGACCCACCTCGGCTGCAGCGTCATCCGTCGTCAGCGGGCTGAAGACCTCGATCGAGCAATCGCCCGGCCGAAGCTGCACGAGCGCCGCGTCACCGTGCTCTTCCGCCAACCGATCGGCGTACTGGGCGACCCACGGCCCGCCGAGCACGGGCAAGTGCCCCAGCAGGAGACACTCCACGTGTGGGCGTCGAACAGCACTGCCAGACCGGCCCGCCCGATGTGTGCTGTGTGTAGGGTCATCGCCCGGCAGCGAGGAATCACTCCCATCGTGCGGCGTGATGCGGGGCAAGTCGTGCGATTGATTGTCGGAGGGGTCGTGGGGGTCGCGCTGTGACGCTGGGTCATCGCGCAGCACGTGCATGGCGACCTGCGGTTGGAGAGGCCGCGGCGATCTTGGATATCTCGGGAGTGCAGCCTCAGCCGGCCGGCTGTGATCCGTGAGAAACAGATCCGCCAGCGCATCACAGGCAGCTGCGTCGCTTGCCGCCGCACCAAACTGAGACGGGGGGTCGTTGGTCATTCCTCGCACGCGGGCTGTGGTTCGGAAACTTCAACGACGCTGTTCTCTTCACCGAACGGGTTGGGTTCCTTGATGTCGTTGTGGGGATCGATGATCCAGTCGCCGTTGCGGACATAGCGGTACGAGTGCCTGCCCGGCGTCAGCGGGATGCAGGCATGCCACACGCCGTGCTCCGGATGGAAGGTGAGTGGCGTCGCGTGGGGCGACCAGTCGTTGAAGTCGCCGGCGATGAAGAGCGACTCCGCCGCATCACCGCCATACGCAAACGAGACGCCCATCGACGTGTGATGCGGCCCAAGCAGCGAGAGCATGTGGGCCTTGGGTTCGACGGCCGTCTCCTGAGCGGGCTTCTCCTTGACGACGACCTGCTTGCTGAGCCGATGCTTCAACGACGCCGACCGATCGGCAAGCATGCGAGCACGGGAGGCGAGTTCCGCAGCTCGGCTCGCGGGCATCGTGCGCCTGCCGGTTTCGACTGCGGCGGTGGGCATTGCGGCTACGGGCGCAGCAGTTGCGCATCCCCCATTCATGGGCTCGACGGTTCGAACGTGGATCGGCGGTGCAATACGGGCGGGCGCCTCGCTGCCAAGCGGGGATTGCCTGTCGCTGCCGGCGATGCTCTGGAGCAGCGATGCGCGGGCGTTCTTGGCCAGCTCGACGATCGGCACCTTCGGCTCGATGATCGCTTTGCACTCGCCGTCGAGCCACACGCCCAGCGCCGCGTAGTCACGATGCCCGACCGAACCGGGGGCGTATTCGACGATCGACTGGCCAAACCCCGCCGCCTCCCGCAGTCGTTCGTCGTAGTGGATCACGATGGGCGTGACGGATGTGACGAACCGGTTCTTGAGCGTGGCGAGGATTTCGGATGCGAGGCGTGAATCGGATCGGTGCAGCGTCGGCAGGAGGTAATAACGGATCTCACGCTCGAAGCGCTGCGCGAGGCTGCGGATCGTGTTGACTTGGCGATGTGCGCCCTGGAGCGCGAAGTAGCCCGTCTCGACGGGGATGATGACTTCGCCCGCAGCACGGAGCGCGTTGTAGGTGAGCAACCCGATTGACGGCGGACAGTCGATGATGCAGGCGTCGTACCGCCGGGCGACTCGCCGAATGAGTACTGCAAGTCGCAGGTCGCGGTCCGGTCGATCCGCCAGGCCGCCGCGCATCGCCTCGATTCCCGCCAGTTGCATCGTGCTCGGGACGAGATCGAGGTTCGTGCTGATCCGCCACGCGATGCCGGCCAAGTCCGCCGGCTGGCTCATCCGTGACAGGATGGCGTCACCGATGTGTGTCTCAATCGCATCCTCGGGTACGGCAAGTCCGGTTGCACAATGGGATTGCGGGTCCATGTCGATCAGCAGCGTGCGCTTTCCGCTTGCTGCCCAGACGGCGGCGAGGTTGATCGCCGTCGTCGTCTTGCCCGACCCGCCCTTCTGATTGACTACAGCAAATGTTCGCACAGTCATGCCTCCCAGCCGCTTGCAAACTTATCGGAACAACCACCCGCGATGCTTGAAAACCACTTCATTTCGCTGTCGAACCACCACCGACTGTGGTCATCTGCGCCGACGACCGCACGGCTCGTGAAAGCTGGGCTGTGATGCAGCACGACCGCCGATTAACCGTTCAGGTCATTTTCGTCCATGCCATCCCACGCACAGAGGTCGATCGTGACCCGACCCGGCTCGACACGCCAGGGGAACATC
This sequence comes from Phycisphaerales bacterium, assembly GCA_023135165.1. Classification (GTDB taxonomy): domain Bacteria; phylum Planctomycetota; class Phycisphaerae; order Phycisphaerales; family JAGLTS01; genus JAGLTS01. The sequence goes on along the minus strand of JAGLTS010000054.1, from coordinate 16,339 downwards.
GGCATCGGCCAGGATGTGGGCCACGCATCTCCCTGGAAGCTGCGGACCACGCCGATCGAGATGCGGCCCTCAGCGTCAATCCACGCGCTGCGGATCGGAATGGTGACCACCCACCGCTGCTCACCTGAAACGACGGGTATCTCCACGTCCGTAGCCGAGCCGTGGAATGCACGGACTTCGCCTGACCTGCTGATGCCGAGTACGAGGCGGGGCTTGTCGATCCGCCCGAAGAAGACGTACACCGCCTCGCCCGTCAGCGCTATAGCATCGGCGGAACGAGGATCGACGAGCGGGGATTCGCCCGGTCCATCCGCCGCCTGTGATCGGCACTCGACGAACAGCTCCCAGCCCAGATCGGTCCGCCGAACGATCGCGCGCGTCGCACGCTCGACGGGGGCGGTGTTGAATCGCCCAGCCAACCATGTCGCCATGTCGAGCGTCTCGGCGAACGGCCCGATCGGGTAACCCGGCGGCGCACAGGAATATACGCGCGGTGCTGCTGGAATCTCGCCCCGCCAGGATCCGATCTCAACGTGCAACACATCGGGCATACCCCGGTCAGGCGGGCGGGTCGGCTGAAAACGCTGAATCCGCTCCGCATCCACCGCGTCGATGTACTGACCCGGGCTGTCGCGATCCCATGTCAGGATGGCGAACTGCGGCACATCACACAGGTTGGCGATCCGGATCGTCATGTGGTCCGCATCGCCATCCGCGATCGGCCAAACGACCGCCTGTGGCTGGGCGGCGCGCCAGGCCTCGACTTGGTCGATCCGCCTGCGGGTTGTGAGCCTGTCCAGCACCAGCGTATGCAGCAGGCCTGCCAGACTCGCCTCATCAACGGGCCAGGCAGGGATGAGCGTCGGACCGTTCGTGCAGACGCGGGTCAGCGCTCGGCGAACCTCTCTGGCCAGCGTCGGCGACGCCGCAGCGAGCCGATCCAGCCCGCCCCGCCACTGAGCTTCCGCCTGGTCAGCGATCGCCTCGATGCGAGGATCATCAAACGGCTGCCAGGTCGGAACGGTATGCAGCCGATCAGCGAGCAGCGCCGCGCGCCAGCGCCGCGCCGGGTCCGCCGCCTCCTCCGCAGCGAGCAGCAGCAGTTCCGTCTCCAACGCCTGCGGTCGATCCAGGTCGATCTCCCACAACAACCCGCTCGGCTCAAGCCAGATCGGCTGCATGGGCACACCCGCCACATCCATCCACTGGCCCTTCGCATCACCGGGCACATCAACAAAAAGCAGCACCGCGGCAGGCGTGCCGTCCGTCGGTGGCGCATCGGACACCCGCCAACGGTTCGCCGGCGCGATCCATCGACTTCGACCGGATCGCCCCTCCGCCCACGCCCAGTACAGCGCTGCGTCAAGCGATCGGCCATCCTCAAGCACGACATCCACGCGGTCGGGCGGTGCTCCCGCCTCCACCGACATTCCGACATGCGCCATCGGCAAGACCAGCGTCTGACCCGCAATGACCACCGGCCGGCGATCGACCGGCTCGACACGCCACAACGGACTCGTGCTCGACACGTCGCGCGCCTGACAACCGGCGATCCCCAAGGCGAGCAAAGCCGCCGCAGCGCACACCGCAGTGAAGAAAACAGTCCGTCTGGCCGTCATTCCCGCGTTGCATCTCATGGAGCAGCGTCTCGTAGTCGATGACAATGGCCGGAATGCAGCGCCCGCGACGCACGCTGCGCTTCGCTGCCAGAACATGAAGATCCGCGCAGTCGCTGCCGGATCACACCCAGCCCGAGGATGGAGGCCCTCACATGGTACAGCCTCAGGTGGATGGCTCGATCCAGTTCGAACTGTTCATGCCCGATGCACGCGATGTCCGTGTCGCGGGGACATTCACCGGCTGGGAGGAGCGAGCGATCCGAATGGATGGGCCGGATGAAGGGTGGTGGACGCTGTGTCTGCACCTGCCCCAAGGCGAGCATGAGTTCCAGTACCTCGTCGACGACGGCGTCTGGCTCGCCGACTACGCAGCCCACGGTGTTAAACGCAACCAGTACGGCCTGTGGGTGTCGCTCCTGCGCGTGGAGGCCGCGCCGGTCCCCGCAGCCTCGCTGCCTGCTGCAAGAGCGGCGTAGCACAATCCATATCAGGGTCAAGCAAGTCCAAAGATGTTGCCGCAGGCGCGATCGCGCGCAGCACGGTCGGCTGGGCTGCTGCGCTGCGGTGAACCACGTACACTGGCCGCATGCCGATCACAGCGGTGGACAGTGTGATGGTCGAAGCGGAGGCTGCGGCGTTCGCAAAGCGCTCGGTCAAGGGGGAGGCGGCGACACAAGGCATGCGGATGGCGCTCTCGATGCTCGACCTGACGACGCTGGAGGGCAAGGACTCGCCGCAGAAGGTGCGGGCGCTGTGTCGCAAGGCCGTGCAGCCGTGCGGCGCGATGCCGGACCTGCCTCACGTCGCAGCGGTGTGCGTGTACCCAGCCTTCGTCGCCTTGGCCAAGCGCGAACTGGACGGAACGGGCGTGCGCGTGGCGTCGGTGGCGACCGCATTCCCCAGCGGGCAGTACCCGCTCTCGGTGCGTCTGGCCGACGTGCGAGCGGTCGTCGATGCCGGTGCGGACGAAGTGGACATGGTCATCAATCGCGGCGCATTCCTGGCGGGCGACCGCGAGACGGTGTCCGACGAGATCCGCCGTGTGAAGGAGACGTGCGCCGGGGCGCATCTCAAGGTGATTCTCGAAACAGGTGAGTTGGAAACCTACGAAAACATCCGCCGAGCGAGCGACCTGGCCATCGAAGCCGGCGCCGATTTCATCAAGACGAGCACGGGCAAGATCAAGCCCGCAGCCACAATGCCCGTCGTGCTCGTCATGCTCCATGCCATCCGCGACCACTACCTTCGCACAGGATGCATGATCGGCATGAAGCCAGCGGGCGGGATCTCGACGGCCGGTGCTGCACTGAGCTATCTGGTCATGGTGAAAGAAACGCTCGGTGACGCATGGCTCACGCCGGACTGCTTCCGCTTCGGCGCATCTTCACTGGCCAACGACCTGCTTCGGCAACTCGCCCGGCAGGCGACCGGCAGCGACACAGCCAAATACGACTTCTCGGAGGCGTAGCGTGACGGCCCAATCAACTCGGCAACCTGAACTCAGCTTCGGCTCGGCATGGCGGTACGCTGACGCCCCGGACAGCACGCCGATCGAGATCGCTCATCGGTACGGGCACTTCATCGACGGCGAGTTCGTCGAGCCGGCCGACGGCAAGCACATTGCAACGATCAACCCCGCAACGGATGAGCCGATCAGCGACATCGCTGCCGGCGACGAATCGGATGTGGACCGCGCAGTCCGGGCAGCCCGCGCCGCACAAGCGAAATGGGCACGCACCAAACCAAGGGAACGCGCCAAGTACCTCTTCCGCATCGCACGGCGCATCCAGGAACGGGCGCACGAACTGGCCGTCCTCGAAACCAAAGACGCAGGTACACCGATCCGCGAGTCGCGCGACCTGCACATTCCGCTGGCGGCGCAGCACTTTTTCTACAACGCAGGCTGGGCGGACAAGCTGCGCTATGCGTTCGCCGTCGCTTCTCCTCGACCGGTCGGCGTGTGCGGGCAGATCATCCCAGCGGGCGCCCCACTGCTCATGGCGGCTCGCAAGCTCGCCCCAGCGCTCGCGTGCGGGAACACCTGCATTCTCAAACCCTCGGAGCTGTCGTCGCTCGTTGTGCTGCGCCTCGCTGAGATCCTCCAGGAAGTTGAGCTCCCGCCGGGCGTGGTCAACATCGTCACCGGCGGGGCGAAGACAGGTGAAGCGCTTGCCGCACACACCGGCCTGCGCGCGATCTCATTCACCGGCTCAACCGAAACCGGCAAACGCATCGCGCGGGCCGCTGCGGAGACCGGCGCGCGCGTGACGCTCCAACTCAGCGGAAAAAGCCCGAACATCGTCTTCGCCGACGCGAGCCTCGATCAGGCCATCGAAGGCGCGGTGCAGGGCGTCTTCTTTAGCCGAGGGCTCTCCTGCTGCGCCGGTGCGCGCCTGCTTGTCGAGGAACCCATTCTGGGCGAGATCGTGCGGAAGCTGAAGATCCGCATGGCGACGATTCGCGTCGGTGATCCACTCGACAAGAACACGGATGTCGGCCCGCTCGCGTGCAAACAGCAACTCGATACGATCAAGGCCTATCTCAAGACCGCATGTGACGCCAGCGCGCAGCTCCATGAGACAAGCGCATCACCGCTGCCGAAGAAAGGTTCCTGGTGCAGGCCGACGCTGCTCACCGATGTGCATCCGAGCGATGTCGCCTGCCGCGAGGAGATCCCAGGCCCGGTCCTGGCGGTGATGACATTCCGCACGCCTGACGAAGCGATTGCTCAGGCGAATGACACGCCGTTCGGCCTGGCTGCGGGCGTGTGGACGGACAAGGGTTCCAAGGGTCGCGAGATCGCGAACAGGCTCAAGGCGGGCGTCGTGTGGTGCAACACGTATCACAAGTTCGACGCGGCATCGCCGGTCGGCGGTTGCAGGGAGTCCGGCCTGGGGCGCGAAGGCGGCATCCAGGGCCTGCGCCCCTACGTGGAGTTTTCATGATGGCGGAACGACTGGCGGTTCCCAAGACGTTCAAGCTGTACATCGGCGGCAAGTTCCCGCGGACCAAGTCCGGCCGCACGATCCGGGTCGCTCACCGTGATGAACGAATCATCGCGCATGTCGGTCGAGCGTCGCGCGACGATCTCGCCGCAGCCGTCGCAGCCGCACGCGGCGCGCAGGGCGCATGGGCCAATGCGACCGCCTACCTGCGCGGTCAGATCATGTATCGCATGGCGGAGATGCTCGATGGCAAGCATGAGGAGTTCACCTCGCTGCTCGCGTCCACTGTGCCGGGCGGGATTCGCCGCGCTCGCAAGGAGGTCGGCGCTGCCGTCGATCGACTCGTGTGTTTCGCGGGATGGACGGACAAGTTCAGCCACGTGCTGGCCGGCTGCAATCCCGTCGCCGGGCCGTATGACAACGTGACCGTCCCCGAAGCGGTGGGCGTCACAGCAGTCATCGCGCCGGATGAGGAGCCGCTGCTCGCACTTGTATCGCTCATCGCGCCGCCGTTGTGTGTGGGCAACACGATCGTAGCGCTGGGCAGCGGGGCGCATCCTCTTGCTACATGCGTCTTCGGCGAGGTCTGCGCCACAAGCGACGTGCCGCCCGGCGTGGTCAATCTCCTGACCGGCATGCGCAGCGAACTGATCCCGCACATTGCACATCACCGCGACATCGACGCCATTCACGCTGCGAATCTCCCGAAGTCGCAGCGACAAGTGTTGCGCGCGGGCGCTGCGGAGAACATCAAGCGTGTGACCGTACACAAGCTCGCTGCCGACGCCTGGTATGACGACAACGCCTGCCACAACCCTTGGCTGATCGAACCGTTCGTTGAGATGAAGACGACTTGGCGCCCCGTTGGCGCCTGATGCGCTACGGCGTCTGGGCGGGCTTAAGCATCTCCCGAAGTGTCGGAAGGAGATCCTCATAGCGCTTCGCCACCTTCGCGCCGGCGGCGTGGAAATGCCCGCCGCCTCCGAGCTTCTGGGCGATCACATCCACATCGACGGCGGGTACGTCGGGGTCGTCGCTCGGCTTGCTGCGCAAGCTCACCTTCGTCACATCCGGTTTCAGCTCCGTGACCAGACAGACCACGCGAATCGCCTCGACCGTCTGCGGACAGTCGATCAGCCCGCTCACATCATCAGGGTCGGCGTGCGTTTCCTTCACATCGCGTCGTGTGATGAGCATGAGCGCGACGGAGTCGTCGTAGAGAAGTTCCAGCGAGGCCAGGGCGCGCTGCATCAAGCCGAGCCGGGGCACGCGGTCCGCCATCTCGATCTTGCGGAAGATCGCAGCGTGATCGACGCCCGCATCGAGCATGTCCGCGGCGAGACGAAACGTGACCGGCCGAACCGATGAGTACTTGAACCAGCCCGTGTCGAGCGCGATGCCGACGAACAGCGGCTCGGCGATGTCGCGGGGCAGAGCATCATTACCGAGGAGCAGCCGACATACCTCGGCGACGGGTTCACAGACCGCGGCAGCCCGCGGGTCGATGTAACGAAGCGCCGCGACATCATCGCCTCGCCGATGGTGATCGATGAGAATCGCGTTGTCGCGCATCGGTTCGAGGTGAGGCCGAAGCTGCGAAAGCTGCGACCACGCACCGGTGTCAACGATGACCACGACATCAACTTCGGGCAGCGACCGGCCGGGCTGGTAGTGAATGACGGGTGTCTCTTCCAGGAAGCACTCATAGCGTTTCGGCCAAGGCCCGTGGTAGATGATGGTCGCCTCGACGCCTCGCGCGAGCAGGGACCGCGCGAGGGCAAGCGTAGCGCCGATCGCATCGCCGTCAGGCTTCGTATGCGTGACGACCGCCACGCGCGACGCTGCGCCCAACCGATCGGCGATCTCGCTCAAGTCGCAGTTCGACTCATACGCAGGCGGTTCGGGCGTCAATGGCGGCTCCTTACAGTCAACCGGTTCGGCGCGATCACCGCGGTGCGGGCTCAGCACATCGCCGGCCTATCAGTCTGTCGGCCCGATCGATGTCTCGCTTCATCTGCTCAGTCAACTCGCGCGCGCTTGCGAATCGAATCTGATCGCGGAGGAAGTCATGGAACTCAACATGCAATTCCCAGCCGTATTCGTCGCCGACGTGATCGTACCCGATGAGATGCACTTCAGCGTGGCGACGCAGCTCGTCAAACGTCGGGTTCTGGCCGACGTTGACGGCAGCGGGATAACAGCGACCGTCCGGCACGTAGCCGATCCCCGCGTAGACGCCGTCGGCGGGAAGCATGACCGGCGTCTGGAGATTCGCGGTCGGCACGCCGAGCGTTCGTCCACGTCGGTGCCCCCGCGCGACGACGCCGCTGATCCGGTGCGGCCGACCCAGTACGCTTCGCAGGTCCCGGACTCGGCCGTGGTGCATGAGCCATCGCGCAAGCGAGCTGGATGCGGTGACGATGCTGTGATCGGTCAGCGTCACCTCGACCGGTTCGACGCAGTGGACCTCGAACCCGAGCGCGCCGCCCAGTTCGCGGAGGAGCCGCACATCGCCCTGCCGATCGCGTCCGAATGTGAAGTCCGGGCCTTCGATGATGTGGTCGGGTCGATGCTCGACCGCGATGCGTTCGATGAACTGCGAGGGTGTGAGCTGGAGCGTGGCGAGGTCCGGGGTGAGCCGATGCACACGATCGACGCCGAGCGACCGGAGCAGCTCGGTGCGGTCGGCGAGTGTCGTGAGACGGGGCGGCGCGAAGTCGGGGCGGAGCGTGGTCAGCGGGTGCGGATCGAACGCCAGCACCAGAACCGTGCCGGTCGGCCCAGCGCACCGGCGAGCATGCTCGACCAGCGCCGCGTGGCCGAGGTGAACGCCGTCGAATGTCCCAATGATCACCGACACGGACATCGTCATGCACTCCAAATGGGGCCGGATCGTACCTGGAACCGCACCTGGGCGACGGATGCCCGCTGCTCAAGACAGCGAGGGGGCCGGTGTCCGGCGATGCAGCGCGCATCACGAGCACGACGCCATCCCACAGGTTGATTGGTTCGAGCCATGCGAAGCGTCGACCACGCGACGCCCGCCGGTCCGGGGCTACTCCAGGGCTGCGTAGCAGCCCGGCTGCTGCTCAGTTCACGTCACGTCCGCGGATGCCTTTGTAGGTGAACGAGAAGTACCCCGGCCCACCCGTGCCGCCGGCCTGATTGAACGCCTCGGCGTCCCATGCCAGACCGTTCACGTCGTCGTTGATGCCGCGGAATTCGATCGACGTCTCCTCCCAGTCCCGCACCGGCGACAGCGGACGCCACATCGGGTCATCCGAGTTGCTCGGCGGCATACCCCCCATGTTGACCTGCGACACATGCCCGTCGAAGAACAGGCACGCGATCATGGCGTCTCCGTACGAGTAGAACTTGCTTGGCTTGTCGTAGAAGTTGCGGTTCTCGTAGAACGCGACCTTCTGTGAAGCGTACACCACGTCGTCATGCTCGTTGCGCCTGATGTGCGATCCCTCCACGGCGTTCAGCCCACTGGGGAAGTCATCCTCCGTGAATATGTCAGGGGTGAGAAACGCCGTGGCCGTGTAGAAGTACGACAGCGGCCAGACCCATCTGCCGTTCCAGTACTCATCCCCGGTCTCCATCTCCAGCCGGCCGACGAGATCCAACAGGATCGTGTCAGCGGGCGCGATGAAGAAACCGTGATTGTACTTCTCATCGTTGAGGTAGAACCCCGCCCAGGATGAGTAGTACATCTGCCACTGCCACCCCTTCATGGCGTAGCCGCTACCCGGGGTCTCAATCGTCTTGACGGTCGGGAAGAACCGGTTGCTGCTCTCAGCGTACGGGTTGAGCAACTGGTCCTTGTACTCCGCGGCGTACGAGGCGAGAATGATCGCGTGTTGCTTCAGGTTCGCGGCGGAGACGGACCGCTGGGCCGATAACCGGGCCTTGCCCAGCGCCGGCAGCAGGATGCCGATCAGCAGGGCGATGATCGCCACGACAACGAGCAATTCGATCAGCGTGAAGCCGGTGGAGCGAGCGCGCATCTGCATTGATTTATCCTCTCTCATGCGGGGCCTTCCTTCATCATCCGCTTCGCGTGCGCGATGTCAAATGTTGCGTAGGATTTGAGAGAAGATTCATAGGTCCGATACCGGCATCGTAGGGGCGTCCGCAGCTCCCTCGCGGAAACGGCCCGCACCGTCCCCAAACCCCGCTGACGTAGCTTGTGCGGCACGCCTCTGCTGCCTGTTCGGAGAGTGACCGGCTCGGGGTCTGGATCCAGCCTACGACCGCAAAGAAGCAACTCGGGCTACAGGATATCCCGGCCGTGAATGCCCTTTCGCGTCCACTGGTAGAACGCGGGGTACCTGTCCTGCTGATCTTCGAGCAGCTCGGCAGGCGACGCCGAGTTGTTCATGCCGTAGCGTCGCAGGCCGGCTTCGTCCGCCCAGAACCCGCCTGACGGCGCCAGGTCGGGATCGTCGTGGATACGCTGGTAGAGCGTGTTGTTCTTGGAGAACATCGCGGAGCCGTCTCCCAGGACAAGCGCGACACGGGCATCGGGGTGGGAGAAGAGCAGCTTGGCGTTTGTGCTGAAGTCCTGCTTCTCGAAGACGGTCACCTTCTGCGACGGGAACGACACATCGTCAGCGTCATTGCGCCGGACGTTCTCCGGAATCGCACCCGTCGCGGTGTCGCCTCCGGTCGCCTCTTCGAACCGCTTGGGGCTGAAGAAGCAGGTCGGGCTGTACCAATACGAGATGTCGTTCACCCAGTTGTCGTAGTTCCCTTGCGCCTGCTGATCCTCGATGGTCGCGAGTGTCTCGTCATCGCCGGGAGCGGCGAAGACGTCTGATTCCTTCTGGTCCGCAAAGTACTCGCGGGCCAGCGGACCCCAGTGGTAGGCATACGCATCGTTGCGGATATCGTAGGTGCCCGCACTCCACGGCGGCTTGATACCCCAGATATCGCTGGGGAATCTGCCGGGCGATCCGTACGGATTGAGCAGGTTCCCGTGGTTCTCGTTGGAATATATCGCAAGCACCTGGCCATGCGACCGCATGTTGGAGAGCGACCTTGTGCGTCGCGCGCTGTCGCGTGCCTTGCCCAGCGCGGGCAGCAGGATTCCGATGAGCAGTGCGATGATGGCGACGACGACGAGCAGCTCGATGAGCGTGAAACCGCGTGATTTGTGGTAGTGATGCATCGTGCGTTCCTCTTGCCTGTAGACGGACCGATCCCATCATCCGCTTCGCCGGTCTCAAGTCAAGTGTTGCTTAGGACTTGAAAGAAACTTCGCCCGGTCGCGGCCTGGAACCCACAAGCCGGTGGGACTTCATCGCTCGCATCACCCCGTCCGCGCGTGTGCGGCAAACGTCGTCGGCTTCACGAATCCCACCGCCCTCGCTAGGTGGATCGCTGCGGTGCTGCAAACGCCGGCGTGCATCACGGGCGAAAGCCCTCGCACCTGGGCCTCGGCCGCTACCACTGCCAGCACCGCCGCACCGAGACCTCGACGGCGAAACGGCGAGTACGTCTCCACCGCAAGGTCCGCGCGGTCGTCGGCGATGTAGTACGCCGTCGCCGCTGCGATGACCTTGCCCTGCTCGATGACGGCGAAGCCGAATGACAGAGAAAGGAACTCGTCGATCGTGTCGTACGGCCCCACCAGACGGTCCAGGCCGGTCTCGGAGAGCAGAACGATCGCATGGGCATCCAAAGGCGTCACTGGCCGGGTCGCTGCGAGTTGCGCCGGTCGGCCATCCCGCCGGGACCACTCCAGCCGTTCGATCCGTGCGGTGTGCCCATCCCAGGCGTGATGCAGCAGCCCCTCCCAGCTCGCCGGGATATGCACCATCGCGCCGCACGGCAGCGCCCGCAGCGCATCGGTCACCCCCGGATCGCCCGGATCACCGCCAAAGTACAAATCGGTTTCGTTGCCGATCTGACCCGCATGCTCGCCGATCATCTGCAGCCGCTGCGGCCGGTGAACAAGCAGCCAGTCCAGGCCGACCGTATCGCATGAGACATCAGAGAAGAGATCACAGCGCACCGTCATCGGTCGATCATATCGGCGCAATCCGGTTCCTCTGTTGGCGTGGATTGGCCGATCGGCGACGGCGGCGAGTTATGGGCCGTCGGCTCGCGTCGTGACCTCGGCGAGACGCTCCGGCGTGAGTTGTTCGAGCGGGTCAAGGCGGTGCAGATCGTTCAGTTTCAGCGCCCTGCGATACCACGTCGCCGCCTCGTCATGTTCACCGCCTTCCCACAGGATGTCCGCCACATCGAGTACCCCGGTCAGGCTGTGTGGGTCGAGCGCTGCAGCGCGTTCGGCGCAACGGACCGCCTGGTCGAAGTGCGCCTGATTGATCGATCGGCGATACATCTCGCGATGGGCGAGCATACCCAGATGCCAGTGTGCGGAACGGTCGGGGAATCGGTCAAGTAGTTCGTCGATCGCCGCTTCGGCGCGGGCGAGGCTGGCGGCCTCATCGTCGTGCCGATTGAGCGCTGCGGATGCCGCTGCGCGCGCCGCCCAGAGTTGTGCGATCTGCCGGATCGGTTCAGGTGATGGTCGGCCGACGGCGTCCGCTGCGCGCAGATGTTCGACCGCTTGTGGAATCACCAGCGTTTCCAGCGTCGCAAGACCGTCGATGTCGGCGAACTCGACAAACCGGCGCGCATCGCTCGGCAAAGGACCGGTGATCCCATGTGCGGAGAACACCGCCCCGATCCGCTCCAAGTGCGCGATGACCTCTTCACGTGACATGCTCGGGCGAAGCTCGCTGAGATCCATCCGAACCTGGGCCGTCGGCTGCAACGCACGTGATGCGGCTTCCAGGTGCGTCTGGTGCTGATGAAGCGGCAGCCAGCCGAGGACAAAGGTTGCCCCGGCGCCTGCGATGACCAGACCGCCCCACAGGTACCGCCCAATTGGTGCTGTCACCTTCCCGTTCGGCGCGTTCGGCGCGCTGCCGGATAACCCACATACAAGCATGAAGAGCGCCGCCGACCCTGCGCAGACAGGCGTCATCTCGATCTGGCTGTGCGCGATGAGCACGATCACGACACCGAAGAGCGTGATGCGCAGCGCACCGGCACGAGCGCCGTCGGGCTTCCGCAGCAAGTGCCACGCCCCTGCTGCAAAACCGGCGAACAGGATTGTGCCCAGGAGGCGCGCCACCAAGTCATAACCCAGCAGCACCTGCGCCTCGAATCGCATCGCGATCACCACAATGATGGCCGCGACCGCTGCGGCGAAGTACGGCCGATGGATAACCCACGCGATCCGTCCTTCGCTGTCCTGTTCCTCGTCATCCGCCGAGTTGCCGGCGCGCGAAACCCACCTCAGCCACATCGCGCACCATGCGATCCCACCGACGCCAAGTGTCGCCAGATAATCAAACAGTATCGAATGCGGGCTTGTGACCTCCTCGGTGCTCAGCGCCGGCTTGACGAGCTGATACGCAGCCTTGAAACCGTCAGGCCCCGTGCCCAACACGGGATCGAGCAACCACGCATGCACAGCGCCGATCAGGTACTGCCAGCGAAACAGAATGCTCAGTTCGATCTTCGGATCGATCCGTTCGCCCAGCAGCCCTCGCAATGCGACCAACGCGAGCACGACGGCGATCACGGCCGGTCCGATCCACCGACGCCCGCGAATCAGCGGAAACATCGCTGCGAGCGCCAACCCGAGCAGTGTCGCCGCGATCGCGCCCTTGGAGTGCGACAACACAAGTGCGACAGCGCACGCGAGCGCGCCAAGCGTCGCAAGCCCAGCCAACCCGCTCGACACATCACCGTTGCGCACGCGCCGCCATGCGTTTGCCGCCACGACACACCAGCCGACGAGCATCGCGCCGATGAGCGAGCCGTACACGTTCGCCAGGCCGAACCACCCCATCGCGTCGTTCTGAGAGAGACGCCGCTCAAAGGATCGCGCAGCGGTCGAATCGGCAACGTGCCCTTGTGCCGCGAGCGTCTGCTCCTGATGCTCGCGGAAGTAGTTAAGCGTCTGCGGATGCTCGACGAGCACCTGAAACACACCGCGCACAGCCAGCGCGCCCGCGAGCCCAAGCACGAGCGCCACGGTCAATCGGCGAAGTGTGGGCAACCTTCCGAAATGCACCGCGGCGAGTCCCGTGGATATGGCAGCACACCACGACGCGCCCACACGCAGGTCGCCTGCATCTCCGCTCGCGTGATATACGACCGCCGCAGCGCCGAACAGCGCGAGGACGACACTGACGATGTCGATGCGCCGCGCTCCGATGAGCACGACGCCGCACGCCGCGATCGTCAGGACATCCAACAGGACCGATCCGCTCGGACCGATGCCGTTGGCGGTGAGCACGACCAGGCACGGGTCTTGATCGAAATAGACCTGCGGCGAGATGAGCATCAGGCATCGCAGCACAGCGAGGGCGATCACCACAAGCGCCGCGAGTTGGCTCAGGCCGCGGATGCGGTTCATCCGGCTCGATCCTTGTTGTTTGCACCGGCGGTGGCGAACTCGACCGCCGCGAGCACGCCGAGGATGCACCCCGTCTGCACGAAGACGAGGACCGCCTGCCATGCGCTGAGGCTCCCCAGCGCGATGCCGCCGATGCCCGTCGCCAGCGTCGCGGCGCAGATCGTCAGCACCGCGGCGCGCGTGCTCATGCCGCGCATGACGAGACGGTGCGAGAAGTGCTGCTGGTCGCCCCGCATCGGGTTTTTCCCTTGCGAAAGCCGCAGCGCGACGACGCCGACAAGATCGTACAGCGGCACGGCAAGCACGATGACGGGCATGAACACCGCGTACCAACCCCCGCCAAGCACCGTCTCGCCGGCATCGCCCGGCAGGCTGCCGTAGTACGTCGTCCGCACAGTGAGAAACGCGATGAGGAACCCGATGACCAGCGACCCGCCGTCGCCCATGAAGATCGAAGCCGGTGGGCGGTTGTAGACGAGAAAGCCGAGTACTGAGCCGACCAGGAGCGCCAGCGTCACCGCGACAAACCACTGCCCGTTCAGAAGCGCCGCGACGAGGAACAACCCAGCAGCGATCGCTGACACGCCGCCCGCCAGGCCATCCATGTTGTCCATGAAGTTGATCGCGTTCGTCACCGCGATGAACCATGCAATGGTGAGCAGCCAGGACAGGTACGGTCCGCCGACGACATCATCGAGCATCGTCAGCAGGCGCACATCGAAGATGACGACCAGCACCGCGGCAGCCACCGCTTGAATCGCAAGCTTGAGCCAAGGCCCGAGCGGTCGGCGATCGTCGATCACGCCCATGACGTGCAGGGTCGTCAGGCATGCCAGCAGCGCGACAGCCATCGGCGTGCGCTGCTGAATCCCCGGTAGATGCGCAGCCAACGCATCACCGAGCGCCCCCAACGATGTCGGATCGACCAAGTGCGCGGCGAGTAGGCCGACCAGCAACGGCAGTGCGATGCCCAGATAGATCGCCGTCCCGCCCGTGTTGGGGATCGGCCGAATCTCCTGCTTGGCATGCCCCGCCGAGCCTGCTGAGTCGAGCGCGCCGACGCGACGCCCAATGTGGCGCATGATCCACGTCGTCGGCAGCGAGATCGCAAACCCCACGGCGAGCAGAATGAGTGTGACACGCAGCACGACCGCATCGTACCGCCTTCGTCGAACGCGCGACGCCGCCCACGCGCCAAGAGAAAAGCCCAGGAAACGCTTTTCCTGGGCTTGGGGACGTGCGGTGTGGTCAACGTTCAGCGCCGACGACGATGGCAGACCAGGCCGGCGAGGCCGAACGCCCCATTCACGATCCGCCATCCGACCGCGCCGCGGCCCGGCCCTCCGCGACGTTCACCGTGAACATCAGCACGAAGCCCACAATGAAGAACACGCCCAGAGCAGCAATCGCGCCTCGCGTGCCCACGCTTTCGATGTCCGACAGCACGCCGAACGTCGCCGGCCCGATCATGTAGCCGAGCTTGCCGAACAAGCCCCACAGTCCGTAGAACTCCGCCGACCGATCCTCGGGGCTGAGCAGCCCGACGAGCGCGCGGCTCGCGGAAAACGTCGCGCCCATCGACAGTCCGATCAGGTTCCCCGCGATCCAGAACAGCACCATCGTGCCCGTTGACGGCGATTGGCCCTCACCGGGCGTCGCGATCAGCATCACAATGACAAGCGCCGCCAACCACCCCGACAGCGCGAGCAGAATGGCGGGCCGACTCCCGATCCAATCCTGGATCAGTCCGCCGGCGATCGCGCCGATCGCAGCCGTCACGTTCAGCACGATCAGGTAGATGCCGAGCTGCGCGTCGGTCAGCCCGAGCATGTCCTTGGCGATGATGCCCGCGAATGTGATCACCGCGAACACGCCGCTGCCGTAGATCATGTACGTCACGAGGAAACGGAACAGATGTTTGAACCGACGGATCTCACGCAGCGTCCGCGCCAGCCGATGGAAGCCGACGGTCCATATCGTTTGGCCGGCCGGGAGCGTCTCGCCCTGACGTCGCTCCTTCACGAACAGGAACGTCGGGATGCCCGCAAGGAGGAACCACCCGCCGACCATCAACCAGACCCACGGATACCCGCCCTCGCCGAGCGTCTTGAGGATCACGACGGCGACAAGCAGCGCGCCGATCCCGCCGAAGTACCCGAGTCCCCACGCGATGGCGCTGATTCGCCCCATCATGTTGCTCGGTGCGATTTCGGGCAGGAACGCTGAGATGATATTCTCACCACTTGAAAAACAAACGTTCGCCGCGACAAAGAGCGCCATCGCCAGCACGATGTCTCCGGGACCCGCCAACCCCAGCAGGATCGTTCCCGCGGCGCAGCCAATGTATGTGACGAACAGGAACCGCTTCTTCGCCCCACTGAAGTCCGCCAGCGCCCCAAGCAGCGGCGCCGTCAGGATGACGATGAACTGGCTGGCGAAGATCGCCGTCCCCCACAGCGCCAGCCCGGTCCCATCCGGTCCGACGACGTACTCCGTGAAGTAGACCGCGAAGTAGGCGGTAATCATCACGGTTGTGAACGATGAGTTGGCGAAATCGAACATTGCCCAACCGAACACTTCTCTTCGGTTGATGCGCCGTCCGCCTCCGCTCGCATGTCGCTCCACCGGTTCAGTCACGCCTCAGACGGTACCAACGGCAGCCGCGCCTGCCCAGCCATGCCCCATTCGCACATCAGCGGATGCACGTGACCTCGCCGTGTGCCGAAGCGGATGCCCCGGGCACGATCGTGTCCGCGATCGGCACGATGACCGCCACCACGCCGTCGCTGCGCTGCTCCGCGATGGCCCCTTCAACGTCAAATCGCAGTTCCCAGCGTCTCCCTGCCAGATCGCAGCATGTCACCGCCCCACGCTCGACATCCACCTGCCTGGGCCCAGCCGGCAACTCCAGACCAACCACCACCGCGACCCCCCCAAGCGGCTCATCCCCGGTGTTCTCGATCGCCAGCCCAACCTCGCACCGCGGAATCGGCATCTCATCACCGCGAAGCGACACCACCACCGCCGCCCGTCGTCCAATCATCGTCCGACCCACGACCCCCACTACCCCCACTGCCCCCACTGCCCCCACCTCCAACACTTCACGCCGCCACACACCCGTCAAACGATGAATCGCATCCGCCCCGCTCGGATCGCACAGCACGCCATCCACAGTCATCACCTGCTCCGGCACACGAAGCCGCACGCCCCGCCCAACCTCCACACCCGCGGGCAGCAGTTCGACGTACCCCGTATCCACCTTAACGAATCGAACATCCATCCCCGCAGCATACCCGCCCAGCCCATTTCCAAGGAGTTGCATCTATGCGGCG